>JAOACB010000067.1 GCA_026418055.1 Fimbriimonadales bacterium
CCACGCCGTTGGTGGTTTGGCGGGGAGGCAACGTGTAGGTGGTTTCCGGATCCAGGATCGAGAACCGTGGGTACACGAGCGGGCTGTAAAAGGCCAGCTTCTCCCGCGTCTCGTCGCGCGAGATCACCGAGTTGCCGTTCATCTCGCTGCCGGTCGCCGGCAGGGTCAGCACGCTTCCCAAAGGCAGCGCGCTGTCGACCCGGGCGTGCTTGGCCAGGATGTCCCAAGGCTCTCCTTGGAACGGTACGGCGGCGGCGATGAACTTCACGGCGTCGAGCACCGAGCCGCCGCCCACCGCGAGCAGGAAGCCCACTTCCTCCTCGCGGCACAGCTCCACGGCCTTCATGCAGGTCTCGTAGCGCGGGTTGGGCTCGATGCCTTGGAACTCGATCAGCTCGCGGTCGGCCAGCGCCTCGCGCACCTGCTCGTACACGCCGTTCTTCTTGATCGAGCCGCCGCCGTAGGCGAACAGCACCCTCTGGTCCGTCGGCACGAGCCGCCTCAGCTCGGCGATCGTGCCCTTGCCGAACACCAGCTCGACGGGGTTGCGGTAGGTGAAGTTGTTCATCCGTTAACTCCTCTGGTGCAGAGCATACTCAGGGATCACGGGAGGGTCGGGACGGGCTCTCGGATCCGACCAACGAACGTTGCGCCCTGGCCAGCGGGGCGCCTCGGGGCGAAGCGGCGGACCACCGCTCGGGCTCGGCGCACGGACCGCGGCAGGATGCAGGGCGTGCCCTGCGAGCCGCCCCTCAGCGGCGCGATGATGCCTGGCGAGAGGCGGCCGATCCGATGGTCCGTCGGCACCAACTCCTCTGGATCCTCGCAGACCCTCTGGGCGGCCGGCCCGAACCTTGGCCGGATTCCCGCGGTTCTCCGTGCTGCGGCCCGTATGGTCGGCGGACATCGCCGCGGAGGGCGGCAGGGGCTCGCGCGGCCCGAGCCTGGCAGCGATCCCCGCGGCCAGGGATCACCTTCGATCACGCTCGGTGGCGGGCATCCACACGACGGAGCGGCCTCCCCGGTTCAGCCGAGCGAAGTTCGGCACGGCCCAGCCGCGGGTTCCGTCCGCGAACGGCACCCGCAGGGCGACCACTCCCCCGAGCAGGTCGGGGCGCCAGACGGCCTCGAGCGGCGCGTCGGGGTCGATCACCTTGGAAAGTTCCACGTCCACCGATTCGAAGTTGTACACAAGTGGTCCGTATCTCAGGGCCGTGCGGCCTCGGTTGGCCTGCACGCGCGGGTCGCACGCCACCCTCTGGGGCCGCAGAGGCAGCTCGAACTCCACGGTGTCTCCCTTGCGCCAAGTCCGCTCGATGACCCGGTAGCCCTTGTGCGACGTGGCGGCCACGGGCCTGCCGTTGACGCGCAACCCAGCCATGCCCGCGACCTCGGGTCGGTTGCGGTAGAGGGCGCTCGTCTGGCGGTTCGGTTCGCGCAGCCGCAGGGCGAAGCGCACGGGCCGGGCGGGATCGAGCGTCAGCACCACGGCGCCCCGCCAGGGATACTCCGTGCGCTGGCTCACCCTCACCGGCACCCCGCGCACCTCGCCGAGGTCCGCCCAGCCATGGAAGTACAGGTTCACGAACAGCCCGTCGGGGGCCTTGGCGTAGGCCCATTGCGGCAGCATCAGCAGGGTTCGGGGGACGTTCCCCACGCAGCAGGGGCACACGTGCCACTTGTAGCGCGCTTGGCCGGAGTCCAGAGAGTTCGTGTAGGTGTAGTTCTCGCCAGCCAGGTCGATCGCCCCCAGCACGTTGTTCATCAGCGTCTCCTCGAACAGGTCCGCGTGTCGGGCGTGGCGGTCGGTGCGCAGCAGCGCGTGCTGGAAGAACAGCTGGCCGCATCCCGCGCAAGACTCGCAGTACGAACGGTTGGGCAGGGAGAAGTCCCCGCCGAAGCCCTCCGAGGTTTCGCCGCTTCCGATGCCTCCGGTCAGGTAGTACTTGCGGTTGACGATGCTGTCCTCCAGCGAGAGCGCCGCGCTCAGCAGGTCGGCGTCCCGACTCTCTTGGAACGCCTCCACCATGCCTTGATACTGGTACACGGCTCGCACCGCGTGCCCGACGGCCTCGTACTGGCGGCGCACGGGAAGGTGGCTCTGGTCGTACTCGGTTCCGCCGCCGCGCCCGTTCAGAAAGTGGATCGCCAGGCGGACGTAGCGGCGGCCCTTGCCGGCGCCGTCCACCTCGTCGACCAGCCGGCCCAAGCGCACCAGTGCCTGCTCGACGCCCTGGTGCTCGATCGGGAACGCCCGGCCGGAAGCGGGCCCCACGTTGCGGTCCCAGCAGTCGGCGGCGCGGATCGCAGCATCCAGAAGGCGCCGGTCCCTGCGGCCCGACGCCTCGAAGTGCGCCATCGCCGCCTCGAGGAGGTGCCCGAGGTTGAACGCCTCGTGGTTGCGCACGTTCGACCAGCGCGGCGTGCCGGTCAGGGTCTCGTGGTTCTGCAGGTAGCCGTCCGGGTGCTGGGCCGCCAGGATCTTCGGCACCCACTCGCCGATCGTTCGGCGGAACAGCGCCTGGGCGCGCGCGGTCTCCGGGTCGCCCTGCGGGTCCAGCAACAGGGCCAGGCACATCGACTCGAGGGTGTCGTACAGGTACGTGTCCGCGAACGGATACCCGCGGTGCCGACCGTGCGGCTCTCCCCGCAGCTTCTTCGCCGCCTCCTCGAAGTTGTTCACGCCGCCCTCGGGCAGGCTGCGGTCGTTCAGCTTGGCGATCAGGTAGGGGATCCAGCGGCAGAGGATCGCTCGATACCGTGGGCCCCAGAACGGTCCGGCCACCGCCCAAGGGCGCGCCGAAAGCCGCTGGAGCCAGGGACCGCTCGGCGCCGAAACCGCCCGCACCTCGACCACGTCGCGCGAGGTCTCCTCGCCGTCGGTGGCCGTGAGGCGCAGCACGTAGCGGCCCGGGCGGTCGAACACGGCGGAGGTCTGCGCGGCGGTCGGGTCGGCGATCCTGGCCGCGCCTGGCCCCATCGCCTGCTCCCACCGCACCTCCAGCCTGCCGTTGGGCTTGCCGTCGTCCTTGAGGGAGGCCATCAGGTAGGTCCGCGCGCCGACCACCACGGTCCGGACGGGACCTGCGTCGGCCTTCGGCGCGAAGTTCGGCGAGCGGCCCGAATCGATCACCCGCCATTCCAGGATGCCGGTGGACGCCTCGCCCGCCGAGTCGAACTCCAGCCGCAGGCGCTCCGTGACCACCTCGGGGAACTCCGCCGCGTTGAACCGGTCGCCCAGAACCCCGACGGACTCGGCTCCCGGCACCGGCCGCCACGCTCCATCGAGCCAGGCCAGCAGCCGGCACGCCTTGGGAAGGCGCACGCCGCCCCGGTCGTCGAACCAATAGACCTCGACGCGCCCGGTGGCGATCGCCTTGGGCCAGCGGTACTCCACCCACTGGGTTCCTCGGCGAGGCCAGTTGCCGTACGCGGCCGGCCCACGGTCCCACGATCCCCTGGGCTCGTAGCCGTCGTTCAGCGCGCCGAGCTTCTCGTGGGGCGACACGTAGCTCGTGGCGAGCTCGGCGCTCGGCGCCAGGTTGACCGGCCTCCGCGCCTGCGGGGCGAAGGCTGTGGCGACGACCAGCGCGGCCGCGAGCGGCAAGCCGGCGAGGATCCCAAGCTGCTTTCCCATGATCGGCCCTGCTCCTGCAACAGAAGTATAACCAAGAGATTATGCAAATAGGGATTCCGTTTGGAGCGAAGAGGGCGGATTGCGGCCGCCTTCGAGCGCAGACCCTTGGGAGGGACGGGTGGGCGCGCCAGGCGCGATGGCGTCCACACGGCTTGCGGGAACCCGATGCGCCGGCCCTGCGCCGACGCGATCGGCCTGTTCCCGCTCCACGACGGCGGCCGCCTTATGGAACAGGCTGCCGAGGTGAGGAAGACGCCCGAGGACCTGGTCCGCGAGGGGAAGGCCCAAGCCTGAGGCGGGAGCACCGACTGCGCCGAGCGCGCCGCGGCCCGGTTCCCACGGAGCGTGCTCGGCGACAACCCGGCGGTGATCGCCGCGTGAGGGCGGCACGGCCCTCGGGCATCGACCGAGGGGCGTTGGCGGCGGGCCTGCTCCCCGCCCGGCAACCGGCCGGGTAGGCGGCGAGAGGCCCCTGGAGGGGATGGGGCCGTTCGCGGAAGGGATGCCAAGCCAGGAGTGCCTGGCCCGCCACGACGCCGTCCGCGAGATCCGAGCGAGCGGGAGGCGAACCGTCCTCCGGGCAGCTCCCGTTGGGATCTCGGCGCGCAGACCTTCGACGCTGCCGATCGCCGGCAGACGCAGCGTGATCCAGGCGCAGGAGAGCGCCGCGGCCATGCGCCGCGGGCCGCTTTCTCCGCCGTGGAGGGTGGTGATCGGGCGCCTGCCCGGCCGGGCCTAGGCGTTCTCGAGGCGCGCCAGCTGCTCGTCGCTCAGGGTCAGCGCCTCGGCGGCCAGCGCCTCGCGCAGGTGGCCTTCGTCGCCGGTGCCCAGAATCGGGATGGCGACGGGCCTCTGGCGCAGCAGGTAGGCGAGCGCGACCTGCGCCTCGGTCGCGCCGACCTCGGCGGCGACCCGCCGCGCCTCCGCGAGCCTGCGTCGGTTGCGCTCGGTGCCGTAGCCCCAGCCTCCGCCGCGCTCCAGCTCCACGATCCCCCGCACCGGAGCCCAGGCGGCCACCGGCACGCCCAGCTCCTCCAGCACCGCCCGCTCCTCGTCCAGCACGTAGCGCACGTCTCCGGGAGCGTCCAGCGACTCCCACGAGGGCTGCATCAGGCTCCAGTGGTTCTGTAGGATCGCGAACGGCCGCAGGCCATGGGCCGAGGCGTAGGCGTTGGCATCGGCGAGACGGCGGGCCGACCAGTTGCTGACCCCAAGGTGGCGCACACGGCCGGCGTCCGCAAGGCGGTTGCAGGCGTCCACCAATTCGCCAACCGGCACGCGAGGGTCGTCGCGGTGCAGATAGTACAGGTCCACCGCGTCCATCCGCAACCGATCCAGGCTTTCGCTCAGATCCCGCTCCACGATCTCGGGCGCGAGGAATGCGTCGGGACGGGGATACCCGTCGAACGCGCAGTGGCCGCCCTTGGTCGCGATCACCAGCCCCTCGCGTCCGAACCGCGCGACGACCCCGGCGACCCAACGCTCGCTGACGCCCAGGCCGCCCTCGACCCAAGCAGCGTAGCAGTGCGCAGTATCGAGGAAGTTTCCTCCCTCTTTCCTGTACGCTTCGAACACCCGCAACGCCCGGTCCTCGGGAATCCTGGTTCCGCAGTCGGCCGTGCCGAAGGCGAATCGGGACACTTGCAGGTCGGTGTGCGGCAGGTGGATCCGTTCCATCGCTCTCAGAAGGTGCGGCGGTGGGCCTCGTCGATCGCCGCGGCCAGGTTGCTCCACGGCGTGTCGGCCGGCACGGTGCAGTCGGCTCCCAGGATGAGGCCCGGGAACGCGCCCTCGAGCACGCGGCGCGCCTCCGCCCGCACCTGCTCCTCGGTCCCGCTGGCGAGCACGCCCAGACGGTCGAGCCCTCCGAGGACCGGGCGTCTGAACTGCTCGTGGAGCGAAACCAGCGGCAGCTCCCGCCCCCCGATGTGGGGGCTGCAACTGAGCACGTGCCCGGGGTACTCCAGGAACGGCTCCATGCTCTCGTAGCCCCCCACCTTGGCGCGGTGGTAGTCGCACACGTGCAGGATGTTGAACCGGAAGAGCCCTTCGATCTCCCGCATCACGCGGAGGTCGGCGGGCCGGATCACCTGTTCGAAGAGGCGCCGGTCCGCGAAGCGGTTCTCCTCGCCGCCCTGCGTGGAGTGGTAGAAGCCGTCGAGACCGACCTCCTTGCACGCGCGCACGAACTCGAGCACGTCGTCCGCGATGCGCAGGAGGCCTCGGGCGACGGCCTCGGGAGCCTCCTGGAGGTCGGAGTCGAGCCTGCCGTCCCGCACGAGGTGCGCGGCGATCATGTAGGGGGAGTACAGCGTGAGCACGACGACCGCCTCGGAGCCGGCCTCGCGCACGAGCCCCTCCACCACCTCGAGCATCGGCCGATAGAAGTCCATACCGAGCGGCTGCACGTCGGCCCACTGTCTCGCGTCGGAGATCCCCAGGTCCGGCCACGGCATCTCGAACTGGATCTTCACGAGGTCCATGCCGGTGGAGCGGAAGAACTCCAGGTGCTTGTCAACGGCGGCCCGCCCCCGGTGGAACTCCGGCGGGAAGTGCAGGAAGAAGGCGGCCGGCACGTAGGGAGGAACGAACCCCGGCTGCAACAGGCCCAGCATCAGTTCGCGCTTGTTCGGAGCGACGCTCATGGACCCAGTTTGGCAGGTTGGCGCTCGTCAGGCGCCGGGCCTGAGGCCGGAGCGGCGCAGCAGCTCGGCGGCGGCCCGAGCCACGTCGCCCTCGGAGGCCGGCGCGTCGCCCTGGGCGGCCGCGAGGCCGTCGTCGAAGCCGGCCCTGAGCGGGTCCAGCTCCAGCCGTCCCGCCAGCAGGACGCAACGCACCCGCGCACGCCGGCAAGCCTGCAGAGCCTCGAACGGCAGCTTCCCCTGCAGCGTCTGGGCGTCGGCCTTGCCCTCTCCCGTGATGCACAGCGCGGCGCGCGCCAGTCGCTGCTCGAACCGCGACGCTCGCAGCGCCATCAGCGCGCCGGACTCGATGCCTCCGCCCAGCGCCTGCAGCACGGCGTAGCCCAGTCCGCCCGCCGCTCCGGCCCCCGGAGTGGCAGCGCGGTCGTGCGCGGATTCCTGCGCCAAGAGACGGGCGAGGTGGCGCAGACCCCGGTCGAGCAGACGGACCCCGGCGGGATCGGCCCCCTTCTGCGGCGCGAAGGCGTGGGCCGCGCCGTTGGGGCCGAACAACGGGTTCCACACGTCGGTGGCCGCGAGCACCCGAAGTCCCAGCGGCGGGCCCGGCCGCACCTCGCGGATCTCCGCCAGCTGGCCGCCGACGGGGTGGATCGGCTTGCCCTCGGCGTTGCCGAAACGCCAGCCGAGCGCGGCCAGCATGCCGACCCCGCCGTCGCAGGTGGCCGTGCCGCCCAGGCCGAGCACGACCTCCTCGAAGCCATCGTCGCGAAGGGTCCTGAGCAACTCTCCCAAGCCGAACGACGTCGTGCGCAACGGGTCGCGCCGCCCGATCGGCAGCAGCTCGAGCCCGCAGACCTTGGCCGACTCCACGAACGCCGTGCGGCCGCGGGCCAGGAACGGAACCCGGCGGGGCACGAAGTCGGGTCCCGTCGCCCCGGGGTGCCATCGGCGCTCCCCAGCCCCTGCAGCCTCCAGGCAATCGAGAAACCCGTCGCCGCCGTCCGAGAGCGGGCACCGGTCGATCGCCTCGTTGGGAACGCCGGCCTCGAGCAGACCGCGTGCGGCGGCCTCGCAAGCCTGTCGCGCCGTCAGCGTGCCCTTGAACTTGTCGAAGGCCAGAACGATCATGGCCCGGACTTGCGCCTGCGCGGCGCGGTCTGCTCGCCGGGGTCCCTCGGCTTGTGGCTCGACTTGACCACCCAACGGATCGGCGTTCCCTGGAGCGGGTATTCGGCGCGCAGGCGGTTCTCCAGGTAGCGGCGGCAGGAGAAGTGCAGCAGGTCGGGGTCGTTCACGAACAGCGCGAAGGTCGGGGGCTTGGTCGAAACCTGCGTGGCGTAGTAGATCTTCAGCGCCTTGCCTTTGGAGGTGTAGGGCCGGTCGAACACCGCGTCCTGGATCAGGCGGTTCACACGTCCGGTGGAAACGCGGAAGCTGTAGTTCTCCAGCGCGCTCAGCACGGCGTCCAGAACCGGCTCGAGGCCCGCCGACTCGATGGCGCTGGTGAAGCAGGCCTGAGCGTAGTGCAGCTCGGGAAGCTCGTTGGAGACGATCTTCAGGAAGTCCTTCTTCAGCAGGCTCTTGCGCGTCGGTTGGCCGTCGGGCGGCTCCTTGGCGTCCCACTTGTTGACCGCCAGCACGACCGCCCGCCCCGCGTCGTGGGCCATCTTCGCGATGCGCTTGTCCCCGTCGGTCAGGCCCTCCGAGCCGTCGATCACCACGAGCGCGCAGTCGCAGCGCTCGATGGCCTTGGTGGCGCGGTTGGCCATGTAGTACTCCACCGAGCCTTGGATCTTGCCCTTGCGCCGCAGGCCCGCGGTGTCGATCAGCCGGAACCGCTCGCCGCGGTACTCCAGCAGGGTGTCGATCGCGTCGCGCGTCGTGCCGGGCAGGTCCGACACGATCGCGCGCTTCTCTCCCGTGAAGGCGTTCAGCAGCGAGGACTTTCCGACGTTCGGCCGACCGACGATCGCCAGGCGGATCTCCTCCTGCGGCTCCTCGGCCGGCGCGGCTTCGGGCAACAGCTCCGCGATGTCGTCCAGCAGGTCGGCCACGTTGCGCCCGTGCAAGCCGGAGACCGGGCGCACCTCGCTGCCGACGCCGAGCGCGTAGAACTCGCTCGCCAGGGCGTCGTGGTTCGGGTGGTCGCTCTTGTTGGCCAGCAGCAGCACCGGCTTGTCCAGACCGCGCAGGCGCTCGGCCAGATCGTGGTCGGCCGGGTTGAGGCCCTCGGCGGAGTCGGTGACGAACAGAACCACGTCGGCCTCGGCCAGCGCGATCTCGGCCTGCACGCGGATCTGCTCGATGAGCGGGTCGTCGTCTTGGAACAGGATGCCACCCGTGTCGACGATGGTGAACCGCCGGCCGCGCCACTCGGCCTCGGCGTAGAGCCGGTCGCGGGTGACTCCGGGGGTGTCCTCGACCACGGCGACGCGCTTCCGAACGATGCGGTTGAACAGCGTGCTCTTCCCGACGTTCGGTCGTCCCACGATCACCACGACCGGCAACGATCCCTTCATGCGGCAGAGGGGATCGTACCCCCTGGGGCCTTCAGGCGAACGGGCTCAGATCCGGCCTCAGACGATGGAACCCCGTGGCCCGCTGCAGCACGTCGGCCGCGGCCACCGCCTTGGACTCCTGGTACGCGCGGGCAAGGAACGACACCGACCGGCTCTTGCCGTCGGGATGGGTGCCGAACGGCACGATGGCCTGGGGCAGGCCGCACAGGTTCGCCGGATAGATGAGCGCGCCCCCGGCGTCCGGTAGAACCATGCAGTCGAACGGCTCCATGGCTTCGTCCCACTGGGCGCACAGCTTGGCGCGAGCCCGCTGGGCCTGCGCGTACTCCACCGCCGGGACGAACCGCGACGAACGGAAGTACAGCGGCCACTCGTTCTCGACCAAGCTCAGGCGCCCGTTCCGGGTGATTTCGTCGAACATGGCCGCGGATTCCACGCCGATGATGTTGCCGAGCCCGGGCGGCATCTCCGGCAAGGCCGCCTCGCGCAGCTTGGCTCCCGCCTTCTCCAGCACGTCCAGGGCCTCGCGCGGCGGCCTCCCGACCACGCCCAGCGTCCAGCCGTCGAGGCGGTCGATCGGCCGATGCTCGAAGGGCCGGGCCACGGTGCTCAGGTCGCGCGGATCCGGGCCGAGCAGCGCCGCCAGAACGACGGCCGCGTCCTCGATGGTGCGGCAGATGGGACCGATCTTGTCCATCGTCCAGGACAGGGCCATCGCGCCGTGCCGACTGACCGAGCCGAAGGTGCTGCGCAGGCCGCTGACCCTGCACCGCAGCGAGGGGCTGACGATGCTGCCGCTGGTTTCGGTTCCGATGGCGAACGGCACCAGGCCCGCCGCCACCGCGGCCGCCGAGCCCGCGCTGGAGCCGCTGGAACCCTCCTTGGGGTTCCAAGGGTTCAGCGTCTCGCCGCCGAACCACTTGTTGTCCATCGCCAGCGCGCCCAGGCTCAGCTTGGCGACGATCACGGCGCCCGCGCGGTCCAACCTCTCCACCACCGCCGCGTCATAGTCCAGCGTCTGCCCTCGGAACGCCTCGGTGCCCCACTGCGTCGGGTAGCCCTTTGTGGCGAACAGATCCTTGATCCCGGTGGGGATGCCGTGCAACGGACCTCGCACGCGGCCGGATTTCAGCTCCTCGTCCCTCTCGCGCGCCTGCCGCAGGGCTCGCTCCTCCATCAGCGTCACCAGGCAGCGCAGGCCCGGACCGTAGCGCCTCAGGCGCCGGAGGGCCAGCTCGGTGAGTTCCACGCTGGAGACCTGGCGCGTGCGCAGCAGGTGCCCGAGCTCCGTCACGCCGAGGTACGCCAGGTCCTCGTCGCCGGAGGGGCGCCGGAGGCGCACGGGCCGGGTCCGGACCGCGACGCGCCCCGGCTTCAGCCGCTCGATCCCCACGGGGCGGAACGTCTCGCGCGGCACCAGGTCGTACGAGTCGACGAACTTGCGCAGACCGGCGTACTCGGCCACGCTCTCGGCGGCGCCTGCCTGCAGCACCTGTTGGAGCTCGGCGTCGCTCATCCGCAGGTCCGCCAGTTTGAGGAACGCCTTGAGGTCCTCCAGCGTGAGCTCGGGTTTGGAGGCTTGCGCGGCGGCCGCTTCGCCAGACCGAGCCAGAGCCAGAGCCGCCGCTCCGGCGGCCACGGCGCGCAGGAACTCCGCGCGGGTCAGGGCAACGTCGGCCACGTCAGCGCTCCGCTTCCGGGTTCTCCATCTCGCGCAGGCGGCGTTCCGCCTCAGCGATGCGCCGGTTCGTCTGGCTCAGGTAGACGAACAGCACGCACCACACGATCAGCGGAGGAAGGCTTGCGAGAATCCAGTTCTGCATCGAGTTGCTCCAGTCGCTCTTCCAGCAGGATGGCGCGAACGCGCTGCCGGTAGGCCCACGCCGCCGCCACCATCAAGCACGCGAACACCGCCAGGATCGTCCGCCAGTAGATCGGGTCGAACCCGCCCGGTTTGCCGATCACCTCGGGATGGAACGTGCTGATTTGCGGTAGGCGGGGGAAGACGAAGATGAGGAACAGGTTGGGCAGCAGGCTGCCCACCGAGTAGGCCGCCGAGTTGCGCGCCCGCCGCTCGGGATCTTGGAACGCGGCTCGGATGGCGAAGTACGCTCCCAGGATCAGCAGCACCAGCAGGAACGAGGTCTGGCGAGGGTCGTTCTGCCACCAGGCTCCCCACTGGACCTTGCTGAACAGGATGCCGGAGAGCATGGTCGCGATCGCCATGCCCGCCGCCATGCTGTGGGCGGCCTCGGCTCGCGCGTCCCACAGCAGACGATCGGCCTGCAGCGAGCGGATCGCGGCGAACGCGCCGAAGAACAGGAACGCGGTGGTCGCGAACGCGCAAGGCAGATGGAAGAAGATGATTCGGGCCAGATCCGGCTCTTGGAACCCCTTGGCCGGAGGAGCGAGGAAGCTCAGCACCGTGGCCCCTGCCATCGCGAGCAGCAACAGAAGGTTGAGCGGGTTCCTCATCGCTTCCACACCGCGGCGAACAGGTGCGGTCCGCCGGAGAACGTAGCCACAGCATAGCACGCCAGCCCGAGGCAACCCTGCCATCCGCCCCCGAGGTCACCCTGGCCGAACGACACCCGCACGGCGGTGATGCCCAGCGCCACCATCGGCAGCAGGAACGGCACCGACACCGCCACCGACAGCGCTGCCCGGTTGGGGGCCTGAGCCGCCAAGGCGCCGCAAAGCGTCGTTCCGGCAGCCAGAGCCGAGCAGCCCGCCGCCAGGGAGAGCGCCAGCAACAGGGGGTGGCGGATCTGCAGATCCGTGAGCACGAGGAACAGCACCGTGAGAGCCAAGGCCGTGAGCACCATCTGCAGGCTGTTGAACAGCGCCTTTCCCCAGAACACCGCCTGAGGCCTGGCCCACTGCCGCAGCAGGTCGCCGGTGCCGTTCTCCTCCTCGGCCAGCAGCACCCTGGGCAGGGCCACGACCGCCGAGAACAGCAGCGTCACCCACAGCAGGCCCGCCGCGAGGCCGCCTGGAAGGCGGAACCCGAAGGAGGCGAACCACACGGCCACGACCGCCGAAACCGAGAACAGCCCGGCCGACATCAGCCCGGCGCGGCTGCGGGTTTCGGCCAGCCACTCCTTGCGAAGGCAGGCCCACAGCTCTCGGGCCCACGCGTCATCCCAGTCGGATCTCGAGATTTCCCAGCCTCCTCTCCCTCGGGTCGTTGGTGGCGACGACGAGCACCCCGCGTGTCCTCTGCTCGGCGCACACGGACTCCACCAGCGCCGTTCCGGCCTCGTCCAAGCCCGCGCCCGGCTCGTCGAGCAGGAGCACCAGAGGCTCGGTCTGCACCGCCAGCGCCAGCCGCAGGCGCGCCCTCATGC
>JAOACB010000068.1 GCA_026418055.1 Fimbriimonadales bacterium
AGGGATTGGAGCACGTGCCGCGGCGAGGCCCCCTGCTCTTGGCCTCGAACCACCTCGCCGACATCGACCCGCCGGTGGTCCAGATCGCGTGCCCAAGGCCGATCCACTTCATGGCCAAGAGCGAGCTGTTCCAGATCCGGGTCTTGGGGCCCCTGATCCGCCGGCTCGGGGCCTTTCCCGTGCGCAGAGGCGAGCCGGACCGCACGGCGCTTCGCCACGCCTTGAGGCTGCTCGAGAGAGGAGAGAGCGTCGGCCTGTTCCCGGAGGGCGAGCTCAGCCAGACCGGCGAGCTGCTGCAGCTGAAACCAGGCTTCGCGCTGCTGGCCCGGCAGAGCGGCGCGCCGGTGGTCTGCGTGCGCGTCGATGGCACGCCGGCCGTGCTGCCGTACGGTTCGGTGATTCCGCGACCGGCGTTCCGACGGATCCGGGTTCGGTTCCATCCGCCCCGGCAGTTCGACGCGCGCTCTCCGGCGGAGGAGATTCTGCTGTGGGCCAGAGCCTGCCTCGAACCTCGGGATTCGCGCGCTTGAGGTTGCCTTGTGCCACACTAAGCCACCGTGAGCAGCAAACAGGGCATTCCCCCTCGTTCCGAGAACTACAGCGAGTGGTACAACGAGCTGGTGGTGCGGGCCGGCATGGCCGAGCATTCCTCGGTCGCCGGATGCATGGTGATCAAGCCCCACGGCTACGCGCTCTGGGAGAACATGCAGCGCGCTTTGGACGACATGTTCAAAGCCACCGGACACGTGAACGCCTACTTCCCGATGTTCGTCCCGAAGTCGTTCTTGGCGAAGGAGGCGGAGCATGTGGAGGGATTTGCCAAGGAGTGCGCCGTTGTCACGCACTAGCGACTGAAGGTCGACTCGGACAGCGGCGGCCTGATCATCGACCCCGAAGCGAAGCTGGAGGAGGAGCTGATCATCCGTCCGACCAGCGAGACGGTGATCTGGAACACCTACAGCCGCTGGATCCAGAGCTACCGCGACCTGCCGTTGCTGATCAACCAATGGGCCAACATCGTTCGGTGGGAGATGCGCCCACGCCTGTTCCTCCGAACCCGCGAGTTCCTTTGGCAGGAGGGACACACCGCGCACGCAACGTACGAGGAGGCGGAGGAGGAGGCCGCCAAGATCCACGAGGTGTACCGGCGCTTCGCCGAGGACTGGATGGCGGTGCCGGTCGTCAAAGGGCGCAAGACGGACGACGACAAGTTCGCCGGCGCAGACCACACCTACACGATCGAGGCGATGACGCAGGACCTGCGGGCCATCCAGGCCGGCACGTCGCACCACCTCGGACAGAACTTCGCCAAGGCGTTCGACGTGAAGTTCCAGAGCGCCGAGGGCAAGCTGGAGTACGTGTACGCGACATCCTGGGGCGTCTCGACCCGGCTGATCGGCACGCTGGTGATGGCGCACAGCGACGACAAGGGCCTCGTGCTGCCGCCTCGACTCTCTCCGATCCAGGTAGCGATCGTGCCGATCGGTCGGGACGACGCCTCGAAGCAGGCCACGCTGGCGGAGGCGCAGCGACTCGCTGAGGCCCTTCGGGCCGGAACGTACGACGGCAAGCCGCTGCGGATCGTGGTGGACTCGAGGCTGAAGGAGAGTCCCGGCTTCAAGTTCAACGATTGGGAGCTCAAGGGGGCCTGCCTGCGGATCGAGCTCGGGCCTCGCGATCTGGAGTCCGGCACGGTGGTTCTCGCGCTCAGGGACACCGGCGAGAAGAGGACCGTGCCGATGGACCTGCTCGCCGAAGAGCTGCCCTCGGAACTGGGTCGGATGCAGCGCCGGCTCTTCGAGAGGGCCTTGGCGTTCCGCGAGGCCAACACGCATCGGGTGGACTCCTGGGAGGAATTCGCCTCGCGCTTCGACGGAGAGGGAGGCGGCGGTTTCGTACTGGCCCATTGGGACGGAACGACGGAAACCGAGCGGAGGATCGCCGAGCTCACCAAGGCGACCATCCGTTGCATCCCCTTGGAACCCCTGCACCCCGACGATGACCGACCGGGAACCTGCGTTCTCACGGGCCGACCGAGCCAGCGCAGGGTACTTTTCGCCAAGGCCTACTGAATCGCGGCCAGAATGGAACTAAACTGGAGCGCAGGGGTCTGACTGGGAAGGGAGCTCCGCGACGATGGGAGGGGAGAAGGCCTCGTTACGCAAGCTGGGATGGAAAGGGAGACGCCGGTTTGCGCTCCTTAGCGTGCTTCTGGACGGCCTCATGGTGGCCGCCAGCCTGTTCCTTGCCTTCGGCTTGATCGCGGACCAACCGTCGCATTGGATCCGCAGCCCCGTGGCCCTTCCGATCGCCCTCGCCGTATCGTCGGCCATCGTTGGGATCCTCGGCCTGCGAGGCCTGTATCGCGTGGACGTTCGTTACGTGAGCCTCTCCGAATTCCTGGAGATCATCGGAACGTGCGTCGCGGTGAGCATCGGCATCGGTGCGGCGGACTACTACCTCCACCATGACGCGCCGCTGAACGCCTCTCTGGGGCCGGTGCTGTTCGCCTACTACACGATCAGCCTGCTCTGCGGCGTCCGCGTCATTCACCGGTCCCTCGCCTGGAGGGCCAGAACCGGAACCTCGGTCGGGCGTCAGGCCAGCCGCGCGCTGATCGTCCGATTCGGCGACGCCGCCGAGCGGCTCATCCGCGAGCTGGACCGCCAACCGAACGCGAAGTTCGTGGTGGCGGGCATCGTCGACGACGATCCCGCCAACCGCAAGCTCCGGATCCGCGGCGTCCCGGTCGTCGGCACGGTCGAGGACCTGCCGGAACTGATCGAGCAGCTGGACATCGAGGACGTCATCATGGCCAGCACGGACGTGCCCGGAGCCGAGGTGAAGCGGATCTTCCGTCTCGTGCGCGGAACCAGCGCCCGCATGAGGGTCGTCCCCACCATCGACAACCTGCTGCGGGGATCGACGCTCACCCCCCAGATGCGCGACATCGAGATCCAGGACCTGTTGCGCCGGCCCCCGGTGAACGTCGACCTCGCGAAAATCGCCGGATATCTCACGGGCGAGCACGTTTTGATCACGGGGGGCGGAGGATCGATCGGAGGGGAGCTCGCCCGGCAGGTTGCAAGGCTCAACCCCGCCAGCCTCGTGCTGGTGGGCCGCGGCGAGAACAGCCTGTACGAGATCGAGCAGGAGCTCATCCAGACGACCTCCCTGCGGCCGCACGCCATCGTCGCCGACATCCGAAACCGCGCCGCGATCGAGGAGGTCCTCGCACGCTTCCGGCCCACCGTCATCTTCCACGCCGCGGCGCACAAGCACGTGCCCCTGATGGAGAGAAACCCCATCGAGGCGATCGAGAACAACGCCCTGGCCACCCGCACGCTGGCGGACCTCGCTGCGAAGTACGGGGTGCGCAAGTTCATCATGCTCTCGACCGACAAGGCGGTCCAGCCTAGGAGCGTGATGGGCGCGAGCAAGCGCGTCTGCGAGATGGTGGTCTCCGCCTACGGCTCCACTTCGGAGACCGAGTTCGCTGCGGTGCGCTTCGGCAACGTCCTTGGCAGCCGCGGCAGCCTGGTGCCGCTGGTGCAGGCTCAGATCCGACGGGGCGGTCCCGTCAAGGTCACACACCCGGAGATGACTCGGTTCTTCATGACCATCCCGGAAGCCGTCCAGCTGGTGCTGCAGGCCGGCGCGATGGGCAAGAGGGGCGAGATCTTCCTTCTGGATATGGGGGATCCTGTGCGGATCGACGACCTGGTGCGGGACATCGTGCGCCTGCACGGGCTCGTTCCCGACGAGGACATCCGCATCGAGTACACCGGCGCCCGACCCGGAGAGAAGCTCCACGAGTCGCTGGCGAACGACCTCGAGGACCTGTTGCCGACCGCACACGGCAAGATCAACATGGTTCGGCCGAGCGCGCAGATCGTGCGCACGCTGCTGCTGAGGGACCTCGACCGCCTCGAGGAGCTCTGTCGCCAGAGGCGGGCGGACGAGGCCAAGCAGATGCTCATGGACATCGCCTGGGGGCGCACGCCAGCCTCGGTCGCCTCTCTGGAGGTCGAGCCGAGGCTGGGAACGACGCTGGATTGAGCGACGGGGAACGGGCCTGTTGACGGGGCCTCCTGTTCTCGGGTACAGTCCGTTGTCCCGCACCGGACGGAGGTTGCCGTTGTATGGAGATCCTCGCGGGGGTTTGCATAGAGCGGCAAAGCGAATCCGGGGCGGGGCGAACACTGGAGGCACTTGACGAAAGCATGCCGCTGGAGAAGACTCTCAAGGCTTCGATCATCGAGGAGTACCGCAACAGCGAGTCCGACACGGGCTCGACGGAGGTCCAAATCGCGCTCCTGCACGCCCGGATCCAACAGATCACGGAGCACCTGCGGAGCAACCGCAAGGACTTCCACAGCAGGCGGGGCCTCATGATGCTCGTTGGCAAGCGCCGGCGGCTTGAGGCGTATCTGCGCTCTCGGGACATCGCCCGCTACCGCGAACTGATCCAGAAACTCGGCATCCGCGAAGTCAAGCCTCGTTAAGGAGGCTACGAATGATTCAATCCCACGCCTTCGAGGTTGGGGGCAAGACCCTCAGCGTCGAAACCGGCCGTGTCGCCCGCCAAGCAGGCGGTGCCGTGCTTCTCGGCATGGGCGAAACCGTCGTTCTCGGCACGGCCACCATGTCGGCCGAACCCCGCCAGGGCATCGACTTCCTTCCCCTGGTCTGCGACTACGAGGAGCGGAAGTACTCCGTCGGGAAGATCCCCGGCGGCTTCGTCAAGAGGGGCGGCCGACCCAGCGAGAAGGCCATCCTCGTCAGCCGTCTGATCGACCGGCCGATCCGTCCCCTGTTCCCCAAAGGGCTGAGGAACGACGTGCAGGTGATCGCCATGCCCTTCGCGGTCGATCCCGCCTGCCCGCCCGACGTTCTGGCGATCAATGCAGCCGGAGCCGCGCTGGCGATCTCGGACGTCCCGTTCAACGGCCCGATCGCCGGCGTGCGCGTCGGCAGAATCGACGGCGAGTTCGTGCTCTTCCCCTCCATGGAGGAGATCGAGCGCTCGGACCTCGACCTCATCGTGGCCGGCCACAAGGGTGCGATCTCGATGGTCGAGGCCGGCGCCAGCGAGGTGTCCGAGGAGGACATGCACGCCGCCCTCAAGATCGCCTTCGAGGCGATCCAGCTGATCTGCTCCGAGTTCGAGAAGTTCGCCCAGATCGCCGGCAAGCCGAAGCGGGAGGGGCATGTCTTCCGCGTCTCGCCCGAGCTCGCGGAGACCATCGACCGGGAGTGCCGCGAGGAGATCGAGGCCGCGATCTGCAACCCCGACAAGGCCGCCCGGGAGTCCGCCCTGGACGATCTCTCCAAGGAGCTGGTCGCCAAGTACGCCGAGCGCTTCGCGGAAGACCCCGACACCGTCGCCCAGTTGCCCGAAGCGGTCGACAAGGTGGTGAAGGGCACCGTCCGGCGGCTGATCCTGGAGCACGATCGGCGACCCGATGGCCGCGCTCTAGACGAGATCCGTCCGATCGAGGCCTGCGCGGGGCTGCTGCCGAAGGTGCATGGTTCAGGGCTGTTCACCCGGGGTCAGACGCAGGTGATGACGATCTGCACGCTCGGGTTGCCGAACGAGGCGCAGATCATCGACGGCCTCGAGCTGGACACCGAGAAGCGCTTCATGCACTTCTACAACTTCCCGCCCTATAGCGTGGGTGAGGTGCGCCCGCTGAGGGGTCCGGGACGGCGCGAGGTGGGGCACGGCGCCTTGGCCGAGCGGGCGCTCAAGCCCGTGGTGCCGATCGACGAGCCGGACTTCCCCTACACCATCCTCCTGCTGAGCGAGGTTCTGGAGTCCAACGGCAGCACGTCGATGGCCTCGGTGTGCGGCTCGACTCTCGCTCTGATGGACGCGGGCATCAAAATCAAGGCGCCGGTCGCGGGCATCGCCATGGGCCTGATGTCGGACGGCAAGCGCTACAAGATCCTGACCGACATCCAAGGCATGGAGGACTTCTGCGGCGACATGGATTTCAAGGTCGCCGGCACGCGCAAGGGCATCACCGCTTTGCAGCTCGACACCAAGCTGGAGGGTATCCCCGACGAGGTGCTCGCGGCGGCTCTGCACCAAGCGAAGAAGGCCCGCCTGCAGATCCTGGATGTGATCGAGGCGGAGATCCCCGCGCCGCGCGAGCAACTCTCACCCAACGCTCCCAAGATCATCACCATCCAGATCAACCCCGAGAAGATCGGTTTGGTGATCGGGCCTAGCGGCGCCACGATCAAGAAGATCACGACGACCACCGGCACAAGCATCGACATCGAGCAGGATGGCCGCGTGCTCATCGGAGCGCCCAACCTCGAGGCCGTGGAGGAGGCGATCGCCATGATCCGAGCCCTGACCGACGACATCGCGATCGGAACCAAGTTCCGAGGACGCGTGAGCCGACTGATGGGCCGAGGTGCGATGGTGGAGTTCATCCCGGGGCGCGAGGGGTTGGTGCCGCTGGAGCAACTCACCACGAAGAACATCCGTCGCCCCGACGACGTGGTGTCCGTGGGAGATGAGCTCAACGTGGTGGTGCACGAGATCGACAGCCTCGGAAGAATCAACCTGACCGCGTTGGGAGTCCCTCAGGACCATCCGAAGCTCGCAGAGAACGAGAACGCCGTAGCCCCCAAGCCGGGCGGCGGGCGTCCGGGAGGCGACCGGGGAGGTCGCGACAGGGACCGGGACCGAAACCGGGACCGCGGCGAGCGGCGCGATCAGAGAGGCCCCGAGCGGCGGGACGAGCGCAACCGCCAAGAGCAGCGGCCGCAAGAGCAGAGGCCCCAGAACCAGCAGCAAACCGGCAAGTCCGTGGAGATTCCTGACTCCTTCCCGACCAAGGAGAGGAGACCGGACGACGACGTCAACGCGCGGTTCCGGCCTCGACGGTGAGCTAGAGCCCACCGAGCCGGCGAACGGCCTGCTCCTCCGAGAGCGGGCCGTTCACGCTTGTGCCCTGGATCACGTACACGCCGTTCGGCCTCCGTTGAAGGTCGGGCCGGACCGGTCCGAGGCAAGGCGCGACCAATCGGTGCGGAACCCGGCGATAGATCCTGGTCGCCGTTTCGACGCAGTCCGGGCCCACAACCACCGCGTGACTCTCGTCCATCACCGCCCATGCCGCGCATCCGTACGCCGCGGCGTCCGCCCCCAGCTCCGTCGCCAAGGCTCCGAACCGCGCGACCGCCGCGGCGGCGTCCTGCGCCAGCATCGCTGCCACCGACGCCTGCCGTCCGCCCCCCCGGAGCAAACGTCCGTAGCTGAACGCCAGTCGGATCACTTTGGCGGTGCAGCTCTCACCCACGTTGTCCACCAGCTCAGGGGCTCGTGCGTCCGGCAACACCGTGCCTGCCTGCGTGGTCAGCGCCCAAGCCCCGGGCGCGCTGGTTTGGAACAATTCCCGGGCGCGCAACAGGACGCGCAGGCCGGCTTCCAACGACACGACCCGCCCGTTGGCCAGGAAGTCCTGAAGGGCCGCGTCCGCGAACGCGAGGTAGTCCCCCAGATAGGGAGAGCCGGGCTCCGCGAGGTACAGCCCGCGAGCCACGTCGCCGCCGGTCTCGAGCACCGCCAACCGGTCCCAGAGCTCGCCCGCTTCGGTCAACAGGGCCCGATCTCCCCAGATTCGAGCCGTCTGCGTGGCCCGGGCTGCTACGGTCAGATTGACGTCCGCCAAGGCCATGCCGGCCAGCTGGACCCCCCGCTTGCCGTCGGCGATCGCCTTCAGCCAGGCCAAGGCCGCTTCGAACCGCTGCCGGTCGCTCGCGAGGACTCCCGGGTCGCTCAAGCGAGGCACCATCGCAGGGTTCTCCTCCACCCTCAGCGCCAGATGATCGCGGCACCACTGCGGCACATTAAACGGCTCGCACCCCCAGCGCTCGAACAAGGGCTTCGGGTTCGGTCCAAACCTCAGTTCCCTGGGAGGAAAGCTGGACCTCCGACTGCGGCCGTTGGGCTTCTCGTCCCCCACCCTGCACGCGGCGAGGTAGCTGCCTTGCCGAAGGCCCTTCAAGAGAAACCTCGCGCAACGCCTCGCGACCTCCCTATACAGCGGGTCGGGGCGCCGGGCGTCGGCGACAGCGATCGCCTGCATCAGCTCGGCGTTGTGAACCGCGACCTTGTCGTACTGGGGACGGGCCAGGCTCCGGTCTGCGGGTCGAAGGAAGAACCCTCCGTCCACCCAGTCGACCAGAGCCGAGCGCAACAGCGGATCCAAGGCCCTCGCCAGACCGTCCCAATCGGCCGTGATGGCGAGGAATCGGTAGGCCTGCGGCAGCAATCGGGGAAGCCCCGCGGCGTCGGCGAATCCACCCTGAGGCGCAATGGAAGCCCGAATGCGCTCCGCCATCAGCTCGAGGTCTGGAGTGCTCGCCTCCGGTTCGATCGCGAGCCGTTGCAGGTCGAGCGTTTGCTGCAGACCCGGCGGATCGACGTTCCACGGCTCCAAGCGCGCCTTGCGGTGCTGCTCGCGGAACCCGAAGAGCTGGTTGAGCAGCCACGAGGGATCGGTTCGAGAAGCCGGGTCTCGGAAGAACACCTCGCTGAGGATGCGGCCTTCCGAGTTCAGCAACCATAGTTGAGCATCCGGGATGAAGCCGAGGCGCGTCCGGCTGACCGGCAAGAACGTGTTCAGCCATTCGGGCCGCTGCGAGGCGTCGATGCGCACGGGGACGAAATGGCGGCGCACGAAAGCCCGAACGTCCGGATCGCGCCACGCGTTCGCCGCGAGATCGCGGGCAACCGCGGACCAAGGCGCCTCGATGAACACCAACAGGGGACGATCGAGCCGCCTGGCTTCCGACAGCGCGAGCAGACCCATGCTCATCCAAGGAATCCGCTCGCCGATGCCCGGGCGCGCGAAGTCGCCCGGCTCGCGGATCAAGTCCGTCTCGGGCTCCGGCGGGATGAGCGGCTTGGCTTGACGCAGCACGGCGCCGAAGAGGAAGATCACCACGAGCACCGAGACCACGTACGGAAACCTGAGCCGATCCATCGGGTCGGAACCATTATGGGCGGTGTGCCATAATGGACCACCATGTCCATCTCTTTGGAGGAAGTTCGGCACACCGCCAAGCTGGCGCGCTTGGAGCTTTCGGAAGAGGAGATGGTGGCTCTTCAGGGAGAGTTGAATGCCCTCCTCGGCTTGTTCTCCGAGCTGGAGGCGATGGACTTGGCGGACATGGAGGCCCAGTCCCACGCCTTGAGTCTCCAGAACGTCTGGTCCGAGGACATCCCAGCGGCACCGCTGGAGCGATCCGAGGCGTTGCGGAACAGCGCCCTGGCCCGAGCGGGCCTGTTCGTCGTTCCGACCATCATCGAGGACTGACCGTCGATGCCGATCGCCCGTTCGGCTTCCGAGCTCGCGGGTGACGTCCGAAGCGGTCTCATCAGCCCGACCGAGGTCGCCTCCGCGTACATCGAGCGGGTCGAACGGTTCAACGGCTTGCTCGGGGCTTTCCTCTGGTTCGACCCGGACGCGGCCTTGGCCGAGGCCAGACAGGTGGAGTCGCGCCTCGCGCGGGGCGAGGACCTGCCGTTGGCCGGAGTGCCGATCGCCGTTAAGGACAACATCTCGACCCGGGGCATCCCCACCACGTGCGCGTCGCGGATCCTAGAGGGCTACGTTCCGCCCTACGACGCCACGGTCGTGGAGCGGTTGAGGCTCGCTGGAGCGATCGTGTTCGGGAAGACGAACCTCGACGAGTTCGCCATGGGCGGCTCCACCGAAACGTCGGCGTTCGGCCCCAGCCGCAACCCATGGGACCTCGAGCGCTCTCCCGGCGGAAGCTCGGGCGGCTCGGCGGCCGCCGTGGCCGGGTTGCTCTCGCCCGCGGCGCTGGGTTCGGACACGGGCGGTTCGATCCGCATGCCCGCGGCCCTGTGCGGCATCGTGGGGTTCAAGCCCACGTACGGTCGCTGCTCGCGCTACGGGTTGGTTGCCTTCGGTTCGAGTCTGGATCAGATCGGACCGATGGCCCTCACGGTGGAGGACGCGGGCCGCATCGCAGCGGCCATCACCGGCCACGACCCGAGGGACGGCACGAGCCTGGATGCGCCACCCATCCAACCGGCCTTCGAGCGCGCGAGCCTCCGGGGGAAGCGTCTGGCGCTGCCGCGGGAGCTCTCCGGAGAGGCCCTGCACCCCGCGGTTCGGAGCGCCTTCCTGCAAGCGCTCGACACCTTGCGCGCCGAGGGGGCTGAGGTCGAGGAGGTCAGCCTTCCGTCCGTCCGGCTCGCCGTAAGCATGTACTACATCCTCGCGCCCGCCGAGGCGAGCAGCAACCTGGCCCGGTTCGACGGAATCCGCTTCGGACCCAGGGAGGGTGGCGCCGGGCACGTGGAGGCCGTCGAGCGCACGCGCGGCCGACTCTTCGGCCACGAGGTGAAGACCCGCATCATGATCGGCACCTACGTCCTTTCGGCCGGCTATTACGAGGCCTACTACACCAAGGCCCAGCAGGCGAGGGCTATCCTGCGCGAGGAGTTCCGCCGAGTGCTGCAGCGTTGCGATGCCGTGGTCTCGCCCTCGGTGCCCGTGCCTGCCTTCCGCATCGGCGAGCTGTCGGGCGATCCGGTGGCTCTGAAGATGCTCGACCTGTGCACCATTCCGGCGAACATGGGCGGCTTCTGCGCGATCTCCATCCCTTGCGGGCTCGCGGAAGGCCTGCCGGTCGGGCTGCAGCTGCTCGGCCCACCCATGGGGGACGAGGCGCTGTTGGAGACCGCGCACGCCGCCGAGAGGGCGCTGCCGCCGATCGGCTTGCCTCCGCTAAACTGAGTCGCGACGATGGATGAAATCCGAGCGAGGGACCGGAGGCTGTTCCTGCTGGAGCTGGTTCACCCGCAGCGCCTGCTGGGGTTGGCGCTGGTTTGGGCGCTGTGCTGGGGAGCGTTCCGATACCTTCCTGAGGTGTTCGGCTGGCTGCTGCCGCTCGGAGCCGCGGTTGCCGCGCTGGGCCTGCACGCCATTCGCTCGTACAACGCGTCGGTTGCGAAGCGGTTTGAGAACAAGCGCTTCCAAGCGCTTTGGGCCGGTTGCGCGGATCGCTTGGAGAGGTTCCGCAAGGTCCTCAAGAAGATGCGCCACGAACAGGTGGCCTCCCTGCGCGAGATGCCTAAGACGGTGGAGGCCGTCGGACGTTCGCTGTACGCGGCCCTGCGCAGGGCCGACCTGGTGTCGCACGAGATCTTCTCGAGCGAGCGCGGCGTGTACACGCAACCCCCAGCCTGGACCGCCACCCCGTCCGACCCGCAGGCCAAGGAGCTCTACCGCATCGCCGACCGCAACATCGCGGAATACCGCAAGCTTTACGACGCCGTCATGGCCGGGGTCAGCCGCACCGAAGCTCAGGCGGCGGTGTTCATGACCACCTTGGACGCATTGCGAGTGAAGATGCTCGGATACCGCCTCGTGGACAGGTCGCCGGAGGTTCCGAGTCAAGACTTCCTGGAGGCGCTGGGGGAGGCGCGGCTGCAGCTCGACGCCATCGACAAGGCCTTGGAGGAACTGGACTTCTCCCGCCTGCCGAAGCTCATCGCGGTCGAGTCCGGCTCCGCACCGAGCCAGGAGCAGACCACGGAGCCCGAGCAGGAGCTTCGGCGGCTCCACGAGTGACGCAACCTTTCCATCCTCTGAGCGATACTGAAAGTAGTGCTGGCGCTGTACCTGGTCTGTCTCTTATACACATCT
>JAOACB010000069.1 GCA_026418055.1 Fimbriimonadales bacterium
CCCCTACACGCTGGTCAAGGACCACCGCACGGGCTACGAGACCGGCAACGCCCAGGGTGTGCTGAACGGCGAGATCGACGGGTTCATCGAGGCCTACCTGCGCAAGGCCCCGAGCCCCGACGCCTACGTCGAGTGAGCCTCCGTGGGCGGCAACACGAAGGAGGCCGGGCTTCACGCCCGGCCCCCGTTCATAGGGAGGCAGGAGGCGGGATCAGAGCTGGTCCCGATCCGGGATGTCGAACACGTTCTTGGCGGCGTACGACTCGCGGATCTGCAGCTGCAGCTGGCTGGAGTTGCCGCTGAGGTCCTCGATCTTCACCGGGTCCTTCAGGAACTTCGCGTGGCCGTCCACGAACGTGAACGTGCGGCCGCCCGAGTACCGGCGGCCGTTCTTCCAGCGGTCGACGCCGCCGTAGCCCAGCTGGCAGTAGTAGTTGCTGTACACGTTCGCCTGGTACGCGCCGGCGATTCCCTGGCCGTACTCGGTGGTGAAGATCGTGTTGGCGGGAGCCAACACGGTGGTCATTGCGCGCGGACCGGTGTAGCCGGTGGCGTTCCACACTCCGGGGCCGGTGGACGCCCAGCTGTAGCTCAGGCCGTAGTTGGCGCAGAAGCTGAGCGGGAAGATCTGCGCGTTGGTCTTCCAGTCGGTTCCGAACTGTTCCCAGTTGGGCCAGTTCACCGCCTGCAACATGATCTTGAAGTCCGGCTTGGTGAAGTTCGCCAGGCTCACGTCGTTTGGGCTGATCAGGATGCTGCTCCGGTTGCCGCGCTTGGTGTCGTTCTTGTGGTAGGGGATCAGCGAGATCGGCCACGCGAGCGAGCCGTTCCACTTCTCGCCGTAGGGGTTCGGGATGGAGTAGGCGCTGTTGAAGCTGTCCTGCCAGGTGACGTTGGGAAGAACGTCGTCATGGTCGGCGGTGTACAGGATGAACGCCAGCCCGAGGTTCTTCTGGTTGCTGATGGCCTGGGTCTTCTTGGCGGCCTCCTTGGCCTGGGCGAACACTGGGAAAAGGATCGCAGCGAGGATCGCGATGATGGCGATCACAACGAGCAGCTCGATGAGCGTGAAGGCGCGTCTCATGGTTGGGTTCTCCTTCCGGCGCGGCCGAGAGCCGCACACCGAGCAAACCACGGTTCCATTAAGAGGGGTTTAAAGCCGGGACCGCGCTAAATCGGCGGGATCGGGCAGGGGCTGTGGAAGTAGCTGTTGTCGTAGAACGGCACCCGCAGAGCCGCCGCGACCCGCAGGCCCTTGTCGACCCACGGCGCGGCGCTGTAGTTCAGCGGCGCGCCCGCGGGCAGGTGGCACAGCCTGCGCTCGCCGACCAGGGGGGGCAGCCTCCCGCCCTTCCAGTGAAGAACGAGGCGGTACACCACGGCGTGGCCTCCTGCCACCGAGGGCAGCTGCTCGCAGGTCAGCACCAGGGCGTCCAGCTCGTCCAAGGATCCCCGGCGCACGCGCTTCCAGGCCGCCGAGCCCTCGAAGCGCAGGTAGGTGCGCCGCCGCAGGTCGCACACCATGCGGTCCATGCTGAACAGAGCCCAAACCCCCGCCAGAGCCGCCGCAACGGTGGCTCCGAAGAAGATGCCCGGATGCATGAACCCAAGGGGAGACCCGACCCACCATCGGAAGCCGCCGACCAGCGGCGAGAGCAGGCAGGCCACGATGAGCGCGTCGTACCCCCACGACGGCGCGAACGCCACCGCCCGCTCGCCCAGAAAACGGACCGACAGCGGCGTCTCCAGCCCCGCCTTGCGCGCCGGCGCGGGAGTCGGCTCCATGCCGAACAGGATAACTCAGGCGGGAAAGCCCAGAGGAACCCTCTGCTCGAAAGCCAGCCGCGCCTCGACGCCGGGACCGCCGTCGAACGACGACGCCCGCACCTCCAGCACCGCGCCGAACGACGGCTCGCTGGCCCAAGGAAGATCGACACGGACCCGGGTTCCCGGCACCGGGCAGCTCGCCGTGCGCAGGCGGCAGCCCCGCGGACCGAGGTCCACCAGCTCCGCCGGACGGCCGTCGAGCGCCACGCGGTCGATCGGGAACTCGGTGGTGCGGGGATGCGAGCGGCGTTCCTGAGGACGCGCGCGCTCCGGCGGCGCGATGCGGTAGGTGTGGTCGACGGCGTCGCGCGCCAGAACCCTCGTGCGGAACAGCACCACCCCGCGCTCCGTCGGCCACTCGACGGTCAGCGCCTCGCCCACCTGCAGCGGCACGAACGCGTCCCGCTGCAGGGGCGAGGTGATCACCCAGCCGTCCGGCCCCCTGGCTTCGACCCTGCAGCGGTACACGCCCTGGGCCGTGCGCAGACGCAGCTTGGCGCCGACCGGATCGGGGACCCCGCCGCGGAGGCGCCGCAGGGTGGTTTGGAGCGCGTAGGAGCCGCCCACCGAAGCGGCGAACACCAGCGCCATCCATCCGATCAGTTCCAGCACTTCGTTCACGGCTTGCCTGCCGGCCCGCTCCCCGCGCCCTTGGCCGCGTCCCAAACCCTCGCCGCCTGGGCGAGGGTAAGCGTCGCCTCGTCCAGCAGGTCGGCGTCGTTGCGACTTGCTGCGTCTTGGAGCTGTCCCACGAACTGCATCAGCAAGTTCGATGCCAACAGGCGCTGCTCGTGCGCCCTCGTGGCCACGGAGGGAGCGGGGGTGGAGCGCAGCGCCAGAGCCAGCGCCTCGCACCAGCGCCGAAGCGAGGCCATCCTGTCCTGGAACTCGCGGCCCGTGCGGCCCACCCTGGCCGCCTGGAGCGCCGCCGCACCGTCTTGGCTCGCCCT
The DNA here is from genome assembly GCA_026418055.1 of Fimbriimonadales bacterium. Lineage (GTDB taxonomy): Bacteria > Armatimonadota > Fimbriimonadia > Fimbriimonadales > Fimbriimonadaceae > UBA8783. The sequence continues at coordinate 2,778 of JAOACB010000069.1, forward strand.
GGTCACGAGGCGATCGGCCAAACGGACGGCCAGCGAGTAGCGGCTTTGCGCCACGACAGGCTCGGAGGCGGCGTCGCGCGCGGCGGAGGAGTCCTCCTCGAAGCGCCTGCGGTCTCCCGCAAGGGCGTACGCCAGAGCCCGACGGAACAGCGCCTCCGAGGTGGCGCCCAGCTCGGTGGCCTTCAGCAGGTGCTGCAGGGCGGCTTCCGGCTGCAGGTCCAGCAGCGCCCGCTCGCCCAGGGCCTGCCGCGTGGCTGGGCCGTTGGGGTCGCGCGCCACCGCCTCCTTCAGCTGCTCCTGCGACGCGGCCTCGTCCCCGAGCTCGGCGTAGGCCCTCGACGCCAGCAGTCGCAGCTCGACGGCCTCCGGGAACAGATCGGCCGAGCGCCGAGCCTCGTCCGCCGCCAGCCGGGTCTGACCCATGGCCAGCATCGTGTCGATGAACAGCCTGCGGCGACCCAGGTCCAGCGGCTGGGCGTCGATCGCGTCCCTCAGCAACGCCACGACCTGCGGCACGTCGTTCTGGCGCATCAGCTCGGCCAGCTTGGGCAGCAGCTCGCTGTTGTCGGCGGGCCGCAATACCGGGGGCTTGGCTTCGACCGTCGGATCGGTCTTGGTGGGCGCCGCCTCGGTGTTGCGGGGGCCGACCCTGGGCGGCAGACCGCGCCAAGGTCCGGCCGCCAGGCGCTCCATCCAAGTGCGCGCCAGCGTCGCCGCGGTGCTGAACGGGTCGAACCTGCCCCCGGCGGACACGCCGGCCTTGTGCGCGTCGCGCCAAGCCTCCTTCCTCTTGCGGTACAGCACCACGCTTCCTTCGGCCTCGTCCCGATCGCGCAGCGCGACCACCACCAGAACGTACTCGACCTTCATCCGGTCGGCGGCGTCGAACGCCTCCTCCAGCGAGGGGTTCTCCTTCGGGCGACGGATCAGGCCGTCCTCGACCGCGGCCCGGAACAGCGGATCGGTCATGGACCACACGATCGGCGCGGCGCGGCCGTCGTCGTCGATCGCCTGGGCCAGCTGGTGCGCGACGGTCAGGTTGAAGTCCGAGTCGTACCGCTTGGGCGCGCGCTGCTGCACGATGAGCACCCCGGGGGCCGCCAGCGACGCGGCCGCCGCAAGCCACAGAGCGGCGCCGAGCAGCGTCCTCATGATCCCTGCAGGACCTTCAGAGCCTGCCGGCAGGCCTCCAAGGCGTGGCGGGCCGCCTCGTCGCGAGGGTTCTGGGACAGCCTCTGCTCCCAAGCCTGGATGGCGCGCGTGTAGGCCAGGCTCGCCTCCGCCTTCTGGCCGAGGCTCGCGTAGCACTGGCCCAGCCTCTGGTGAATGGTGGCGGGGTCGCCGCCGGCGCGCAGCGCCTGCTCGTAGGTTCGGGCCGCTGCCGCGTACTGGCCCAGCTGGAACTGCTGGCGGGCGGTGCGCAGCAGCGCGGTCAGCTGGTTGGGATCGCCTCCGCTTGCGGGCTCTCCGCCTCCCAGGTTGCGCGGCGCGCCGGTGTACACGCGGATCTCGTAGACGCCCGGGTCGCGCTCCGGCTCGCTCTTCTGCGGGTCGGACTTGGAAGCCGGCTCGATGCTGGGAGGGGGGTCGATCGGACGCTCGGGCTCGCGAGGCGGGTTCTCGGGCCTCAGCTCCAACTCCGGGATCGACACGGGCGGCACCTGGCCGATCTCGCCGTTGGGCAGAGGTCGCGGCAGCACCCCCCCGGGGTCCAGCGGCGGCGCGGGCCGCTGGGTCGGTTCGGCGGTCTGCGCGGGGGCCTGGCCGTTCGGCTGGGTCGCGCCCTGGTTGCTCTGTGCGCCCTGCTGGGGCTGCTGCGCCGCGTCCGAGCCCTGCGGCTGCGCCACGGATCCGAAAGCCTCGGCCTGCGCCCCGGCCTCCCGGCTGGCCACCAGCCGGTCCGCTCCTCCGGCGGACTCACCGCGCGCGAGCATCGCCGCCACGATGCCGCCGGCGGCGATCACCACCACCGCCGCGCCGACGGCGGCCAGCAGCGCCCGCCTGCGGTCCGGCTCGTCGCGCGGCACCGCCCGCTGGGCGAGCTCCTTGCGCAGGTGCGTGACCTTCACGCGGTCGATGGCGGAGTCGGGGCACAGCTCCACAACCCTCTCGAACGCCTCGAGCGCCGCCACCAGGTCGCCCTGGCGCTCGAGGCTCGCGCCCTTCAACGAGAGCGCCTGGGCGCAGTCCGCATCGTTGGCCAGGATCGACTCCGCCAGCAACAGGGCCTCGTCGGCCCGGTCCTCGTTCAGCAGACGGTACCCCTCGGCGATCAGCTTCTCCAGCTGCTCCTGGCCGGCTCGCCTCGCCTCGTCGGACAGCTCCTTGCCGCAGGCCTTGCAGAACCGGCTGTCGAGGCTGTTGGGAGTGTCGCAGTTCTCGCAACGGACCATCGTTCCCTCGCTTCGGACGCGTCCGACCGACCGCCGCAGTTTACCTGTCCCGCCGACGGGGACCCCGCCGCGAGGTCTCGGCGCGGTACACGTCGGCCAGGCCGGCGAACCGGTACGTCTCCAGCGCCCGCCGCAGCCTGGCGGCCGCCTTCGACCAGAGGCGTTGCGCGGCCTGCTTGCTGCACCCGCGGGCCTCTCCGATCTCGTCGTAGGTCCATCCGGCGACCCTCAGACGAACCACCCGCTCCTGGGTTTCGGTCAGGCGCGCGTGGGAGAGCAGACCCTCGAGCTCCGCCTGGGCCAGCGGGGACTCGGGACGGGCGATCGCGCACAGGCCCAGCCTAGGCTCGCGCCTGCGGCTCAGGCGCTCCTTCGAGCGGAATGTGTCCTCGCGGTAGAACGGGCGTTCGGGGTCCTGGGGGGCGGCGGCCAGCAGGCAATCGGCGAGCAACGACGGGCAACAGGGATGGTCGCGGGGCGGCATGGTGACAATACCGTACATCAGTCTACTATAAGACAGAGGAATCGGTAGACGGATTGTCAACCGCCGGCCGGTCCCCGGGCCCCCGCGGAACCCTCGGTATAACCTGCCCGATGATGCACGGCATGTCCCCCGGCGGCCCCCGCAAGCTCAAGCCAGGGACCGTGCGGCGCGTGGTCGCCACCTTCCAGCCCTACAAGACCCAGGCGATCCTCACCGCCGTCACGGTGCTGGTCGCCGTGTTGCTCGGGCTGCTGCCGCCGTGGTTTCTGCAGATCATCATCGACCAGGGCCTGCAGAAGAACGACCTGCGCGTCGTGACGGTGTATTCGATTTGGACCATCGTGGCGACCGTGGCCGCTTCGGCGCTCACCCTGCTCTACGGCTACTGGAGCGTGCTCATCGGGCAGCGCATCATGGTCGACCTGCGCAACAGCCTGTTCGACCATCTGCAGGGCATGTCGCTGCGCTTCTTCACCTCGACGAAGACCGGCGAGATCCAGTCCAGGCTGATCAGCGACGTCGCGGGCGTGCAGACCGCCGTCAGCGACGCCGCCACCAACACCCTCTCCAACGTCGCGCTGGTGGTCACCACCGTGGCCGCCATGCTTTGGTTCGACTGGCGCCTCACGCTGCTGAGCGTGGGCGTGGTGCCGCTGTTCGCCATCATCGGCGCCAAGGTCGGGGGATGGGCCCAGCGCATCCGCCGCGGCACCCAGGAGCAGACCGCCGAGCTGAACGCGCTGATGCAGGAGACGCTCTCGGTGTCCGGCGTGCTGCTCACCAAGACCAGCGGCCGCAGGGAGCTCGTGACGCAGAAGTTCCGCCGCGAGAACGCCCGCCTGGCGGAGTGGCAGATCAAGGGCCAGGTGGTCAACTACGTGTTCTTCGGGCTGATGCGCATGATCTTCTCGCTGGTGCCCGCCCTGGTCTACTGGGCGGCAGGCTGGCTGATGGCCCGAGGCGACCAGAGCATCAGCGTGGGAGTGCTGGTGGCGTTCACCGCGCTGCAGGCCCGCCTCTTCTTCCCTCTCACCGGCCTGATGAGCGCGCAGGTAGAGATCCTAAGCTCGATGGCGCTGTTCGAGCGCATCTTCGACTACCTGGATCTGAGGCAGGACATCACGGACCGGCCGGGAGCGGTGGCCTTGGAGCCCTCGCAGGTGCGCGGCGAGGTGCGCTTCGAGAACGTCTCGTTCCGCTACGACGACGAAACCGACGCCCACACCCTGAGGGGCATCAGCTTCGTCGCCGAGCCGGGCCAGCTGGTGGCGCTGGTGGGGCCCTCCGGCGCGGGCAAGACCACGCTCACCTACCTGATCCCGCGGCTCTACGACGTCAACGACGGCAGCGTGACGATCGACGGCATCGACGTGAGGGACATCCGACTGGAGAGCCTCGGCAGGCTGGTGGGAGCCGTCACGCAGGAGACCTACCTGGTGCACACCACCATCAAGGAGAACCTGCGCTACGCCAAGCCCGACGCCACCGACGAGGAGATCGTGGAGGCTTGCAAGGCAGCGGCCATCCACGACCACATCGCCAGCCTCGAGCAAGGCTATGACACGGTGGTCGGCGAACGCGGCTACAAGCTGTCCGGCGGCGAGAAGCAGAGGATCGCCATCGCGCGGGCGATCCTCAAGAACCCGCGCATCCTCATCCTGGACGAGGCGACCTCGGCGCTCGACACCCGCTCGGAGCGAGTCATCCAAGCGTCCCTCAGCCGCCTGATGCAGGGCCGCACCACCTTCGCCATCGCCCACCGTCTCTCCACGATCCTCGCCGCCGACCAGATCCTGGTGATGGACAAGGGCCGCATCGTGGAGCGAGGGCGCCACGAGGAGCTGCTCGCGCTCGGCGGCCTGTACAGCCGCCTGTACCACGAGCAGTTCGAGCACGAGCCGGAGCGGGCGCTGGACAGCCGCGGAGAGACGGTCGAAACCGCCGCTCTGCCGGCTAGCGAGCCGGCGTGAGCAGCAGCGTCCGGAACGTCACGGGGCCGTGGTCGCCCTGCAGGAACAGCGGCCCCGGCTCGGCCTCGTCGCTGTCCAGCGCGCCGCCCGTGATGCCGGGGATCTCCGCGCGGTCGATCACCGTCTCTCCGTTCAGCACGATCGTCACCGTGCGGCCGACCAGCTCGATCTCGGCCCTCTGCCACTTCCCGGCCGGGTTGGCGGCGTTCTTGGACGGCGCCAGGAACCCGTAGATCGCGCCGCTGTTGCCCACGCCGTTGCCGCCTCCCGCGTCGTCCAGGATCTGCATCTCGTACCGGCCGCGCAGGTAGATCCCGCTGTTGCTGCCCTCGGGGTAGCTGTATTCGGCCACCAGCCGAAAGTCGCCGAACCGCTGCCTGGTCACCAGGTCCGTGCCGACGCCCTCGTTGACCAACTGGCCGTCGCGGACCGTCCAGCGAAACGGCGCCTCGGGCCAGCGCGCCTCCCAAGCGTCCAGGCCGTCGGCGATCAGGTCGATCGGCTCGCCCCAAGCCTCGACGGAGCGGCCAGCGAAGTCGGGGGCGCGCTTGGCGGTCCAAGGCACGGTCGCCCCGTCGTTGTCCAGGAACGTGCCCTTCAGCCCGTCGCCGTCGGTCTGGAGGAGGAACTCCAGGTCGTTCGAGCGCGGCTCGTACTGCGGCTTCAGGGCGAAGAACAGGCCCTCGGGCCGGAGCTCGAACCGCTCGATGGGCCTCGCGCTGCCCACCTCGCCGACCAGCCGACCGCGCAGCCCGTCCGGGCCCTGCTCGATCTCGAACCACGTGGGGAACGGCTTGCCCGGACGAGCGATCGTGACGTCCCAGCGCCCAAGAAACGGGGTGGCATCCATGCGCCGCAGGTTACCCCGCGGCCTCAAGCGCCGTCGCCGCCGACGATCGGCCCGTAGAGGTCGGGCCGGCGGCTTCCGAACACCTCCGACTCGTACCGCCCAGGGATCGCCACGTTGCGCTTGTTGCGCGCCAACGCCGGGTCCAGCTCGGCCTCGATGGTCTCTTCGCCGCAACCGGCTTTGGCGAGCGTCTGGCCCGCCACGCCGTACACGCCGCTCTTGCCGATGAAGCGGAAGCCCCCCTCCTCGCCGACGCGGTTGCAGGCGACCAGGAACACCTTGTTCTCGGCCGCGCGCACGGGCGCGATGCAGTCGGCCGCGAAGTCGGCTCCCTCCGGCCAGTTCGTCGGCAGGACGATCACGTCGGCGCCGCGCAGCGCCAACACCCTGGCGGCCTCCGGAACGCGGAGGTCGAAGCAAACCAGGATCCCGATGCGCCCCAGCTCCGTCTCGAACACCGGCAGGTCGTTGCCAGGCGCCACGAACTTGTCCAAGCCCAGCTCGGGAAGATGCACCTTGCGGAACAGGCGCATGCGGCCGCTGGGCTCGGCGAGGATCGCGCCGTTGTACAACCCCGCCTCGTCCGAACCGGCGAATCCGAACACCGCGTGCACTCCGTGCCGCGCGCACGCGTCGCGGATCGCCAGCACGCTCTCCGGGGCCTCGGCCACCTCGTGCTTCGGTCCCTCGCGCACCGGGAGCGCCAAGGCACGGGCGGCTTCGCAAGCCTCCACGCAGTAGCCGGTCAGCACGGCCTCGGGGAACACCGCGAGCCCCACCCCGCGCGAGCCCGCCTCTGCGATGCGCTCCGCCACGCGAGCCGCGTTCGCCTCGGGATCGCCGAACACCACGTCCATTTGGAAGCAGGCGACCTTCACGCTACTCCTCCAGGCGCATCCAGGCCGAGATGTTCTCGACGATGTGGATGTTGCGCAGCGCCTTCAGGGCCCGCAGGAACTCTGCCTCGCGGCAGGGGTGGATCAGGAACACGATCTCGATGAGGTTCCTCTGACCCAGCGGGCCGGCCTCCATCGCCGAGATCGACACGTTGCAGTTGCCGAACACCGTGGCGATGCAGCCGAGGGCCTTGGGGCGGTCCTGGATCACCATGCGCAGGTAGTAGCGCGAGCGCAGGTTCTCCAGCGGCGCAGGCCGAGCCAGCTCCTCGGGCATCACGAAGTTCGCGGCCCCTCCGATGCGGATGTTCCGGCAGACGTCGATGAGGTCCCCCACCACCGCCGAGCCGGTCGGGTCGGCCCCGGCGCCGCGTCCGCTGAACATCACGTCCCCGACGAAGTCGCCCTGAAGCCACACGGCGTTGTACACGCCGTTCACGCTGGCCAGCGGGTGGCTCAGCGCGACCATGGTGGGATGCACCCGCGCCAGGATGGAGCCGTCGGCCATGCGCTCGACGATGCCCAGCAGCTTGATCCGGTAGCCGAGCTGCTTGGCGTAATGGATCTCGCGCGTCGAGATCCCCCGGATGCCCTCGCGGTGCACCGCCTCGGGAGGCACCACCTGGTCGAAGGCGATGGTCGAGAGGATGGCGAGCTTGTACTGCGCGTCGAACCCGTCGACGTCGCTGGTGGGGTCCGCCTCCGCGTACCCTTTGGCCTGGGCCTCCTTCAGCGCCTCCTCCAGCGGCTTGCCCTGCTCGAACATCTGCGTGAGGATGTAGTTCGTGGTGCCGTTGAGGATGCCCATCACCTTCAGCACGTCGTTGCCGGCGAGCTGGTGCTTCATCGGCTGGATGAGCGGGATGCCGCCGCCCACCGCCGCCTCGAACTGCAGGTCGAGCCCCTGCTTGAGGGCCAGCGCGACCAGCCGCGAGCCGTGCTTGGCCAGCAGCTCCTTGTTGGCCGTCACCACGTGCTTGCCGTGCAGCAGCGCGGTCTCGATGAGCTCTCCGGCCGGCTCCAAGCCGCCCATCAGCTCCAGCACCACGTCGATCGTGGGGTCCGTGACGATGCTGCGCAGGTCGGTGGTCAGCAGCTCCTTGGGGGCGATGCGGGGCTTGTCGGCGTCCCGGATGCCGATCTTCGCGACTTGGATCTCGGTGCGCGTGCGCCGGCGGATCGCCTCGCGGTTGTCCAGCAGCATGCGGTAGGCGCCGGTTCCGACGGTGCCGAAGCCCAGCATCCCGACGCGAACGACGGGCAGCGGTTCGGAGACGGAGGTGCGGGTCATGCGATGTACAGCAGAGGCTGGCCGGCCTCCACGAGCTGGCCTGGCCTCGCCACGATGGAGGTTACCTTGCCCGACACCGGGGCGGTGATTTCGTTCATCACCTTCATCGCCTCGATGATCGCCACCACCTGGCCCGCCACCACGCTGTCCCCCTCTTTCACGAACGGCGGGGCGCTGGGAGAGGGAGTCGCATAGAACACGCCGGCCATGGGGCTGGAAACCGGCGTGCCGAGCGAGCGCGGAGCCGAGGGCTGCTCCGAGACCGGCTCTGCCGCCTCCGGCTCCGCCTCGGGCGCGAGCGGCGCGGCGACGGCGGCCGCGGCCCTGCGCCTGCGGAAGGCCACCCGCCAGCCCGGCCCGGACCACTCGGCCTCGTCCAGGCCGAACTCGGCCATCAGCCCCGCCAGCTCGTCCATCCGCCTCTTCAGGTCGCTCACGGGCGCGATTATGAACCGCCGGAGGCCCGGAAGGGCGGGTCCGGTAAACTCCGCCGCGCATGGCCGAGTACGTCGCGAGCGTCGGCATGGAGGTGCACGCCGAGCTGCTCACCCGCAGCAAGATGTTCTGCCGCTGCCCCGTGGCGTTCGGCGGCGAACCCAACACGCGCGTGTGCCCCGTGTGCCTGGGCCTGCCCGGCGCGCTCCCCGTGCCGAACCGCGAGGCCGTGCGCATGGTGCTGCGC
>JAOACB010000070.1 GCA_026418055.1 Fimbriimonadales bacterium
GCACGGCCCGCGCATCGTCGGCACCACGCCGGGAAGACCGTTCCTGTTCCGCATCCCCGCCACGGGCAAGGCGCCGTTGCGGTTCTCGGTCCGGGGACTGCCCGCCTCGTTGAGGCTGGACGCCGCCACAGGCATCGTCGCGGGGACCGTGGAACGCCGGGGAACCTACGACGTTCAGGTGGAGGTCAGCGGACCTGGCGGCACCGACCGGCGCACGCTGCGCATCGTGGCAGCGCCGCGCCAGCTGGCCCTCACCCCGCCCCTCGGCTGGAACTCCTGGAACGTCTGGGGGCTTTCGGTGAGTGCGGAGAAGGTTCGCGATGCCGCGAGAGCGTTCGTCGAGACCGGCTTGGCCGGCTACGGCTACCAGTACGTGAACATCGACGACGGATGGGAAGCGGGGCGCGCGCCCGACGGTGAGATCCTCTGCAACGACAAGTTCCCGGACATGAAGGCTCTGGCCGACGAGGTGCATGCCATGGGGCTGAAGCTCGGCATCTACTCGTCCCCGGGTCCCAAGACGTGCGGCGGCTACGAGGGCAGCTACCGGCACGAGTTCCAAGACGCCCGGACCTATGCCAGGTGGGGCATCGACTACCTGAAGTACGACTGGTGCTCCTATGGCCAGATCGCCAAGGACGACAGCCTGCCCGAGTTGCAGCGGCCCTACCGTCTGATGCGCGAGGCGCTGGACAGCGTGGACCGCGACATCGTGTACAGCCTCTGCCAATACGGGATGGGAGAGGTTTGGCGCTGGGGCAATCGCGTGGGCGGCGACCTGTGGCGCACCACCGGCGACATCACCGACACCTGGGGCAGCATGTCGTCGATCGGCTTCTCCCAAGGCCGCATCGCCCGTTTCTCCGGCCCGGGTGGGTGGAACGACCCCGACATGCTGGTCGTCGGCATGGTCGGCTGGGGTCCGAACGTGCGGCCGAACCGCCTCACCCCCAACGAGCAGATCACGCACATCAGCCTTTGGGCGATGCTCGCGGCGCCGTTCCTCATCGGTTGCGACCTGACGAAGCTCGACGAGTTCACCAAGGACCTGCTGATGAACCACGAGATCCTCGAGATCCAGCAGGACCCGCTGGGCAAGCCTCCGGTGCAGAGAGCCTTGGGCGATGGCACGGAGGTTTGGACGCGGCAGCTCTGGGACGGCACGACGGCGGTCGCTCTGTTCAACCGGAACTTCGCGGCCAAGGAGATGGCGGTGTCCTGGGGCTCCATCGGCATCCAGGGCAACCCCAAGGTGGTCGACTGTTGGCAGAGGAAGGATCTGGGCGTCGTGCGCGGCGGGTTGCGCCGCAAGGTGCCGGGGCACGGGGCGATGGTGTTCAAGGTGGGCACGCCAAGGCCCGCTTGGTAGTGGGGTTGCTGGGAGGGGATGGGACGCCGCGCGCCCCATCCCCTCCCGTTCGCGTCCGGCGGCGGTTGAATCTTGATTTTTTAATCAAGGTATATATCTGGCCATGGAGAGAGTCGCGCAGGAAGCGCCGGCCCAGGCCGGCTTCGTCGCCATCAACACGATCCATTGCAGCTCCGCCTACGCCGGTCGGTTCGAGGAGCTGTTCCGTACGAGGGCGCACGCGATCGACGCCATGGACGGATTCTTGGGGATGCGCGTGCTGAAGCCCACCCGCGAGGGCGACCCGTACCTGGTCGTGTCCTTCTGGCGCGATGGCTCTTGCTTCCAGAGTTGGGTCGGGTCCGAGGCGTTCCGCAAGGGTCACGAGAGGGCCTTCCGCGACATGGAGGAGGCCAAGGCACGCGGCGAGGAGCCACCGATGCACTCGGCGTTCTCCACGTACACCGTTCTGGCGCACTGAGCACCGAGGGCGCTCCACCCGCGTCGCCATCCCGGACGGGAAGCCGGCGGCCGGCTGGCCGCTCGCTTGCGCCGCGGCAGGGCGCGCGGGAGGGTGGGTCAGCGCCAGGCCCGAGGGTCAGGAGACCGCCCCTACGCCGCCCGCCTACGGGAGCTTCGCGCGCCCGGAGGATGGCGACCGGCGGCCGCGGCTAACCCCTTGACCCGACTGCCTGGGCCGGCCGGATTCCCGCCGGCGGATCCTCGGGGAGGCCGGCGCAGGGCCGCCGGCCTCCCTCGCGGTTCACCAAGGTCGCTCGTTCGGGCCGAACGCCGCAGAGTAGTAGTTCACGGAGTGCTGGCCGGGAGGGAAGATCGCGTCGAGCTTGTCCAGCACCGCCCTCGGCAGCTTGAGGTTGCACGCCGCAACCGACTCCTCCAGCTGCTTCTCGTTCCTCGCGCCGATGATCGGGCTCGTCACCCCGGGCTGGTTGGCCACCCAGGCCAGCGCGAGCGTGGCCATCGAGTGCCCGGTCTTGTTCGCCAGGGCCTTGAAGCGCAGCATCGGGCCGCGCGGAACCTGCCTGAGCCGGCCCCAAGGGTCGCTCTTGGCGTAGCGACCGCTCTCGGGCTTCTGGTCCAGGTACTTGCCCGAGAGCATGCCGCCCGCCAGCGGCGACCAAGGAATGACGGCGTAGTTGTAGGTTCGGCAGAACGGCAGCAGCTCGCGCTCGATGCGCCGGTCGAGCAGGTTGTACGGAGGCTGTTCGCTCACAAAGCCCGCGGCTCCCAGCTGGCGGGCGACGTAGTGCGCCTCGCACACCTGCCAGGCGGCGAACGTCGAGCATCCCGCGTAACGGATCTTGCCCGCTCGCACCAGGTCGTCCAGCGCGCGGATGGTCTCGTCGATCGGCACAGACGGTTGCGGCCTGTGGATCTGGTACAGGTCGATCCAGTCCGTTCCCAGCCTCTTCAGCGAGGCCTCGCACGCCTGGATGATGTGGCGGCGCGAGTTGCCCCAGGCGTTGGGGTCGTCGTCGTCCATCTTGCCGTGGCACTTGGTGGCCAGGACCACCTTTTCGCGGCGCCCCCCTGCCAGAGCCTTGCCGAGGATGGTCTCGCTGACGCCTCGCGCGTACACGTTTGCGGTGTCGAAGAAGTTCACGCCCAAGTCCATGGCCTTGTGGGTCAGGCGGATCGATTCCTCCTCGGTCGTTCCCCAGTCGTCAGGGTCCCAGCCGAACGTCATCGTGCCGAAGCAGGCCACGCTCACCTGCACGCCGGTTCTTCCAAGCGGTCGATACTCCATGGCGCGGGTTTACCAGAGAACTTCCGGGCTGGGCAGGGTTCGGGCGTCGGATGGGCCATACTCCGCTCGATGCGCAACCCGGGGGTGCCGTTCGACGAGTCCCTGCTTCGGCTTTCGCAGCCTCTCGGCGTGCCGGAGAGGCTCGCGCACCGTCCCGAGGACGCCTCGATGGCTCTACGGTGCCTGGATCTGACCACGCTGAGCGCAACGGACACCGAGGAAGACGTCCGCAGGCTCTGCGCGCGCGGCGTCCGGCCGTTGCTGTACAGGCCCTCCGAGCGCGTGGCGGCTGTGTGCGTGTACCCCGAACTGGTGCCCACCGCGCGCGAGGCTCTCGGCGGAACGGGCGTGAGCGTCGCCACGGTCGCAGCTGCCTTCCCCCACGGCCAGTCCCTGCTGCGATCTCGGGTCGCGGAGGTGGAGCACGTCCGTGAGCTCGGGGCGGACGAGATCGATGTCGTGATCCGCCGGCCTTTGGCGCTGCAGGGACGTTGGCGAGAGCTGTACGACGAAGTGCGGGCGTTCCGAGTGGCCGCGGAAGGCTGCTGCCTCAAGACGATCCTAGCGACCGGAGAGCTCGCCGAACCCGCGGTGATCGCCCGCGCGGCGATCGTCTGCCTGATGGCCGGAGCGGACTTCGTGAAGACGTCCACGGGCAAGGAGACGGTGAACGCCACCCTGGAGGCCGGCGCGGCCCTTTGCGGCGCCATCCGGGACTACCGCCAGGCGACCGGAGTGTCGGCCGGACTCAAACCTGCGGGAGGGGTGCGCACCACGGCGCAGGCTCTGGACTGGTGCGCGCTGGTTCGGGCGACTCTCGGAGAAGCCGCCCTCGGACCGAGCACGTTCCGTATCGGGGCCAGCGGCCTGCTGGACGAGCTGATCGACGCTCTCGGCGGCGACGATTGAGCGTCACGCCTCGGCGAACTCGCGGCGATCGAACACCAGGTCCGAGGCGATCTTCCAGAGCTCGGGGTCGATCTGGTTCTCGGGCTTGATCTTGGAGAAGTGCACGATGGCCGCCGTCAGGCCGGCCTCCAGCGCATAGTGGAGGAAAACGGAGTTCAGCAGCACCCGCGCGGCGGGCTTCAGCCCGAAGCTGACGTTGCTGACGCCGAGGATCGCATTGACCCTGGGGTGCCGGAGGCGCAGCTCGCGGATCGCCTGCAGCGTCTCGATGCCCGCCTTGCGGTACTCCTCGTCTCCGGAACCCAGCGTGAAGGTCAGGCAGTCCACGAACACGTCCCAGTCCGGCAGGCCGGCCGCCCTGGTCCGCGCCAGCAGGCGCTCGGCGATTTCCACCTTGCGCTCGGCGGTGAGGGCCATGCCGCGTTCGTCGATGGTGAGGGCCACCACCGCCGCGCCGTATCGTCGACAGAGGTCCAGGACGCGCTCGGCCCGCTCGCCGCCGTCCTCGAGGTTGATCGAGTTCAGGATCGGCTTTCCGGCCAGCGTCTGCAGCGCGGCCTCCATGACGGGCGTCTCCGTGGAGTCGACCATGATCGGCACCGTTACCTGGGTGTTCAAACGGAACAGGAGGCGGCGCATGTCCTCCCGCTCGTCGCGGCCGACGTACGCTGTGCAAACGTCCAGCACATGGGAGCCCTCCGCCTCCAGCTCCCGGGCCATCTCGGTCAGCGCCTCCCAGTTCTCCATGCCGAGCAGGGTGCGGAACTGTTTGCTGCCGTTGGCGTTCGTCTTCTCCCCGACGATCAGGAAGCTGTTGTCCTGTTCGTACGGCTGGAACTGGTACAGGCTGCTGCAGCCCTTCAGGCGGACGGCTTCGTCGCGCTCGGGAGACCCGAGCCGGAAGTCGAACCCGGGGAAGGCCGACCGCACCCTCTGCCAATGGCCTACGCCCGGATGCGTCCTGCCGCCGACCCGCTCCGCAAGGGCGCGGATGTGCTCGGGCGTGGTACCGCAACAACCACCCACCAGAGCGGCCCCGCACTCGGTGACGAAGCGCTCTCCATGGTCCGCGAGCTCCTGAGGCGTGAGCTTGTACACGGAGCGGCCTTTCTCCATCACGGGAAGCCCCGCGTTCGGCTGCACGCTGATCGGCCTCGTCGAGTTCTCGCCGAGGAAGCGCACGTGCCCTGCCATCTCGACGGGTCCCGTGGCGCAGTTCAGGCCGAAGGCGACGACCCGCGGAAAGCACTCGATGAAGTTCAGAGCCGCCGCCAGTTCGGATCCGAGCAGCATCGTCCCGGTCTGCTCCATGGTGACCTGCACCAGGGCCGGCACGTCCCGGCCCGACGAGGCGATCGCCTCCTCCATGGCGACGAGGCCCGCCTTCACCATCAGCAGGTCCTGGCAGGTCTCCAGCATCAGCAGGTCGGCTCCCTCCTCGAGCAGCGCCCGGAAGGCGAGGGAGTAGGTATCCACCATCGCGCGCCACTCGGTTTGCCCGAGGCTGATCAGCTTGGTGCCCGGGCCGATCGCGCCTGCCACGAACCTCGGCCGGTCGGGGGTGGAGAACCGGTCGGCGGTCTCGCGGGCGATCCTGCCGGCGGCCCGCGCCACCTCCTCCACGCGTTCCTCCAGACCGTACTCTCCCAGCACGATCGAGGTGCAGCCGAAGGTGTTCGTCTCGACGATGTCCGCGCCCGCCTCCAGATACTCGGCGTGGATGGCACCCACCACGTCCGGGCGCGTCAGGTTCAGCACCTCGTGGCAACCCTCGAGCTTGGCGGCGTCGGCTCCCGGCAGGGCATAGTCGTTCCGCCCGAGCCCGAGGCTCTGCACGCGGGTGCCCATCGCTCCGTCGAACACCAGCACCCGTTCGCCGAGGGCACGGAGGAAGGCGGAGGATAGCACGGGGGAATTATGCATCCCCGCATCCTTCCTGACGGTAAGCCTGCCGGACTTCGGACCATCCCGGTAGGTTCAGCGGGAAACAATTCCGCCCGTCGGGCAATCACTCTAGTGTCGGCAACGAAGCGCCGCAGAAAGGGACCATGAACTACGAGATCGTCGCCGCAGCCGTCGCCTTGGCCGCCATCGCAGGAGCCTGGGGCCTCTACCGCGACTCCATGGCCCATCGCAGGAAGTAGAGAACGATTTCCTCCATCCCCGAACACCACCCATCCACACCCTCCGCCAAACAACCCCTCCCCTAGGGCCGCCGCGATCCCCCTCCCTCCGTCCGGCGGCCCGCTCTTTTTGGCCAGCCCGAACGACCTCCCGACGGTTGCATCCCGCGGGTCAACGGTTGTAACTTAGGGCGTGAGGTCCTTCCGGCGGACGCTGGAGTTTCTGAGACCGTATCGCGGCAGGGTGGTCCTGGCCGTGATCTTCACCCTCGTGGTCACGGTGCTCCAGATCCTTCCCCCCAGGCTTTTCCAATACACCATCGACGCCGTGCTCAAGCCGGCGATCTCGGCCAAAGCCGAGCTGGCCAGCCTGGCTCCCCAGCTGCGGCGTCCGGATCCCGACCCGGCTCTGGTGGCGAGGAGGGAGGAGCTCACGCGGCTCCGCGAGGTGGAGGCTCCGCGGATGCTGCTTTGGGCGGCGCTGATCTTGGTCGGCATCGTGGTGCTGCGCAACGTCTGCAGCTACACGCTGTCGTGGATGCTCAACTGGCTCGGCCACCGCTTCTGCTTCGACCTGAGGTTCGCCACCTGGAAGCACCTGCACCGGCTCTCGCTGGCCTACCACAACCAGACCCAGGTCGGGAAGATCATGGCCCGGGTGACGGCCGACATCGAGCTGATCCAGGGCTTGATCCAAGGCCAGTTGGTCACCTTTCTCAGCGACGTCGTCACCCTGGCGGCGGTCATCGGCATGATGTTCTGGCTGGAGTGGCGCCTGGCCGCGATCATCGTCTGCCTCATCCCGTTCTACGTGGTCAGCTACATGGCCTTCCTGAAGCACATCCGCGAGGTCAGCCATGAGCAGAGGCGCCTGTGGGACGAGATGCTCGGCAAATTGGCGGAGAAGATCGCGGGCATCGCCGTGGTTAAGGCGTTCGTCAAGGAGGACTACGAGACCGAGAACTTCATGTCCAGCGTGCGGGCCAAGTTCCGGGTGGACATGCGGCAGGTCCACCTGAACCGCCGCCTCGGGCTCGTGTCCGGCGTGATCTCCGCTCTGGGCACGGGCATCGTGTACGCCTACGGCGGAAAGCTGGTGGAGACCGGCCAGATGACCTCCGGCATGCTGGTGGCCATCTCGTTCTACATCGGGTTCATCTTCAACCCGGCCGTGCGCGTGGTCGACTTCAACAACACGCTCCAGTGGGCGGTGGCCGCCATGGACCGCGTGTTCCAAACGCTCGACACGCGTCCCGACGTCGAGGACAGGCCGGGGGCGGTGGCGCTGCCGACCGTCGAGCGCGAGATCGTGTTCGACGCGGTGACGTTCTGGTACGTGGAGGGCAAGCCCGCCGTGCACGACGTCACCCTGCGCGTTCGCCATGGGCAGATCGTCGCCATCGTGGGCCACTCCGGCGCCGGCAAGACCACCTTGATGAACCTGCTCATGAGGTTCTACGACCCGCAGGAGGGCCGCATCCTGATCGACGGGCTGGACCTTCGCGACATCAAGCTCGAGTCGCTCCGGCGGCACGTGAGCATGGTGGCTCAGGAGAACGTGCTGTTCAGCGTGTCGATCATGGAGAACGTGAAGTACGGCAACCGCGACGCCACCGACGAGCAGGCCATCGAGGCTTGCAAGGCCGCCGACCTGCACGACTTCATCCAAAGCCTGCCCGACGGCTACGACACGATGATCGGCGAGGACGGCATCAAGCTGAGCGGCGGGCAGAAGCAGCGCCTGGCACTGGCGCGGGCACTGGTGTGCGATCCCAAGGTGCTGATCCTCGACGACGTCACGAGCGCCCTGGACGGGGAGACCGAGGCCCGCGTGCAGGACGCCCTCAAGCAGGTCATGAAGGGCCGGACCACGTTCATCATCGCGCATCGGCTGTCCTCGGTCGTCGACGCCGACCGCATCGTGGTGATGGACGGCGGTCGGATCGTCGACTCCGGAACCCACGAAGAACTGGTCAACCGCCCGGGGATCTACAGGGACCTCTACGAGGAGCAGTTCCGCAGCGCTCTCGACCAGGTCCGGGCCCAGGCCTGAGTCCCCTTTCCCTTGGCCAAGCCGCAGGCGGCTTCCTTGTGCCACCCAATAGGTAGATATCTGTTGACAGACCACTCAACATACGATACTTTTTGCAAAAAATGGTGGTCTGCTCCCATCTCAATACCATCCTGCTACCTGTGATCCCCCGTATAATGCCTCTCAGACGGCGCGGCGTTCAGGAGGAACCGGAGCGCCGTTCGGGCAGGGCGGGGTGCTCTACCCAGGTTTCGCGAGCGGCTGGACAGGAGGTCCGGCCGCTCCAAGGATTCTTCGCGGTCGACGGTGTGAGGGATGAGGGGGATGGAGTTGCCGCCCGGTTTTCGGCCCCTCGTCGGGACGGAGGACACGACCATCGACAAGATGGGGCGGGTCCTCATCCCGAAGTCCAAGCGCGACCGGCTGGGCGACAACTTCGCGATCACCCTCGGCACCAACGGTTGCCTGGTCATTCTTCCGCAGTGGCACTGGGAGGGCCTGTGGTCGTGGGTCGGCCAGGTGCCTCCCAACAACTTCGGGCGTGAGGAGTACACGCGCATGGTCTTCGGTGAGGCCGAGGACAACCTGCACTTCGACGCCCAGGGTCGCCTGGTGGTGCCGCAGCGCCTGCGGGAGCTGGCCGGACTCCGGCAGCGGGTGAAGCTTGTCGGGGCCTTCGACCGCATCGAGGTGTGGGACGCGGACGAGTACGAGCGCTTCCTGGAGAATCGGGAGGAGTACGGCCGGGAGCGCCGCGAGTTGCTGGAGCGCGCGATGCGGCTGATCGAGGAGGCTCGTCCGTGATCGGAACGGCGCCCTGCGCTCCGACCAGGCTCCGCCCGGCGGAGCGCTTGCTGCGCAGGGTGGTGGCGGGACCCTTGGCGATGGAAGCGACGAACCCAAGGCACGAACCGGTGATGCTGGACCAGGTGCTCGCGGTCTTGGCCGTGCGCCCGGGGTCGGTGGTCGTGGACGGCACGGTGGGGCTGGGCGGCCACTCCGAGAGGCTCGCCGAGGCGGCCGGGGCCGACGGCACGCTCGTGGCGTTCGACTGGGACGAGGCGATGCTGGCGCACGCCCAGCGCCGGTTGGAGCGGTTGCTCCTCCGAAAGTATTGGTTCTGCGAGGACTTCCGCTCGATCCCCGAGGCGCTCGAGGGGCTCGGCCTCCGCGCGGACGCGATCCTGCTCGACCTTGGGCTGAACAGCGCGCAGGTCGACGATCCTCTCCGGGGATTCAGCTTTCTCCAGGAGGGCCCGCTGGACATGCGCATGGACCGCGGTCGCGGCGAGCCCGCCTCCAGCCTGCTGAACCGCCTGGCCCTAGGGGAGATCGAGGACATTCTGAGGGACTACGGCGACGAGCGCTTCGCGAGAGCCATCGCCCGCAAGATCGTCGAGCGCCGCAAGCTGCGTCCGTTGCGCACCACCCGGGACTTGGTGGAGTGCGTGCTCGAAGCCGTGCCGCCCAAGGCTCGCGACCCCCGCATCCATCCGGCCACCCGCACGTTCCAGGCGGTGCGCTGCGCCGTCACGCGCGAGCTCGAGGGTTTGGAGGACGCTCTGGTGCGCATCGGGCGTTGCTTGAAGCCGGAAGGAAGAATGGCGGTGCTCGCCTACCACTCCGGCGAGGACCGATGCGCGAAGAGGGCGATGCGTCGCTTGGCGGAGGAGGGGTTCGAGGAGCTGTTCCGCAAGCCGCTGCTGCCCGAGCCGGAGGAAGTGAGGCGCAATCCGCGCAGCAGGAGCGCCAAGCTCCGAGCGGTGCGGAGGATCGGAGGGGGGGTCGAATGAGCGCGGTTCCGTACGTGAGGTCGGGTGTTGTCCGGCCGAAAGCCCGAGCGAGGGCGGCGGCGAGGTCTTGGGCCGGAGCGGCGTCCTGGGCTACGGCTTGGTGCTTCGTGTGCCTCGGGTCGGTGCTGCTCACGAACTTCCTGGGCAACGTCGCCCTCGAGCGTTGCAGGCTCGAGGCTCGGCAGACCCAGGCCAGGCTGGATGGCGCGCGCCGATCCTTGGCGCGGCTGCAGAGCGGCGCGGCGGCCCTCTCGGCACCCCAGTACTTAGCGGATTGGGCCAGGGAGCGGGGCTTCGTCGAGCCGAGGCCGGAGGTGGCGGCGGCGACCCCTCGGGACGAGAGAGCGTATGTCGTCGCCCGTCGTTGAGCCCGCGCGCCTCCGGCTGGTCGCAGGGACGCTCGCCCTTGGGTTCCTTGCGGCGGTGATCGGCCAGGCTCGCGTGCAGATCTTCGAGCGCGAGCGCATCTTGGAGCGTGCCCGGCACTCGTCGCGGTTCTACGTGCAGAAGACGCTTCCCGCCAAACGCGGCACGGTTTACAGCTCCGACGGTGTGGCGCTCGCCGAGGACTGGGACGCCGGAGAGCTGAGGATCAACAGCAACCAGGTTCCGCGCCATCCGGCCTTCTTCGTCGACCTCGCCGCGGCGACGGGCATCGCCCCGACGGAAATCGCGTCGCTCGTCGAAAGGCGCCGTGGCACCGGCTCGCCGGGCATCGTGTGGCGGAAGCCGATCGGCATGGCCACCGTGGAGGCCGTGGAGGCCGTTCGCGCGAGGTGGCGCGCCGACGGCGTCTCCGTGGCCCGCGGAGGAGTGCGCCACTACCCCCTCGGAAGCCTTGCCGCGGGAGTGGTCGGCTTCGTGCGGGAGGGCGGCGGGGAAACGGGGATCGAGAAGGGTCTGGAGCCGCAGCTGGCGGGCAGGGACGGCTTTCAGGCCGGCATCATCGACCGACGCGGCGAGTTTCTCTCGAAAGGGGTGGAGGAGTACCGGGAGCCGAGGCACGGAGAGCCGGTGGTGCTGACCATCGACTCCCAGATCCAGCGGGCCGCATCCCTGGCCGTGAGGAGGGCCGTCGAGGAGAACGATGCGGACTCGGGAGTCGCCGTCGTCCTCGACCCGAAGAGCGGAGACATCCTCGCGATGGCCAATTGGCCCGCGTGGTCGCCGGGCGAGCCGTTTCCGCAGAAGGAGCCCTGGCGGCACTTGGCCTTGGTGAACCCCGCCGTCAGCAACGTGTTCGAGCCTGGCTCCACGTTCAAGGTCCTCACCCTGTGTCTCGGACTGGACCGCGAGGTTCTGACCACCGGCACGACCTGTCTCTTATACACATCT
>JAOACB010000006.1 GCA_026418055.1 Fimbriimonadales bacterium
ACCCAGGGTTGGGCGATCCGGCGAACTCGTACATCGCGTTCCAGTAGGCATAGTCGCGCACGGTTCGCTGCAGATCCGCCAAACGAAGGTTCAGCAGATTCGCGCTTCTCGTCAGCTCGCGCTCCGCGTGCTGAACCTCGATGCTCCGCAGGTGCTCCGTCAGACGGCGGTGAACGAACCATCCGACGAGCAACGACGGCAGGAGCACCGTCGCGAGGGTTCCCATCGCCAACTGGCGGCGAAGGGTCAGGTGGACAGCCATCACGCCGCTCCCCCCGGTCGGGACAGCAGTACGAACTTCTCGAAGAAGTCCGGCTGGAAGTGGTGGAGCATCTCGTCTCGCATCAGTTGCAGCGCCTCCAAGGCGGAGAGGGCGTTGCGGCACGGCCGCGGGCCCGTCAAGGCATCGAACACGTCGGCGATGGAACAGATCCGCGCCAGAGGGTGGATCTGTTCTGCGGTCAGACCGTTCGGGTATCCGGTGCCGTCGGATCGCTCGTGGTGCTGCAGGGCGATCAGCGCCGACACTGCCGAGATTTCCTTGAACGAGGAGAGGATCCGGTGGCCCTCCTCGGGGTGCCTCTTGATTTCCCGCCAGTCCTCGTCGGACAGAGGCCCCCGCCGCTCGAGCACCTCCTTGGGGAGGGCCGTCTTGCCGATGTCGTGCAGCAGGAACCCGGGGGCTGAAGCCTGGATCAGGGCTGCTTGTTCAGGGCCCAGCACCTTGGAGGCAAGGCAGATCGCAAGACACGCCACACGGACCGAATGCCCGTAGGTGAGCTCGTCGAAGTGAGCCAGTCGAACGACGGTGCCACCGATCTCTTCGTTTGCGGCGATGGCTTCGGCGAGGGCTTTGGCCACCCCGCTCGCAAGGAGGATGTTTGAGGGGTTGGGGTTCTCGAAGACGGCCGTCACGACCCTCTTGGTGAGGCGGTAGACCTTGAGCGCGGTTTCTCGCGGCTCGGCTTGCGGATCTGCCAGGGCGCGAACGATCTGCTGGGCAGCCTCCCGGGGTTCGGGGGCAGGCCGCCTGCCGGGCATCTTGCTGCGGCTTGGATTCGCGCGGACCCACTGGATGCCGCAAGCCTGGAGCCGACGCAGCTGGGCTTTGGGACGAATCTGGGACTTGGAGCGGAGGAAAGGATGGCCGAGCGAAGAACCGGGCAGGCTCACGAACATCCCGGTACTCGGTCGTTCCACCGGCATGCGAATCCACGGCTCCATCCTGCAACCAGCTCCAAGGTTCTATCGGCAACTTGCCGCGCCGATCTGTAACCGTCGCTCCGAAGGGCACCGTTGCGGCGTCTCTTCATTGATGGTCGCTCTGTTGGCAACCCTGCTGGTGGCGCAGACGCCCGCCGTAGAACAGGCCGTGCCGCGCCCGATCGATCCGGAGTTCCACGTTCCGGTCGTTCCCGCCTTCGAGTCGCGCCTGGCCCTCTCGCCCTCGCTGGACGGGCAGATCCAGCCGGAGGAGTGGGAGGAGTTCTCCGCGGACGAGCGCGTCCAATCGTGGTTCCAATGGGAGCCGAGCAAGCTCCACGCTGCCGCCAAACTGCCCGTGGGTTCGGACCTGTTGCTCTCTCTGGACCTGCGGGCCGACGGCTGGCTCGTTGGTTCGGACAACCTGGAGGTGCGGGTCTCGTGGGACGGCGCGGGCGCGCGGGCGCGCCTGAGGCGCCTCGACGCCACGCCGCCCGAGGGACCGGAGTGGCTGGAAGCGGGCGAGCTTCTGCCTTGCCTCGCCGTCGCCGCCTCCGGCGACAGTTCCCACTGGACCGTCGAGCTGACCCTCGACGATTGGGGACTCGGAGAGCTTCCGGCCCGCGACGGGGGGCGTCTGGGACTGCGGTTCGACGCAGGCTCGCGAAGCCAAGGCGACTACGCTCCCTATCTCCCCAGGCTCGTTGCGCCGGTTCGCCTCGCGCTGCAGCGCGCATCCTTCGCCCCCGAGGGGTTCCGGTTCAAGCCGGAGTTCCGAGGCCGGAGCGTCGTTCCGGGTCAGTCGCTGCCGATCCGGTTCACCTTCGAGGGCTCCGACGACGCGGGGGTGGCGCGGGCAGAGATGCGCACCGAGGGTCTCGGCGAGGAGGACGCCACGCTGCAGGCGCAGCCTTTCCCGGGCTTCGACCGCAAGGGCCGGGCCTTCGTCGACTATCCGATGCGCGTGTCGCCCTCTGCCAAGCTGGGCTACCGCGTCGCACGCTGCACCTTGGTCCGCAAAAGCGGGGATCCGATCGTGTGCCAAGCGTCGTACCAGATCGCGCCGATCGTCACCTTCGACGCGGTTCTGCCCAAGGCGCTCGTGTCGCCGCAGAACCCCACCAAGATCAAGTTGCCCGTCTACCTCCGCTCGCACGTGATGGGCCGTGTCGACGGCGTGTTCGACGCCGTTCTGCCGGCCGGATGGGAGGCGGGCGCGGGGCTAGGCAAGCGTTTCATCATTCCGAACGCCCGGGGCAGCGTCCGGCGCGTGTTCGACTTGACGGTTCCCGCAGGCGTCCGGGGGGTGTTTCCCATCCGACTGAAGGCCGAGTTCGACCGGGGCGTCTCGGTGGAACAGACGGTTTGGATGTCCGTTTTGTGAGGTGAGCCGATGGCTGGATTCTGGGCTCCGATGCCCACACCCTTCACCGACGACGGGGCGGCGCTCAGCGAGATCCGGCTCGCCAGGCTCGTTCGGGCGTTGCTCCAGTTGCCCATCGAGGGAATCGTGGTGGCCTCCGACGCCGGGGAGTTTTGGGCGCTCTCGGTGACCGAGCGCAAGACCCTGCTGGAGATGTGCCTGCGGGAGGTTCGAGGCGCTGTGCCGCTGTGGTGCCACGTGTCCAGTCTTCGCACCGCCACCAGCCTCGACCTGGCCCAGCACGCGGAACGCCACGGCGCCGCGGCCGTGATGCTGATGCCTCCCCTGTACGGCACCTACGACGAGGCCGAGCTCGTGGAGCATTTCCACTACGTCCGCCAGTACCTGGAGATCCCGGTTCTCGGCTTGGACCCTCAAAGGAGGCTTTCCGAGCAGGTGCGGCGGCGCATCGTCGAGCAGGTTGGGATCGAATTCGCTGATCCTGTTCCTTGGCTGGTGGAGCTGGCGCAGACGAAGGCTGTCGCCAGCTCCGACTCGTTCCAAGCGGGAAGGGCGGTCTGTACGCCGTTGGCTTGGACGTTGCAGGCCGACAGGCAGCCGAACACCATGAGCCGGGCTTGGCTCGAGTCGGAGTTGCATTGGCGCAAGGTCGGTTCCGCGCGCTACGGGAAATGGCTGTTCGCGTCCCGGTCGATCGAGTTGGGCCCACCCCGCCGCCCGCATCTGGACTGGGCCGGCCCCGAGGCCTGACTCAAGCGAGGCGCATCGGCAGTCCGGCGTCCGCCATCGCCCTCTTGAGGTCGCGGATTCGGTACAGACCGTCGTGCAGAATCCCGGCCAGCAGAACTGCGTCGGCCTTCCCCAGCAGCACGCCATCGATCAGGTGTCGGGGCTCGCCGACCCCGCCGCTGGCGATCACCGGCACCTCCACGCTCTCGGCCACCCGCCTCGTGAGCTCTAGGTCGTAGCCTTGGCGCGTGCCGTCGCCGTCCATGCTGGTCAGGAGGATCTCCCCGGCTCCCAGCTCCACGGCTCGAGCGGCCCACTCGATCGCATCGAGCCCGGTCGGCTTTCGGCCGCCGTGGGTGAAGACCTCCCAGCCACCCTGCTGCCGTCGCTTGGCGTCGATGGCCACGACGACGCATTGGGCCCCGAACCGGTCCGCGGCTCGCGCCACCAGCTCCGGGTCCCGGATCGCGGCCGTGTTCAGG
Organism: Fimbriimonadales bacterium; assembly: GCA_026418055.1. Lineage (GTDB taxonomy): Bacteria > Armatimonadota > Fimbriimonadia > Fimbriimonadales > Fimbriimonadaceae > UBA8783. The sequence continues at coordinate 3,799 of JAOACB010000006.1, forward strand.
CTCACCTTGTCCGCACCTGCGAGCAACGCCTCCCGGACCTGCTGCACCGTGCCGATGCCGCCTCCGACGGTGAACGGGATGAACACCTGTTCGGCGACTTTGGCGGCAAGGTCCACTACCGTGGGTCGGCCCTCGTGCGAGGCGGTGATGTCGAGGAACACCAGCTCGTCGGCCCCCTCGCGGTCGTAGTGGGCCGCCAATTCGACAGGGTCTCCTGCGTCGCGCAGACCGACGAAGTTCACGCCCTTGACGACCCTTCCGTCCTTGATGTCGAGGCAAGGAATCAGGCGGATGCTTCTCATCGCTGCTCTCCCGGGGCGGCTAGCACGATCGCGGGACCGCGTCGGCCGGCCTTGATTCTGATGGACAGGCTGCCCAGCTCGCTGTCCAACGTCAGAGACCAAGCCCAGGGTTGTCCCGCGGCGAGGCGCTCCGCCGCGGCTCGCAGCGCGAGGCGGCCTATGGCGCCGCCTTCGGCGAGCGAGCCGCCCCAGGCAAGGTCGGGGTACCCGACCTTCTGCAGGCCGAGGATCCGCATCCCGCGGGGCGTCTCGGTCAGCCTCAGATGGTCCCACACGCTCTCCGAGCGAGGAGGCGAAACCCTGAGAGCCTCCGTGGCCGGGTCCCAGAAGGCCACGGCCGGGCACCATCGGGCCACGCCCTGAACGGTCAGAGCGACCCGCTCGGCCAGCCCGAGGCCTTGCGGAGGCAGCCGATCGGCGTAGACCAGCCGCAGCATCGCCGTGCTGCCGCCGAGTCGGGCGAGCGCCTCCTCTTCGATCTGCGGCGCATCCGCACCGAGATCGGGTCGAAACGGAACGGCGTTCTGCCGGCGCAGCACCAGACCGAGGTGGAGCGACGGATGGCGCAACACCGACCGCTCGGTCGATCCCTCGGGAAACCGCTTGACGAGCGCCTCCAACGGCGGAGGAGCGCCATGGGACAGGTAGATCCAGTGCTCGACCACGCGGGGCCTTCGGGGCGGGCGCCTTCCGATCATGGACCCGACCCGTTGAGCCACTTCTCCGCGACCTTGAGCTCCTCCTCGTCCAGCATCGGCCAGCAAAGAGGGCAGATGCCTGCCTCGTTGACCCTGGGACCCGCGCAGACCAGACAACGGTCCGTCCGAACGGCCTGCTGCACGAGACGTCGGGTCTTGAGGGCGGCAACGAGTTCCCAGCGCGGTATGGCCTCGCTGTTCCACCGCTCCACGAACGGAGTTTACTTGCCATCGTTCCGAGCGAGGGAGTAAAACGGCGTGCATGTTCCGCTCGATCCACGGTTGGCTCGTTCTCGCGCTGGCCTGTTCGGCCTCGCCCGCAGCGGCGCAGCTGGAGCAACCCGCGCCCGCGCCGATCCGGGGCATGAGGAATCTGGCGCTCAGTCCGGACGGCAAGCAGCTGGCCTTCGCGTACAAGGGGGATGTGTGGGTGGCGCCGTCGGACGGCGGGCGAGCCGTGCGGTTGACTGGAAACGTGGAGCTGGACTCCAACCCGGTTTGGTCCCCCGACGGCCGATGGATCGCCTTCGCCTCGAACCGGGAAGGAAGAACCGACACGTATGTCGTTTCGGTGCAAGGGGGCACGCCGCGACGCCTCACTTGGTCTGGTGCGGCGCCCAGTGCCTGGACCCCGGACGGCAAGGAGATCCTGGTCGCACAGAGCCGGGAGGACACGTTCCCCGGGCTGTACGCGATCGACGTCCGCACCACGGCGGTGCGCAGGCTCTACCGCGATTTCGTGTCGGTGGGCGGCCCCAGCATCGCTCCGGACGGAAGGCTGGTGGCCTTCACCAGGAGGGGATTCCCTTGGTACCGTCCCCGGTACCAAGGCTCGGCGGCGTCCGCGCTGTGGCTGCTCGACACCGCCACCGGCAGGGCCCGGGCTCTGCGCGAGAACGGCTTCCAGCACCTGTGGGTCCGCTTCGGGTGGGACGGGCGGACGATCTACACCGTGACGGTCACCGAGACCACTCCCAGCTCCAGCCCCCTGAACCAATCGATCGGGAAGGTCGAGGACAACGTGGATCGGACGCCGAACGTGTACGCGGTCGATCTCAACGGCAGGGCCCGGCGCCTGACGAGCTTCGTGGGCGGCGGCGTCCGCTCGCTGACGGCGGCCTCCGGCGAGGCCCTGCTCGCGTTCGAATACGAGGGCGACCCGTACGTGCTGGTTCCCGGAGCGCAGCCGAGGAAGGTCGCGATCTACGTGAACGAGGACGAAATGACCCCGACCACCGAGCGGCTCGTGCTGACCGACGGGGCAACCAACCTGGCCGCGAGCCCCGACGGCGAGCGCATCGCGTTCGTGGCGCGGAACGACCTTTGGGTCGTTCCCATCGTCAAAGGCAAAGGTCCGAACAAGGACGACGCCGTGCAGCTCACCGACTGGCCGGGTTTGGACGACGAGCCCGTGTGGCATCCGGACGGGAAGAGCCTGTTCTTCGTCAGCGACCGGGAGGGACCGCAGCGGATCTACCGGGTGGACGTCGAGACGAGGGAGGTTCGCCTCTTTTACCAGACCGACAGCGACGCCCACGAGCTTCGATTGACTCCCGATCGCAAGCACCTCGCCTTCTGGGTGTCCGGGGCGGACGGGGGCATCTACTGGATTCCCGTCGGTGGCGGACAGGCGCGCAAACTGGTCGACTACCCCGGCCAGCACAACTGGAACAACGCGTTCTCCTTCTCTCCGGACGGTCGATACCTGGCTTACGCGAGGCAGCGCGCCAACGTGCCGTCCAATCTGTTCGTGGTGGATCTGTCGACCGGCAAGGAGGAGAACGTGACGCGGTTGGCGGCCACCCACGGCAACCCGGTGTGGTCGCCTGACGGCCGCTACCTGTACTTCACCTCGGACCGCGACGGCGAGGGGCTGTATCTGCTTCCGCTCACGCTGGAGGACGCGCGAACGCCCGACCTTGAGCTCAAGTACGCCAAGCCTAAGGAGACGCCGAAGGTCCAGATCGACTTCGAGGACATCCACCTGCGCATCCGCAAGCTCTTTGCGCAGCCCGTGGCGGGCGAACCGATCGTGGACCGAGAGACGGGAGACGTGTACTTCCGCTCGAACGACGGCGACCTTTGGCGCAGCTCCTACAACGGCGAGAGCGTCTCCAAGGTGACCCAAGGCGGCCGCGTCGGCATGTACGCCTTCTTCGATTCGGGGGACCGCATCGCCTTCGAACAGGCGGGCACGCTGAAGATCTTCACGCCCAGGCAGATTCCGCCGCGGAAGGACGGTGACAAGGAGAGGCCGCCGGTGCCAGCGGGCATCCAGGACGTTCCGTTCAGGGCGGTTTGGGTGCGCGACATCCGTGGCGAGCAGCGAGCGGCTTTCTTCCAGTTCTGGAGGATGTACAACCGCAACTTCTACGATCCGAACTTCCACGGGCGCGACTGGGTGAAGATCCGGGACCGGTACGTACCGCTTCTGGACTCGGTGGGCCACCGTGCCGAGCTGTCGGTGGTGCTCAACATGATGGTGGGAGAGCTCGAGGCGTCGCACAGCGAGGTCGGTCCGCCTCCGGGGGGTCCGACGGCGGTGCCGCTGGCGCACCTCGGCTTCGACATCGACTACAGCCACCGCGGGCAGGGCCTGAGGGTGGCGAACGTCCCCAAGGGAGCTCCCGGAAGCTTTGCCAAGACTCTCATCCGGCCCGGCGAATACGTCCTCCAGGTCAACGGCAAGGACGTCCGCAACGATGAGAGCCTCTACCGCGACGTGCTCGCGGGGGAGGTGGGGCGAGACCTGAGGCTGCTCGTGAACGGGTCGCCGAACCGCTCCGGCGCCCGCGAGGTCGTGTACCGCGCGCTGACCTCGGGCGAGTACGGCGCCATCCTGTACAGGAACCGCATCGAGGCCCGCAAGAAGTGGGTGGATCAGGCCTCAGGCGGCCGGATCGCCTACGTGCACATTTCCGGCATGGGCTCGGGCAACTTCAACCAGTTCAACCGGGAGGTCTGGTCGGAGTCCTTGGGCAAGAAGGCGGTGATCATCGACGTGCGCGACAACGGCGGCGGCAACATCAGCGACAGGCTGATCGACATCCTCGAGCGAGTGCCGCACAGCTACTATCGGGATCGCGACGGCGAGACCCGCCTCGCTCCCGAGCAGAGCTGGGACATGCCCACCGTCGTGCTGCATGCGGAATCCAGCTTCTCGAACGCCGAGATGTTCCCCTACGCGATGAAGGCCCGCAGGCTGGCCACCCTGGTGGGCATGCCGACGCCGGGCTACGTGATTTGGACCTGGGGTCTGCCGCTGGTCGACGGCACCAGCGCGCGCATGCCCGCGGCCGGCGTGTGGCGGCTGGATGGGACGCCGCTCGAGAACATGGGCCAGCGACCCGACATCGAGGTGCCCATCACCACCGAGCAGTACTTCCGAGGCGAGGACCCGCAGCTCGCGAAGGCGGTCGAAGTGTTGCTCGGCAAAATCCGCTAGGGCCGACACGAGGAGGCCGTTAGCGCCTTGGCGCCGCGGCCTCCTCGGGGCAACCGGGTCGAGTCCGGGGCCCGACCTTGCTCCAATCCAGTGCGGGGAAGCCCCGCTTGCGCAGCTCCGGCGACGGACGCCACCGCAGGCCTTCGAGGCGACCCAGGTCGGCGACGTCCCGGGGTCGGATCGTGGTTCTCTCGGCTTCGCTGTAGTCGTTCAGAACCACCCGCACCAGCGGGTTCCCGCCGCACAGCAGGGCATCCATCGGCAGAGTCCCGAAGGCTGCCGTCGGCGCACGGAGGGTCACCTCGCCCTGGGCGATCGCCACGTTGCGCTCCAATCGGTAGCCGGAGCTGCGCGCGAACGTGAGGAGGATGGGTCCTTGGTTGACGAACACGTTCTCCCGGAGGATGTTCGCCTTGGCCATGTGGTTGCGGCTGGCCTCGACGACCCCGACGCTGAGGTTCCTCTCCACCGTGAAGCCCTCGCCCTGCTCGTCGACGTAGTAGGCCGCGGCCCCGTAGCCCCCCGTGTCGGCGATGTCCCGAACCACGTTGCCCCGCATCGTCACGTTCTTGGCGAAGCCCGCGTAGATGCCCGCGCCGTCGTGCAGAACCCGCATCGCCCTCTCGATCAGGTTGGCCTCGAACAGCATCCCCTCCGATCCGCCGACGATCCCGGAGTACGGCGTGTCCGCCACGTGGTTGTTCCTCACGGCGGCGGACCGGCCCGCGGCCCAGATGCCGATCGCGCTCGGGTACAGATGACCAATGCGCTCCACGCGGCAGTCCTCCACCAAGGCGCCGTCCCCGATGCATCGGATGCCCCCGGCGCCGCACCCTTCGGTCAGCACGGCTCGGATCCTGGCGTTGGGGCACTCGACCACGCGGACGCCCCAGTTGTTGGTGCGTCGGACCGTGACGCGCTCGATCGTCAGGCCGGGGCACCGGTAGGCTGACAGCGTGCCCTCCGCGTCGCCGGCTCCGAAGCCGGCGGCTCCGAGGCCGGCGTCTCCACCCTCGAGGATCAGGTTGCGGATCGTGACGTTGCCGGCGTCCTGAAGGCGCAGAACGGTCTCCAAGACGGGTGCCTCCACCACCTTGCGGTCCAACCGCTCGCCCGGCAGGGGACGCACGACGATCCTACCGCTCGCCCGGTCGTGGAACCACTGTCCCGGCCGGGTGAGACCCTCCCGGGTGTTCCAAACGACGTACTCCTGGACGCCGAAGGCCCCGGCAGGGTGGCCGAGCTTGGAGGCGAACACGAGGGTGCGGGTGGAACGATCGATGGCGCTCACCGCCACCAACGATTCGTCCCACATGTGGAACACGGTCACTTCGGCGTTCCTCGGCTCGAAGCCTTGGCCGAGGTCGCCCTCGCGGTAGCGCAGGGTGGTCAGCTCCTGGTCCGTGGGTGGGCGGCGCCAGCCCCCGCCCGTGGTGCTCATCCAAGGGATGTCGAACACGCTCTCGTGCCGCAAACGACCGCTCTCGGGATACCGGGCGCGCGGTCGGATCTCGCCGTTCACCAGCAGCATCCGAATGGGTCTGTCCGTGGGTTCGGGTGCCGACCAGCACCCGTCGGCGTCGCGCCGCCAACCGTTCACGACGCGCGCACCGGAGAGGACGGCCGGGCCCTCCAGAACCAGACCCTTGTCCTCCGGTCCGAGAACCACGGTCTCCGAAACCCTGTGGACGCCGGGGAGAAGACGAATGTGTCGAACCCGCGAAGCCCGCGCGCGGCTCAGAGCCTCCCGTAGGCTGCGCAGGGGCCTGGCGACCGAGCCGTCTCCCGCGTCGTCCCCCGTCGGAGAGACGTGGAGAACGGTTGGAGCCATCGCGACAGCCAACATCGCCGCCAGCATGGCCCAGTTTTCCCCATCCGCCCGCGAAGAAGGGGTTTATTCTTCGAGCGGAATTCGGATAGGATGAAAGGCAGGCATGGTGATGGCTTGCTTGGCTCTGGCGGTGGCGAGGCCGGCGGTGGAACCGTTCGACCTCGCGGACGTGAGGCTGACCGGTGGCCCCTTCCTCGAGGCCCAGAAGGTTCACGCGGACTACCTGAAGAGGCTCGAACCCGACCGCCTGCTCGCGCGCTTCCGCGAGCGCGCCGGGCTGAAGCCCAAGGCGCAGGGCTATGGGGGCTGGGAGGCCATGGGGGTCTCGGGCCACAGCCTGGGCCACTACCTTTCCGCGATCAGCGCCATGGGCCGCGCCACAGGCGACCCCGAGTTCCACCGAAGGGTGAGAGCCATCGTCGACGAGCTGGCCGAGTGCCAGAAGGCGCGGGGAACCGGCTATGTGGCCGCGATCCCCGACGAAGAGAGACTTTGGAACGAAATCCGCCGGGGAGAGATCCGCAGCCAGGGATTCGACCTCAACGGGGTCTGGGTGCCGTGGTACACGCTGCACAAGCTGTTCGCGGGCCTGCTGGACGCGCATCGGCTGGCGGGCAGCCGCAAGGCTCTGCAGGTCGCTCGGGGGCTCGCCGACTGGGCGATCGATGTGACCCGCAACCTCACGGACGAGCAGTGGCAGCGGATGCTGGCCTGCGAGCACGGCGGAATGAACGAGTCCCTCGCCGAGCTGTACGCTCGCACGAAGGACGTCAGATACCTCCAGCTGGCGCGGAAGTTCCACCACCGCGCGATCCTCGATCCCCTTGCGGCGGGGCGCGACATCCTTCCGGGCAAGCATGCCAACACCCAGTTCCCGAAGCTGCTGGGGCTGGCGACTCTGCACAACCTCACGGGGGAGCCTTCCGACCGCAAGGCCGTGGAGTTCTTCTGGCAGACGGTCGTTCGGCACCACACCTACGCGATCGGCGGCAACAGCGACCACGAGTACTTCGGCCCGCCCGACAGGCTGGCCGACAGGCTCTCGACGAACTCCTGCGAGACCTGCAACACCTACAACATGCTGAAGCTGACGCAGCGGGTCTTCGAATGGCGGCCCAGCGCCGAGGCGATGGACTACGCCGAGCGAGCGTTGTGGAACCACATGCTGGCCTCGACCAACTATGAGGACGGCGGCGTGACCTACTACGTCAGTCTGCAGCCGGGCACGGCGCGCAGCTACAACCGTCCGTTTTCCGACTTCACCTGTTGCGTCGGAACGGGCATGGAGAACCACGCCCGCTACGGCTGGTACCTCTACGGCCACGAGGGCGGCGGTCGGCTGTACGTGCACCAGTTCGTGCCCTCCACGCTGCGATTCCGCCAGGCGGCGCTGTCGTTTCGGCTCGATGCGGACCTGCCTCGGTCCGGCAGGGTGCGCCTGACGGTGACCGAGGGCGGGCCGAGACGTCTGGAGGTGCTGGTGCGGCATCCCGCCTGGGCGAAGGCGCCGCTGAGGCTGCTCGTCAACGGCCGAGAGGCCGCGGTGTCGCCCCAAGCCGGGGCCTACGTGGCCGTGGCTCGCGAGTGGCGCGCGGGAGACGTGCTGCAGTTCGACCTCCCGCTGGAGCCCCGGATCGAACCCACGCCGGACAACCCCAACCGCTTCGCCGTCCTCTACGGCCCGGTGGTGCTTGCCGCCGATCTGGGCCGAGGCCCGGCGCTGGAGCGGATTCCCGTGCTGGTGACCGGAGGCAGCCCGGTGTCCGAGTGGCTGCGGCGCCAGCCGGGTTCGCAACTGTCGTTCCGAACCGTGGCGGTCGGAAGGCCGGAAGACCTGACGCTGAGGCCCTTCTACGAGCTGGTCCATGAGCGCACGATCGTGTATTTCGACGGCTTCACCGAAGCGCAGTGGGTCGAGCGAGAAGAGGCGTACCGGGCCGAGGAGCGCCGCAAGGCGGAGCTCGCCGCGCGCACCGTGGACGAGCTGCGCATCGGCGAGATGCAGCCCGAGCGGGACCACGGGTTGACCGGCGAGAACACCTCGGCGGGCGAGGCCATGGGCCGCAAGTGGCGTCACGCCACCGACGGCGGCTGGTTCGAGTTCGCCCTAAGGGTCGATCCGCAGATTCGGTGCGAGCTGCTGGTCACGTATTGGGGAGCCGACTCGGGAGGCCGGGAGTTCGACATCCTGGTGGACGGTGCGAAGGTCGCCACCGAGAGGCTCGACGGCCGCTTCGGGCGGCGCTTCGTGGACGTGGCTTACCCGATCCCCGCCGAGCTCACCCAAGGGAAGGATTTGGTGCGGGTGCGGTTCGCCGCGCACCCTGGGCGCTGGGCCGGCGGGGTCTTCGGCGTGAGGCTGCTGCGGTCCCAGTGAGGGAACCCGAAGCACCTGTCTGTGGTTCCAAGAACCGGATGCCGAAAACACGATAGGCACCTGCCTGCCGCTCGCTTGCCTGCTCCGGTATGGTGGGGACGAACGGCATGAGGCCGGCGGTTTCGGCACGGATCTTGCTCGAGCCGGGTCACAGCGAACCAAGACAGTCGCGACGGATTCATGAAGCACGAACTGCAGGAGCACTACTCGGGCGACCTCTCCTTCCGGGACTTGGTCGGCATTTTCAAGCGTCAATGGCCGCTCACGTTGATCACGGTGGTGCTCTTCGTGGCCCTCGCCGCGGCGTACACCGCCACCCAGCCGGCGAAGTACCGCAGCACGGCGCGAGTGCTGATCGAGAACAACCCCGCGCGGAGCGGCGGACAGGGCGATCCGCTCAGCATCATTTCTTACCAAGAGGCGATCTTCGACGTTCCGACGCAGATCCAAATCATGCAGAGCCCGCAGATCCTGAACGACGCCGCCGTTCAGGCCCAATTGCTGCCGCCGCAGACGCAGGGCCAGCTGGAGTCGGCGCCGTCGGTCGACGTGAAGTCGATCGGAGACACGGGCGTTCTAGAGATCAACGTCGACTCGCAGAACCCTGAGCACACGAAGAAGCTCGCGGACGCTCTGCCGACCGTGTTCGGCCGGTACATCCAGAGTCGGCAGAGGGACGCGCTGAGTCGGGCCATCGCCTACCTCAACCGACGGATCCAAGAGGAGAACGCCGAGCTCGCCAAGGCCCAGACCGAGCTGGTCAACTTCCGCAAGCGCTACAACGTGGTCGACTCGAACACCGAAATGGGCATCCGCGTGAGCTTCGACAGCGCCGCGCAGGCCCAGGTGGCGCAGGCGGAGACCGCCGTGCAGGCCGCCCTAGCGCGCCTACAGGAGCTGGAGCTTCAGAGGGCGTCGCTGCCCCAGATGATCGAGCAACCCTCGACCGTGCAGAGCACGGCCGAGCTGGAGCAGGAGAAGGGCAACCTGGACCGGTTGCTGGCGTCGCGCCGCCAGCTGTTGCTGACCTACACGGAGAACAGCCTGGCGGTTCGCAAGATCGACGAGCAGATCGCCTCGCAACGGCAGTACATCGAGAACCTGCAGAAGCGCCTGCTCGTCAAGCCATCGGTCAAGAACCCGCAGCTCGACGCTCTCGACGCTCAGATCGTCGCGGCCAGAGCCGAGCTGAAGTCGGCGAGGGCCCAGCTCAGCTCAGCCCAGAGCCAAGCCGCGCGCCGGAGCAGCAGCCTGATGTCGATGCAGGGCCTCGCCAAGCAGCAGGCCGCCCTAGAGTCCAAGGTGCTCGAGAGGGAACAGACCATTCGGCGGCTGACCGCCACGGTGGACGATCTGACGCTGCGCGACAACGCCTTAAAGACCCCGGTCAGCGTCGTGATGGCCGCGTCCGAGCCGGTGAAGATCGCGCCGAAGCCGCAGATGAACCTGATCGTCGGGGCTCTGTTCGGCTTGGTGTTCGGCCTGATGCTGGCGATGGCCCGCGACACGCTGCAGGACCGCGTGGCATCGGACCGCGACGCCAAGTACGTCTCCGGCTTGGACATCCTGGCCCGCCTGCCCGTGATCAAGCGCGCCAGCCCGTTGGTCGCCCGCAGCGGAGACCCGCTCGCCCTGGACCGCTACCGGTTGTTGCGCAGCAACATGGCCTTGGCGCACGAGTACCACAAGAACGGCACAGGCTTGGTGCGTGCCGCAGAGGACGTGGAAACCGTGTTCGACGGCGACTTCCACCCGACCGCGGTGATGCCGTACAACGACCTCAAGGCGGTCATGATCACGAGCACCTTCGCTGGCGAGGGCAAGTCGGTGGTCGCCGCGAACCTCGCCACCGCCATGGCGCTCGATGGAAAGTCGGTCATCCTGGTGGACGCCAACCTCCGCATGCCGACCGTCCACCGGTCGTTCGGAGTGGACCAGGTGCCCGGCCTCACCGAGGTGCTGACGGGAGAGAAGACGATCGAGGAGGTCATCCAGGATTCCCCGATCCAGAACCTCAGGGTGGTTCCTGCCGGTACGCTGCCCAGCAACCCCTCCGGCCTGATCGCCTCCGACGCCATGAAGCACACGCACGAGGCTCTGACCGGCATGGCCGACGTGGTGATCTACGACACCGTGAGCAGCTTCGCGCTAGCGGACTCGCAGGCCTTGGCGGCGATCGTCGGCATGGTGCTGTTCGTCACGAAGGTCGGTGGGCCCAAGAAGGACGACATGCGCGAGGCGATCTCCACCCTGAAGATGACCAAGGCGCGGATTCTGGGCATCGTGGTCAACAAAGACCCGTCCGCGCGCGTGGTTCTGAGCTAGCGCTTGCGCCAAAAGAGGTAGACGGGGTCCTCGCCGATGCTCGGCGGGGGCCCTGGTTCGCTCTTCCATGGCCCCGGTACCAACGGCATCCGTTGGACGCTCTCGAGCTTGCCGGGAATCGCCGGAAGGCGGGTTGCCGCGCGTTGGCCCGAGCCGGTGGCGCACCAAGCCACCCAAGCCATGGCGGACGGATCCTCGGCCTTGGCGAACTCGTACACGTACAGGTCGTTTCTCCTTTCCGATACCTTTCGGACGAAGCGGTAGTCCCCCAGCGTGGCCAGCAGGTGCGCCACGGCGTGGAACGCGGGCTTGGGCTCGTAGCGCCTCGTCAGGCCCGAGGAGCCGTGCAGCTGGGGTTCGTCGTCATCGTTGAACCAGTAGAGGTAGGCTCGGCGCACGTCCAGGGCGGCCAAGAGCAGAAAGCTCCGAACGACGAAGCGCGCCTGTTGCTCGTCCGACACGTCCTCCCAACGGGCGAACTCCCTGTTGGGGTCGGGCTTGCGGGTCGAGGCGTCGTAGCCGAATTCGGTGACCCACACGGGCCTGCCAGGCGCGTGCCGATCGCGCCAAGCGATCACCTCGCGAACGTCCGCGAGATAGCTCAGGCGTTCGTCCTCGGGATGGCTGCGCCGCCACGTCGGGTACTGCTCCAGAAACGGATAGGTGTGCACGGTGACCACGTCGACGAGCCGCGGAAACGCCTCGAAGATCCGAAGGGTCTTGGCGTAGCGGTGGCTGGCGCGGTGGGTGGAGGCGCAGGTGGCGATTCGGAGCTTCGGATCCGCCTTGCGGATTCCCTCGGCCATGGCTTGGAAGACGCGCGCGTACAGGGCGTCGTCGAACTCGCCGGGCTCGTTGCCGATCTCGACCGAGGAGACGAGGCCGGAAGGGCTCGAAGGGCCGAACCAGCGCGCGAAGCAGAAGCCGTAGGCGAAGGCGTCCCGTTCGGGGTCGCTCCACTTCACCGGAGGCAGCTCCTCGAACATCAGCGTGGCGTGCACATCGTAGCCCTCCTTCTTCCACGACCCGTAAAGCTGCTCCCACTGGACGCCGTTCCGGGCGGACGGAAACACGGTCGGATTCGCCGGGGAGTCCCCTAGGTCCCATCCCACGGGATGGTAGTTGCGCAAGAGGCGCGCCACCGGCTTGTACACCTCCGGTTTGAAGAGCACGGTGTGCACGTTCAGCCCAATGAAGTCGCGCATCACCGGCTTGGGGGGCTCCTGCGTCAGGGATGCGGCCGCGACCAGCAACAAGGCGTTCATGGTCCTTTGGGTCTCCGCGCCATGCTACCCGGCAGGCTGTGCCATGCTTGCCGCGTGTTGAAAGTCCACGGTGGCGGAACTTGGAGCGAATCCCATCAGGAGGCCCTTCGCCGAGCCACGCGCCGGTTCGCCGATTGGACGTTCGGAGACCGCCCGGATCCCTCCACCGAGGTCTGGGTGGGCTCCGGCTTCAGGGGCGCCGTCGCCGCGGCGCTGCCGAGGTTGCGCGCGGTGGTGGTGCCTTGGGCCGGTCCCAGCCGGGAGCTGATTCAGGAGGTTCGTTCCACTCCGGGCTTGAGCCTGCACAACCTCCACCACAACGCGGGCGCGACCGCAGAGATGGCGGTCGCGCTGCTGCTGGCCGTCGCCAAGAGCGTCGTTCCGCGAGACCGCGCCCTTCGGCAGGGCGACTGGGGCCACCGAGGGAGGGCTGCTTCGGCGAGGCTCCTGCAGGGTGGCACGGCGTTGGTGCTCGGCTACGGCGCGATCGGCCGCAGGATCGCCCGCATCTGCCGCGCCCTGGGCATGCGCGTGGCAGCCGTGAGAAGGCGGCGGCTTCCCGACGACCCACAGTGGGTCCATGGTGTGGGGGAACTGGGTCGGCTGCTGCGCAGTGCGGACGCCGTGCTCTGCTCGCTTCCCCTCACGCCGGAGACGGAAGGGCTGATGGGGGAGCGGGAGCTGGCGGCTCTGCCGCCGCACGCGATTGTGGTGAACGTCGGGCGGGGCCCCGTGTTCGACGAGTCGGCGCTCTACCGGGCGCTGGCCGAGGGACGGATCTGGGGGGCCGGTTTGGACGTGTGGTGGAACTACCCGCCCGGCGGCGATCGCGGCGCGCCTTCCTCGCTGCCGTTCCACGAGCTGGAGAACGTGGCGATGACGCCCCACTGCGGCGGATGGGCCGAGGGCATCGACACCCACCGCTTCCGGGAGCTGGCCCGTTTGTTGCGCCGACTGAGCGCGGGCGATTGGACGGCGAACCAGGTCGACCTGGAGCGCGGCTACTGAGTCGGGGCTACCGCGTCTGCGCGGCGTTTCCCGGTTCGGCGGCGTAGTCGCCCTCCTTCACGGGGGCTCCCGCCTTCTCCTCCGAGCCTCCGGAGCAGGCGGCGGCGACGAGCAGCATCGTCAGGGCGAGCAGAACGTTCCAGAACCTCATGGCGACACCTTTCCTTGCTCGATCAGCTTCTGGCGATACTCGCCAGGCTCCATCGTGTAGTCGTCGGGACGGACCTTTGTGGAGTCCGTGGGCTTGAACTGGCTCCATGCGATCCAACCGATCGCCAGCAGCAACAGAGCCAGGACTGTTGCGATCACGGGCTTCGGGACCTCGGACTTCATCGCGATTCCTTCGGGAAGGCGGTGGGGCCCCTGGGCCGGGGCCCCTCCCGCGGCTCCTTGGATGGATTGGGTTCAGTAGGCGAAGCCCGCCGTTCCGGGCGGCACGTCCCACGGGCACGTGCCCAGGGGAGCGCCCTTGTTGCTGGTCTTCACCTTCGGGAAGTAGCCGGAGAACAGGCCGGAGACGGTGTCGTTCAGGTTGCCGAGCTTGCCCATCACCACAGCCTTGGCGAACGAGGCGTGGCCGTCGACGAAGGCGAAGTTCGCGCCGCCGTTGAAACCACCGCTGGTCGCGATGGCGTTGCGGTTGTTCATCGCGCCGAACAGCTCGTAGCCCCAGCCGCCCGTGCTGATGTTCCAGAACCACTTGGTCTCGTTGTTCTCGGTCTGGCAGGAGGAGTACGTCCAAGCGTACTGCGACGGGCCGAGCATGGCGATCTCCGCGGGCACGTCGACGGAGGTCGTGCTGGTCGCTCCCGGGCTGAGCGGACCAAAGTCCGCGCGGGAGATCATGTGGTTCAGCGCGTAGGTGACGCGATAGCGGCGCGTCACGTCGGTGTCGGCGGCGTTGAGCTGCCCGGGATACAGGTAGCCGCCGGGACCGTAAAGGATGTCTCCGTTCGTGGCCGTCGAGAAGAGGCCCTTCGACTTCACGTAGGGCATCAGGATGTCGCTCCAGAACGGTCGCTCGAAGAAGTCCCCCGGATTGGGGTAGCTCGGCGAGCTCCACCGTCCCGCGTAGGGGAACGACAGGAACGTGTCGTCGTTGTCGGAGGAGTACATCAGGTGGCCCAGGGCCAGTTGCTTCACGTTCGACAGGTCCTGCGTCCGCTTGGCCGAGAGCTTGGCCTGGGCGAACACCGGGAAGAGGATGGCGGCCAGGATTGCGATGATCGCGATCACGACCAGGAGCTCGATGAGGGTGAAGGCTCGTTTCATGAGTTGGGTCTTTCTCCTATGAACTTGGGGGCACGCTCGTGGTCCCCCTCGGAACGAATTCGGGGTCGAGGATGTGACGGCGGCTCTCCACCCTGCCGGAAACCAGACCCTCGAGGAGGATGTCCGCCGCCAAGGCAGCCATCGCCTCCAGCGGCTGCCGGATGGTGGTCATGGGGGGATAGGAGAGCCGGATGAAGTCAGGATCGTCATATGCGACGATCGACAGGTCGTCGGGGCACCGCAACCCCAGGCGCTGGGTGATGCCGAGGAGGGCGAAGGCGATCTTCGGTCCGGCCGCGAACACGGCCGTGGGACGGCCGACGGCGGAGAGGATGGACTCGAGAAGGGCCTCGGTCGGCTCGTCGATTCCCCAGGCGGCGTCCATCACCACGATGCGCTCCTCCGGCAGATCGAGGCCGCGCGACTTGAGGGCGATGCGGAAGCCGCGGAGACGCTCGCGCGTGTTCGAGTCCGACGGACAACCGCCGAGGAACATCGTTTCCTTGTGCCCGAGCTCGATGAGGTGGTTGGCGGCCATGAGCCCCCCGAGCAGATTGTCGCTGTCCACGAACGACAAGCCGGGGTAGTTCCACGAGCAACCGAGCAACACCACGGGACGTCCCGTGCAACGGAGATCGGCGAAAACCGGCAGGGCGGACTCGGGAGGGTCGATGACGATGTAGCCGGCGGGCGAGGGCTCGGTCGCAGCGTCCGCCAGCCCGCCCTGGAGAGGCCGTATGTCCACGCGCACCGAGTGCTGCTGGAGCCTCTGCTGCAGCTGCCAGTACAGCGTGCCGAAGTACACGTCGCCGATGGCCCCCAAGGAGTCGACGGGGACGACCACTCGGCACACCTGGCCTTCCGCGATGCCAGGGCTCTCGGCCACGAACGTGCCCCGCCCCTTCTCGCGAACCAGCCAGCCGTCTTGAACCAGCGCGAGGATCGCCTTGTTCGCGGTCATGCGGCTGACGCCGAAGCGCTCGGCGATCTCGGGCTCGCTGGGTAGCCGTTCGCCGGGCCGCAGAGCCCCCGAGCGCACCTGCTCGAGGATCGCCTCCCGGATCTGCGCGTGTGCCGGACGCGCGCCGCCCTTCTGCGATAGTCGTTCCGTCTGCACGATTTGTCTAGACCAATCCTTTGTAGACCGTTGATGGCAATCAAATGTCTAGACACATCTTACGCCAGAATAGGCAACATGGAGGCGAAAACGCGGGTGGACCTAGGACTGCGACGGGAAAGCCCCAGCCTCTCCAGCAGAGGTTCGCTCAGGCCTGCACGATCTCCATGGCGATGCGGGCCCACTCGTCCAGGCGGCGCGGCTCGTACCGAATGGTCGAGATGTCCTTCTGGATGATCTCAAGGGGGCAACCGTGCCTCCGACAAACGTCGATGGTTGTCTGGAGGTCGCGGCGGATCGCTTCCTCATCGAACGAGTCGGTGGCCAGAAGGGCGGGGTTGGGCTTCCGCGAGAACACGAAGTCTCTCCCGATCTGCTCCGCTCCGCGCTCTTGGTCCACCCAGGGGGACATGGAGACCTTCCGCACGTTCGGGATCTTGCGGACCTCCGCCATCTTTCCGTCGAGTGGGTCGCAGCACCCGTAGTAGACCAGGCCGAAACGCTCGCAGATCCTGGAAGCGTAGGCCACCTCGAACTCCTCGAACATCCGTGGCGAGACGGAGCCGAGGATCTGCGCCAGGCCGAACATCCACAGGTCCCGGCAGCGCGGCCTCTCTGGGTTGTATCCCTCCTTCGGCAACTCGTCCGTGTACGCGCCGGTGCAGTGGATGATCGGTTGCGGCTGGCACAGCAGACCGCCCTCCTCGAGCTGGTCCAGCATCGCCAGATAGCCCTCGGTCATGCGGCCGACGAGCCGATGCATGTACTCCGGGCGATCAACCAGGTAGAGCAGCGTGTTCTCCACGCCGACCCAAGTGCTGATCGGATCCCACAGCGAGAGGTAGGGGTCGCACCCCTTGGCTCGCACCTCCAAGGTGCCGTCGAACACTTCTTGGGCCTTCGCGAGGCGCCTCTGGGTCTCCTCCGCGTCGTGCGAGACGGCGGGGGTTTGGATCTTCTCGAGGTCCTCCTCGGTCTCGAACTGGCAGCGGTAGATGTGGCCGAGCACGTCGCTCGTCGGGTCGATCGAAGCGGTTTCCTCGATCACCTGCACGCCGAAGCCGGTGTTGCGGATGGCCATCGGCACGTCGAGATAGGGCTCCACCACCCGGTCGACGGGGAAGTGCCTCCACTGGTAGAGGGTGCGTCGCAGCTCGCGCTCGTATGCCCTCAGCTCCGGATCCTCGCACAGCAGCGTTAGCTCGCCAGTCTGCTCCAGCTCGTTCCAACAGACTTGGTCGACCATCACCATCGGTCGCTCCATCTGCAGACCGTTGAGCTTCCGCCACAGCCTCCGCTTCTCCTCCTGGACGGGCAGAGCCGCGATTTCCGCCACCTGCAGCGCTAGCTCCCGAAGAAGTTTTCGATCCTGAGAAAATCCCATCTCGCTCCAGGAACACGTTACCACGCGCCTCTCGGCGTTGGTTAACGCCTATACTTGCAGGCATGAGGGGATTCGCTCCGTGGCTCGCACCCTGTCTCCTGCCCATCGCCCTCGCAGGCTCCGCCTTGGTCCATCAGGCGCCGCCGCACGCTTGGATCGAAGGGGAGGCGTTCGCATCCGCGTCCGTCCGGCCGAACGTGGCTGGCTGGGGAAGGAAGGAGTTGCTGTCGGAACAGCAGTGGGCTCTGGTGTCTACGGACGACCGCAACGCCGCTCCCGTCCAACTAGCCTACGAGTTCGACGCCCCGGCTCCCGGCAGCAACGAGCTGTGGCTGAGGCTCGGGTACGAGTTCGCCCGATCGCCGTTCCGCTGGCGGCTCAACGGCGGGCCTTGGAAGGAAGTGTCGCCGGACGAGCTGACCAGCGACCTCATGCCGATCGACTTCTGGGTCGAGGTGGCCTGGCTCAAGCTGGGCGACGTTCGGTTGGAGAGCGGGCGCCAGCGCCTCGAGCTCGAGGTGCTGCAACGCAAGAACGAGCGCGGCGAGAACAACGGCCTGCTGTTCGCGGTGGACGCGATCGTGGCGACGCCGGGACCGTTCCTCCCCAATGGGCCGCGCAAGCCGGGCCAAGCGGCTCCCAGCGAGCAAGACCGCACGGCGGCGCAGACGGTCTTCGAGGCCAAGGCTCCCCAACCGGGGATGAGGGCGAGCGTGAGGCTCGAAGGGCTATGGGAGGTCGCTCGCGGCGACGAGCAGCTTCCCGGGCCCGTGGCGGAGCCGATGCGCGACCCGCCGAAGGAGGCTTTCTGGACGGCCATCCCGGTTCCGAGCGACCGCAACGCGTCTCGACCGGACCTGATGTTCGCCCACCGCCTTTGGTACCGCACTCGGTTCCGCCTGCCCGCGGACTTCGCCGGCGGCAGCGTGCTGCTGCGGTTCCCTCTGAACAACCTGAACACGACCGTCTACGTGAACGGCGTGCTGTGCGGCTTCGGCAAGGATCCGTTCGTGCCTTTCCAGCTCGATGTCTCCAAGGCCGTGCGGCCCGGCGAGAACGAGCTTCTCGTGGGCATCCGCGACGCTTGGTACGGCTATTCCGCGAGCCCGAACGATCCCATGAAGCTGCGGCGCAAGTTCAACCTTCCGCTCGAGGTGACGCGCCAGGGGTTCCAAGACCTCGCGTACCCCATTTGGAACGCCTTCTACTCGGGGATCTTGGAGACGCCGGAACTGACCGTGACCGGCCCCTCCTTCGTGCAGGACGTTTTCGTCCAACCCAAGGTCTCGGACGGCACGGTCACGGCCGAGGTGCAGGTCGCCAACGGCCCGGCGCAGGTGCGTTGCGATGTCGTGGACCCAGTCAGCGGGCAGATCTTGGCGGCCTTGGGCACGGTGCCGACCGACGCCGAGGGCAAGGCGGTGGTCACGGGGAAATGGGAGAACCCGCGCCTCTGGTGGCCGGACGACCCCCAGATGGTCCTGCTGCGCACCACGGTGCTGCGCGACGGACGAGCGACCGACCGGGTGGACACGGAGTTCGGCTTCCGCGAGTGGACCGTGCGGGGCAAGCACTGGTTCCTCAACGGAGTGCGCTGGAAGGGCTGGGCGGAGCTCACCCAAGGGGAGACGCCGGAGGAATGGCTGGCCAACTATCGCCGCTCGGGCCAGAGGTTCATGCGGATGGCCGGAGTCTCGCAGGGAGGAGGCTATCGCTGGAAGGGCATGCCGATGGAGGAGGCCCTGCGCTGGTGCGACCGCAACGGCGTGGTGGTTCGTCGCAGCGGCATCCTCGACGGGCAAATGATCGGCTACATGGCCGTCGAGAACGATCCCATCCTCCGGGAGCTCTACCGCTCCGAGATCAAGATGGAGCTGATGCGCCACTGGCTGGACCAAATGGTCGGGCAGGTGCGCGCCGAGAGAAACCACCCCTCGATCCACGTCTGGTCGCTCGAGAACGAATGGCTGTACATCAACTGCATCAACCTGTACGGCGGGCTGATGGATCAGTTCGAGGCCGAGGTCAGGCGCGTGGGCGACGCTGTGCTGAGAGCGGACCCCACCCGCCTGTGGATGGTCGACGGAGGAGGCGCGGCCAAGGACAACTCCTATCCCGTGCACGGCGACCACTACGTGTACACCAACGAACCGAGCCGCTACCCGGCGCTCGCCTTCGATCCGTTCGTGACGGGAGGCGGCCGGGGTCGATGGCAGTGGGACCAGCGGCGTCCCCGCTACATCGGAGAGGATTTCTACGCGGCGGGCATCAACCCGGCCGACTACGCTTGGATCCAAGGCGAGGACGCGTTCGCGGGCAAAGCGGCGGCGCACCGAGGCATCGCTCTGGTGCAGAGGATGCTGAACGAGGGCTACCGGTGGGCCGACCACTACGCCTTCTGGCACCTGTGGGTCGGGGACGAGGGCGCGCAATTCGGCAAGTGGATCTCCAACGCCGAGCGGGCCGTGTTCTGTCGGGAGTACGACTGGACCTTCGGGGCGGGGCAGAAGGTCGGAAGAACCCTGAGGGTGTTCAACGATTCCCGCCGTTCGGAGCCGCTGACCCTCACGGCCGAACTGTCGTTCGGCGGTGAGGTGCAGGATCGTCAGATCCGCGAGCTTCGGGTGCCTCCGGGTGAGGCCGAGACGGTGAGGATGGAGCTGCGTCTGCCGAAGGTCCAGCGCAGGACCGAGGGCGTGTGGCGTCTGCGGCTCTCTGCGGGCGGCCAGACGGTGTTCGACGACCGCAAGCCGGTGTCGGTGCTGCCGTCCTCCTCCTTGCTGGACCCTAAGCTGAAGGCGGCGTTGCCCAAGGGATCGCTCGCGGTCTGGGATCCTTCCGGCAGGGTGTCGGCTTGGCTGCGCGCCCATGGCCTGGAACCGCTGTCCGTGCGGGGCCCCGCGTCGGTGCCCAAGAGCGTTTCGGTCCTGGTGGTGGGACCGAACGCTTTGGACGAGGGTTCCAGCGTTCGGCCCGACCTGGCCGCGCTCGCGCTCGGAGGAGTGCGCGTGGTGGTGCTGGAGCAACAGAACCCTCTGCGCGTGCAGGGCCTGCCCGTGCCTGTGGAGACCACGGATCGCCGAGGGGCGTTTGCGTTCATCGAGAACCCTACCCATCCCGCGCTGGACGGTCTTGAGAGCAGGGACCTCACCGCGTGGCCGTCGGACGGATGGTCGTTCGAGAAGGCCTACGTGAAACCCACTCAGGGGGCCAGATCGCTCGTGCAGGCCCACGAGCGTCTGCGGTACAGCCCGTTGCTGGAGGTGCCTGTCGGGCCGAGCGTCCTGCTGGTGTGCCAGCTGAAGGTGGGCGCGAACCTGGGCCACGCCCCGGCGTCCCGGTTGCTGGCCAACCTGCTGCTGCACGCCGCCACCTACCGCAAGCTCACCGTTCCTCTGGTGCTGTTCGCAGGCCCGAACCAGCAGTTGCACCAAGCCGTGCGCTCGATCGGGGTGTCGTTCCAGGACGTTCCCTCGGCGCTCGCCGCGATCCGCCCGCCGGGGAGGCGGATCGCCGTGGTGTCGGCGGATCCCAAGACCCTGGCAGAGCTGGCGGGCCATCCCAAGGATCTGGCCGCCTTCTTCGACGCGGGAGGCACGCTGCTGCTGAACGGGCTGACTCCGGAGGGTGCGGACGCCTACGCCAAGGTGGTCGGAGTGCCGCACCTGGTGCGCCCGTTCCGCAGAGAGCGCACCGGATGGCGCATGCCGCGAGACCCGCTGGCCGTCGGCATCGGCACCGGCGACATCGCGATGCTCTCCTCCGAGCGCCTGTTCGAGTGGACCTCGGACATGTGGATCGCGGACGACGTGTTCCACGCCGTGGTGGACACGGACGAGGTGGCGTCCTTCGGCATCCCGCCGGGCTTCGAGAACATCGTGAACGGCATGGTTTCCGCGGACGGTTGGAAGTACATCTACTCGTTCGGCCTGCCCCAGCAAAAGCCGGAGGTCGAGTTCCGATGGCCCAAGCCGCTGACGTTCACCGGGATGGAGTGGATCGGCAACGGCTACTACCATCTCGTCAACCGCATCGAGCTGGTGTTCGACGGCAAGGACGCCTTGGCCTACAGCGTACAGCCGAACATCGAACCTCAGACGCTGAAGATCGATCCGCCCCGCACCGCCAGCCGGGTGCTCCTGAGGATCGCCGACTGGGTTCGCGTTCCGTCCGCCACCCAGAACGTCGTGGGGATCGACAACGTGCGGCTGTTCGTGCGAAGAGACCCTAAGATCTGGTCGCGCGTGCATCCTGTGGACGTGACCGGGGGCATCGTGCGGTACTCGATCGGCAAGGGCCAGGCCGTGCTGTGCAACTTGCGCTTCCAGAGCACCGAGTCGGTGCCGGAGAACGCCGTGAAGAAGCGCAACATCCTTGCTGGCATCCTGCGGAACCTGGGCGCCGCGTTCGGCGGCGATCGGACCGTGGTGGCGGGCGCCGCGGGGAACCGCTACGCTTCGATCGACCTTTCCAAGCAGGCGAACCAGTTCCGCAACCAACGGGGTTGGTTCGGCGACCCGAGCCGCACCTTCGCGGACTTCCCGTCGGGGCGCCAGGTGTTCGGTGGCGTGCCGTTCGACGTGTTCGAGTTCCGCACCTCTCCCGTGCCGGAGTGCGTGATGCTGGGAGGTCCTGGCGTGCCGAACAACCCTCCGGAGAGCGTGGAGGGGATCCCGGTCGGCCGCAAGGCCGCGGCGCTGTTCTTCGTGCACACGGCCCGCGTGGATCGCCAGCCGAGCGACGAGGAGCGGCGCAACGGCGTGTCCGCCGAGGTGGGACGCTATCGCATCCGCTTCGCGGACGGTCAGACGATCGAGGTGCCGTTGGTAGCCGGGCGCAACATCGGGCCGTTCTCGGTGCGCAAGCCCGAGCCGTTGCCCGAGGCGGCGGTCGCGTGGACGAAGCCGTACGCGGACTCGCAGGAGCACGCCGTCGCGTACCTCTTCCAGTGGAACAACCCACGGCCCGAGGTGGCCATCGCGGCGATCGATCTGCTGTACGGGCCCGGCCCTCGGTTCGGGGTTCCCGCGCTGCTGGCGATCACCGCCGTGGAGTGAGCCTGACGCCAGGGCGGCCCGGCGCCTTGGCGCCGGGCCGCCCTGGGGCGCTCTCGGTCGATGCCGCTACAGCGCGCCGCCGTAGGTGGCCGCGCGCCCGAGCTCGAACTCGATCTCGAGCAACCGGTTGTATTTGGCGATGCGCTCGCTGCGGCAGGCCGAGCCCGTCTTGATCTGGGCGCCGCCCATCGCCACGGCGAAGTCGGCCATGAACGCGTCCTCGGTCTCGCCGGAGCGGTGGCTGATCACGTAGTTCCAGCCCGCCTTGCGGCACATCTCGATCGTCCGCACGGTCTCCGTCACGGTTCCGATCTGGTTCAGCTTGATCAGCACCGAGTTCGCGGCCCGCTCGGCGATGCCCCGCTGCACGAACGCCGTGTTCGTGACGAAGATGTCGTCGCCCACGATCTGCACCTTGTCGCCGATGCGCCCGGTGAGCTTCTGGAAGCCGCTCCAGTCGTTCTCGTCGAGGCCGTCCTCCAGCGAGACGATCGGGTAGGTTTCGACCCACTTGGCCCACAGTTCGATCATCTCGTCGGTGGTCTTCTCCCCCTCTCCCGACTTGGACAGCACGTACTTGCCGTTCTGGAAGAAGGAGCTCGCCGCGGGGTCGAGAGCGAGGGAAACGTCCTTGCCGGGCTCGTAGCCGGCCGCCCGGATCGCCTCCAGGATCACCTCGACCGCCTCTTCGTTCGACTTCAGGTTCGGAGCGAAGCCGCCTTCGTCGCCCACGCCGACCTCGTAGCCGCGCTTCTTGAGCAGCGACTTGAGAGCGTGGAACGTCTCGGCGCCGGCCCTCAGAGCCTCGGAGAACGACGGAGCTCCCAGGGGCATGACCATGAACTCCTGAAAGTCGACGCTGTTCTCGGCGTGCTTGCCGCCGTTGAGGATGTTCATCATCGGTGCCGGCAGGGTGTTCGCGCATGGGCCGCCGAGGTAGGCGTACAGCGGAAGTCCGCTCGACTGCGCCGCGGCCTTGGCGGCGGCCATCGACACCGCCAAGATCGCGTTCGCGCCGAGCTTGCCCTTGTTCGGGGTGCCGTCCAGCTCGATCATCAGCAGGTCCAGCTCGGTCTGCTTGGTCGGGTCCATGCCGACCACCTTCGGGGCGATCACCTCGTTCACGTTGCGGACGGCCTGCAGCACGCCCTTGCCCAGGTACCGCTTCTTGTCGCCGTCGCGCAGCTCGACAGCCTCGTTCTCGCCGGTCGATGCGCCCGAAGGCACCGAAGCCGACACGCTCGTCCCGTCGCTCAGCGCGAGGAACGCCCGAACCGTGGGGTTGCCGCGGGAGTCGAGGATTTCGATTGCCTTGAGATCCGTGATGCGAACAGCCATCTTTCCTCCGGGGGCCACCGTATCGGCACGGTTCGCCCGCTTGACCGGGAGTCTACCCGTGGGACTTCCGGTCCAGCTTTGGAGGCTCGCAGGCGCCGCCCCGGCAGAGGCGGTGGCGGTTCCGCGCGATGACGCGGTAGACGGATTCGCGGAGGGAGCGGGGAGCGAGAAGCAAAGGAAGCAGGAGCGCGGGGTGCAGTCCGGCGTGGCGCGCCGCCCGCAGCACGGCCTCGGAACCCTCGTGCCAGCCGTCCCCGTCCCTCAACAGGAGGCTGTCGGCGCGGGCGCGGCCCTGCAGAAGGTTCGCGGCTTCTGGGGCGTCGCGGGGGAGGCAGACGACCCGTGAAGAGCGGGGCAGGCGCAACAGGCAGGCGATCGCCCTCCGGCAGAAGGCGCAGTCGCCGTCGTACAGCACCACCGGCTTCATCCGAGGGATCCTACGTCGGAAGGCGCCGAACGTTCGCGATGTCGGGAGGGAGGCTTGGTACCCCGGACGGGATTCGAACCCGCGATCTTCGCCGTGAGAGGGCGATGTCCTGAACCGCTAGACGACCGGGGCGTCCAAGCGCTCTTTATACCGCCTTGCGCCGAGGCTACGCAAGGGTCAAGGCCGGATCGCGATGGGCTTGTACCGCCAGCCTTCCGCCAGAGGAGTCTGGTCGTTGGAGTGAGGGCCGGATTCGGCGACTCCGGGCGGGGCCACCGTGCGCCCGCGCGGCAAAGGGCGCAACTCGACGATCTGCAGAAACGTGCCCCGGTTGCCGTAGGGCACCGCTGGCTCGGTGGACCGGATCGCTCCCGGGGTGTACCGCCACAGCGCGGGGTCGTTTCCGGCCTGGGTGGACAGCTTGGCCACCGCCCGTTGGAACGCCTCTCGCAAAACGTCGTCGCGCTTGCGACCCGCCAGATAATCGTACGCGGTTCGGCCGCCCAGGGCGTTCTGCAAGAAGGTCGGTTGGGCGACGCGTCGCAGGTTTTCGGAGCCCAGCAAGCTGCCGACGTGCGGCTCGAGCAGCAGCGACACCAGCTCGTCGTTCGCCGCTTGAAAGATCGCCGCGGCTGGGTTGCCCTCCACCATCCAGCCGTCGAAGGCGGTCAGGTAGCGCGCCGCGTCGGCCTCCAGCGGCGAGCCGCTGAAACCCACGAGGGCGGCCCGCCACAGCGGTTGCCGCCTCGCGTAGACCTCGGACCGCCGGGCGATGGTCCACAGCGCCGCTTCCAGATCCCACAAGGACAGCTTGTCCCTGCCCAACGCCTCGCGGATCAGATCGACCCGGTCCACCCGGCCCCAAACAGGCGTGTCGAGGTTGGGCCACCACGCGGCGGGCTTGTTGTTCCAGTTGGTCAGCAACCCCGAGGCGGGATTGACGACCTGCGGCATGCGGTCGAAAGGGAGGACGCCACGCCACTCGGTGTCGGGCGATCCCGGAGTCGGAAGCCTCGGGTCGAGCCTCTCGGCTCTGAGCGGCACCCGACCTAGGTACGCGAACCCGATGTCGCCCGAGGTCGTGGCGAAGAGCAGGTTGAAGCCCATCGTGGCCTTCGGTGCCAGGCGCAGGACCTCGTTCGCCGAACTCGCGTTGTACAGGCCGATCAGGGTGTCGTAAGACTCCAGCTCGCTCATCCAAAAGCTGGACCGCAGGGCGAACCGGGCCTGGCCGTTGCGCAGGCTCAGCAGAATCGGCCCCAAGTGGCTGCGCTCTTGGACGACGGTCTCCGGGGCCGCTCCCTTGGGCCTCAGCTGGAACGCCAACCGCTCGAGCTTTCGGGAGGACCCTCCGTAGCGATAGGCGTCCGGGCCCGATCCCTCCAGGAACACGACATCCTCCGTGTCGGCCACGCTCGTCGTGAGAGCCCAGGCGAGCTTCAGCGTGTGGCCCACCAGCACGCCGGGAACGCCCGGCACGTCCATCCCTGCGACGGCGATCCCCGGAGCCGAGATCGACATCTCGTGCACGACGCTGGGCCTCGAGAATCCCATCTGGGGGCCCGCCACCAGCAACGGCACCCCCGTGGCGCTGCGTTTCGGTGCCACGACGATCGCGTAGCTGCCCGTGCGGCTCGGAAGCCCCAGCCGCTCCGCCACCGAAGCGCCCTCCGCCCGCTCGGCCAGCCTCAGGGCAGGCAGCAGCTCCAGCAGGTTGAGCTTGGGCAGCTTCGCCAGCTGGGCTTCGGTGTCGGCCCTCGAGAACTTCGGGAACGAAGGCCGCTTGTCCGCAGGCAGGTCGTCGGCCGGATCGACCGTGGTCGGAGCCTCGGGATCGTTCTGCCACGCGAGGTCGTCCAGCACGTCCAGCGCCCGTTCCCTGCAGGGCTGGGTTTGCAGGTAGGTCAGGGCGGCCAGGTTGCGCAGCTCGCCTGCCCCGCCCCGTCCGAACAGGCGGAACAGCCGCACGGCGATCGCGACGCTGTCCCGAACGGTCCAGGGCTCGGGCTTGGTGCCTTGGTAGCCCGGCGGGAGCGTTCCCTCGCGCGCGGCCTTCTCCATGTAGGCGTTCACACCCTTGGCGTAGCTCTCGAAGGCCTCGCGGCTTCGCGAGGAGAGGGACTGGAACTGGCGGTCCAGCTCTTCGGGAGTGTAGGCGGTGCGCAGCGTCTCGCGGTCCGCCGCGAGGTACTCCGGCCCGAGCAGCTCCGACAGCCGGCCGGCGCCGATGCGCCGGTTCATCTCCATCTGCCACAGACGGTCTTCAGCCACAGCGTAGCCGGCGTGGAAGAACGCCTCCTCCCACGTCGGAGCCAGGATTTGGGGAACACCGTAGGCGTCGCGCACGATCGGCGAGGCGTTGCAAAGCCCAGCGGCTAACAGCGCTAGCAGGGCGACCATCGGGAGAACGGTTCGCCAGGAGGGACGGAGAATCCTACGAGGCCTAGTGGAAGGGCCTGCCCTGCGGCGGCGAGAAGGTGCGGTTGATCAGCTTGTACAGGAGCCAGGCCGTCAAGCCCAGGAAGGCGAGCGGGATCACCAGATTCAGGACCGCGTGAGCGATGACGAGGACGATCCGGAACACCACGATGGCCAGGATCACCGCCAAAACCGCTTTGAACGCTCCGCTCATCCAGCTTCTCCTGGGCGCCCGCTTCCGAACGCCGACGCTTGCTTCATTGAACGGCATCCCGAATTCTGGAACCAATGGCGGTGGGACCATCGGCCCTTGGCGGTTCTTGCCGTCTTGACGATGCTTTTACCCCATGCAGCTCTCGCCTTCGCCACCCCGCCTCGCCTCGAGTATCCTGCTTCCATGAGCCTTCCCGTCCTCCGAGCACCTCGGCTGGATCCCAAGGACGACGCCTGCCTGCGCATCGATGCGCCTCTGGTCGCCCGCTGGCTAGTGGCCTTCCTGCGCGACGAGTGCGTGCGGCGTCGC
Organism: Fimbriimonadales bacterium; assembly: GCA_026418055.1. GTDB lineage: Bacteria > Armatimonadota > Fimbriimonadia > Fimbriimonadales > Fimbriimonadaceae > UBA8783. The sequence continues at coordinate 30,586 of JAOACB010000006.1, forward strand.
GGCATCTCCAGTGCAGTGCTCGGGCTGAGCGGCGGCGTCGACTCCGCGGTGGTGGCCTACCTGTGCGCGAGGGCGTTCGGTCCGGAGAACACGTTCGCGTTCCGCATGCCCTACAAGATCTCCTCCACCGAGAGCCTCCAGCACGCTCAGCTCGTGATCGACGCCCTGGGCCTGCAGAGCCGCACGGTGGAGATCACGCCGATGGTCGACGGGTACCTCGCAACCGCCGAGCCGGAGGCCGGGCCGGCTCGTGTGGGGAATGTCTGCGCCCGTTGCAGGATGATCGTGCTGTTCGATCAGGCCGCCAAGCTGGGCGCCCTGCCGATCGGAACGGGCAACAAGAGCGAGAGGCTGTTCGGCTACTACACGTGGCACGCGGACGACTCTCCGCCCATCAACCCCTTGGGGGATCTCTTCAAGACGCAGGTTTGGCAGCTCGCGCGAGAGCTGGGAGTGCCCTCCGTCATCGTCGACAAGCCTGCCAGCGCCGACCTCATCCAGGGACAGACCGACGAGGGGGACTTCGGCATCCGCTACCAGGACGCCGACCGGATCCTGCACTACCTCACGCAGGGCTTCTCCGCGCCGAAGCTCAAGGAGATGGGCTTCGACCCGCACCAGGTGGACCTGGTGTTCACCAAGGTGGAATCGACGCACTGGAAGCGCCGCTTGCCCACGACGGCGATGCTCAGCAAGTCGGCGATCGGCGAGTTCTACCTCCGTCCGGTCGACTACTGAGCGTTCCGCTCGCCGCAACGGGCGACCCACAGGGCCGGCCGTGGGCTGGACTTGCCGCGCAAGGCGCGCGCGATCGTCTTTCGCGCCGCGAGCCAAGTGATCGGTAGCGCGGCGGCGGTGGCCACCCAAAGGGCCTTTCGCGTCGTGAGCTGCATCGCTGGAACTCTCCCACTCCGATTGTCGGCTCGAGCGGCGCGATTCCGGAGTCAGCCGGACTCGATGCGGAAGTCTGGCCACGAGACGTTCTCGAACGTCTCGGCGCTTAGAACCCGGTCGACCCGACCGGGGCCGCCCGTCAGCTCGGAGAGAAACCGCTCCAGAACGGCGGCATCGTCGTGGCTCGCGAGGCCCCGCACCGTGCCGTCCGGCGAGTTCCACACCGATCCGCGAACGCCCAATCGGCGCCCGAGCCGCTGGGTGAACCAACGAAAGCCGACCCCTTGGACGACGCCGGTCACGGTGAACGAGCGTGTCGGCATGCGTCCAGTCTACAACGGATGGGCGGGAGTAGAATGCTCTCCGCATGCTCCGTGACGGTCCGCCGCGCGTCCTCGCGATGTGCCTCGGGGACGGTTTGGCGCTCGCCCGATCCGCCCGCCTTCTCGCCGACGCGGGCTTTCGGGTGGCGACGCTGTGCCCACCCGGCTCGATGGTGGAGAGCTCGACTCACGCCGAGCGGCGCTTTCCTTTGGTGGGAAGGGATGCGACCAGCCGGTTGCGCAGCCTGACCGCGGCGTTCGCCGAGCTGCGCTTCGACCTGGTCGTTCCCGGCGACGGCCCAACGGCGGCGCTGTTGCGCTCGGGTCTTCGGCTGATGCGGGCTGGAAAGGCCACCGGAGTGCCCGAAGGATTGGAGCAGGCCTTGGAGCGGTCGCTGGGGGATCCCTCCGGTTTCGAACCGCTGGATTCGTGGATCGCGCTGGCGGAGGTGGCCCGAGGCGCAGGCTTTCGCGCGCCGGATAGGTCGCGTGTCGTCGTGGTCTCCGACGCCCTGCGCTTCGCGGAGCGGCACGGCTACCCGGTGGACGTGCTCGCCGAAGGCCCGGTCGACGCGACGCCGCGGCGTCGGTGCGCAGGGGAGCACGAGCTCGCCGAAGCCGCCTCGCACGCCCTGCTGCAAGCCCGAGCGAGCGGGATCCCCGTGTGGGTGGCCGCCTCTCCGGTGGGGCGGCGCCTGGGTTGCGCCGTCGTCGCCCAGCGGGGAGAGGCCATGGGATTGGCGGTGTACGAAAAGGCCGAAGTGGATCCGAGGGACGACGCTCGCGCAACGGTCGTGGTGGCGTCCGACAGCTCACCCCTGGTCGATGCCGCACTCGGCCTGCTTCGTCGACTGGGTTTCACCGGACTGGCCGAGATCCGGGCGGTGCAGGACGACCAGGGAGGGCTCTGGTTTCAAGGGCTCTCGCCGAGCTTCGTGGCGGAGTTCGACGCTTGCCGGGCGGCCGGTTTTCCGGCAGGCAGGCTGCTGCGCTGCCTGCTCGGGGAGCCAAAGCCGGAGCCTTGGGCCTGGCCGGTGGGTGATCCGGTGGCTCTCGATCCCGAGGAGGGCCTTCGGGACCGGTCGAGCCGGTGGCTGAGGGCGGCGCGCCGGGCCGACCTCGCGGACGACCCCGGCCTGCTGGAGAGGGTTCTAGCCAGCCGCAAGGAGGGGGAGCCGGTTTGACGACGCTGAGGGAGATCGCTTGGGGAAGCCGGGAGTACGCGCAGGAGGTGGACCTTCGCTACAGGCTTCTGCGGGAGCCTCTGGGCCTGTGGTTCCGGGCGACGGAGCTGGAGGCCGAGGAGCACGAGCAGCACTTCGGGGTGTTCGAGGGTCGCCGGCTCGTCGCGTGCGTGGTGGCCCGAGATTTGGGCGGCGGCGTGGCCCATCTTCGGCAGATGGCGGTCGACGCCGACCGACAAGGCCGCGGGCTGGGAGCGCGCCTGCTGAGCTTCGCCGAGGAGCGGCTGGCCGCTCGGGGCTTCCGAGAGGCCGTGCTGCACGCTCGGGAGACGGCGGTGGGTTTCTACGCCAAGGCCGGATACCGCGTGGAGGGCGAACCGTTCGAGGAGGTGACCCTGCCGCACCGCCGGATGCGCAAGTCGCTCACTCCCCGGTGAACACCGGCTTGCGCTTCTCGAGGAACGCCCGGATGCCCTCGGCGTAGTCCTTGCTGTCGTACACCTTCCTGCGCAACCCTTGGATGCGCTCGAAGGTCTCGGGCGAGAGCGGCGAGGCGTTCTCGAGGATGCGCAGCTGCTCCTTCATCACGGCGATGCTGAGCGGCGAGTTCAGGGTGATCTCGCGCGCCAGCCCGTAGGTGAACTCTTCCAGCTGGTGCACGGGAACGAGGTGGTTCAGAACCCCCAGCTCGAGCGCCCGCTCCGCAGGGATGGGCAGGCCGGTGAACAGCATCTCCTTCGCCACGCGCGCGCCGAGCGTGTTGAGCAGGTTGAGCAGCCCGGTGGTGTTGTAGGGCACGCCGATCTTCGCCGGGGTGGTGGCGAAGGTTCCCGTGTGGGTCGCCACCAGGATGTCGCAGGTGAAGCACACCTCGCAGGCGCCTCCCCACACGCTGCCCTCGATCATGGCGATGACGGGCGCCGGAAACCCGCGGATGGTTCGGATCAGCTGCTCCAAGGGGTCGCTGTAGTGCAGAGGATCTCTTCCCGAGACGGGCAACTCCCGAACATCGTGTCCCGCCGACCAGACCTTCGAGCCGGGCAGAGCCCTCAGGACCACCACCCGCGCCTTGGCCCGCCCGAGCTCGCCGAAGGCCTGCAGCAGGTCCGCCACCAGCGCCCGGCTGAGGGCGTTCCGGCGCTCGGGATGGTTCAGCGTGATCGTGCCGATGTCCTCCTCGATCTTCCACAGGGCCAGCGCCATGCTTTCAGCATACTTCCGGGACCATACTGAGCCATGCGGGTTCTCGCGATCGGAGCGCACCCCGACGACTGGGAGTTCCACTGCGGCGGCACGCTGCTGCTGTATCGAAGGGCCGGCCACGAGGTCGTGGTGTGCATCGCCACCAACGGCGACAAGGGTAGCAAGCGCGTCCCCTCGAGGGAGCTGGCCGAAATCCGCAGGCGAGAGTCGCAGGCGGCGGCGGATCGGTTGGGCGCCGAGCTGCTTTGGCTAGGTTTCGAGGACGGCGCGTTGCAGGACGGGTTGGAAGAGCGCATGGCCTTCGTCGAAGCGATCCGCCGGGCGCGGCCGGACGTGGTGCTGGCCCACGATCCAGACGACTACCATCCCGACCACCGGGCTTCGGCCCGCCTCGTAAGGGACGCGCTCTTCCTGAGCATGGTGCCGCAGTTCGCCACCGAATCGCCGGCGCTCACCTGGTGGCCTTCGCTGTACTGGATGGACTCGTGCAGCCCGCAGTTCCTGCCCACCGACTACGTGGACGTCACGGACGTCTTCGCGGAAAAGGAGGCGCTCCTAGCCCTGCACGCCAGCCAGGCGGAGTGGATCGACGACCTGAGCCAGACGGACATCGGCGAGCCGATGCGGGTGACGAACCGTTTCCGAGGGCTGGCTTGCGGCGCGAAGTACGCCGAGGCATTCTGCAGGGAGGTGCGAGCCGCCGGCGGCACTGCCTCGCGACTGTTGCCCTGAGTAGACTTGCCCGATGCGCCTCGCAACGTACAACGCCAACTCCATTCGCGTTCGTCTCCCTTCCGTGCTCGATTGGCTGAAGGACCACCAGCCGGACGTGCTCGGTTTGCAGGAGACCAAGGTGGACGATCCCGAGTTTCCCGCGCGGGAGTTCCAAGTCGCCGGCTGGCACGTCGAGTTCCACGGTCAGAAGGCGCGCAACGGCGTGGCGATCGTCTCCAGGACGGCGCCCGACGAGCTGATCAAGGGTCTGCCGTTGGACGGCGAGGACGACAAGCGCCTGATCGCCGCGCGCTTCGGCGATCTCTGGGTGGTCAACACCTACGTGCCCAACGGCACCCAGGTGGGCACCGACAAGTTCGCCTACAAGCTCCGGTGGTTCGACGAGCTGCTGCGGTTCTTCCAAGAGCGCTTCCGACCGGACCAGCCCGTCGTCTGGCTGGGCGACGTGAACGTGGCGCCGACGCCGGACGACGTCTTCGATTCGCCCAGGCACCTGGGAGGCGTCGGCCATCACCCGGACGAGTTCGCGGCCTTGGGCAAGGTGGTGGACTGGGGTTGGATCGATCTGTTCCGCAAGTTCCACCAAGGGCCTGGACACTACACGTTCTGGGAGTTCGTGATCCGCGGCTCCGTTTCGAAGAACCTCGGCTGGCGCATCGACCACATCTACGGAACCAAGCCGGTTGCCGAGCGTTGCGCCTCCTGCTTCATCGACAAAGAGCCGAGGCTCCAAGAGCGCCCCTCGGACCACACCTACGTGGTGGCCGACGTCGAAGGCTTCTGACCGCTGGACAGCGTGAGCCCGAAGGGCAGGTACACCGCCAGCAGCAGAGCGAGGGCGCCTGCCGCAAAGCCCAGGATCGAAGGGAAGGGTTGGCCCATGGATGCCAGCCAACCGACGAGGAACCCTCCCTCGGCGAGCGCCGCTCCCAGGAGCCAAAGCAGCGTCCGCCGCTGACCGGCCGCGCCCGTCCACCCGTACAGACCCAGGCCGAGCGAGGCGCTCCATTCCACAGCCGCGAGGCACCAAGCGAGCGCGAGGCTGATCGTCGACGGGCGCTGGGGCAGAGCGGCCAGTTGCGGCTCGACGGACCAACGGATCGCCGTGAGACCGACGATGGCGAACGCCAGCGTCGCCAGCATCACCAGCACCACGGCCTTCGGCAGCGGTTTCATGGGCGAACTCCCGATCGGGCACAATCGGGCCGTGGGCTCGATCCGTGCCTTCGTGGCAATCTACCCGAGCGAAGAGGAGCGGAGGCGGCTGGCGGCGTTTCAGGACGTTCTCCGCAGGCAGTGGCCCGAGGCTCGCTGGGTTCGAGGCGATCAGCTCCACCTCACGCTGCGGTTCGTCGGCGAGCTGCCCGAGGCGTTGCTGGAAGGATTCCGGCGCGCGCTGCGGGAGGAGGCGGCCCGAACGGAGCCCTTCGACGTGAGGCTGGTCCACCGGGCGCCGCCGTGGCGCGGCGCGCGCGTGGTGGCGGTGTCGGCGGAATCCAGGCCGCTCGTGGCTCTCGCTCAGGGCGTGGAGGCGGCGGCTCGAGCGATCGGGCTCGCTCCGGAAGACCGGCGCTTTCGGGGTCACGTCACCTTGGCGCGCGTGGAGGGGCCGTTCCCCCCAGCCGTGCTCGAACGAGCCTTCGAGGATCGCTGGCGGGTTCGGTCGTGCCGGCTGATGCGCAGCGATCTGCGCCCCTCCGGAGCGACCCACACCCTGTTGGAGGAGTTTCCCTTTGGAGGGTGAGATCGTGCTCGTCGCCGACGGCGACGAGAGACTGGATCGGTTCTTGGCGCGTCGCCTCGGCGGATACAGCCGCTCGCGCCTGGCGGAGTGGATCGAGGCCGGAGGCGTGCTCGTGGATGGACGGCCGCGCAAGCCCGCATTCCGCTTGGCGCCCGGCATGCAGGTCCGATTGGAGCCTCCCCCCGAGCGTCCGGCACACGACCTGACTCCCGTGGAGCGGCCGTTGGAGGTCTTGTACGAGGACGACCAGCTGCTGGTGGTGAACAAGCCCAGGGGGATGGCGACGCATCCGGCGCCCAGCCTGCGGGAGCCGAGCCTCGTGAACGTGCTTCTGGCCCGTGGCAGCGCCCTCAGCGGAGGATCCGCGCCGTACCGGCCCGGCATCGTCCACCGCCTCGACAAGGACACGACGGGTCTGCTGGTGGTGGCCAAGACCGATCGTTGCCACCGGCTTCTGGCGCAACAGATCGCCGACAAGAGCGCGGAGAGGCGCTACCTGGCTTGGGTCCATGGCAGACCGCCCCGCGACTCGTTGCGCATCGAGCAGCCGATCGGCAGGGATCCTCGCAATCGGACCCGCATGGCCGTGACTGCGGCAGGCAAGCCCGCGGCGACCGTGATCAAGGTGCTTGCCTGTTCGGCGGAGGGCAGGACGCTGGTCGGTTGCCGACTGGAGACAGGAAGGACCCACCAGATCCGCGTGCACCTTTCCGCTCTCGGCCACCCGGTCGTGGGCGATGCGGTTTACGGGCGCCGCCAGGATCGAGTCCCGTTGCAGCTGCATGCGGGCCTCCTGGCGCTCCATCACCCGGACGGGCGCCGCATGGAGTGGACTTGCGAGCCGCCCGCCGACTTCCTTTCGTGGGAAGGTTCTGTGAAGGATCTCCTCGCTTGGTAGGCGGCCTGCAGGATTCGCCCGGCGCCTCGGAGAACACTGGGCCATGCTCGCGAGAAAGCCATGGTTGCTGGCGCCCCTCCTGGGTGCCGGAGTTTGGGCGGCGGCGCAACGGCCAGCCGGGATTCCGTTGCCGACGGGCAAGTCGATCGCTCCCACGGGCAAGCACGTTTCGGTCGGCAGCTACCCGATCAACATGGTGCGCACGCCCGACGGCAAGTTCGCGGTCGTGGCGAACGTGGGGTCGCGGCAGTACCTGAGCGTCGTCGATCTTCGCACCGGGGACAAGGTGGCGCAGTGGGAGTTCCCGCGGCCGCAGGGCCTGTACTTCGGGCTGGCGATGAGGGGGGACGGAACGCTGTTCGTCAGCCGAGGCGCGCAGGACAAGATCTCCCGCTTCATCGTTGCGCGCGACGGCATGATCGGCAACCTGCGACGCGACATCTCCGATCCGGCCCCGGAGTCCTGGGGCATGCCGCACCACATCGCAGGCTTGGCGCTGAGCGGGGACGGCTCGACGCTGTTCGCGGCGAACAACCAAGCCACCGGCGGCAGCGGGTTCCTGAGCTCGATCTCGGCCTTCGACGCCGACACAGGAACGAAGAGGTACGAGGTGCCCGCCCCGGCGTTTCCGTTGGCCATCGCGGCTTTGGGAGACAAGGTGTTCGTGGCTGGGGAGCGGGATGGCGTGGTGTCCGTCCACCGGCAGACGGACGGTTCGCGGCTGGCGGAAATCAAGGTGGGGGCGCAACCGGCGTACCTCCTCTCCGACGCGCCGCGCGGTCGGCTGTTCGTCGCGAACTCTGGCGGCGACACGGTCTCCGAGATCGACGCGGCGAGGCTGAGGGTGGTGCGAACGATGCTGGTTCGGCCGGCCGAGGCCCACGGAGTGCCGGGAGTGACGCCCCTCGGCCTGGCGCTCTCCGCGGACGGCCGGCGCCTCTTCGTGGCTCTGGCGGACATGAACGCCGTGGCGGTTCTCGATCTACCGACTGGCAGGGTGGCCGGCTACCTGCCCACCGGTTGGTATCCCACCAGTCTGGTCCTCTCCCAGGACCAGAGGCACCTGATCGTGGCTTGCGCCAAGGGGGTGAGGCCGCGCAACCCGAACGCAAGGCCGCAAGGTCGGCTGGGACAGTACATCCTGAACATCCTCGAGGGCACGGTCACGAGGATGCCGATCCCGACGGATCTGCGCTCGGCCACCCGGCGCGTCCTGGAGAGCAACACCATCGGGGTTCCGTTGCCGCAGTTCCGCAACCCGGGCATCCGGCACGTGATCTACGTGATCAAGGAGAACCGGACGTACGACCAAGTGTTCGGGGACTTGAAGCGAGGCAACGGAGACCCCTCGCTCTGCCTGTTCCCGAGGGAGGTGACGCCGAACCAGCATGCCCTGGCGGAGCGGTTCGGCCTGCTGGACAACTTCTACTGTTGCGCCGAGGTCTCGGCAGACGGGTGGAATTGGTCGACGGCGGGAAGGGTTTCCGCGTACACCAGCAGGAACACGGTGACGAACTACGGCGGGCGCGGCCGCCGGTACGACTTCGAGGGAACCACCAACGGCATGCCCGTCGACCTGTTGGGGATCCGCGACGTGGCCGCTCCGGAGTCCGGCTACATCTGGGATCTGTGCGCCAAGCACGGCGTGAGCTACCGCAACTACGGCTTCTTCGTGATGCAGGCGGATCCCGAGGACAAGCGCCACACCAGTCTGGGCATGGAGGCCAACGCTCCGGTCAAGAGGGCCCTCGTGGGCCACACGTGCGTGGAGTTCGAGCAGTACAACCTGGCCGTTCCCGACAGCGACGCCTACGACCTCCACGGGTTGACGTTCCCTCGGCGGAAACCCTCGGCCGGCAAGACCAAGGCCGCCAGCCGCATCGCCGCATGGAAGGCCGAGTTCGAAGGGTTCGTGAGGAAAGGCGACATGCCGCGCTTCCAGATGGTCCGCCTTCCGTGCGACCACACGGCGGGCAACTCGGCGGGATACCCGTCGATGCGCGCCATGGTGGCCGACAACGACTACGCGGTCGGGCAGCTGGTGGAGGCGGTCTCGAACAGTCCGTTCTGGAAGTCGACGGCGATCTGCATCCTGGAGGACGACGCTCAGAACGGCTTCGACCATGTGGACGCGCACCGCTCGATCGCGCTGGTGATCAGCCCCTACAACCGACGCGGGGCCGTCGACAGCCGCTTCTACAACACGGACAGCATGCTGCGGACCATCGAGCTGCTGCTCGGCTTGCCACCGATGAACCTGTACGACGCGGTGGCGCGCCCGATCGACCTCTTCGAGTCCAAACCGGCCAACATCGAGCCCTTCCGGGCGATCCTTCCCCCCAAGGCGGTGATGGCCGAGGTCAACGATCGGTCTGCCTACCGATCGAAGGACAGCGAGCGGCTGTTTCCCGCGAGGGTGCCGGACCCGGGGTTCGACGACGAGCAGAACGACGTGCTGTGGCGCACGCTGCGCCCAGGCCGACCGAAGCCCGTGGTGCGGCGGTAGGGATTCCGTCGGTCCGGGTGGCCTGCTCAGAAGGCCCCCGGACCGAAGCAAGCGTGGTCAGCCGAGCAGCTCGTTCAGCCTCCGTAGCACGGCGAACGCGTCCGCAACGTACAGAACGTCGGCCTTGCCCTGGGCCCAGCCGCAGTTGGGGTCCAGGTTGATCGCCCGCCTCTCGCCGATGAACCTCCAACCGACCACGTGAGGCTCCTCGCCGTGGCAGCAGGTCGCCAGGCCCTTCGGGTGCCTCGGGCTCGAACCGGTCTGCCCGACCTGGTTCATGTGCGTCAGGAACGAGATCACGGCGCCCTCGCCCTTCTGATCCACCAGCGACTTGCTGGAGCCGAGAGAGGCGCCTGTGGCCCGCAGGAACGCGCGGATGAGCTCCTCGGCCTCCGGCACGTGGGTCTGTCCGTCGGATTGCTTCTTGGTCCAGCCTGCTCCCGCGACGAGCAGGAGGTCCGCGTCCGGCCGGATCGTCTGCTCTCCCGCGATCGCGGCCTCGGTGCCGAGGGCCTGCGTGCGCGAGCAGGGCTCCCAGGACACTTCCTCCACGGCTCCGGAGAAGCCGGCGGACGCCTCTGCCGCGGGCAGCGCGCCCGACTCGAGCAACAGGAACCACGGACGCTCCTCTCGTGTGAACGCGGCCTGCATCCGCTGGCGGTAGTACCACCGACGAACCTTTGTTTCCGCGCCGAGAGAGATCCCGGCGACGCGCGTGTCGATGCGGCCTCCCGTGCGCACGGCCACCAGCGGCAGGCAGCGCGCCGTTCGGGAGTGCTGGGGAGCCAGCACCAGCTGCGATCCGCTCGCCCGAACCAGCGCCTCGCAGGCCCTGGCGTCGTTGGCGGCCGTCGGTGAAGCCAGGCCGTCCCCGCCGGCGACCAGAACGCGGCTCGCGGAGGCGGGAACCACATCCGCCGCCTGCTTGGCGCCCTTGCCGAACACGCCCACGTCCGCACCGGGATCCGCCGCGAGAGCGCTCGCCAGCAGGTCCCTCGCGGCCTTGCCGACGGTTCCGTCGGCCTCCAGAGGAATCAGGATCAGTGTCTTCGCCATCGCTCTCCTCCTCGGTTCAACCACGGATCCACTCCGCCAGCTCTCGGGCGATCTCTTCCACGCCGGCGTCCTTCACCACCCGCGTCTCACGGCGCTGGCTGGGCGTTTCGACGCTCTCGAAGCGGAGACCGCCGCGGAGAGCCCCGACCGAGGGCGCCTTGGCCAGAGCAGGCAGGATCCCTCGCATGTTCGCCATGCCGATCTGAGGGTTGTTCGGCGGTTCGGGCAGGTTGCCGGTGGCCCATGCGAGCACAGCCGGGGCACCGGCGCAACGGGATACCAGATACTGGGCCCCCTCGACCCGCTCCTTGACGCGGAAGCCTCCGTCGGCGTCCGGCTCGATCTCGTCGACCGCCAGGAACTGATCCTCGACCCCCAACAGGGCTCCCACCATCGACAGGGTTGTGCCGGCATCGCGCGAAGCCGAAGAGCAACCGCCGAACAGCAGCATCCGGTCGCGGTCCAGCCCCGGGATGGACTGGATGGCCTTGGCCAGCGCTTGGGCGGTCTCGAAGGAGTCGGCGAAGCCGCTGGCCGAGCCGTCGATCGCGACGAACTCGAACGGCGCCTTCTGGGCCACAGCCATCATCAGTTGCTGCAGCTTGGGCTTGGGACCGAGGCTCGCCAGCCAGACCTTGGAGTCGGGGACTCTCTTGGCCAGGTGCGCCGCCTCATACAGGGCGTGGGCCGCCCAAGGGTCCAGCACGGAAGGCAGCATGGCCTCGTTCTTCAGGCCCGGGCCATCCGGCGCCATCACCGGCTCCAGCGTTTGGAGCGGATCGGGCACCAGACTGCCGCAAACGACGATGTGGTAGCCGTTGCTCATGGTTCGTCAGTTCTCCGCGGAATGCAGGCCGCCCGCGCCGGCGCGGAAGGCAAGGTTGGGACCACCCTCCGGGGTTTCGGTGGGGCAGTTCCAAAGGCAGGCGCCGCAGTGCACGCACTTCTCTCGGTCGAAGAGCGGCGCCCCGCCGCTGGGGTTCGGTGAGATCGCTTGGCCGGAGCAGACCTCGACGCACAGCTGCGGGGAGCATCGCTCGCACAGGTTCGGATAGAGGAAGGCGACGTGGTCCGCGAAGCCGGGCGGGGCCTGCACCTTGCCTCCCAGCAGCAGCGCGTCCTGGTGGCTGACCAGCAGCCTGCCGTCGTGCTCGACCTTCGGCCAGCCCAAGGCGTCCATCACCAGGTCGTGCAAGGGGAGCCCCTCGCTCTCGGCCCGTCGGCGCAGGCGGGAGATCTCCCCGGCGGTCAGTCTGCCGCGGCAGAACTCCTCGAGGGAAGGCAACGGTCGATGCTTGGCCTTGGGGTGCCAGCGGCCGCCGGTCAGCGCCGTGAGGCCCATCCCGACGAGACCGGCCAGGAAACCTCGGGTGAACCCGTCGCGCGCGTGCTCGGCGACGCGGCCCTCCGCTTCGACCCAGCTCTCCCTGCGTCGCCGTTCGTAGGCGGCGGCGAGATTCTCTCTCGTGAACGGCTGCCCGCTCCTCCACAGCTCGACGACGCCCTCGGCCAGCTGAGCGCCGGTGGTCCATGCCTCGTCGACGCCGGAGCCGGTGAGCACGTTCGTGCTTCCGGAGCCTTCGCCGATGCGCGCGTAGCCGTCCCCGACGAGGTACGGCTCGCCCTGCTTGCCGTACTCCGCGAGCGTCTTGGCCCCCCAGGAGCGCATGGTGCCGCCCTCGAGCCACCGCCACAGGTAGGGATGGCGCATCCAGTGCTGCAGGTAGCGGTAGGTGGTGCGGACCGGACTGTCGAGGAACGAAGGCACGAAGATCCCCAGAGAGGCCAGCCTGCCGGGCATCGCGTACAAGAACCCGAAGATCTCCGGCTCGGGAAACCCGAACGTGTGGATCACCGTGCCCTCGGCGAGTTCGCAAGACTCTGGCAGCTCCACCACCATCTTCATGCCGACTGCCCAATGCCGGCGCTGGTGGCCCTCCGGCATGCCGAAGACCTCGTCCAGCTGGCGGCCGACGGGGCCGACGGGACCGTCGCCCACCACCGTCAGGGCGGCCCGCACGTCCATGCCCGGCAGGAAGGCGCCGGTCGGACTGCCGTCCTTCTCGACGCCTTGATCGGCGAGCCGAACGCCGACGACCCGGTGGTCCTCCACCAAGGCCTGCTGCACGGGTGTTCCGGGCCAGATCTGCACCGTCCCAGAGGCCATCAGCTGGTTGCCGACCCACTGGTTGAACTGACCGATCGACAGGATGAGACCGCCGTGCTTGCGCAGGAAGGGCGGCGTGTACGGCAGTTCGAGCGCCATCCGCTTGCCAGCGAAAGGCCTGAGCAACCTGTCGACGAGCTTCAGTCCGGCACCCCGGCGGCTTGCGCCGATCGGGTCGAGCAGGTACACGGTCTTCTCCTGGCGGACCTCGCACGCCATCGGGATCGCGGTCGGATCCAGCTCTGGGAAGCTCCGGCGGATGCCGCGCGCCCGCGTTACGACGCCGGACACACCGAAGCCGATGTCGTCGGCTCTCTCGTAACACAGAACCTGCGGCGGCATGCCGGGCATCGCGCGGCTCTCCAGCAACGGCCGCCCCTCTGCGTCGGTCAGGTGTCGGCTGAGCGTGGTGAGGAAGCCGCCCATCGCGGGGCCAAACCCCACGCAGGCGATGTCGACCTCCATCGTCTGGCGCGCGACGTCGGGCTGTTCCATGGTTGGGTTGCTCCTAGCGCGGGTAGTCCAGCGCCTCCGGAATCATCACTTGCGTCAGCGCCTCGGCCGCTCGGTCCTTGGCCAGGCGGCAACCGGTGAGGCAGCCATCGAGCTTGAGGCGCAGCGCGCGGAACCTCTCCATGCCGGGGAAGCGGACGCACGGGCCCGCCTTGTCGGCGTGCCCGCCATCGTCCTGAATGACCTCCAGCGGGGAGGAATCGAAGCCGGGCACCAGCGACGCCACGGCCTCCAGCTCGCTGGCCTTGAAGCAGGAGTCGCAGTCTCCGTCCCAGCTCGGGTGCCTCTGGTATCCGTACACCAGTTCGGCGGTGATGCGCCCGACCTCGCCGGAGGCTCTGGCAGCCATCACGTGGCACAGGTCCGTGAGGAAGGCGACCGTGCCCTCGAGACCGTCGGCCAGCAACGGGTTGTGCCCGCCCTTGTCCTCCAGCTCCAAAACGTCCAGGATCTGTTGCCTCGAGGCGAGCAGCCAACTGAGGGCGTCCGCCATGGGGAATGCCACGCCTTGGCGCTGTCCGTGGTACAGCGTCTCGCCGTGGGCGTCCTGGGCGCTCTGCAGGAACTCGATCGTCCAGAGCCACAGCTCCATGGCGGTGGCCAGCGTGCAGGCGCCGGTGCCGGGCTTGCGCGAGGCGATCTGGCGCATCTGACGGATCCAGTGGCGGAACTGGGCGAGGAACAGCTCGTTGACCATGGTGACGGTGAGCTGCCTGCGCTGGACCGCCTCCGGTCCCTCGTAGGTGGCCTCGAGCTGGGCGTCCATCCATTTCTGGCCGAGGAAGCCGGGACAGTCCTCGGTGATGCCGTACCCTCCCATCAGGCTGACGGCCTCGCGCATGGTGTTGGCGCCCACGCCGGTGTTCCACAGCTTCGTGGCTGGACAGAACACCTGAGACAGCGCGTCCTTGACGGCGAACTGCACGAGCGAGTCGGCCTTCAGTTCCTCGTACCTCGCGGAATCCCGCTTCTGTTCGGGCAGGTGCTCGAGGCGAATGAACTCCAGCGCGGCGTCCTTCACCGCCGCGAACGCCTTCATCTGGGCCCGGGCTCCCTTGATGCCTCTCTCCTGGAGCAGCCGGTCCTTCTCCCGCTCGAGCGGGTCGAACTCGTCGAACAGCCTCGCGGTGTAGAAGCCGAGCGACGCCGCGGCCTCTCCGGTGGCCCACACGTCGATCAGGCGGTGCAACGCGTCCTCCCTCTGCTGGATGCCCAGCTCGTAGCGAGACGAGCCGGGTTGCGGCTGTCCTCCGCGGAAGCGCTGGCGGTGGTACCGGATGATCGGCTCGACGGCGGACAGCAGCTTCGCGGCGGTCATCAGGCCGACCGTCACGCGCGTGCGCCGGAACACCGCCTCGATGACCTCGGAGTGCGAGTAGTTCGGCACGATCACGCCGTCCTGGATCGTGTAGCCGCCGATGATTCGCGAGGCGGGAACCTTGAGGCTGTAGATCGGATCGTTGGTGGCCGAGAGCTGGTGCACCAGCTTGAGCGTGGGCGAGCCCGGGTCCCACACCCCCTCGTCCGTGTCCTCGAGGATCACCATGCAGCTGCCCTTGATGCGCGCATCGTCGCTGGCGACGGCGGCGCACGCGAAGTTGGCGAACGCGGCGTTCGTGATGAACCGACCGCGCTTGTCGACGTGCAGCATCGGCTCCTCGCCATCCTTCCACTCTGCCACGCGGACCCTGCCGGCCATCGTGTTCGTGTCGACTCCCACGAACGGGATTGGCTCGGTGAGGGCGAACGCCCCGCGCAGCGTGCGGCGGTCCTCTCCGGGCCCCGCCGGCACGGCGCCCCCCATGTACCTTGCGACCTGCTCCGGCGTTCCCCGCTCGTGGATCGGCGCCAGAGCGAGGTTGCCGGCCAGGGTCGCCGTGGCGGCCCCGGCGTCGACCCACGAGAGCTCGAACGCCACGAGAGCGAGCGCCAGGTTCTTCGGCCCAGGGATGTAGCCGCCGTGCTCGGGATCGATGGCCACAGCGGTCAGGCCCGCCTCGTCCATCGCCTCGAGCAGCTTCTGCTTCTCCGGCGTCCACTCGTGGGTGTGGCGGGCGCCGTCTGCCACGAGCCTGGCGACGATCCCTCTGGCCACCGATCGCGCAGCCTGCTGGACCATCTGCAGGTCGTAGCGGTCCGCGTATCTCCAGAGAATCTGGCGAACGTCGTCGCCGGGAAGGGTTTTGAGGGTGGGCTTCGTTGCGCCCGAGTTCGGATCGGTCATCACGGTGTTCCGGCCTCGCGTGGCAGAGTGGGCCCCCGCGCCGGGAGTCTCTCAGGCTCCCAATGAGCCGAAAGACCTAGCGCGGGAGCGCTCTCCCACTATACCCAGACCACGGATGCACCGTGCTTCAACGCAAAGCCATCGGCATGATGACGCACAGGTAGTCGTCGCCGTCGTCCGCCGAGCGGAACAGCGCGGGCCTCTGACCTTCCGTCTGCTCGATCTGCACGCCCGTGGCGCCCATGCCCGATAGGGCTACGAGCACGTCGAGCACGTAGGCGCCGTTGAACGCGGTCTCCAACGAGGGTCCGGTGGAGAGCATCTGCAGCTCTTCTTTGGCTTCTCCCTTCTCCTCGCTGCGGGCGGTCAGCACGAGCTGGTCGCCGTCCCCATAGAAGCACACTCGGCCGGCGTTGTCCCTGGCGAGGATCATGATGCGCTTGATCTTCTCCGCGAGCTGATCGATCTCCACCTTCCACGTGCGCGTCGCCTCCGTGGGGATGACGCGCTCGTAGGCGGGGAATGTGCCCTCGATCAGCTGCGAAACCAGGCGCACGCCGGGAACGTCCACGGCCAGCCGGCGATCGGCGAACCGGATCTCCAGCGGCTTCCCCTCGGCCGCCGCGAGGGATCTGACGAGCTTCAGAGCCTTTTCGGGGAGCACGTAGTTGAGCTCGGGCCCGATCGTCGGCGCGCCGGAGGAGCCGGTCAGCTCGACCTTGCGCAGCGCAAGGCGGTGCGTGTCGGTGGACACGAGCCGGAGGGTCCTTCCGTCGCACTCGAACAGCACGCCGGTGAGGATCTGCCGGTGACCGTCCTTGGCGACCGCGTAGAGAACGGAGTCGATCGCGCTGCGCAGCGTCTCCGAGGGCAGGGTCAGGCGGTTCTCTCCGTCCAGATCGGGGATCTCGGGGAAGTCGGACGAAGGCTGGACGTTGACTCGGTACACCGAGGGCCCTTGGGAGAGCACCAAGGCGTGCCCATCCACCTCCAGGTGCAGGTCTCCGTCCGGCAACGATCCCAGCAGGTCCACCAGCAGCTTGCCCGAGGCGCACCAGGATCCAGGCTCGTGCACCATGCACGGCAGCGTGCGCTCCAACCACAGCTCGCCGTCGCAACCCAGGATCCGGAGGCCGGAATCGCCCGCCTCCAGCTTCAAGCTCTGCAACAGCTCGATCGAAGTCCGTCCCGCGGCGGCGACGTTGGCCATCGCGGCGGCCTCGTGGAACTCTTTGCGGGGTACGTCCAGTCTCAAGTCGTCGTCTCCTCGTCAGCCGCAGATCGGCAGGTGGAATTGCAGGTAGTTCGGAGTCGGCCTCTTCGGCCTGATGTCGAAGCCTTCCGCGTAGATCCGCATGAGGATCCGCTGGTGGGACTCCTCGGTGTACGCCACGTCCTCGGACCGTCGGAGCGCTTCGACGGTCTGCCTGAGCGTGACCATGTCGTGGCAGAGCTCGGGATCGTTGAAGGCTCCCGCCTCGAGCTCCTCCTCCAGCTCCTCCGGCAGCTCCCCTCCTGCGTACAGGTCGACCGCCAGGTCTTCGAGTTTGGCTTGGAACTTACGGTTCATCGGATTTCTCCACGACGCCGCCGAGCTTGGACCGGAGGGCCCTCCGTCCGCGGTACAGGCGAGACTTGAGCGCGGGGACGCTGATGTTCAGCACCTCCGCTGCCTCGCGCGCGGGCATGTCCTCCAGATCGCACAGCACGAGCGGTTCTTTGTACTCGAGCGGCAACTCGGCCAGCGCCTGTTGCACCGCCACCTTGAGGGCGGTGCGGTCTTCCGCGCCGCTCGTCACGGCGTCCGGCGGCAGCTCGATCAGCCGGTGTTGCCGCATCTTGTCGATGCACAGGTTGCGCGCGATGCGAAACAGCCACGTGCGGAACGCGCCGTCGGCCCGAAGCTCGCCCGAGCGCTTGAGCACGCGCAGAAACGTCTCGGCCGTGGCGTCCTCGGCGTCGGTCCGGTTGCGGAGCATTCGGTACGTGTAGCGGAAGATCCTCTCGCCGTACAGCTCGAACAACCCCCCCATCGCTGAAACGTCGCCCTCGGAAAGAGCGGTGAGCCAGCGCTTCTCTGTTTGCGATTCGCGCAACGAGTCCTGCATTGGGAATGACGGACGCACCGGGAGAAACGGCGCGCGCGGAGCCCAGTTTACACCGTTTCCCTTTTCGGCACGGGAGCCGCGACCCTCTGTCTGGCCAGGCCGGAGAACGCCAGCGCCGCCGCGACCGAGAGCGCACCGCACAGAGCCACCGTGCCCGGTGCGCCCAGCGAACTCCCCGCCACTCCGGCCATCAGGTTGCCCACCGGCATCGTGCCTTGGAACGACATGGTGTAGAAGCTCATCACCCGTCCGCGCAGGCCGTCGTCCACGGTCGTCTGAAGGATGGTGTTGGTCGAGGCCATCTGGGTCATCTGGGCGAACCCCGCCAAGGCCAGCAGCAGGAGCGAGGGCGCGAGCCACCGCGAGAGCGAGAACGCCACGAGAGCGAGTCCGAAGATGGCGGCCGCGCAGACCACGTGCAGCGGCAGCCGCTCGGTCCTCCGCAGAGAGGCCAGGCGCAGGGCACCCAGCACGGCGCCGGCGCCCGGCGCCGCCATGAGGAAGCCCAGAGTGCTGGGACCGCCCTGCAGGACCTCCTTGGCGAAGACGGGCATCAGCACTCCATAGGGGATTCCGACGAGGCTGATGATGGCCAGGAGCAGCAGCGCTGGACCCTGCAGGGGATGCCTAGCCACGGAGCGGGCGCCCTCGCGGATCTCCTCCCAGACGCGCCCGCGCGCGGCGGTCCTCCGAGCGTCGGGAAGGCGCATCGCGGCCAGCGCCATCAGAACCGCAAGGTAGCTCAGGGCGTTCAGGCCGAAGCAGACAGCCTCGCCGAACGCTCCGATGGCCAGGCCCGCCACCGAAGGCCCGATCAGCTTGGCGCTGTTGACCATCGATGAGTTCAGCGCGATCGCGTTCGGGAGGTCGCCGCGGTCGTCCACCATCTCGACGACGAGCGACTGGCGGCCGGGCATGTCGAACGCGTTGACCGCGGCGAGCAGCAGGCTCAGCGCGAGCACGTGGCCCACGGTCACCGTGTCGGTCGCCACCAGCAGGAACAGCGCCAGCGCCTGCAACCCTGCGAGCACCTGCGTCGCGAGCAGCAGGCGCCGCTTGTCGGCACGGTCGATCCAGGCGCCCGCGAACGGCGCCAGCAGGAAGGTCGGCAGGTTGCCTGCGAATCCAACGAGCCCCAGCCAGGCGGGAGACCCCGTGAGGCGGTACACCAGCCAGCTCATGGCCACCCTCTGCATCCACGTGCCGATCAGCGACACGCCCTGTCCGGCGAAGTACAGGCGGTAGTTGCGGTGGCGGAGCGCCCGGAAGGCGAACGGAACAGCCATGGAAAACGCGGCAGGAAGGATGCTTCCTTCCTCAGAATACCGACGCGGGAGGCTTCGTTGTGGCCGAGCTCACCAGCAGAGAGAGATTCCAGAGGATGTTCGAGCACAGGGAGGCGGATCGGGTGCCCGTGATCGACATTCCCTGGGGAACCACCGTCGAGCGGTGGCACCGGGAGGGCATGCCGGAGGGCGTCTCCTACGTCGACTTCTTCGGTCTGGACAAGGTGGGCACGGTCTCCGCCGACAACGGTCCCCGCTGGCAGGAGGAGCGCATCGAGGAAACCGACGAGTACACGATCGTCCGCACGAGCTGGGGGGTGACGATGAAGAACTGGAAGCATATCGCCAGCACCCCCGAGTACCTGGACTTCCATGTGAAGGACGCGCGCAGCTGGCTGGAGGCGAAGCGGCGGATGGCTCCGGACCCCGACAGGGTGGATTGGGATCGGCTCTCTCGGGAGTATCCGCGATGGGAGGCCGAGGGCTGGTGGGTTCAGGCTGGCCTTTGGTTCGGCTTCGACGTCACCCACTCCTGGTTCGTCGGCACGGAGACGGTGCTGTTCGCGATGGCCGAGCAGCCGGAGTGGTGCCGCGAGATGTTCGAGCACGAGCTGGACGTGCACCTCGCGCTCTTCGAGATGGTTCTGAAGGCCGGCTACCGCATGCACGCGGCCACGTGGCCGGACGACATGGGCTACAAGCACAACCAGTTCTTTTCCGTCGCGACGTACAGGGAGGTCCTCAAGCCCGTGCACGCCCGCGCCATCGAGTGGGCCCACCGCAACGGCATGTTCGCCCACCTGCACAGTTGCGGAGACGTGAGCCCGTTCGTGCCGGAACTCCTCGAGATCGGCCTGGACGCCCTGAACCCCCTGGAGGTGAAGGCGGGAATGGACCCGATCGCGCTCGAGCGGAGCCACGGAGACCGACTGGTGCTGCACGGGGGCATCAACGCCGTGCTGTGGGACGACTTCGACGCGATCGCCGAGGAGATGCGCAGGGTGGTGCCCGAGCTCAAAAAGGGCGGGGGCTACGTCTTCTCGTCGGACCACTCGGTTCCGGACAGCGTGAGCCTGGAGAACTTCCGCCGGATCGTCGAACTGGCCAAGTCCCTGGGAAGCTACGAGCGCTAGACGGCCTCGCCGAGGTACGCCTCGATCACTTTCGGGTCGTTGCGCACGTGCTCCGGCGGCCCCTCGGAGATCTTCTCGCCATGGTCGAGCACGACGATCCTCTCGCACAGACCCATGACGAAGCGCATGTCATGCTCGATGAGCAGGAGCGTCTTGCCGAACTCGTCCCGCAGGCGCCGCACGGTGTCTGCGAGGTCCTCCTTCTCGGCCGGGTTCATGCCGGCCGCCGGCTCGTCGAGCAGCAGCAGCTTGGGTTGGGTGGCCAAGGCTCGGGCGATCTCGAGCCTGCGCTGCTTCCCGTACGGCAGGTCCCGGCTCTGAGCGTGCGCCACGTCCCCGAGATCCAAGGCGCGCAGGTAGCCCATGGCCTCCTCGCGAAGGCGCTCGGTGTCCGCCATCGAGCGGGGGTCTCCCAGCAACGCGTCGATCAGGTTGGCGCGGCGATGGAGGTGCGCGGCGACCACGACGTTGTCCAGCGCCGAGAGCGAGCCGAACAGCCGAATGTTCTGGAAGGTGCGGGCGATGCCCAAGCGGACGATGCGCGCCACGGGAAGGCCCGCGATGTCGCGGTCCTCGAAGAGGATGCGCCCGCTGGTCGGCTTGTACATGCCCGTGACAAGGTTGAAGCAGGTCGTCTTGCCGGCGCCGTTCGGACCGATGAGACCGAACAGCTCGCCCTTGCGGATGTCGAACGACACCTCGTTCACCGCGACCAGTCCGCCGAAGCGGATCGTCGCCTTCTCCAGGCGGAGAAGACTCATCCCACGGCCTCCCTCGGCCGTCGGATCCGGAGCGCGCGGGCCAGCCAGTCCCAGCTGAACTCGTGCCTGCCGAGCACCCCCTCCGGCCGCAGAAGCATGATGATGATCAGCGACGCCGCGAAGATCACCATCCTCAGCTTCTGCACCTCGTAGCTGGCGCCGGACAGAGCGGGGAAGAACGAGAACGCCCAGCCCAGAGCCCTGCCAACGAGCAGGGCCCCGAAGAAGGTCGCCGCGTAGCCCGCCAGCCGGGTCTTGCGGGGGCCCCGGTATTGGTACGCGATCCACCGCACCGCGACCACGGCCGCGATCACGGCCAGGATCCAGCCCACGAGGGTCGCCCCGGTTACCGTGAGGGCCGTGCCGTCCGCGGCCTTCAGGCCCCGCAGGTACTCCGGCACGTAGAACAGCGTGAGAGCCGCGACCACGGAGCCGGTGATCGCGCCGCTGCCTCGCAGCACCACCATCGTCAGCACGATGAACGAGAGGTCCATCGGGAACATCGAAGGGCTGATGAACGACTCGGAGTGCGCGAGCAGCACGCCCGCGCCGCCCGCGAACGCCGAGCCGATCATGAAGGCAGCCACCTTCATCTTGGCGACCTGCACGCCCATCGCCGCGCTGGCGATTTCGTCTTCGCGGATGGACAGCAGCGCCAAGCCGTGCGAGCTCTTGCACAGGTTGCGCGAGACGGCGATCGCCGCCAGCGCGAACAGCCAAACGAGCCCGACGATGCGGATCCGCGGCTCGACGCTCATGCCGAGCGCCCCGCCCACCTGCTCGCCGGCGGGCGTGGTGAGGTCGATCGCCTGCACCACGATGCGGATGATCTCCCCGAATCCCAGGGTGACGATCGCCAGGTAGTCGCCTCTCAGCCGCAGGCTGGGCAGGCCGACCACCAGCCCTGCCAGAGCGGCGGTGGCCATGCCGAGCGCCAGCATCGCCAGAAGCCAGCCCACGCCTTGCAGGGGCGACTGAAGGTAGAAGAAGAACGCGAGGTATCCGGCGGTGTAGGCGCCGATCTGGTAGAACGCCGCGTGGCCGATGCTGAACTGCCCGGCGATGCCGTTGATGAGGTTCAGGCTGACCGCCAGCGTCACGTACAGCCCCGCCAGAACCACGAGCCTCTGCTCGCTGTCCCGCAGGAAGGCTCGGCAGAGCAGATCCAGTCCCCAGCAGCCCAGCAGGCCGAGGACGATCGATGCGGCGCGGATCGGGACGGCCTTGTGCATCAAACCTTCTCCACCGCGGAGGAACCCAACAGGCCGCCCGGTCGGAACAGCAGCACCACGATGAGCACCACGAACGCCACGGCGTCGGCGAACTGGCTGTAGCCGGCCCAGATCACCAGCGTCTCCGCCACGCCCATCAGGATGCCTCCCAGCACCGCCCCAGGGATGTTGCCGATGCCGCCGAGCACGGCGGCCACGAACGCCTTGACGCCCGGCAGAACGCCGTAGTAGGGGCTGATCGACGTGCCGAGGAACGTGGCGGTCATCATGGCGCCGGCGCCCGCCAGCGCGGAGCCGATCACGAACGTGATGGTGACGATCCGGTCGACGTTCACCCCCATCAGGGCCGCCGAGTCGAAGTCTTGCGAGACGGCGCGCATCGCTCGGCCGGTGGGGGTGAAGAGGACGAGCTGGCGGAGAAGGAACATGAGCGCCAGCGACGCGACGAGGATGGCCAGACGCCCCGCTCCCACCCGGACGGTCACCTGCGCGGTGTTTCTGCGGCTCTCCGCCTCTCGAAGCTGGCGCTCCGCCTCGAACTTGGCGTCGCGGAGCCGCTCGCCCTCCGGACTGAGGTTGAACCGGTCCTTCTCGAGCTTCAGGCGCTCCTGGAACGCGGCCTCGGACCTCTGGGCGAGCTGGCGTGCGTTCTCCACCGCCGTCGTCAGCTCTTGGGGGGCGCGCACCAGCGTGAGCTCCAGCGTCTGCCGATAGGGGTTGACCCGCTCGTTCATCGTCGGAGGCGGGTTCTGGGGCAGGAACAGCCCGCCGCCGTACTGCAGCAGCAGCGAGACGCCGATCGCCGTGATGAGCGACGAGATGCGCGCCTGGTTGCGCATCGGCCGGTAGGCGAAGCGCTCGATGACGACGCCGACCCCGGCGCACACCGCCATGCTCGCGAGCATCATGACCAGCAGGGTGAGCAGCGTCGACTCCGGCAGCTGGTCGGGCGGCACGTCGGGCCGGAACCCGTAGGCCCAGGAGACGAACAGGGCGGTGTACGCGCCCAGCATGTACACCTCGCCGTGGGCGAAGTTGATCAGCCGGAGCACGCCGTACACCATGGTGTATCCAAGGGCGATCAGCGCGTAGATCGCCCCGTTCAGAACACCGTTCACCACCTGGGACGGCAGCGTCCCGAAGTCCAGCGAGGCCAGCAGGCTCAAACCGGCGGCGTGCGCCATCGGGTCACTTGCCGATGTCCTTGGGATCGATCGCCTTGCGCATCACGAACCCCTCGGGCAACGGGCGAACCTCGACGACCAGAGCGCGCTTGATCGGGTTGCCGTTGGTGCCCTTGAGGGTGATGTCTCCGGACACCGCGGGGAAGTTCTCCGTGGCCTCGATCGCCTCGGTCAGGCTCTTCGAGTCGAAGCTCTTGCTGCGCTTGAGGGCGTCCAGCATCACGGCCATGGCGTCGTAGCCCAGAGCGGCCATGGTGGTGCCGGGGATTCCACCCACCTTCTCCCTCCACCGCTTAAGGAAGTGCTGCACCTGCGGGCGGGTGTCCTTGTTGTTGTAGTGGTTGCAGAAGACCCCGCCGACGACCGCCTCGCCGCCGCTGTTCAGGATCTCCTTGCTGTCCCAGCCGTCGCCGCCGAGCGGGACCACGTTGAGGCCGGCGGCCTTGGCCGACTTCACGATCGGCCCCACCTCGGGAAAGTATCCGCTGAGGAACAGCCCGTCGGGGTTCTTCGCCTTCAGGTTGGTCAGCTGGCCGGTGAAGGTGGTCTGCTTGGTCTCGTAGAACTCCTCTCCGACGATCTTGCCTCCCAGCTGCTCGAAGTGCTTGCGGAAGGAGTTGCTGAGGCCGACGGAGTACGCCTGCTTGCGGTCGGTCATCAGCGCGACGTTGCGCAGGCCGAGATCCTTGTAAGCGAACTCCGCCATCACTTGGCCTTGGAACGTGTCGATGTAGCAGACCCGGAAGATGTTGGCGCCCTGCTTGGTGACGTCGTCGTTGGTGGCGCCGATCGAGATCACCGGCACGCCCTTCTCGAACGCCGACTTGGCGATCTGGATGGTGCTGCTGCTGGTGACGTCGCCGATGATGCCGAGCACGCCGTCGGAGATGAGCTTCTCGGCGGCGGACTTCGCCTGCTCGGTGTTCGAGCCGCTGTCGCCAATGAGCAGCTCGATCTTCTTGCCGGCGATGCCGCCTTGCCGGTTGAAGTCCTCCAGCGCGATCTGGGCGCCGTTGAGCGCGTCGTCTCCCCATGGCTTCTGATCGCCGTTGATGGGAACGACGATGCCGATCTTCAGGGTGTCACCCTCGGCCTTGTTGCCGGCGGCCGTCGGTTGCGGCCTGTTGGCGGAACCGCCCTCGGCGGGCGGGGCCGATTCGGACGGTTGCGACGTCTGTTCTGGCTTCGGGCCTCCGCAACCCGCAGCGACGAGGCCGGCGAGGGCGGCCGCCCAAAGCACGGTCGAAATCGGTTTCCGCTTCAGCACGCTTGCACACCTCCTCAAGCCGATCCGAAGCCATGCGCCCCGGAAGGCACGATTATACTGAATCGAACCTGGACGTGGGACCAGGGCGGTGGTAGACTCGGCCGACGGCGGCGAGGAGGGGGAGATGTCTGGATTCGACGCGAACAGCCTCTTGCGCGAGGCGACGGAGCGGTTGCAGAGCAACGACTTCCACGGAGCCTTGGAGAGGGTGGATTCCGCCCTGGCGCTCGACAGGGGTCTGGCCGAAGGGTGGATGCTGCGCGGCGTGGCCCTCAGTGGCCTGGGGCGCAAGGGAGAGGCGAGCGAGGCTTTCCAGCAGGCTCTGAGCCTCGAGCCGCTGTCCGTGAAGATCCGCTACAACTTCGCAGTGCACCTCCACAGGGCTGGCGAGCTCGACGGCGCAGCGAGGCTGCTGGAGGAGATCCTGCAGGCGGAGCCCGGCCACGAGCAGGCGAAGGCGCTGCTGGCCACCGTGCGCGCCGCCGCGAGCGCCGCAGGCCAGAGCGGCTTCGGCTACGCGCCCCCGCCGCCGCAGACCCCCTATCGCATGGCGCCGCCGCCCGACGAGCCCGCGCCCCGGGCGCACGCCGTCCGCTTCGTCGAGAACATGGGGCCCGCGTGGACGGCGCTCGGCGTGGCCCTGATGCTGCTGAGCCTGGCCGTGTTCGTTTACGTGCTCGTGGCGTTCGGCCCTAGGATGATGGAGCAGCTCCAGTTGGCGATGCGCGACCCAGAGGCGTTCCGCAAGGCCCAGGAGGCTGGACAGGTGCAGCAGGCCGGGGGCTTGGGGCTGACGCTGTTCAGCTGGGCGGTCCGTCTGGGCCTGTTCGGATGGATGGCGGTGGACATCGCGGACCGCAGAGGCTCTTGGCTGTGGTTCGCACCCGTGGTGCTTCTGTGTTGCTGCGGCCTCGAGGGTTTGGCGGCGTTGCTCTACCTCGGCCTCGGCAGAAGGAAGCTCGGCTGAAACCCGAGGCCTGCACGGGCGTACTGGAAGCTTGATGGCTCTCCTCAGCGTTCTGGCGTGTGCCGCCGCCCTGCAGGCACCCACCGAGGTGCCGTTCCGCGTCGCCGAGGATGCGATCATCGTGGACGCCCAGGTCAACGGCAGAAAGGTGTCGCTCATGTTCGATACCGGCTTCGGTGGAACGGTGAGCGTGGACTCGGTCGTCAACATCGGAAGGCCAACCGGTTCGGTGAACCTGAAGGACTTCGTCGGCGTCTTCCAGGCGCAGACCGTGAGGATCGACTCGCTGCGGCTGGGCTCCTTCGCCATGCCGGCCCAAGGCCTCGAGGCCGTGCTGGCCCCCGGCGAGCGGTACTCGTCGTTCAGCTACAACACGCACGTGGACGGCATCCTGGGCTTGGAGGCCTTCAAGCGCACGCCGTTCGAGATCAACTTCCAGAACCGCCGGTTCGTCTTCTATCCCTCGTCGTTCGATGTGACGCAAAGGAAGCCCGACGGCAAGCGCACGTTCCTGCTCAGGATGTTGCCGATCGGACACTCGTCGATCGAGCTGCCGGTCGAGATGCCGAACGGGCAGAAGCTGGTGATGGCCCTGGACACCGGGAACCAGTTCTACGCCACGACGCACCGCGACGTGCTGGAGCGAGTGGGGCAGTGGCCCGTCGGTCGGAAGCCGAAGTTCCTGCGCACGGTCGGGGTGGCCTCGGGCCCCGTCGACAGCTGGGTGAAGCGCATGACGGACGTGCGCATCTTCGGCGTGCCGGTCCCCGTGAGCTATTGGGACGTGATCGACCTTCCGGCCAGCTCGGCGGAGTCGGACGGGACCGTCGGGTTCCGGTTCCTCAAGAACTTCAACATCCTCGTAGACTACGAGCGGCGGAGGGTGTGGTTGGAGAACTTCACGGGCCAAGTGGCCGACGAGCCGGTGGCGGACGTGGGAATCGTGCTGCGACCGGACCCCTCGGCCAATCGGCTCCGCGTGGCGCGGGTGCTGGCAGGCAGCCCGGCCGATCGCGCAGGCGTGAAGGAGAACGACCAGCTGCTGGCGATCGACGGCAGGTCGCTGTTCGCCAACCTAGGCTTCCGCCAGCTGCGGAGCCTCACACAGGGCCCAGCAGGCTCCACGGTGAGGCTGGCGTTCAGCCGCAACGGACAGCTGATCCAGCTGAGCCTCCAGCGCGAGCCCCTCTTCAACGAGTAGCGGGATCAGACCAGCCACTCGGCGATCGCCGCGTCGAGCGCCTGCTCCGTGAGGCGCCCCGTGAAGGTGTTCTGCTGGCTGGGGTGGTAGCTGGCGACGACCTTCGCTCCTCCCGTTCGATGGACCCTCAGGTGGGAGAAAGGCGGGAGGGGCTTCGCCCCCAGCAGGCGCAGCGTCTCGCGCCAGGCCACCGAGCCTAGGCACAGGATCGCCCTCCACTCGCGGCTCTCCAGCACCTCCCTCAGGAAAGGGCGGCACTCCGCGATCTCGTCGTTGGTGGGCTTGTTGTCGGGAGGCGCGCAGTGGCACACGGCGGTGATCAGCGCTCCCCGCAGGGTCAGTCCGTCGTTGGCGAACCGCGACTCCGGCTGGCTCGCGACTCCCGCGCGGTGCAGGGCCCGGTAGAGCCAGTCGCCGCTGCGGTCGCCGGTGAACATCCGGCCGGTGCGGTTCGCCCCGTGGGCCGCGGGAGCGAGACCCACGATCAGCCGTTCCGCCGCTGGGTCGCCGAAGTTGGGCACCGGCAACCCCCAGTAGGTTTGGTCGCGGAAGGAGGCGCGCTTCTCCCTCGCCACGGCCTCGCACCAGGCTCGCAGGCGAGGGCAGCGCCGGCAGGCGACGATCCGATCGTTCAGGCTCTCCATGCGTCGGGGCACAGGATACAATCGATTCGTGCCGATCTACGAGTACGAGCCCGTCGGGCGAGACTGTCTGATCTGCAACAACCGCCTGGAGATTCTCCAGAAGGTCTCCGAAGAGCCGCTCTCCGTCTGCCCGTACTGCGGCATGGACATCCGCCGCGTGGTGAGCCGGCCCCAGTTCCAGATGAGAGTGCCGACGGATCCGGACCGTGCGGCGAAGCGCGGCTTCGTCACCTACAGAAAGTCGGACGAGGGAACGTGGGAGCTCGCGGCCGGAGAGGGACCGAGGGAGATCCGCCGAAGGCCGGGGAGAAAGGCCGAGGACGACGCTCCGGACGAGCCTGGGGAGCTGCGGGTTAGGGAATAGCCTCCTCCAGCCCCGTCGTCTCCTCCCAGCCGAACATCACGTTGAGCGACTGCACCAGCTGCGCGCCCCCGAGCTTGCCCCTGCGGTCCGCGGCCACGACCACGCGGAGCATCGGCTCGCTCGAGGGGGAGAGCTCGATCCAGTATTCCGCGCGAGGCGTTCCGGCCAAGCGATGCGGCAGCGCCTCGCACGGCGAGACGCGCCGCACGAAGAACGATCGGCCGAAAGCCTCCTCGTAGGCCTCGGCCACCTCGGAAGGCTCGCAATCGCCGGCGAGGGGAAGGAACGCCTCGAGGGTCGCCACGTTCTCGACGCTCGCCTTGCGCCACTCGATCTCCGTGCCCCGGGTCCAACCGATCACGGCCAAGGCGTCGGCAAGGCGCTCGGCGGGCAACCCGCCGAACCGGAGCAGCACGGCGGAGTCGGACTCGTCCCGCTGCAGCAGGCCTGCCTTGGCCGCGGGGCCCAGCGCGATCCAAGCCAGGGTCGCCGCAGGCTCGGGCACGACCACTCGGGCGGCGCAGACGATCGGGTTGTTGTCGACGAGTTCGGGAAGGCCGTACAGGCCTTCGCCGGGACCACCGGAGACAACGCTGCGGGAGCCGACCCTGAGCTCGGGGAACGGCAGAGAGCCCGCGATCCTCAGCCTCGGATGCCGGCGGACCCAGTCTTCCAGGCCCGGCACGGGCCCGCAGAGGGCCTCCAGCGTCGTCAATTCTTCCGGCGGATGGTGGTCTTGTTGGACACCTTCATCGGCTGGGAGCCTTGGCCGCCCTGCTGCTGGATGGTGATCGTCTGGTTCATGGTCGCCGACACGAGCGAGCCGTCCGCGAAATCCAGCAGCATCGTGCCGTTCCCGCTCGAGCTGATGTTGCCTTTAGCGGAGATCTGCACGGACACCTCGGCCAGTTGCTTGCCACCCTGCCGAACGATGCGGTTCAGCTTGTAGGTGTTGGTCACCTGCATCGGCACACCCATCGAAGCGATGTTCGACGTCGAGGTCCACGTCTGGCCGATGCGGATGGGGCGATCTGGAAGGACCATCTGCGTCTGCTGGGCCGCACCAGGGTTCCCGCCCAGAACCTTGCCCCGCGAGTCCATCCTCATGTCGACGGTGTTGACCCCGCCCGTTTGCCGACCGTTCATCGTCATGGGGCCGACCGAGTACTTGATGTCGGCGACGCCGTTCCTCACGTTGCTCACCTTCATCGAGAAAGTGGTGTTGAGCACCATGGGCTGTTGCTGCCCAGGGGCGGAGGTGGTCGACTCCATGGCGTACGTCATGGTCTGCCCCTTCACGAACTTGAGACGCATCTGATAGGCGTCTCCCACCTTGGTGATCTGCGCGCTGGAGGCGCAGGCGAGCAGGATCGCGGCGAGGGCGAACGGGCTTCTTCTGATCATGGGTCCTCTCTGCAAAGTTCGTACGGACGGGATGCCGCCGCGTCCGCCGACCGATCATGGCACGTTGGACCGGCGGAGCGCGACGACCTCACTCCACCTTCAGCAGCTCCACCTCGTAAACGACGACGCTGTTCGGCGGGACGACGGCGCCGCGACCGTATGCGCCGAAGGCGAGCTGCGGAGGAAGGCGAACCCAGCGCTTGCCGCCGACCCGCATCCCCACGATCGCCTTCTCGAGGGCCCGCAGGACCTCGCCGTTGCCGATCGTGAACACCGCAGGCACGTTGCGCTGGCGCGAGTCGTCGAACACCTTTCCGTTCACCAGCTTGCCGACGTAGTGGATCGTGACCTTGCTGCCGGGCTTGCCGTCCTTGGCGACGGCACCCGTCCCGACCTTGAGGTCCTTCTTGTCGTAAATGCGCTCTTCGCCGGCGCGCACGACGTCCAGCAGCTTCACGGTGAAGTACAGGTCGGTCCTTGGGGGGATGCGGTCCGTGCCGGTCGAGCCATACGCCTTCTCCCACGGCACCATCAGCTTGCGGATGCCACCGACGCGCATTCCCACGAGGCCCTCGTCCCAGCCCTTGATCACGTTGCCGGCGCCAAGGCGCAGCGCGAACGGGTTCGACCCCGGCTTGGCGTTGGAGTCGAACTGCTTCCCGTCCTTGAAGGTCCCCGTGTACTCCACGAGCAGAAGGTCGCCGTTCTTCACTGGCTGGCCTTGGCCGACCTTGACATCGGTGATCTGAACGCGGCGCGGCTGCTGGGCTGGCGCGACCGCCGCGGCGCCCAGCAAACCGAGAGCGAGAAGTGGCGTCCAACAGCGCATAGCTTGGAATGTACCTACCTTCAACGCCCCGTTTGGTACACTCGGTTCCCCGCATGGGCAAGCGCAAGGCCGATCCGAAATCCGACGCGGGCCCCGCGCGCATCCAGAACCGCAAGGCGCACTTCGACTACGAGATTCTGGAGCGCTACGAGGCGGGACTGGTGCTGCAGGGCACGGAGGTCAAGAGCCTGTTCAAGGGAAGGGCCAACCTCACAGACGCCTACTGCGAGGTGCGGGAGGGCGAGGTCTGGCTCCGGGAGGCCGACATCGAGCCGTACGACCACGCCACGCACTTCCAGCACGAGCGCCGCAGGGAAAGGAAGCTGCTGCTGCACAAGCGCGAGATCCGGCTGATCGCCCGACGGAGCCAGGAGAAGGGACTCACGATCGTGCCTCTGGCGGTGTACTTCAAGCACGGCAAGGCAAAGGTCGAGATCGCCTTGGCCCGCGGCAAGCGGCAATACGACAAGAGGCGGCAGATCGCCCAAGAGGACGAGCGGCGCACGCGGGAGCAGATCGCGCGGGGACGGCTTGGTTGATCCCCTCCTTCAGGACGCCGAGGCATCTGCCGATGGTAGAGGTGTGGGGCAGAATCTGCTGAGAATCGACTGGGCTGAGCCAGGCACGCCGGTTGCCATGCTGTACTTCGACGACGGCCAGCCTGCCTTCTCCAACTGCCGGGTGGCCACGACCCACCCCTTCACTCTGCGATGCGACGACGCCGCGGCTGAGCAGATCGAGCCGGGCCGACGGGTGTTGCTGGTTCTGAAGGACAAAGGCCACTTCGCCAAGGCCGAAACGAAGATCCGAGCCGTGCGGACCAGCGGCGACGGCTGGATCCTGTATCCGGACGAGCACGCTTGGGAGCTGCTCGAGCAGCGGCGGTACCCCCGCTACAGGGTCGAGGTGCCGGCTCACGTGCGGCTCATTCAGGAGGCCGTCGGCGGGCCCACGGTCGCCAGCTACGAGGGGTGCACGACGGACCTGAGCCTGGGAGGTGCGTGGGTCGAGACGGTGGGTCAGCCCGAGGTCGGGACGCTGGTGGACGTTCGGCTGGATCTGCCCGGCGCGGGCTGGCAGAAGATGCTCGCCGTCGTGGCCCGGAACCTCGAGGGCAGGCCCGGCTTCGCCGTCGAGTTCCTCGAGTACATCGGCGGAGCGCGCTTCAACCTGCAGGGGTTCCTGGAGCGCGCGGCCTAGTCCGGCAGCCAGGTGCCCTCGAACACGGTCTCAGCGGGGCCGGTCATCAGGACGCGCCCGTCCTCCAGCCATTCGACGCGCAGCTCCCCGCCCGGAAGGCGAACGGTCACCGCTCGCTCCGCTCTGCCGGTCAGCGCGGCCGCGACGGTGCACGCGCAGGCTCCGGTCCCGCAGGCGAGCGTTGCGCCCGCCCCGCGCTCCCACGTTCGCTGAACCAGCCGCGTCGGACTCTCGACCTCGACGAAGTGCACGTTCGTGCGCTTGGGGAACAGCGGGTGGTTCTCCAGAGCGGGCCCCCACTCCTCCAAGGGAACCTCGGCGGCGCGCTCCACGAACACCACGAGGTGAGGGTTGCCCATCGACACCGCCGTTCCCAAGAACCGCCTGCCGCAGGCCTCGATCGGTTCCTCCACGAACCGGTCGTCGGGCTCTCCGGCCATCGGAATCTCGGCGCGGCGGAGTCGCGCCGGGCCCATGTCCACGCGCACATGGCCCTCGGGCGTCTCCTCGAGCGCCAGCACGCCCGCGCCCGTCTCGACGCGCAGCCTGGCGTCGCTGGCGTGGCCCTTCTGGCGCAGGAACCGCACGAAGCAGCGGATGCCGTTGCCGCACATCTCGCTCTCGGAGCCGTCCGGGTTGAACATCCGCATGCGGAAGCGCTCCTGCGCCCCGGCGACGAGCAGGATCAGACCGTCCGAGCCGATGCCGAACCGCCGGTCGCACATCCTGCGGGCGAGGTCCGGCAGAAGGGACTCCTCCACGGGGTGCCGCAAGCCGTCCAGCATCACGAAATCGTTGCCGATTCCGTGCATCTTGGTGAAGGGGATCACTCTTCGCTCGCCTGGTGCTCTTGAGGCTGGGGCCGACCGCCCACGGGGCGCGACGGCACGATGCTGGCGATGGCGTGTTTGTACACGAGCTGAGTCGGCTTGCCGGCGGAGTCGAGCAGGACGGTGAACGCGTCGAACCCCCGAACCTGGCCGCGCAGCTGGACGCTGTTCGTGAGGTAGATCGTCACCCCGATCCCCTCCTTGCGCACCTGGTTCAGGAACATGTCTTGCAGGTTGATCGTTTTGGCCATCGATTCTCAAACCTCACGTCAAATCAAGGTCAGATTCGCCTCCGCCTCGCCGATCTGCTCCTCCATCGCCGCGTTCCACCGCAGAGGCCGCAGGCCCGGCTCGGAGCGCAGCCAAGTTCGCTGGCGCTTGGCGTACTGGACCGTGGCTCGCAGGATGCGTACCTCGGCATCAAGGATAGCACACCGGCCTTCGAGAACGTCCCAAAGTTCGCGGTAGCCGATCGCCCGGAGCCCGGGGGCGTTCCGCGGCACCCCCCGCTCGCGCAACCTCCGCACCTCGTCGAGCCAGCCTTCCGCGAGCATGCGTTCGAGTCGGGCTCGGACGCGGAGCCGCGTCTCGTCGGGGCTCGGGATCAGGGCGAGCTTGGCCTTGCGGAACGGCGGCAAGGGCCGGCGCTGGCGTTTCGGCGGGTGGAGCGCCCGCTCGAGGGCCCGGACCACCCGCACGGGGTTCCTGGGATCCACCCTGTCGGCGGCCTGCGGATCGAGCTCCCGCAGGCGCTCGAAGACCCTCTGCGCTCCCACCGCGTCGGCCCAGGCCCGGATCTCCGCGCGCTCCTGAGGGTTCGGCGGCTCGGCCATGTCGGCGTATTCCTCGAAGAGCGCGCGGATGTACAGGCCGGTCCCTCCCGCCACCACGACGCTGCGGCCCTCAAGGAAGGCTTCTTCGAGGATGCGGCGCGCCCGCTCGACCCACTCTCCGACCGTCAGCTGCTCCGTGGGGTCCTTGATGTCCAGCAGCTCGTAGCGTTCCCTTCGAGTCGGTTTGGCGGTGCCGATGTCGAGGCCCCGGTAGCACTGGAAGGCGTCGGCGTTCACCAGCCTCGCCCCCCACCGGTCGGCGAGCGCATCGGCGAGCGCGGTCTTGCCGGAGGCGGTGGGTCCCATCACGGCGACCAGCGCCGGACGCATGCTCAGTACTCGATCAGCGCGTGGATCGGGTAGTCGGTCAGGATCTTGCGACCCTCGAGGAACAGCAGCTCGACCAGGAAGCCGAATCCGCAGACGTTGCCGCCGAGCCTTTCGACGAGGCGTGCGGTAGCCGCCGCCGTTCCTCCCGTGGCGAGCAGGTCGTCCACCACGTACACCCTGCTGCCCGGGTGCACCGCATCGACGTGCATCTCCACGGTGTTCGTGCCGTACTCCAGCGCGTACTCCTCGCTGATGCGCTCGTAGGGGAGCTTGCCCAGCTTCCGGGCCGGGGCGAACGGCACGCCGAGCTGCAGGGCGATCGGCGTCCCGAAGATGAAGCCGCGCGACTCGATGCCCACGACGGCCTCTGCGCCCTTCCTGCGGGCGTCCTGGCTCAACAGGTCGATCGCCTCCGCGAACGCCGCCGGGTGTTGGAGCACCGGTGTGATGTCCTTGAAGAGCACGCCCTCCTTCGGAAAGTCGGGCACGTCGCGGATCAGGCTCTTGGCGAGGATTTCCGGCATCGGCGCCATTCTACCAGCGAGCGCCTCAGGCCTCCACGCGAGGCGCCTGCTCCACGCTCCTCTCGGGCTCGAAGAACTCGGCGGGGCGGAATCCCCCCAGCGCGGCGAACAGGCTGCTGGGGAAGGTCTCGATCGCGGTGTTGTAGTCCCGCACGCACGCGTTGTAGTACTTGCGGGCGTTGGCGATGGCGTCCTCGGTCTCCGTCAGCTCCGCCTGCAGCTGGAGGAAGTTGGCGGAGGCCTTCAGCTCGGGATAGGCCTCCGCGAGCACCAGGGCGCGCTCGAGGCCGGAGCCGAGACGCCCCTCCGCCGCGGAGCGCTCGGAGGGAGTCTTGGCTGCCAGCGCCTGGGCCCTCGCCTGGGAGACCGCCTCCAACGCTCCCTGCTCGTGGCGCGCGTAGGCCCGGACGGCCTCCACGATGTTCGGTACCAGGTCGGCGCGGCGGTTGAGGTGCACGCTGATGTCGCTCCAGGCGTTCCGGGTCAGCTGGCGCAGGTAGACGAGCCGGTTGAAGCGGCTGATTCCGTAGGCGAGCGCGGCGCCCAACAAAACGGCGGCGATCCAGAGGCCGTCCACGGTCAAGGCTCCAGAGGGATGCCCGGGTCCCAACCCTTGTCGCTGGCGCGCATCAGCACCTCCACCTCCATGTCTCGGTCCACCCGGATCTGGCACGACAGGCGGAAGTTGCCGAGCTCGCCGTCCTCCTCGAGGCATCGGCGCTCCGCCTCGCCCATCGGGGGCTCTTCGCTCAGGAACCGAACACGGCACGTGGTGCACCGGGCCTGCCCGCCGCACCGGTGGCTGATGTCGAAGCCGGACTGCTCGATCGCTAGAGCCAGCTTGGCGCCCTCCTCCACTTCGAAGGTCTTGTGGCCGACGACGGTCACGCGGTGGATGCCCATGCGGCTGAATCTACCCTCTGAAGGCTCCGGGACGGGCTTGCGACGCCGAATGCCGCAACGGCTACACTCCGAGGCCATGGTTCGCCCGGACCGACTGTTCCGCCTGTTCCGCGAGCTGTGCCTGATCGACGCGCCCGCGCTGCGGGAGGCCGAATGCGTGGCGTTCGTCAAACGGAAGCTCACGGACCTGGGCCTGGAGGTGCGGGAGGATTCCGCTGGTTCCGCGATCGGTGGCAACGCGAACAACCTGATCGCCCGCTTGCCTGCCACTGCCCCAGGGTTTCCCCGCGTGTTCCTGTCGGCGCACTTCGACACCGTGGAGCCAACCGCGGGATTGGAGATCGAGGAAACGGAGGAGCTTTTCCGCTCGAAGTCGGACACGATCCTTGGGGCGGACAACAAGGCCGGCATGGCGCCCGCGATCGAGGCCGTGGAGTCCATCCTGGAGGACGGAACCCCTCACGGAGACATCTGGCTCTTGTTCTCGGTGGCGGAGGAGATCGGTCTGAAGGGAGCGGCGGCCATGGACCTCTCGGGCGTGGAGGCGGACTTGGGGTACGTGCTGGACACGGGCCCTCCCGTGGGGACCTACGTGACCCGCACGGGAACGCACTACCGCGTCGCGGCAAGGCTCATCGGCAGGCCGGCGCACTCGGGCAAGGACCCCGAGAAGGGCGTGAGCGCGGTGCAGATCCTCGCCGACGCGGTGCATGGCATGCGGCTGGGCCGGGTCGCCGACGAGCTCACGGCCAACCTCGGTCTGGTGAAGGGGGGCAGCGCCGCGAACGTCGTTTGCCCATTGATCGAGGTGGTGGGGGAGGCTCGCGGAACCGACCTCGCCGCGCTTCAGGAGCAGATCGACCACATGGTGCTGCGGTTCCACGAGGCTGCGGAGCGGCGGGGTGGGAGAGCAGAGGTCGAGGTCTCCAAGCACTACGACGGGTACTCGCTCTCGCCGGAGGATCGCGTGGTTCGAAGGGCCGTCGCCGCCAGCCGGTCCCTGGGTCTCGAGCCGGAGCTGAAGTGGACCCTGGGCGGGAGCGACGCCAACGTGTTCAATTCGCGCGGCATCCCGACCGTCGTGGTCGGCACCGGCATGCAGAAGATCCACACGCACGAGGAGTTCGTGACGAAGAGGGACCTGGTGGAGACGGCTCGGCTCGCCGAGCGGCTGCTGCTTCTCCCGCGGGACGTGGATTGAGGGAACTTTCTCCGCGAGAGGCTTGACTTTCGAACCATCCTGACTCCATGCTGGAAAGGGCGCTCTCAGGCACCCAAAAAGGAGGTTCGAACCATGAAAAGCCTCGCTGCGCTGGCGGTCGCCGCCGCCTTGTCGGCGGGTCTGACGGCCGTGGCGCCCGCCCAGGAAGCCAAGCCCCTGGGACTGTCCATCCGAGCCGGCGGGTTCTTTCCCACGGACTCCGACGCCAAGGACGAGAGCGACGTCTGGTTCGCGCTCGGCTTGGAATACAAGCTCGCCAATCTCACGCTCCAGCAGCAGCAGTCGACGACGACCCACCTGTCGCTGTCGGCCGACTGGTTCGAGTCGGGCGACTTCCGTCAGTTCCCGTTGCTGCTCAACCTGGTCGCGACGCAGGAGCAGACCTACTTCTCGGTCGGGGTGGGCCTGACGTTTGCCGAGTACGGTCGGTGGGTTTCCGGCGACGACGAGCCGCAAGAGGGTCCCGCCGGATTGTCGGACAACGACGAGTGGCGCACGGACGAGGACACGCTCTTCGCCTACTCGATCGGCATCGGCTACCGCTTCCAGCAGGGTTCCACGCCGGTGTTCCTGGAAGCCCGGTACTTCGGTTGCGAGAAGTCGGTGCTCAACGGCTTCGCGGTGTACGTCGGCGTGAAGCTCTAGCGCGACGGAGCGCGATTCGGGCGGGCGCATCGCGGCGCCCGCCCGCGGTCGTGCGTTGCGCAAGGCGGCGGGACGTGTTGACAGACTCCTGTGCCATTCGTCAAGCTGGAACTCAGGCGCGGAACGAAGCGCCCTCAAGGAGGACATGCATCGATGAAGGCATTGACAGGTATCGTCGCCGCCGCGGCTCTGTTCGGTTTTTCGGGCGCCGCCTTCGCACAGGAGACCAAGCCGATCGGCTTGTCGGTCCGCATCGGGGGATTCTTCCCGCAGACCTCGGACGCCAAGGATGAGGCGGACGTCTGGTTCGCCGCCGGCTTGGAGTACAAGCTGTCCGATCTCAACCTCGGCCAGACCGAGGGCTACACCTCGCACCTCTCCCTGTCCGCCGACTGGTACGAGTCGGGCGACTTCCGTGGCCTGCCGGTCCTCGTGAACTATGTGGGCATGAAGAACCAGTTCTTCTACTCCGTGGGCGCGGGCCTGTCGTTCGCCAAGTGGGTGGGCCGCAACGGCACGGACGAGGACTCGATCTTCGCCTACTCGGTGGCGATCGGCTACCAGTTCCAGCAGGGCCAGACGCCCGCTTTCGTCGAGGCTCGCTACTTCGGGAACGAGAAGTCGGACCTGGATGGCTTCGTGTTCTCGGTCGGCGTTCGTCTCTGAGGCCTGCCCGTGGTTCGAAAGCCCGCGCGCCCGATGCGGCGCGCGGGCTTCGCCGTTTTCGGAGCGGCGCGACCGAACCGAACCGGGGTTCCGAGCGTCATGGCGTTGGAGGATGGACACGAGGGCCGAAAGCTGTTGGGTCCGGACGGAGGACCTGGTCGCGGCGCGACGCGACGAGGAGCACGCCTTGTCGGACCTCGCCCCCGAGAACTTCGGGAGGATTGTGGACGCCTACCAGTCGCGGCTGTACGGATTCGTCCGCCGAATGCTGCAGGACGAGGAGGAGGCCCTGGACGTGACGCAGGAGGCGTTCGTTCGCGCCTTCCGGTCGCTGGACCGGTTCGACCGACGTTGCTCGCTGAGGGCTTGGCTGTTCCGCATCGCGCACAACCTGTGCATCGACCGTTGCCGGCGCCGAAGGACGCGCGTCGAGGAGGAGTCGCTCGAGGCCGCGGAGGGACTCGATGGGGACCTGCGGACGAGCGACAGCCGCTGGAATCCTGAGACCGTGGCTCTCACCGGCGAGCTTTTGGCGGCGGTCGATCGCGCCGTGGATCGGCTGAGCCCAAAGCTCAAAGCCGTGCTGATGCTCCACGACCGCGAGCAACTTTCCTATGAGGAGATCGCCGGTGTGCTCCGGTTGCCTCTCGGGACCGTCAAGAGCCGCCTGTTCGCGGCCCGGGAGAGCGTGGCCGCCTCCGTGCGCCGCTACCTGGAGGAAGCGGAACAGGTATGAGAGAGCCGCAGCGCCACCCCGTGGAAGATTGGATGCGGGCGTTGCCCGAGGAGCAACCCAGCTTGGCTTGGCGGGCCGCCCTGAACGAGCGGCTGGCCAGGGAGGCCCGGAGAAGGCCCTTCCGTCGCGCCTTCGCCGCCTCTGGCCTCGCCGCGGCGGCGCTGGCCGCTTGCGCAGTCTGGATGGCCGTCGTGCACCGTCGGGAGGGCGCCGAAGCCCTCCAGGAGGAGCTGGTGGCGATGCACCGGACCTTTGAGCTGGGGCTCGACGTCGTGGGACCGGGCCTCCTTCCCGAGGAGTCGGCCATCGGCGGCTCCGCGGAGCCGCCTTGGGTGTGGTCGGAGTCGGACTTGGAGGCGCTGTGAGGCTTGTTGCGGTGTTGCTGGCCACAGGCTCGCTGGCGGGCTTGGGATGGACCAGACCCGAGGAGGCCCGCCCGCTCGCAGACCGTGTCGTGCGGAGCCTCTGGACGGCTCGGTACTCTGGCGAGCGAACGGTGGAGCTGCTCCGCGGGCTGCAGAGGGTTCGGCACAGCGAGATCGTTCACAAAGACGGCGCCAAGACGCGCGTCGAGTACCTGGCGGGCTCGCCGCTGGAGGGAACGGTGGTCGTGGAGGACGGTCGCCGACGCTATGTGGTGAGGCCTTCCGGCGAGGGCATCGAGGAGGGGCCAGCGCGAGGAGACGACGCCGCCCGTAGGCTCGCCGCGATGCTGAGCGACCGAGAGAGGTTCGCGCTGAGGATTCGGAACGGCGAGATCGTCGCCGGATTGCCTTCGCGGGTGCTCGAGGTGGTGGACCGCCGCGGCATCCTGGCGCAAAGGCTTTGGGTCCACCCCCCGAGCGGGGTCGTGCTCAAGCGCGAGCTCTTCGGTCCGGCCGGCAGGCGCCTTGGGGGATTCGAGTTCCGCAGGATCGAACTGAACCCGAGGTTCGAGCCCGGCTTGTTCGATCCGCCCGGGCTGCCCGCGGCGCGAGCGCCGGTGCTCGAGCGCCTGCGCGCCCTGAGTCGGGAGGCGGGGTTCCTTCCGGCGCACCTGTCCCCCCGCGGCGGCTTCCGGTTGGACGCCGTGATGGTTCGTCGGATCGCCGGCCGCAGGGTGCTGGTGCAGGTCTACCGGGGGAGGGAGGGTTTGGTGACCCTGTACCAGTTGGAGTCCCCCGGCGAGCGGCTCGAAGCGTTGCAACCGGATCCCGGTCTGAGCTTCCATGCTTGGGAGCGGAGCGGAAGGTCCTTCGTGCTGATCGGCGAGCCGCCCGCTGGAAGGCTCCGCGAGCTCGCCGCCAGCCTCGTGGTTCGTTAGGGTCCCCGGCTTCGGATATACTGCCGTTCGTGCCGCCCCGCGCACCCGTTCGGAAGGTCCCGGCGCGCCGGCGTTCGAGCCCTTGGAAGCGACGCCTCAAGATCTTTCTCGCCCTGCTGAGCATCGTTCTCTGCGTCGCGATCGCCGTCCCCACTTGGCTGTTCATGCGCTTGGTGCCCGAAGCCGAGCGACAACTGGAGAAGCTCGAGGAGATCATCCAGGCCAACCTCAGCGAGCCGTCCCGCATCCTTTCGGCGGACGGCAAGGAGCTGTTCCGGGTCGCAACGGAGTACCGCGAGCCGGTGCAGAGGCTGGATGAGATCCCTCTGATCGTGCGGCAGGCCACCCTCGCCGCGGAGGACCGACGGTTCTACCGCCATCCTGGGGTGGACCCGCGGGCGGTGGTCCGAAGCTTGGTCACGAACATCCGGGAGGACCGCTTCGCCCAAGGAGCGAGCACGATCACCATGCAGCTCGCGCGCATCGTGACGCGCAGGTACCAGAAGACTTGGGACCGCAAGCTCCGGGAGGCCGCGCTCGCCTACAGCATCGACCGGCGCTTCACCAAGGACCAGATCCTGCTCAACTATCTCAACCTGGCCTATTACGGCTCGGGAGCCTATGGGGTGAAGGCGGCGGCCCGCGTGTACTTCAACAAGTCCTTGGACCGGCTGACCGTGGCCGAGGCGGCCATGCTGGCGCGATGCCTGCGGAGGCCGAGCCGGGAGAACCCCTTCGACGATCTGCAGGCGTCGATCCGCAACCGCAACACCGTGCTGGCCGCCATGCGGGAGGAGGGCATGATCGACGAGCAGACGTACCGCGAGGCGATCCAGGAGCAGCCGAGGCTCAGGCGCCGCAACTTCGCCGGCGGCGCTCGGATCGCCGGCGCCCCGTATTTCGTGCAGTACGTGCTCTCCCATCTGCGGGCCAAGAAGCCGGACCTCGACCTGTCTCTCGGCGGGTACGTCGTGACCACCACGCTCGATTCGGCTCTGCAGGAGGTTGCCGAGCGGCAGGTCAGGGCCGTGGTCGAGGCGAATCGTCGGCGGCGCGTCTCGACCGGGGCGTTCCTGCTGATGGACTCCCGCGGCAGAATCCTCGCGATGGTCGGCGGCGTGGATTACAGCCGGAACCAGTACAACGTCATCACGCAGGGTCGCCGCCAGCCAGGTTCCAGCTTCAAGCCGTTCGTGTATGCCGCGGCTCTGGATTCGGGCGCCCTGTCTCCCAACGACCGAGTGTCGAACGCGCGCTACGTTTGGCAGGACCCGTTGTCGGGCAAGGTCTGGGCCCCGGAGAACTCCGGCGGGGGGTACGGGGGGCCGGTGTCGCTGAAGTCGGCCATGGCTCGGTCGCTCAACGTCGTGGCCGTTCGGGTGGCGGAGAAGGCGGGAGCCGACACGGTCGTGGACTACGCTCGTCGGGTGTTCGGCTTCGTGAGCCCGTTGGATCCCGTGCTGTCGATCGCCCTCGGGTCGAGCGCGGTCTCTCCGCTGGAGATGGCGAGGGGCTACTCCGTGTTCCAGCACAGGGGCAATCGGGTCGAGCCGTTCGGAATCGTGGACGTGAGGGATGTGGACGGCACGGTCGTCTACTCGGAGGAGCCGAAGCTGGTGCCATCCGGCCTGCGGCCCGAGGTGGCGGAAGAGATCGACTCCTACCTCCGCGAAGTGGTCGAGAGGGGGACCGCATCGGGCTTCCGCAGCCAGATGCCTCCGAACTCGCGAGGAAAGACCGGGACCACTCAGGAGAACCGCGATGCATGGTTCTGCGGCTACACCGATCGCTTCCTGGGCATCGGATGGGTCGGCAACGAGGTGTACGACGAGCGAGAGAAGCGTTGGCGATACCTCCCCATGGGCTCCCGCGTGTTCGGCGGAACCGTCACGGTGCAGATTTGGGCCAAGGTCGTCAGCGAGGCCGTGAAGCGGTACGGCGACGTTCCACCATCGGCCGGGGACCTCGCCGAACCTCCGGTCGACGTTTCGATCGGCCCGGCCGAGGACGTGCCGACGGAGACGTTGGAGCAGCCGCCCGCCGAGGCTCAGGAGCCGATCGACGTCGTGCCGCCGGCCGCGGACGAGACCCGCGAGCCCCCGGCGCAACAGGAGCAGAGGCAGGGCGCCCCGCCGGAAGGACAGACGGCAGTGCCGTCGGTCGGCAGCGTGGATCCGGATCCGCTGCTCGGCGGCGAGGCCGGGCCCCGGCGGATCGCGGAGTCTCCGGCGGCCGCGGTCGGCCTCGCCTCCCAACCAAAGGTGGCTCCGCCCAACGTGCCGAGGCCGCGGGAGACCGTGCGCGTGGAGATCTGCGCGGACACGCGGCTGAAGGCGACCATCTACTGCCCCGAGACCGTCGTCCGGGCGTTTCCCAAGGGCAGGGAACCGCGGGGAACCTGCAGGCGGCACATCCCCGATCTCTGACCCGAGCATGTTCGTGAAGCCAGAGCAGAAGATCCCGGTCCACAAGGAGGGCCAGCCGAACCTGGAGGTTCGACACATCGTGACGCTCGGCCTGATCTTCGCGGCGTTGGCGGTGTTGGCGGTTCGGCTCTGGGTCCTGCAGGTGGTGCGACACGAGGAGCTGGTGGAGAAGGCCGAGGTGGTGCGCCAGGCCGTGATCCCCAAGCCGGCTCCGAGGGGGCTCATCGTGGATCGCAAGGGCAGGTTGCTGGCGGGCGTGCGTCCGCAGGTCGTCGTCACGGTGGTTCCCGACGCGGCTCGGCGCAACCCTTGGATCGTCGACAAGCTGGCGAGCATGCTGGGAGCCTCGCCGCAGAAGATCCGCGAGAGGATCGAGCAGGGGGCTTGGAGGCGCTACCTTCCAACGCCCGTCTTTGTGGGAGCCAGCGTTCCGGTCGCCACGCGAATCGCCGAGGCTGGTCCGCACCTGCCGGGCGTCGGTGTCGAAACCCAGCCGATGCGGTACTACCCGGACAGCAAGTCCTTCTCGCACATCCTCGGCTACGTCTGGACCCCCGACAGTCGGGACGTCGAGCGGCTGGAAGAGCTCGGATTGAAGGCTCCCGAGTACGTGGGCAAGCTCGGGGTGGAGTACCACTACGAAAGGGAGCTGATGGGGGTGGAGGGCCGCGAGCGCGTCGAGGTGGACGTCCGCCGCCGACCGGTCCGGGTGCTCGGGCGGGATAACCCCGTGCCCGGCTCGAGGCTCACGCTGGGCATCGACGCGGACCTGCAGCGCCGGGCGTTGGAGCTGCTCGGCTCCCGCCGTGGAGCGGTCGTCATGCTGGATCCGTCGTCCGGCGAGGTGCTGTGCCTGGCTTCGAGCCCCACGTACGACGTGCGGCTGTTCGAGGGAGGCATCAGCCGCGAGGACTACAGAAGGCTGCAGGAGGATCGGCGGGCTCCCTTGCTGAACCGTGCGATCCGCGGCTTCTATTCCCCGGGATCGACGTTCAAGATCGTCACGTCGATGGCCGCCCGCCGCGCGGGCGTGTTCTCGAACACCCGTCCGGTGGCCTGCCGCGGCTACTTCCAGATCGGCCGGCGCAGGCTCCGCTGCCTCGGGGTCCATGGAGCGATCGCCTTCCCGAACGCCATGGCCAAGTCGTGCAACACGTACTTCGCCAGCCTTGGGATGGACGCGGGCCCCGACGCCCTCATCGAGCTGGCTCTGGAGGCGGGGCTGGGCCAGAAAACCGGCATCGACTTGCGCGGCGAGGGAGCAGGCATCGTGCCGACGAGGGAGTGGATGGCCACGCACCGCGATCCCCCTCGGTGGTACGGAGGGGACACGGCCAACATGGCCATCGGCCAGGGGTTTCTCAGTCTCACACCGTTGCAGATGGCCCAACTGATCGCGCTCGTGGCCAACCGCGGCGTGGCCTACAGGCCCCATTTGGTGAGGCGGATCACCGAGCCGGGGGCGGGTGGAGCCACGAGGAGCGTCGAACCCGAGGCGACGCACCGGGTGGACGCTGACCCTGCCTTCTGGGAGGCGCTGGTCGGTTCGCTTCGCGGCGTCGTAGAGGCCGGGACGGCCGTCAGCGCGCGGATTCCCGGCATCGCCTGGTGCGGCAAGACGGGCAGCACCGAGCACGTGCGGGGGAGGAAGACGCACGGGTGGTTCGTGGGGTTCGCGCCCATGGATCGGCCCATGGTGGCCATCGCGGTGCTCGTGGAAGAGTCGGGCCATGGCGGCGAGGTGGCCGCTCCGATCGCTAGGGAGCTTGTGGCCGCCTACCTGCTCGGGAGGCCTTCCGCCGCAGCGGCGAAGGACGAGGCCTCCTCCTCGGCCGACACCGCCTCGGCGGTTCGACCCGCCGTGCGATAGGCCGCAGCCATCAGGAGGGTTGCTCGCTCCGCGTCGGCTAGCACCTCGCGCGCTCGGTCGGCCGTCTCTCCGCCGAGGGAGGCCCCCTGCTTCGCGGCTTGGACGACGCGGGGAAGCGTCACGTCTCGGTAGCGCCGGTACAGCTCCACGGCTGGTGCAAGCCAGCGGATCCTCT
This sequence comes from Fimbriimonadales bacterium, assembly GCA_026418055.1. GTDB lineage: Bacteria > Armatimonadota > Fimbriimonadia > Fimbriimonadales > Fimbriimonadaceae > UBA8783. The sequence continues at coordinate 74,076 of JAOACB010000006.1, forward strand.
CCTCTGGGGCCCGCGCCCGCTCGGCCAGAAACACGCGGGCCAGAGCGGTCTCCGTGGGGATGATTTCGGGCAGAGCCCGGACGCGGAAGTACGGGGTCTGCTCGATGCGAACCATCCGGCGGGCCGTCTGCACGGCGGCATCGAGGTCGCCACCGGCCTGTTGGAGCTCGAGGATGAGAGCCCACGTCGGGAGGTTGTTGGGGTCGAAGCGAAGGGCTTGCGAGAGCGTGGCGACGGCTGCGGCCGTCCTTCCCGAGGCAGCCTGCTCGCGCGCCAGGGCCCTCAGGTGTCGGGTGCTCGGTGCGAGCCGCACGGCCCTCTGCAGCAGGCTCTCGCGATCCGGACCGGGCGGTTCGAGCTGAGCCAACAGGTAGAAGACTTCTCCGTCGAAGGGAGCCAGGGTTTCGGCCTGGCGGAGCTTGCGCGCCGCTTCGGTCCGCTGTCCGGCCGTTGCCAAGCCCACCGCCTGGCACACCAGGGCCCTCTGCCATCCCAGCCACAGCATCAGCGCCGCCAAGCCGACAGGGATGGCCAGCGTCGCCAGCCGCAAAGGCTTCGGCGTGAGTTCGGGCGACACTCCGTCCGGGGCCAGCGACAGCCCCAGGCCCAGCAGCGCGAAGAACGCGAAGCCCAAGCCCGCGTAGTGCAGGTCGCTGTCGATGAGGCTGTGCGCCGCCGCAGCCACCACGGCGGCGAACACCGACGAGCGCCAGGCCGCGCGCTCCCAGGGCACTCTGCGCAGGGCCCTCAGAGCCTCCACGCCCCAAGCCAGCAGCAGCGCCGCCAAGAGCCCTGCCGACAGCCAAGATGCTTCTGCGGCGAGCTGGAGGAAGGAGTTGTGCGCGTAGTAGGTCTGGGTGGTCAGGCCGGGCTCCGCAGACCGGTAGCGGTAGGCGCCGACGCCGACGCCCTCGGGATGGCGCGTGGCCAGTTGCGCCGCGCCTCTCCAGAGAAGCAGCCGGAACCCGGACGACTGTTCGGACGTCTGCTCGGCCCGCACGACGCGGCCCAACGCCGATGGCCCCTGTTGCGGCTGGGTGGCGCGCAGAGCGAACCCCAGCAAGGCTAGAACGGCGACCGCAGCGAGCGCACCCGAGGCCGCGCGCCGCCGCCGCTGGGATTCCTCAGCCCGCACGAGCATCAAAGAGAGATAGATCGCCGTCCCGAAGGCGACCGTCAGGAACACACCCTTGGACTGCGTCAGCAGCAGCGCCAGACCCAGCACGGCCTGCCCGGCAAAAGCCGCGAGGTTCCAAGGTCGGCGGGCGGTTCCAAGGAGAGCCAGGCCCAGCAGCCAACCGATCTGCAGCATCGCGGCCAGAGCGTTCGGGTTCACCCACGTGCCGAACACACGCCAGGACGGATCGACGGCCCGCATCGATCCGTACTCAAGCAACGCCAGGCAAGCCTGCGCGACGGTTCCGGCCCACAGCGCGCCGAGCAGAACCTTGGGTCCCAGGCTGCGGCCAGCAACCGCGGCGGCCATCCAGAGAGCGGAGAGCGTCAGGAGCCAGCCTGCCAGGGCTGTCACGGCCGCCATGCGGAAGGGGGAGACCGTCGCCGAGAGGGCCAGCAGGAGGGCCAGTCCCGCTGCCATCCCAGCGAGCGAGAGCTTGGGCAACTGCAGCACGCGGTGGAACGCTGCGCACCACGCGAGGGCCGCCAGCCCCATGCATCCGAACAAGGCGTGAGAAAGCAGGGGCCCCTCAGCCGAGCCGACCAGGGCCGCAACCCATGGCGACACCGTAGGGTCCAACGGCTGGGCGTCCACGGGAACCTGGCCGCCCAGCAGGGGAGCCAGGAACAGCGCGAGGCCAGCCAGAATCCACGGCGCCAGGTTCATCGCCTCAGCCTCCGGACAACCTCGTCCTTCCAGTTCTTGAGGATGAACACCGACGCCCTGGCTGCGAGCGCCGCGGCCGCCAAGGCTACCGCGGGAAAGCGGAGAAGGGGGTGCATCGAGGGCACCATGTTCTTTCGGTAGAAGCGCAGCATCGAGCCGTGGAACAGGACGATCATGCGGTTGGCAGCCTTGTCGGTGCTGCGACCGATCGCGTGGGTGACCAGGCAGTGCGGCACGTACACCACCTTCATCCCCGCCCTCCAGACTCGCCAGCACCAATCGACGTCCTCGCAGAACATGAAGAAGCCCTCGTCGAACAGCCCGACTTCCTCCAGAACCCGCCGGCTGACCATGAACGCCGCGCCGGAAACCCAGTCGACCTCCCGGGGAGTGGAATGGTCCCAGTCCATCATCAGGTACTCGCGGGTGAAGCGGTTGTTGGGGAAGAGCCTGCCGATGGGGGTGTTGCGGAAGAGAGCGGCCACGGGATTCGGGAACCGCCGGCAGCTCATCTGCAGGCTGCCGTCGGTATTGAGCAGCTTGGGCCCCAGAATCCCGCACTCCGGGTGATCCGCAAGGTAGTCCAGCAACCCTCGGAGGCAACCGGGGTGCACGACGGTGTCGGAGTTCAGGACGAACGCGTGGGGCGCCCTTCGCAGTCGCAGCGCGTGGTTGTGGCCTTTGGTGAAGCCTAGGTTGCGGTCCATGCGCTCCAGGCGCACCCAAGGGAACTCGGCCTCCACCATGTCCGGAGAGCCGTCCGAGGACGCGTTGTCGACCACGATCACCTCGAACCGCGCCTCGTGGCGGCGGTCCTGGAGGCTCTGGAGACAGGCGCGAAGGTCTGCCGCCGTGTTCCAGCTACAGATCGTGACCGTGAGCTCCAAATCCGCCATAGTATCCGCGCGCCCGCACGAAGGCGGCCGCGTACAGCAGCAACGCCAGCAAGCCCCGCGCCAATGGGCCGCCTCTCACCAATCGGTGCTTGGCCAGATACCGCACCAAGCTGCGGTGAGACTCCCAGATCATCTGCGGTCGAACCTGGCGCGTGCTCTCGCCCCCTAGGTGCCTCACGCGGACTTCCGGGTCGTACAGGCAGGGCCATCCAGCCTGGTGCATGCGAAAGAGCAGGTCGACTTCGTTGAAGAAGATCGGGAAGGCTGGATCGAAGGGAGCCTTGGAGTCACCCACCGACTCGAGGGCGTCCCTGCGGAAGAGCAGGAAGGTACCCATCGGCTGGGGAGCGTCCTGGAGCCGGTCGTAGTCGAAGGTGGGAAGCCGGTAGGAGGCGAAGGGCGAACGGGGGAACAGCCGCCAGAGTTCGGCGAGCTCGCCGAAGATCCCTGCCACGGTGGGGAAGCCCCGAACCGACCTCTGGGTTGCCCCGTCCGGTCCGATCAGCCTGGGCGCCAGAGCGCCGTGCGCTGGATGGCGCTCCAGGGACTCGCAGGCGCGCTCCAGGGAGTCATCCAGAAGCTCCGTGTCGGGATTGAGGGTCAGGAGCAGTTCGCCCTGCGCCGTGGCGAAGGCCAGGTTGTTGCCCTTGGCGTAGCCCAGATTGCGCGGGGCCCTCAGCAGCTTGACCCACGGAAACCCCCGCTCGACGGCGTCGGCCGAGCCGTCGCGCGAGGCGTTGTCGACCACGATCGTCTCATAAGGACGGAGGGGAGGATGCCGCTCGATCGACCGCAGGCAGGCCGCCAACGCCTCGCGCGTGTTCCAATTGACGATGAGGACGCTCAGCATCGGCGGTGCCTCATGCTACCCGAGGCACCACCCGGCAACCGATCCGACGGTCGTGGCTGGCCCGGACCAGAGTGAGTCCCAGGTCAGCCTCCTTGCAGAGACGGACGAGCCCCGAAGGGGGTCTGCGCAACCCATCGGCCGAGCCTTCTCGGCTCGCGGCGAGTATCCCGTGCCCGCATCGGCCTCTTCCGAGCCTGCCGCGTGCGATCCCGGCCGTGTTCCAGACCCGGATCGTGAAGCGCAACTCGCTCGAGCCCTGCCGGAGATCCGACGAAGGCCGTCGAGTCGCTCGGTCGGGACGCCTTCGGGCGTTTCGTCCCCTCTCGATCTTCGCCAGGCCCCGCATGCCATGCTCCGGGGCGCCGCGCCGCATGGCCGTGAGGTGGGAGCGTCGAGCGTCGTGTTCCTGGTCCGTCGCCGCAAGGGATCGCTCTGCAGGCATCGCTGGCTCCACGGGCTGGGCCCCAGAGAGGCAGCCCTCCGATAGGGGAGGCGGAATGTGCCAAAATAGGGCTTGCGTCGCTCACCGGGCGGCGCGAGGGGTTGCTTCCTTGGCGAAGAGTGTGACGATCACGACGAACGAGCGGTTCGCTCGCAGCTATGCGGACCGAATCATTCTGCGGCAGCTCTGCGGCACCGAAGGGGTCTTGAAGCTTGGCGAGCTCGCCGAGAAGCTGGAGTCCGAGGGCCTTGGCCTCGCTGCGATCCGTTCCCTGCTGGGCAGCAACAGCGAGCGCTTCGCGTACCACGAGCGGCGATGGGTTCCCGCGGTGCGGGTGGTCGCGAAGGGCAAGCCGGTCGTCGAGGCGGCCCGCCTGGCGCTTCGAGCCTACGGCGCGCCGATGGAGATCGACCTGTTGGTTCGGGAGGTCGCCCGGACGCACGAGGCGGAGCCGGAGGAGATCGGGCGCTCGATGCGCGCCGTGTTGGAGCGCAACCCGGACTTCGTTCAGCTCCCAGAGGACCGCGTGGCGCTCGCCGAGTGGGCCTTCCTGATGGGTTCGGAGTCCGTCGAACGGGCCATGGCGCTGGCCGGTCTGGATCCGGCGCAGGTTCAGCAGATCGCTGCCAAGACGGCGGCCGTGGATTGGCTCGACGAGGCCGCGGTGCAGGCGGCGGCCAAGAAGCTGGCGCCGGTCTCGATCAAGGCGCTTTCGGCCGCGGCTTGGATGAAGCTGAACCCTCAGGATCCGTACGCCCCGTTGCTGTACGACGGTCGGGCGCTGTACCGCGCGATCGTCTGCACGCCCGGAACGGTCGTCGGCAGCGACGGCGTGCTGTACCCCGCCGAGCAGGCCAAGCAGTGGATCACGGCGGCGGTCCGCCTGGCGGACAAGCTGGCGCCCACGGTGGAGGTCGAGGACGTCGCCCCCATCGAGGTGCAACCGGAGGACGTCGAACGGATGGCCGCGAAGATCCTCGGCTCGGAGGAGACCGTGACCGCCACCCGGTTGCTGGAGGAGATGTACGAGATCACCGTCGGCAACAAGACGTTTCCGGACGACCTGGCGAACGTGATGACCGCCCTGAAGGCGAGATCGGACGTTTGGTGGGTCGGAGGAGACCGCTTCCGGCGACGGGACTCGGCGCCCGAGTTCATCTACGAGGTTCCCGAGCCGTTCCAGTATCCCAACACGATCGGCCTCTTCCTGAACGACGAGGGCGAGTCGATCGACATCGAGCTGAGCGACGAAGGCCTGAGCACGTCGTTGCGGAAGTTGCTCACCCACCCGTTGGCCATGGACGTCCTGGACGAGGATCCGGTGCCGACGCCCAAGGTCCAGCAGGAGTCGCTGAACCTCGTGCTCAAATCCATCCATCGCGAGCTGGGCACGTTCCCGCTCTGCCAGATCCCCACGGGCTGGCTCTCTCCCGAGCCTAGGGTGCAAGAGACCATCTGGATCGACCCGAACGGTCGGGAGATCCAGGCTTGGGTCAACCACGAGGCGCGGCTGATCTTCGGCCTCATCGACTGGTGGTTCGAGCAACCGATCGAGAACGGAGCGGTGTTCACGCTCTCCAAGACGTCCAAGCCCAACGTGTTCGAGTTCGCGTGGTCCGACCAGCCGGATCCGGTGGTGTTCATCAGCAACCAACGGATGGAGGAGCTCCGGAGCATCCAGGAGCGCTCGGAGACTCTGAGCACCTTCGAGATCCTCGTCGACGTGATGGGGCATTGGCCCAAGGGAGCGGAGTTCCTCACCCTGTTGGCCGAAGTGAACGTCGTTCGCCGCACCAAGCGCCGGTTGCTCGCCTCGTTGCTGAGCAGCTACGACTGCTTCTACCAGCGCCAGGGCTCGCCGGTGTGGCACTTCGATTCCAAGAAGGTCGAGGCCGGCATCGACAAGAGCAAGAAGCGGTTCATCCTGAAGAAGGAGGCGCATCGGCTATAATCGCGATTCGGAATCTCCATGGCAAACAAGAAGGCAAGCAAGAAGGACCTGCGGCAGTCGGCCAAGCGCCGGATCCGCAATCAGAGCACGAAGAGCGCGCTCAAGACTTTCGTGAAGAAGGTGCGGACCCAAGTGGCCGCCGGTGACGCGGAGGCCGCCAAGGCGGCTCTGGTGCAGGCCGTGAGCGCCCTCGACAAGGCGGCGGAGCGCGGCATCATCCACAAGAACCAGGCTGCTCGGCGCAAGTCGCGGATCGCCAAGCTGCTCGCCAAGAGCGCTAGCTCCGCCTAGGTTGCGGAGGAGGTCCGAGGGCCCCGCGGATCCTTCGAGGGTCCGCGGGGCTTTGTGGCGTCCGAACCTTCGGTCGCTCCGTCCCCGTCCCACTGGGTATGGGACGCACCGCTCTGCTCCCGCTAGCGGCTTGGGCCTTTGGCTCGGCTTGGTCCCAAGTGCCCTTCCTCGGACGCTCTTCGGGCTATGTGGCCGGCCCGCCGCGGGTGGCGTGCGGCGCGGAGGTTCAGCGCGCGGTCTGGTCCACCGATGGCAAGAGGATCTGGATCCACCGCAGCGCGCTCTCGGTCGATCGCACGGCGTTCGAGGAGGCTGCCTCCAAACCGGGTCAGTCCTCTCCCGAAGAGGCGGGTGTGTTCGCCGAAGAGCAGGTGGTCGTTTACGACCTCGCCAAGGACCAGTCGACGGTGGTTTGGCGCTCCCCCGCGAGGCAGAGCCACGTCGTGGACCTCGCCCCGCTCGGCGCGCAGCGCGCTCTGCTCGTGGTGCGCCCGATCTCCGAGGCTCCGACGAACCGGGTTTCCGTGCTCCGACTCTCGTCGAGGCTCGAGCGTCCCGTCGAGATTGCTCGACTCGAGGCAAACGAGGTCAGGGTGGCGGCCCACTCCGATTCGACCGTTACCGAGTCTAGGGCGGCTCTCCTCGTGTCGGGAGAGGCCACGGCGCTGTTCCTCGCCTCGGCGAGCAGCCTCCGTCCCTTGAAGGGGCTGGAGAATCCGCGGTCCGTTCTGTTCCGCGGCGGCGCCTTCTGGGTTCAAACCGGCGGCGAGTCGACAAGATGGCTGCGGTTGGACCCCGCCACCGGCGCGTTGCGAGAGGGTCGACCGCCTCTGCAGACGGATTCCGAGATTCCGTTGCGTTGGGAGCAGGCTCCACCCGTGCGGAGCTTCGCGGCAACCCGCTCGCCGCGGTTGCTGTGGATCGGCGTCCTCGGCGACGAGGGCGGATCCGGCAGAGCCCTCTTGAGCGCGGACGCAGGCGCCCTGGCGTCCGTGTCGCCCACAGCCCAAGCCGTGCTCTACACCGTGGACGGCGTCGCGTTCGTCCGAGAGCTCTACCGTGTTCCGACCGCGGCTCTGCGTCAGGCGCTCGCCGAGACAGCGGACGCCCAACGCATGGCCAACGCCAAGCAGGCAGGACTGGCGCTGCTCATGTTCGCCTCGGACCACGACGACGTGCTCCCCACGAGCCTCGAGCAACTCGGACCGTACCTGAAGGACCCAGCGGTGCTCGAGGGGTTCGTGTTCACAGGAGCCGGGCTGTCGGTGAAGAGCGTGGAGAACCCGGCCCAGACGGAGATCGGCTACCTCCCCGGATCGGATGGCGAGCGGATCGTCGTATTCCTCGACGGGCACGTGGAGCGCCGCAGGTGAATCCCGAGGAGGCGATGGATGCGTAGTATCCAGCGATGCTCGTGGTCGGGATCGGCAACGCGCTCCGGGGAGACGACGCCGCGGGTTTGTTGGTTGCCCGGTCGCTAAGGGATCGTTTGCCGCCGAGCTGGCGGGTGATGGAGCTCGACGGGGAGGGCACCACGTTGCTGGAGGCTTGGGCCGGCGAGGATCGCGCCATCGTCGTCGACGCTGTGGTCACCGGCAGCCCGACGGGCACGATCCATCGCTTCGAAGCCCACGAAAGGCCGTTGCCCATCGATTCCTTCCGCGGCTCGTCGCACCGCTTCGGGCTCGCGGAGGCCGTGGAGCTGGGGAGGGCTTTGGGTCTGCTTCCGAAGAGTCTGATTGTGTTCGGCATCGAATGCGGGCGGTGGGAGGTCGGAAGCCGGCCGAGCCCGACGGTCCTGGAGGCCGTGGACCGCTGCGTGGATCGAGTGCTGGAGGAGATCGCGGGCCTTGAGGCCACCGCCTGAGGACCGGCTCTCCAGGCGCCGCTGGGTGCTGCGGGGGTTCGTCCAAGGGGTCGGTTTCCGCCCCTACGTGCATCGCTTGGCTCAGAGTCTGGGCCTGGCCGGCTGGGTGGAGAACGGCCCGTTCGGGGTGATCGTCGAGGTGGAGGGGTCGGCCTCTGCGTTGCGGGAGTTCGACGAGCGGCTCCCCCGCGAGGCGCCGCCGTCCGCTTGGATCGCTTTGGGCGAGCAATGGGAGCTGGAGCCGCTGGGGGAGCGGGGCTTCCGCATCCGGCCCTCGCGGGAGGAGGGCGAGACGTCGGCGCTGGCGTTGCCGGATCTGGCCGTGTGCGCGGACTGTCTGAGGGAGGTGTTCGACCCGCGAGACCGGCGCCATCGCTATCCTTTCGCGAACTGCACCCGCTGCGGGCCGCGCTACACCATCCTGTTGAGGCTGCCGTACGACCGCGCCAACACCACTATGGCGCGCTTCGCCCTGTGCGCGGAGTGCCGATCGGAGTACGAGGACCCCGACGATCGGCGCTTCCACGCTCAACCCATCGCCTGCCCCCGTTGCGGGCCGCGTCTGCGGGCTCTGGATCCATGCGGCGGCGAGTTGGCGCGGGACGAGGAGGCCCTCCAAGTTGCGGAGGAAGCGGTCCGCAACGGACGCATCGTGGCGCTGAAGGGCCTCGGGGGCTACCAGCTGATCGTCGATGCGAGGAACCAGGATGCCGTGCTGCGCCTGCGGGCCCGGAAGTGCCGAGAGCACAAGCCCTTCGCCCTGCTGGTCGCCAGCCTGGACGCAGCCAGGGAGCTGGCCGAGGTCGGCGCCTTGGAGGCCGAAGCGCTGGCCAGTCCGGCGGCTCCGATCGTGCTGGTGAGCAGACGGTCAGCGGCTCCGGTCGCCGAGGCCGTCGCCCCGGACAACCCCTTGCTCGCCCTGATGCTGCCTTGCACCCCTCTGCACGCCTTGCTGGCCAGCGACTTGGGATTCCCGGCGGTGGCGACGAGCGGCAACCGTTCGGACGAGCCGATCTGCATCGATGAGGCCGAGGCTCTGGCTAGGCTCGGCGACATCGCGGACCTGTTCCTGACGCACGATCGGCCGATCCACCGCCACATGGACGATTCGGTCGTGCGCTTGGCGGCAGGCCGGGTGCTGGTGTTGCGCAGGGCCCGCGGCTACGCCCCCGCCCCGGTGCCGCTCCCGGAGGCCAGCGCACCCGTGTTGGCCTGTGGGGCGCACCTGAAGTCGACGGTATGCCTGGCGGTGCGAGGCTGGGCGTTCCTGAGCCAGCACATCGGCGACTTGGAAACGCCGGAGGCCGAGGCCGCGCTGAGGCGCGTGGCGCGCGAGCTGCCGGAACTGTATCGCGCGGAGCCGGAGGAGACAGCCCGGGACCTCCACCCGGATTACTCGAGCACCCGTCTGGCCGAGGAATCCGGGAAGCCCGTCGCCGCAGTGCAGCACCACCTCGCCCACGCATTGGCGGTGCTCGCGGAGAACAGCGTGGAGGGCCCAGCGCTCGCGGTGGCTTGGGACGGCACGGGCCTCGGGACCGACCGCTCCGTGTGGGGAGGGGAGTTCTTCGTCGTCGAGGGCCGGAACGCCCGCAGGGTGGCGAGCCTGCGTCCGTTCCGGCTGCCTGGAGGCGATGCCGCCGCGAGGGACGCCAGACGCACGGCCCTCGCGCTCTGGTGGGCTTCGCACGGCGAACGCAGCCTGCCGCCGATCGAGTTCGCTCCTCCAGCGACGGCCGGGGAGATCGAGGGCTGGCGGGCGGTCTGGGCCTCCGTTGCCTTGTCGCCTCGGTGTTCCAGCGCGGGACGCCTGTTCGACGCCGCCTCGGCCCTTTGTCGGCTGGGAGGCGTCCAGCGGTACGAGGGCGAGTTGCCGATGCTCCTGGAGCACCGATGCGGAGGACGCTGGGAGGAAGGCCCGCGGCTGCGGGTTGTGGACGAGGGGATCCTCCTCCTCGACTGGGCTCCTTTGCTGGACATGCTGGTTGATGAGACCCTGACCGTGGAGACGCGTGCCCGGAGGTTCCACGGTTCGCTGGCGGCGGCGATCTCCGAGGTGGCTCTCGCGGTCGGGGTGGGCACGGTCGCCCTGGGCGGTGGGTGCTTTCAGAACAGGGTACTGTTGGAGAGCGCGGTGGAGCTGCTGCGCTCGGCGGGGTTCCGGGCGGTCTGGAGCCAACGGGTCCCTCCCAACGATGGGGGCTTGAGCCTCGGTCAGGCGGTGGCCGCCGTGCGGCGCGTACGGTTGGTGGATTGAGCGATGTGTCTCGCGGTTCCTGGCAAGATCCGAGCGGTGACGGGGGAGGGCTTGGAGCGCACCGGCGAGGTGGACTTCGCCGGTGCCGTGCAGAGGGTGAACCTGGCTTTCGTGCCCGAGGCGGGCGTGGACGACTACGTGCTGGTGCACGCGGGAGTCGCGATCGCCCGCCTCAGCACGGAGGAAGCCGAGGCGACCTTGGAGTGCCTGCGTGCGATCGGCGAGCTAAGCGAAGGCAAGCCATGATCGATCTGGCTGGATTGCGGGATCCGGACCGCGTTCGATCGTTGGCGGCCGAGATCGGCCGCGTGGCCACCCGGCCTTGGACGTTAATGGAGGTGTGCGGCGGACAGACCCACGCCATCGCGCGCTACGGGCTCGAGGAGCTGCTGCCCGAGGGGCTGGAGCTGGTGCACGGTCCTGGCTGTCCGGTCTGCGTCACTCCGGCTGGCACGATCGACGTCGCCGCCCGGATCTCCCGGTTGCCCGGCGTGTGTCTGGCGACGTTCGGCGACATGGTTCGGGTGCCCGGCAGCGAGGGAGACCTCTTCCAAGCGCGGGCTGCGGGAGGCGACGTCCGCGTGGTGGCCTCGCCGCTGGACGCCGTGGCGATGGCGCGGCAGGACCGATCCACCACGTTCGTGTTCCTCGGCGTAGGCTTTGAAACGACCGCCCCCGCGGTGGCTCTCGCCGTGCTGCAGGCCGAAGCGCTCGGCTTAAAGAACTTCGCCGTTCTGGCGGCGCTGGTTCGGGTGCCTCCCGCCCTGGAAGCCATCCTCGAGGGGCCTGGCAACCGGGTTCGGGCGTTTCTGGCGGCCGGGCACGTGTGCACCGTGATGGGCACCGCCGAGTACGCCCCCCTGGTGGCGCGCCACCGCGTGCCGATCGTGGCCACGGGCTTCGAGCCGACCGAGATCCTCGCCGGCGTGCTCGCGGCCGTGCGCCAGCTCGAGGCCGGGGAAGCGCGCGTGGAAAACGCCTACACCCGGGCGGTCGCGGAGCGCGGCAACGGGCACGCGCGCGAGGCGGTGCGGAGGGTCTTCGAGGTCGGCGACAGGCAATGGCGCGGCATCGGTCGGGTGCCTGGGGGAGGCTTGAGGCTGAGGCCCGAGTACGCCCCGTTCGACGCCGAGAGGAGGTTTGCGCTCTCGATTGGCCATGGAGAAGACGCCGGGGAGTGCATCGCCGGGCTCATCCTGCGCGGCGTGCGCAAGCCGCCCGAGTGCCCCGCCTTCGGGACGCGCTGCACTCCGGAGCGGCCGCTCGGAGCTCCCATGGTGTCGACCGAGGGGGCCTGCGCCGCGTACCACCGCTACCGGAGGACCGGATCGTGAGTGGATTCCCGTCGTGCCCCTTGCCGCTCGAGGAGTATCCGACGATCACGATGGCGCACGGCGGCGGCGGCGCAATCATGCGTCGGCTGATCGAGAGAATGTTCTTCGCGGCGTTCGACCGGGGCGAGCTCGCTGGGGGACCCGACGCCGCCGTGCTCGCCCTGGCGGGGGGCGAGCTCGCCCTCACCACCGATGCGTTCGTGGTGAGCCCGCGGTTCTTTCCCGGAGGCGACATCGGTTCGCTGTCGGTGCACGGCACGGTCAACGATCTGGCGATGGTGGGCGCGGAGCCGATTGCCTTGGCGGTCGCGTTTGTGCTCGAGGAGGGTCTGCCCACGCAGGAGCTTTGGTCGATCGTGAGCTCGATGGCGGCCGCGGCCGAGGAGTGCGGCGTGCGCATCGTGACCGGCGACACGAAGGTGGTGGAGAGAGGCCACGGAGACGGGGTGTTCGTCGCCACCACGGGGGTCGGCAGGGTTGTCTCGCGGTGGCCGGTCCATCCGGAGCGCATCCGTCCCGGCGACGTCGTCTTGGTTTCGGGCGACGTTGGTCGGCACGGGATGGCGGTGCTGGTGGCGCGGGGCAACCTCGGGATCGCGTCGGATCTGGAGAGCGACAGCGCGGCGGTGCATCCAGCGGCCCTCGCGTTGCTGCGCGAAGGGATCGAGGTTCGCGCGATGCGCGACCCGACGAGAGGCGGTCTCGCGTCGGCTCTCAACGAGCTGGCGGCGGCTGCGCGGGTGGGGTTCGAGATCCGAGAGACCGACGTTCCCGTGGACCCCCGGACGGCGGCCATCGCCGAGCTGGCTGGGCTGGATCCCCTGTACAGCGCCTGCGAGGGTCGGTTCCTAGCCGTCGTGCCGCAGGAGCAGAGCGAGCGAGCGCTAGCGGTGTTGAGGCAGCATCCCGTCTCGGCGGGTGCCGCCCTCATCGGAACCGCCACCGCAGACGCGCCGAGGGTGGTGGTCCGAACGGCGTTCGGAACCAGACGGTTGCTGCCCCTGCTGTCCGGAGAGCAGCTCCCACGGATCTGCTGAACCTCGGGTACCTTGGATCCATGGCTCAGGCAAGCCTCCGCTTTTCACCGGCGCAGCTGCAAACCAAGGATGGTTCGCTGCTCGAAGTGGAGCGGGCCGAGCTGGAGGTCCCGGAGACTCGGCCGGACGGGCGCAGGCGCATCCGGTTGCGCCTCGTTCGGCTTCCGGCAACCGGCGAGCACCGATGCCCGCCGATCGTGTTCCTCGCCGGGGGCCCCGGAGACTCGGCGATCTTCTGGGCGCGATATCCGCAGTTTCTTCGGGCCTTCGAGGCGTTGCGCGCCATCGCCGACGTGATCCTCCTGGACCAGCGGGGTTGCGGCGAGTCGGAGCCGAACCTGAAGCTGCCGCCACCGACGATCGCGGAGGGCACGCTCGAGAGCGAGGAGTCGTTCCTGAGAGCTCTTCTGCGGCAGGCGGACGAGCTCCGCCCGGGATTCGAAGAGCAGGGGATCGACCTCGGCGCCTACAACGCGGCGGACAGCTCCGACGACCTCGCGGATCTGGCGGACGCCCTCGGGGAGGACCGCATCAGCCTCGTGGGCTACAGCTACGGCTCGCACCTCAGCCTCGCCACGATCCGCAGGCACCGCGACCGCCTGCACCGGGTGGCGCTGTGCGGTTTCGAAGGCCCGGACGACACGCTCAAGCTGCCGTCGAACGTGCAGCTCCAAATGCAGAGGCTCGCGGAGATCGCTCGGGGGCAGCTGGGGCTGGACGACCTGATCGGTCTGATGGAGGAGGTGCACGATCGGCTGGAGCAAGCACCGCTGGAGGTGGACGTTGGCGGCGAGCGATGGCGGGTCGGGGCGTTCGCCGTTCGGCACCTCGCCTCCACGTGGATGGGGGTCAGTAACCGGTTTCCGGCCTTGCCGCGGCTGTTTGTGGAACTGTCGAAGGGGCACACCGACACTCTGGCCGGCGCGGTGTCCAGGCTTGTGAAGTCTTACGGCAGGCCGGCAACCTTCTACCTCACCGACGGGGCATCGGGATGCAGCGCGCCGCGCTGGGAGCGGATTCTGGGGGAGGCCTCCGCGTGCGTGCTCCGCAACGCCGTGAACTTCCCGTTCCCCGACATCGCTCGAGGCTGGCCCCCCAAGGATCTGGGGGATGGCTTCCGCGCTCCCCTTCGCTCCGACGTGCCGCTGCTCGTGGTGAGCGGCACGCTCGATGGCAACACCCCGCCGTTGCAGGCCCGCGAGCAGCTGGTCGGCTTTCCGAACGGTCGCCAGCTGATGGTGGAGAACGCCGCGCACAACGACATGCTGGTGTCGGCCGACGTTCATCGCGCGCTGGTCGAGCACTTCGCCGACTGGGAGCCGACCGTGTCACGGGCCGCTCTGCCCGAGCCGCAGTTCGAGCCTTTGAAGGTCGTCGGGTGAGGCAGGGCGGGCCAGCCAGCCTCGGTCGGCGGCTATGGCCAGCAGCAGCCAGATCGCCCAGAACGCGGCGCTGAGGGCCACCAGGCTCAGGCTCAGCCGCACGACGTTGAGCCCGTGCCGCCTCGCCCAGGCGTTTTGGCGGCGGAGGCTGGCCTCCGCCTTGGTCCGAAGGGGCCTAGGAGCGAGCTCGACCGACAGGCGCTGAAGCCGCTTTGCTGGCCGTCTCCGGGACAGCCACAGCGCGGCGTACCACACTCTGCGCGCAAGTCGGTCCAACATCGCAAGTACAATCCAGTCCGTGGCCGAACTCGACCGGCAACTGTTCTACGCGATCAACGGGTGGCCGGAGGCGTTCGCGCCGCTCTTCTGGTTCTTCAGCGAGGCGACCAAGCAAACCTGGGTCCGCGTCGCGCTGCTGGGACTGGCGCTGGCGATGGTGGCGAGGGGGCCTCGCACCCGTTGGGCCGTGCTGTGGTGCCTGCTCGCGGTAGGGGTTGCGAACGAGCTCTGCGACGTGCTGAAGAACCTGTTCATGATGCCGCGCCCCTCGGTCGAGTTATCGGACGCCGTCGTCCGCACCGCGCGCCTCACGAGCTTCGGAACCGCCTCGGCGCACAGCGCCAACATGGCGGCAGTAGCTTGGGTGATGGTGGCGCGGCTGGGGAGGTGGGGCTGGGTCTGGGTTCCCATCGCACTGCTCACGGGGCTCAGCCGGATCTACAACGGCGTTCATTATCCTTACCAGGTGCTCCTTGGCGGGGTCGTCGGCCTTGCTGCGGGGTTCGCCTTGGAACGGATCGGCCGATGGATCGAGCGAGGGATCCAGGAAAAACGCCAACGATGCAGTCCCCCCGCGCCCTGAGCCTGCAGCAGCGAGCGTTCTGCGCCGCCTGCGCGGCTTCGGCCGCTGTGTGGTTCCTGCCGTGGTTGCAGGGGATGCTCGCTCCTCTGGTGGTGTTCAACACGATCGTCCACGAGGGCGCGCACGCACTGGCGGCCGTGGCGACAGGCGGCTCGGTGCGATCGATCGGCATCGCCGGTGGGACCGGCAACGGAGTGACCCTCACCCAGGGCGGCGTCTGGTGGATCGTCGTGAGCGCCGGATACCTCGGGGCGACCGCGCTGGGTGTGTGGATGGTCGGCTGGGTGGCGCGTCCTCCGCAGGCTCGGCGGGCGCTTTGGGCGCTGTGCCTTCTGTTCGCTGCACTCACCCTGCTGTGGGTTCGGGGGGATGCCCTGGGTTGGGCCCTCGCGGCGCTCTGGTCGGTGGGCCTAGGCCTTGCGGCGCGCTTCCTCCAAGGCATGGCGGCGCTGTTCTTGGTGCAGTTCCTTGGCGTGCAACAGTGCCTTCAGTCGGTTCAGTCGCTGCTGGTTCTGGGTGGGATCAGCGCTCAGGGCCACACGACCAACGACGCCGCGATCTTGGCGGAAGGCACGGGGGTTCCCGCGCTCTTCTGGGCGCTGCTGTGGACGGTTCTCGGCTTCTGGGCCCTGTGGATCGGCTTCCGCAGGGCGGCCGGCGTCCGGTCCGAGCGGAGCTAGAAATCGGACAGCGCGAGCGGTTCGCTCAGGTCGATGTTGCCCAGTGAATCGAGAGGCTTTCCGTCCACGGCCAGTCGGAACCGCTGGATGCCGGGGAACTGGCGCAGCGTCTTGGCGATGCCCGCGAGCAACGCCTGCTCGTCCTCGGATCCGTAGGTCTGCGCGAAGGGGGCTGAGAAGTCCAGAACCGCGACGTCGCCTTCCCGTCGAACCGCCACGCAGCGCGCCTCCTGCGGCGCGATGCGGGAGGCTCGGAGGAAGCCGTTGAGCGCGGCCACCGCCGGGTCTTCGCCTGGCTTGGTCATCAAGGACTTCGAGTCGAACTTCAGCTCTCCGTCCTCGAAGCGGGGTTGGGGAACCTGGACCTCGCGAGCAGGCCCCGGTCGACCCGCCTCAGGTCGGCGCATCTCCGGCGGCACCCGTTTGGCGGGCGCGAGCTGCACGTAAGCGGCGACAGCGGCCAGCACCGCCAGCCCAGCCACCAGGATCCCCAAGTAGATCCTCGAACCGCCCTCACCGCTCTTCCGCCCGCCCATCTCCCAAGAACACCTTCAGTCCTCTGACCACGGCGGAGGCTACCTTCTTGCGGAAGTCCTCCGTGCGGATTCTGCGAAGGTCCGCGCCGTGGTTGATGAAGCCGAGCTCCAGCAACACCGCCGGCATGGTCGCATACCGTAGGACGGCGAAGCCCGAAGCGTAGATCCGGCCGTCGCTCCAAGTGCCGAGGTTGGGCAGGCCGCTCACCGCTCCGATCTCCCTCTGGATGCAATCCGCCAACAGTTGCCCGACCGGGTCGGTCTTGTGATGGAACACCATGGTGCCCGAGCGGCTGTTGGCCACGCGGTTGGAGTTCACGTGCACGCTGACGAAGAACGACGCCTTCGCCCTGTTCGCGATCTCGCTGCGCTCCTTCAGTGGCAGGAACACGTCCGAGGCGCGCGTGAGGATCACGTCGGCGCCGTGGCGCGTGAGCTGGCCGGCGATCTCCAGCGCCATCGCAAGGTTGAGGTCCTTCTCCAGCACTCCGCCGCCCGGCGCCTTGGCTCCCGGGTCTGAGCCGCCGTGTCCCGCATCCACCACCACGACCTTGCCGGCCAGCTTGCCGTCTCCCACTTCGGGCCGGACGAGGGAGAACCGCAGCGCGCCGCCCTCGAACACGGATCGCACGACCATCGGTCGCTCCAGGTGGAGCCGCACGACGGTGCTGGCCGCGCTCGATTCCGATTCGATCCGACGCACGCCGGGCAGGGGCCGGTCCGGGGCGATCCACTCGGAGGCGGGCAGACGGATCGCGATGCGCTCCGGCGCCTCCCGCTCGAGCCGAGTTTGGCTTGCCAGCGCTGATGGAAGCCTGAGCTCGAAGGTCTCCTCCCGCGGCGCGGACCGCACCGCAACGATCGGACCGACGCGGGGCCTCGGCGGCTGAGGCTCGCTCGGGGGCTCCGCCGTCGCGACCTCGCTCGGCGGGGCGTTCGGGTCCTCCAGCATCCACGCGCCTCCGGAGGAGGTTTCCGGCAGGCCTCCTCGCACGCGCCATGCGGTCTCGAGCACGATCCTGACGGTGTCGGGCTGGTACTGGGAGGCTCTGGCGGGCGGCGTCAGCTCCAAGCTCGCGCTCGGGTCCAGCCGGGCTCCCTTCAGATCGACCACCAGGCGGTCCGGCTCCTTCAGGGCGAAGGAGCGCACCGTCACAGGATGCGTGCTTTCGAACCCGAACCCGCTCGCGTCGGCGAAGACCCGCCGCACGGTCGCGAGCATCGTGGCGGCGGTCCTCTCGGCGCTCGGCCGAACGAGGTGCAGCCCGAGGGCCTCTGCCACGGCGGCTAGGGCCAGTTTGCCGGTCTGGGGGTGCAGCGGGGCTCGCACGGTGCTGTCCCCGCGCGAGACCTGCGCGACCGGTCCATCCAGCCGGACGCTCAGACCCAGCACGCGCAACTCATCCGGGCGAACCAGCAACTCCCCGGCCCGCTCGTAGGCCTGGATCTCGGGTCCTCCCTCGAACAGGCTCAGGCGAACCGGCCAGTCCGGCTCCAGGGCGGCGGAGGATTGCGCCGCAATCCCTGCGGCGAGCAACACGAGGAGGCGTCTCATCCCGAACGCCTCCCCATTGTACAGCCGGAGCGGGCGATCAGCCGCGTTGTCCCGCTAGGAGGTCCCGAATCTCCGTCAGCAGCCTCTCCTCGGCCGTCGGCTCTGGAGGAGCGGCGGGCGCGGGGTCCTGCTCCCTCTCTCGGCGGAGCGCGTTGATCGCCTTGACGAGCAGGAACACCGCGAAGGCGACGATCAGGAAGTTGATCACCGTGGTGACGAACGTGCCGTAGGCGATCACCGTCGCCCCGGCTTTCGTCGCGGCGTCCAAGGAGGGGTAGGGTCCCTTGACTTCGGCACCTTCGCGAAGCACCACGAACAGGTTCGCAAAGTCGGCGCCGCCCACCAGCAGGCCGATCGGCGGCATGAGGATCGAGTTGACCAGGGCCTGCACCACGCCGCCGAACGCGCCACCGAGGATGATGCCCACGGCCATATCGACCATGTTGCCCTTGATCGCGAACTCGCGGAACTCCTTCAGCACGAACCGTCCTCCTCCCCGCTTAGGCGGGTTGCTCCGACTCTACCTGCCGGCGCCGCCGGATCGAGGCCCGATCTGGTCGAAGACCAAGTCGAAGAAGGCAGGCCTCACGGGAGCGAACTGCTCGAAGCGGGTGCTGGTCGGGTGGACGCGGTTGGTCAGCAGAGCGCCAAAAAGGCCGTTCTCTGGATCCACCCACACGCAGGTGCCCGTGTAGCCGGTGTGCCCGAAGCTGGCCTGGCTGAACTTCGAACCCGCGGAGGATCCCTCAGCGGACTTCGTGTCCCACCCGAGCGCGCGGGTCGAGCGCGGAGCGTTGCGGCGCGTCCAAAGCCGCACCGTTCGGGAGCACACGACCTGCCCGTTGGGACCCTCGCCTTCCCGCAGGAGCATCTGCAGGTAGCGCGCCGTGTCCTCGGCGGTGGAGAACAGCCCCGCGTTGCCGCTCACGCCCCCCACGCACAGCGCCACAGGGTCGTGCACCACGCCCTGGATGTACTCGGGGTCCGCGCTGGCCAGGCCTCGGCTCTGCTCGAGCTTGCGCCGAGCATCGTCCAGCCTCTCGGTCGCGGCGCAGCGGGCTCGTGCGTCCGGCGCGGGACGGTACAGCGTGCTCCTCATTCCGAGCGGCTCGAACACGCGTTTCAGGAGCAGCTCCGGCATCGCCATCCCGGCGGCCCTCTCGACGCACTGCCAAAGGGCGACGAACCCGATGCAGCTGTAGACGGTGTCCTTGCCGGTCTCGTAAGCGCGTTTGAGCCCCAACGCCTTGGCGAGAGCCGCCCGGGCGTCGGGGGTGTCCGTCAGGGTGCCGTAGGCCGGCAAACCGGATTCGTGGAGCAACAGGTCGCGGACCTTCACCCAGCGGCGGTCGCCTTCCCGAAAGGCGTCCAGCAGCTCGGCGACCGGCTGCTCCAAGTGGAGGGATCCGTCGTCCACCGCCACCATCGCCGCGGGCGTGGTGGCCATCACCTTGGTGACGCTCGCCATGTCCCAAAGGGTTTCCGGACCGACCGCCGGTGCGTCCGCGCGGAGGCTGATGCGGCCCCGGTAACCGGTCCAGAACCGATCCCGCGTTCCGAGCGCGTAGGCCGCTCCCGAGAAGTGCCCCTCCTGGATCGCGGCGTCCAAGAGCCGGTCGATCGCCTCGAATCCCGCCATGGCCCTCCATCTTGGCACGCCTAGGCCGCTCCGGTATGCTTGCCGCATGAGCGCGGACGCGCCGGTGAGCCTGGTGGCCGAGGCGGCCCTGTTCTACGAGGCCGTGGCGTCGAGGCTCGAGCCTCGCCTCAAGGAGGCCGGACTCACGATGGGCACGTTCGAGCTGCTCAGCGCGGTGCACGCGGCCAGGGGCAGGGCGCATCAAGCGGAGCTCGCCCGGCGACTTGGGGTGACGCCACCCACCCTCTGCGAGGCGTTGCGGTCGGCGGTGCGCGCCGGGCTGGTCGTGCAGCAGGACGATCCCGCCGATGCGCGCATCAAGCGGGTGAGCCTCACCGAAGCGGGCGCGGCCGCGCTGGCGCGCACGCTGTCCGAACTGGATGAGCTCGAGCGGGAGGCGGTGGCGGAACTGGGGGAACAGGCCGCGCTGGAGCTCGCGACGGGCCTGCGCCGAGCGGCGCGGCGGCTCATCCGCGCTTGAGCAACTGGTCCTCGAGCATGAGGTGGTTCAAGATCCAAGCCTGCAGCTCGGCCGCGACCATCGTGAGATCGATGGGTCGTCCCTCCCGCAGCGTCTGCTCCAGCTCCGAAGCCCGACGGCGGAAGTCGTCGTGGAGCCTTCGGTGCCGGGAGTAGTGCTGGGGCGCACGCCGCATCCAGAGCTCCTCCTCGGTCTCGAAGTGCAAACGGCTGTAGGTGGTGATCGCATGCACGGCCTCGGCAGCCTCGCTGGCCTTCGGGTCGGGTTCGGCGGCGAGCCGCAGGATGCGATGCAGCAGGTCGATCAGCACCCGGTGCTGCCCGTCCACCTCCACGTCGCCCACGGCCAGCGCGTCGTTCCAAGTCAGATCTCCCATCGTTCTCGCTCCGTGCCGAGTCAGCACTGCTTTCTTCGGCGATCCAGAGTGCCGCACAGAGGCCTTCGAGCTCCCGAAGGCGCACCCCCGAAGCCGAAAGCATGCTCTCTTGTGGATCTCTGCGCAAGAACCCGCGATCGTTGCGGAAGGGCTTTCGATCGATCGAAAGGACGCCGATAGGAAGGGCAACAGGGAGGCCAAGCAAGGCACTCCCAAAGAGGGGGAACAACGTTGAGCTGGATTCTCAACCTGAAGACGTCGGCGAAGCTCGCCTTGGGCTTCGGAATCGTTCTGGCGATGATGGTGGCGATGGCCGTGGTCGGGGTCACGGGCGCTGGCCGCGCCGCGCAGGCCGCCAAGGATCTGCATGAGGACGCCCTTGATGGAATCTCGTCGATCAAGGGGATCTACTCGGAGGTTCTGCGATTCCGGATGCGGCACTACCGGGTGATTCTGCACCAGGACCAGCAGAAGCTGGCCAAGGGTTTGGCGGAAATCGAAGAGGCGAGGAAGACCGTAGAGGAGAAGCTGGCGGCCTACGAGAAGACCATCCACTTCGATGACGAGCGGAAGCTCTTCGGGAAGCTCCGAGAGGCCTGGACGGGATACCTGACCATCGACGAGGGTTTCTTCAAGCTCATCCGAGAGGGCAAGCGGAAGGAGGCCGAGGAGTACATCGAGTCCAAGAACCGCCAGCACGCTAAGGAGGTTCTGGAGCCGGCTCTGGACGCGATGGTGGCGTTCAACGAGAAGCTGGGAGACACTCGAGCAAGGGAGGCTCTGGCCACGGCGAACGCGGCGCGCACCCGGTTGATCGGCTTCGGTGCCGTCGCCCTGTTGGTTGCTTTGGCGCTGGCCACGTTCCTCGGCAAGACGATCGGGTCGGCACTCTCCACCGTCTCGACCCAGCTGCAGCGCATGGGGGACGGCTGCATCCGCGATCTGATGGAGGGGCTGAACGCGATGGGCCAGGGCGACCTCACCCACTCGGCGAAGGTGCACACCGAGCCGTTGAAGCCGCCCGCGAAGGACGACCTCTCGGCGATGATGGTGTCCTGCAACACGCTGCGCGAGAGGATCGGCAAGGCGATCGACGGCTACAACGAGTCCCGCCGGAACCTGGCGGCGATCGTCGAGCAGCTCTCGGCGGCCGCAACCCAAGTGGAGGAGACGTCCGGCGCGCTGAGCTCCGCCACGGAGCAATCGGGCCGGGCGAGCACCGAGATCGCACAAGGCAGCGAGAAGTTGGCGACCAGCGCAGGCGAGGCGGCCTCGATCATGGAGAGGCTGGAGGCGACGATCCACGAGGTGGAGTCGGCGAGCGAGCGGCAGGCCGCGGGCGTGGCTCGCGCGTCGGAGAGCCTGAAGCAGTCCGCCGACGCGGTGACGGACCTGGCCGCCTCCGCGCAGGGCGCCGCCGCAACGGCGGAGGAGGGCCGCCGCAAGGTGGAGGAGATCGAACGGGAGGCGCGCCGCAAGGTCGAGCAGGTCCTCACCGAGGCCGAGGAGCGTTCCCGGCGGATCAACGAGGAGGCCTCCCGGAAGGTCAAGCGGGTGGCCGAGGAGGCCGAACGGCGGGCCGAGCGGGCGGAGAAGGAGGCCAAGGCGGTGGCGGAGCGCAAGGCGAAGCGCAAGCGCGACGGGAAGGGCAAGGGCAAGGACAAGGGCTAGGAGACTGCTGAGCAAGTCGCTTCTTGGGTGGTGGTGGGTCCGGGGAAGTGGCCGAGCCGAAGAGCCGGCGTGGAGAGGGTGCGAGCCGGTCACCGTGGTTGGGTAGAACCCGTAGGAGAGGTGCTTTCGTTGCCTTCCCCGGGGCCCGTTTCAGGTGATGGCCCAGGTGTTGCCGTCGTGGTGGGCGCCGAGGTTGATGAGTCGGCGGAGGTTGATGGCGGCGGCTCGCAGGCTGAGGCCGAGGCGGTTGCGTTCGACGCCACGGAACCGGACGCGGCGGTGGCCGTCGGCGACGAGCCAGGCGATGGTTCGTTCGACCATGGGTCGGTGTTGGCGGTAGTCGTCGAGTCCGGTGCCGGCACGCCACTGGGCTCGAGCGGCGGCGAGCAGTTCGTCGTGTTCACCGACGCGGAAGGTCTTGCCGTCCTTCGCGCTGGTGCAGCGGTGCCGCGCCGGACACGACGAGCATCGTTGCCCGAACACCGCGTTGCCCTTGGCGGTGATGGCCACGGTGTGGCCTTCGGGGCAGGTGACGGTCCGGGCGGTGTGGTCGATGGTGAAGTCGTCGCGGTGGAACTGGTCCTCGCCGAGCTTGGGGTTCCGCCCGAGCGGCCAGGGCTTGATGATGGCGGTGTCGCCTCGGTCGGCGAGGCTGGCTCGGACCGGTCCGGAGCCGTAGGCGGAGTCAGCGAGTACGTCGAGACCTGGTGGTTCGCCGGCGAGTAGACGGGCGCCGACGGGCCCGTCGCCGGTGTTGGCCGGAGTGAGGTCACAGCCGGTGATGAGCCCGGTGTCGGGCTCGACCGCGACGTGGGCCTTGTAGCCGTCGCGGTAGCTCGAACGGGACTTGTGCATGTGGCGGGACTCGGGATCGACCGTGGAGATCACCCGCTCCGACGCGACACCCCGGGCGATGCGCCAGGCGCCCTCACCACGCTCAGGGTCCGCTTCGACGTCTTGACCCGCGACCAACGCCAGCAACGCCACCAGCTGCTCGTCATCGGCATCGAGGTCGACGCCATCGAGCGCGTCGAGCACGGCGCGGGCATCGTTGACCAGCGCCGTGACCAGCTCATCACGGGCCTTCGGGTCGTCCCACGCGCACGCCGGCTTGCCGCCGACCTCGTAGTCATGGGCTTGGACCTCGACGCCAGCCGCGGCCGGGATGGCTCTGCGGACCCGGCGGATCATCGACACCAGCTGGGTGACGGTGTCCTGGGTGGTGACCGCGTCGTCAAGCAACGTGGAGTCCAACGCCCGGCGGGTCCGGCCGGCCAGCACCCCGGTCTCGGCCACGACCTGGCGCACGGCGTCGAAGATCCGCTCGGGTGCGCCGCTGGCCCGCAGCTTGTTGCGCCACAGGGTCAGCACGGTCGGGTGGAACCCCTCGTCATCAAGGGCCAGGCCGGCGGCGACCTTCCAGCGCAGATCCGTGCGCAGCGCCTCGACCGCTTCGCGGTCCGATCGGCCCTCCAGCGCCTGCAGGACCATCACCGTCGCGATCACCTCGCCCGGCACCGACGGCCGACCCCGACCCGACCCGAACAGGTCCTCGAACATCGATTCGGGGAACAGCCGGTCACGGTGCTCGGCCAGGAACCGGTGCACCGACCCCTCCGGCACCAGATGACCGACCAGCGCTCCCGCGTCGAGCAACTCAGCGTTCGGATCGCGCTTGCCTTGCATCCACCGAGTGTCCCCCGCGCCACCAGAAAACGCGAGCACCAACCGACGAATTGCTCAGCAGTCTCCTAGGTCCCGGTCAGGCCCGCACGTCGAGCGCGCTGCGCAGCAAGCGGTCCACCGG
>JAOACB010000071.1 GCA_026418055.1 Fimbriimonadales bacterium
GGGACATGGTGTGCGCCGTTTCTCTCGCGCTCTCCGCCTTGCTCGCGGGCAGCGCCTCCCAGGACGTGGCTCTGGACGTTGCCCGCCCCGTCAGCCGCATCGCGATGGGCTCCTGCGCCGACCAAGACAAACCCCAGCCGATCTGGGATGCGGTGCTGGCCGCCAAGCCCGACGTGTTTCTGTTCCTCGGGGACAACGTGTACGCCTCGGAGCCCGCCCGCCGCGACCTGCGAGCCCAATACGCCAAGCTCGCGGCCGTACCGGGTTTCCAGCGGCTTCGGTCCACGGTTCCCCTTCTAGCGGTGTGGGACGACCACGACTTCGGCGTGAACGACGGCGGTGCCGAGCATGCTGGTAGGGCCGAAGCCCAGAAAGCCTTCTGCGACTTCTGGAGCCTTGGGCCGGACGATCCTCGGCGCAGGAGGGAGGGCACGTACCACGCGGTCACGGTCGGCCCGTCCGGCAAGAGGGTGCAGTTCCTGATGCTGGACACGAGGTACTTCCGCTCGCCACTGGGAACCAAGCCCGCCGGCGACGAGCGGCCTGGCCGCTATGTGCCGGACGACGATCCCGCCAAGACGATGCTGGGGGAGGCGCAGTGGCGCTGGCTCGAGGAGCGGGTGCGGGAACCCGCCGAGCTGCGCATCGTGATGAGCAGCATCCAGGTAGTGCCCGAGGACCACCTTTGGGAGAAATGGGCCAACTTCCCCCACGAGCGCGAGAGGCTGTTCTCGCTGATCCGAAAGACCGGAGCGTCGGGAGTCGTGTTCGTGAGCGGCGACCGCCACTTGGCCGAGATCAGCATGATGCCGGACGCTTTGGGCTATCCCGCGTACGATCTAACCGCCAGCGCCCTGACGCAGAGCTGGCAGAGCTGGAGGCCGCACGAACCGAACCGCTGGCGCGTGGCCAGCATGAACTACGGCAACAACTTCGGCATGATCGAGATCGACTGGGGCTTGCCGGATCCGGAGGTCCGGCTGCAGATTCGGGACGAGGAGGGTGACGTGATCGCCCAGCAGAAGCTGCGCCTCGGATGGCTGCGACCGAAGTCCGGGAGTAGAGGCCTCGGGGAACCGAACGTCTGACCGCCGACAGGATCCGACTCCCCCTGCCAATCCACCCTCTGGCAGGAGGCCGCACGGGTTGGGGCGGATCGCTCCTTGGCGGTTAAGGCCGGGGTGCGGTTCGGAGGGCTCCCGCTCCGCCTCTCCATCGGCTTTCCTCCGAGCAACGAGCGGCTCGTTGGGCGGGCCGGCCAGCCTTCGGTCGCTGGCTCGGCTACCTTCCAGGCCTTGCGATGCGATCCGCGCGCAGGGTCGAAGGTTGCTCGTTGCCTGCAAGATCGGTCGCGAGAGCGAGCCGCCTGCCCGCTTCTGGGCGGGCAGGCGGCGGGACGTCAACCGCCGAATCGGGGCCGTTCGAGATGTCGAACGGCAGGCGTGCCCTCCTCGGGGGGCTCAGCGGCGCCGTCGGCGCATCGCTGCCGCCAGGCCCAGGGCGCCGAGGGCCACCGTGGCCGGCTCAGGAACGGCTGGAACCGAGGTTTCCCCGATCACGCGGAGCGCGGGCATCCACATGTTGTCGAAGACGAGCCAAGTTCCACCGTCATCGTAGGAATAAAGCAGACTGCTCCGCTCCTCCGCGGCGTTCACGTGCCAGCCGAGATCCCAGACGAAGGACCGGGCATTTCCAAACGACGCGAGGAAGTACCTCGAACCGGCGGAGAGGTGGACGGGCGTCGCGGGCGCCAGCGAGGCGAGGCCGGTGGACACATCGCTCCACTCGTGCAGAACAGATCCCGGCGACGAGGGATCCGAGGAGGACGAGTCGTAGAGCCGAACCGTGTGGGTGTACTTCCGGTTGGTCGGTTGCGAAAGCGGCAGAAGCACCTGGGTCAGGGTGCAGTCCTGCGTGACGACGAACGGGATCGCCAGGATGTCGGTGCGGCTAGTGGCTAGAAGAACCGAGGACCAACCGCTCTGCATGTTGTCGAACAAGACGATCATGCCAGCGTGGGCCGCGGGTGCGATGGCGAAGCTCGCTACGATGCATAACCATGCTCTGCGGGGATTCATGCTTCCAGATCCTCTCCAAGCGTCGGTGCCTGATCGTTTTGGGACTTTCGGGCTACCGTGGCTGAGCGTAGCCGAACTTCCCGATCGTTCGCGCTGGTTCCTGCCGTTCGGGTCCGAAAACCGGTATTTCTACTTGGCTGCAGTTCGCCTGTCCTGGCCGATCGCCTCGTCAAGCCGGGAGGATCGGTGCGCGCCGTGCCGCGGCTTTCGGACTGCAAGACCTTGAGAAAAGCTTCGGGCGGTGCCTCCTGTGCGCAGGGGGAGGGCAATGGTTCGCCAAGCCCGCCGCCCGCGGCCGAAGCGTCGCCGGATCGCCTCCCGGGTTCGCCCGAAAGCAGTCCTCGCGCTCGGGATTCGTCCCTCCACTCCCACCGCGGAGGCACAGCCGCGGTGCGCAGGGCACTCCGTGAAGGCGGTGGCTCCTCCTCGGCTCAGACGCCACGGCGCGGGCCGGGCCGTCACCGGCGCGGCGGCAGCGTGTCGGTGAAGATCCGGCCCTGCTCCTTCAGGCGCAGCTCCAGCACCTTGGCGTCCACCAGGAACCGGAACCAGAAGGCGTGCAGCAGGTGGTACACCAAGCCCATGCGTCCGTCCAGAAAGCCCCCCTTCAGCACGTAGCTGTAGAGGAAGAACAGGAACGGCCGAACCAGCAGCGGCATGCGGTACCACACGCGGTTCTTCAGCCACCGTTTGCGCTGGCGTGGGTCGCCGAACAGGCTGGGCCGCAGCACGTCCCTCCCGAGCTCGTCCTCGCGCAGGCTCCGCAGGATCTCTTGCGCCTCTGCGGTCGACCAGCGGTTGTGGGTGGCGGTCCAGCGCTCGAGGTCCACCAGCTGGTAATCGAGCAACAGGCCCTTCAGACGCCTGGTGGGGCCGTCGCACACGAAGTGCTGGTCGTACAGGCGGTCCTCGCAGCGACCCTTGCCCGCCCGGAACAGCCGCAGGTGCCAGCTGGGATTCATGTGCCCATGGCGGACCGGCAGACCCCAGAAGTGGTGCAGGCGCTGCATCAGGTAGCCGTCGAACGGCTCGTCTGCGTCGAGGGCGTGGCGGATGCTCGGCGCGCTCGTCATGGGGCACGATCTCGTCGCTGTCGACGTGCAGCACCCAGTCGTCCGGCGCGAGGTCCGCCTGCTCCTGGGCCCAGCGCCGCTGCACGGAGTAGTTCTCGAACGGATGCTGCAGCACCTCGCACCCAAGCGAGCGGCACAGGTCCACGGTTCCGTCGGTGCTGTAGGAATCCACGACGAGAACGCGGTCCGCCAAACCTCGCACGGCCCCGACCGACTCGGCGATGATCGCCTCGGAGTTGAACGTGAGGAAGATGGCGGTCGGCTTGCGGTTCGGCATGTCGGCTGGGCTCCCCGCGGAGGGCTCGCCAGAAAGGTACCTTAACGGTCGGCCGCGCGGTGACTGCGTGGGTAGACTCCCGCTCGAAAGAGCCGTGGCGGACGCGGAACGCTCCCTCGAGATCCAGGTTGGCGACGCCCACACCGGCCCCTGCTTCACGCTGGCCAACCGCGTGAGGCGAGCCCTGTGGGGAGCGGCCTATCTGTTGCTCTTCCGACCGTCGCCCCGACCTTGCCACGCATGGCGCGCCTTCCTGCTCAGGCTCTTCGGAGCGAAGATCGGCAGGGGGGTGCACGTGTACGCCAAAGCCCGCGTGTGGGCGCCGTGGAACCTCGAGATCGGCGACGAGTCTGGCGTGGCCGACGACGCGATCCTGTACACGATGGCCCCCATTCTGCTGGGAAGGCGCGTCGTGGTCAGCCAGGGAGCGCACCTGTGCGCGGGCACCCACGACTACGAGGACCCGGGCTTTCGCCTCACGGCATCGCCGATCCGCGTGGGAGACCGCGCCTGGATCGCCGCGGAGGCGTTCGTTCACCCGGGCGTGACCATCGGAGAGGGAGCCGTGATCGGAGCCCGGTCGGTGGTGACGAAGGACATGCCCGCGTGGACCGTTTGCGCGGGCCATCCCTGCAAGCCGCTCAAGCCGAGGGTCCTGCGCGGAGCGGACGGGCCCCACCCCGGCCCCTGAGCGCAATCGGTCGACCTGCCTTCCCGCGCACGCTGCTGTGGTCCCGCCGGGCGAGGAGCGAGCCACTCGGCGTTCGCCTCTGGGGACCGTCGGGTCGCGGCGCGTGCTCCAGCCTGACGCGTCCTTCTCTGCCAGCGCCGGGAACCGCCCTCGGACCCTCGGACCCCGAGGCGCGCGAGAGCGGGCCAACGCGAGCCGTTGCCCACCGAGGCCGACTCTTGGGAGGGGGCCGCAGCCCGACCACCCATCGGCAAGCGAGCGCCGGGCAACGAGCCTTCAGGGCGCGGTCTTGGTGCGCTCCCGCGGAGAGTTCCTTCCCCGCGCCGTGGACGCTGAGGCGCTCCTCGTTCCGAATGGCCCGCGGACGGCTCGGCGAGCGCCGACGCTAGGAGGAGACGGCCGCCAGGAAGTCGAGCGTCGCCGCGCGGATCTCGAACCTATTCAGGAAGCACTCGCGGGCCCTCTCACCCATCCTCAGCCGTTCGGCCGAGGGCACCGACCGCCACCTGCGCAGCAGCGCCGCGATTCCCTGTGGGGTGTCCTCGTCCACCAAGCCCGCGCCGTCCTGCTCCACCTCCCTCCAAATGTTCACCCGTCGGGTGATCAGCACCGGACGGCCGCAGGCCATGGCCTCGGCAACGGCGATCCCGAAGTTCTCCTGGTGGCTGGGCAGCACGAACGCCTCGCATCCCCGGAACGCCCCCCACTTGGCGTCTCCCGTCAGCATGTCGGTCCAAACCACGCGCTCTTGCAGCCCCAGGGTGCGGGCCAGCCGCTCCAGTTCGCCGCGCCATCCCACCTGATCGGGTCCGGCCATCGCCAGCGCCGTGGGGTCCTCGGCGGGGTAGGACTCGGCGAACGCCCTCAGCAGGAGGGCGCAGCCCTTCTTGGGGTGGATCCGGCTGAGAAACAGCAAGAAAGGGCGCTCGGCCAGTTGGGGGAAGGCCCGCGCGAACGCCGCGCGCTGCTCATCGGGGTCTCCCTCGGGCTCGGCCGTGCCATACCGCACGACCCGCTCGCGCACGCGGTAGGGGCGGAACGACTTCCGAGCCAGCAGCCGCTCCTCCTCGCAGGTGAACAGCACTGCTTTCGCGTCCCGCAGCACGCGGTGCTCGATCGGCCAGTAGAGCCGCTTCTTCAGGGCCTTCAGCGGGTAGGCGCGGTTGAACCACGGGTCCAGCATGCCGTGGGGGAACACGAAATACGGCACTTCGGCCTCCAAGGCGGCCTTGCGGCACAGCACGCCGTGGTGCTGCCAAAGGCCGTGCACCGTCACGGCGTCGAAGCGGCGCACGTTGGCCCGCAGCCACTCGAGGGCCGCGGGACACCATTGGTAGGAACCCTTCGCTGGTCCCAGGGCGTGCACCGGGCAAGGGAACTGGTCCGGGCGGACGTCCGCGGGGTCGTCGAGGCAGGCGATTTCCGGCTCGTGACCGAGCTCCCTCAGCACCCTCGCGCGCTGACGGACGCCCTCGATCGGTCCGCCGTGCTCCAGCCTGGCGCTGGCGATCACGTGCAACAGCCTCATCTAGCTTGGCATTGTAGCTGTTGGAAGGCGCGCCGGCGGCGCCGGCCCTCCCTCGGTCATCCCGATCAGGGAGTTGTGCTGAGGCCACCCGCGTCCCGAGCCGGACTGAGGTGCGCGAACCGACGCCCGGCGAGCGCCCTATTGAGCGTCGGGGCGGCCGGCGCTCGCTCGGAAGATCCCGACGCCGTCAACCTTCGATGCGGCTCGGCTCAGGCTGCTGGTGGCGTCGTCCTACCCACCCGTCGCGGGGCGCCCGACAGTCTGCGTGGGCTCAACCCGCCAGCCGTTCGTACAGCCGAAGATAACCCTCGATCATCGCCTCGGTGGAGAACCGTCGGACGTTCTCGTAGCCCAGGCGCCGCAGCTCCTCGGCCCGACCCAGCGCCCGCATCACGGCCTCGGCGCCCGACTCGGGGTCCGTCGGATCGAGGAACTCGGCCGCTTCTCCCGCCACCTCGGTCATGGGAGCGCGGTTGCTGGTCACCACGGGGCAACCCACGGCTTGGGCCTCGAGGATCGGCAGGCCGAAGCCTTCGAGCAGGGAAGGGAACACCAGGGCTCGGGCCCCCGCGTACAGCGCCCACAGCGTCCGGTCGTCGGGCCGAACGACGTCGACCGCCAGGCGGCGCTCGAACAGGCCCGCGTGGGTGTTGCGGGTCGCGGGGTTGAGCGGATGCCCTGCCAAGGCCAGTTTGGGGCAAGCCGAGCCCATGCGCCTCTCCAGAGCCGCGAGCACGCTCAACAGCCCGTGGCGGTTCTTGTAGGGCTGGCCGCCACCCACGTGCAGAAGGTAGCCGTTCGGGTTCGCCAGGCCGTACCGCTCGGCTGCCGATCGGATTTCGTCGGCGTTCAGCTCCGGCGGTCGCCTGAGCAAGCTGATTGGAACGAAGCTCAGGCGGTCTTCGGAAAGGCTGAGGAGCCTCTTGGCATCCTGCAGAGTGGCCTGACTGTCGCAGGCAAGGTGCGTTGCCAGTCGAAGGGCACCCTCGATCATCTTCTGGAACCGTTGGCCGCTCGGCCCCACCGACCAGCCTGGGATCTCACCGCGAGCCGCCCGGATCGCCATCAGGTCGTGGCACGTGACGAGCACCGGCCGATCCCGCACCGACGGAACCCACATGCCGTTGCCTTGGTCCAGCACGTGCACCACATCGAAGGAGCGGGCCGCTCTCCTCAGACGGGAGGGGAAGAGCAGGTACTTGTCGGCATAGCCGAGCCACTTCCTCCAAGGTGCCGGAGCGGGCAGCCTGCCGAGGCGCTCCGAGGGGTGGATCGCCTCGAACTTGACCCGATCGCCGGGCAACGCCGAGACCATCGCCCTCTCGAAGCCGAGCATCGAGAACTGTCGGTCCGGCCTATAGTTGCCGACAAGCAACACTCTCCTCAAGAATCCAAGCTCCCGAACGCGGTCTGTGCCTTCGTTGCAGGCGGACTGGGCCCATTATAGACCCGTTGGGAGCCCGCGCCTCTCCAGCCGGGCCGTTGCTTCGGCATTCACATGAGGCGCGCCTTCGCTGCAGCCAGGCACAATCCTGCGCACAGGACGCTGAAGGCTTGGATCGGCGGGGTGCCCCAGGATCCGGTAGCGACCGACGGGAAGGATGCGGCGAACCAAGCCAGGGGCATGAGGTTGCCCTTGCCCACGGACCGCCAAGCCGCCAATCCCATCAGCACGATCAATCCGTACCGAATACCCACCCCATAAAGCAGGCCCAACGGCAAGCCCATCTCCATGATGATCCTCGGCGTCTCCGCCTCCGCCAGAAGGAAGGCCCGGCGCCCGATGAGGAAGATGGCCCCGGTGTTGGTGCCCACGCCGAGCCCATACCCCCAGAGCGGCAATCCGGTGAGCTGATCCTCGCTCGGCAACAGGTTGTACCGGAGTCTCTGCGCCAGACTTTCGGCCTTCGAAGCTTCGGTGAAGCGCCTCTCCAGCACCTCGAACCCTTGCTGGCCGATGCGCGTGGTCAGCAGCACCGACGCCGCTAGGCCGATCAGAACGGCGCCGCTGACCGCCCGGTTCAGTCTCTTCGTCAGCTGGCTCCATCCGAGCAATAGGAAAAGGATCGCGACGAGGCCCACGCCGTAAACCTGCGTCCGGCTGTGACTGACGAGCGTGGAGAGCGCCAACGCCCCCGCCGCACTGGACCACAGCAGGGTGCTCGTCCTCTTCCGATCGGCCATGTAGGCGAAGAGGATCCCAGCGACCAGCATGAAGAACGCCGAGGCCCCACCCACGTAGCTCCAAGTCCCGGATGGGCGCACCTCCCCGGCGACCTCCTTGACCGACCATGTTTCCACGAACTCCTCTTGGCCAACCATGGCGTTGATGCGGCTTCCTGCTGGAGACCGGAACTGCACCGCCATCAGCAGAGCCATGGGGACCGCAGTAACGAGCAGAAACTTAGCGATGCGGTGGACATCCTCGGCATCCATCACCCGTGCGATCAGGAAGAGGAAGGGAATCGGCCAGAAGTAGGCCCAAACCCCGGCGGCCATCACGCCGATGGGCAAGCCGATCAGAAAGTAGCCGATTCCCAGGAGGGCGGCGCACAGAATCGCGCTGACCCAAACGAAGCCGTTTCGAGGAAACACGCCCGCACGGAACGCTAGGAGGTAAGCCGCAGCGACGAACGGTTCGCGAATCAGACCCAAAGGGTTCGACAGTTCGGGAAACGCCCACTTGCGCAGGGCACCCTCGAAGATCCACAGGATGAGATAGGTCCAGATGCAGAACCGGATCGGCCGCAGGGAACGCCGCGAGCGCGCCAAGGGATTCAGCCCTGTCTCCGGGACATCGCGCGCCGTGGCAACGCCGATCATGAGGCCCTCCTGGCTTCCGACACACGCTGCAGCAGGCGGTCGGTGAAGGCCTCCCAGCCGCCGCGCTTGAGGGCGGCCTCGCGTGCGGCTTCCCGCATCGATGCTGCTTTCTGCGGATCGTCGGCGAGTCTCTGCAACAGTTCGGCGAGCTCCTCGACGTCTCGCGCGCGAAAGGTGTAGCCGTTCAAGCCCTCTTGGATGGCGTCTGCGGCGCCTGCGTTTCTCGAGACGACGCAAGGACAGCCGCAGGCCATAGCTTGATCGACCACCATGCCGTACCCATCCTGAATGCTGGGCAAGACGAGCACATGGGCCTTGCTCATCCAATCGCGAACCTTGTACTGGGGTAGAGGACCTGTGACCTGCATATCCGGGCACTGTGCAAAAGGCAGGGCGCCGGCTCCGACGAGAACCAACCTTTTCTTCGGGTGCTTGACCTTGACGAACGCATCCAGAAGATAGGGCACCCCCTTCTGAAGCGACATCTGGCCTACGAAGAGCACGAGAAAGCCCTCTGGATCGGGAGAGCCTGCGGGGTGGAAGCGACGGAGGTCCACACCGTATGGAATGAGCCAGAGTCGGGCCTCCGGAAAGCCATGGTCTCGAAAGCTGGAGAAGGCGAAGGTCGATGCCACCAACACGGCGTGCGACTCGCGGTACTCCTCCAACTCTCGCTCGATGATCCTGCGATGGATGCCCGGCCAGCGCTGGCCCCACCGCTCGTGCTCTTCCCGCAAAAGGCCCTCTTGCGTCAGGATGTGGCTGCAGGGGCGGTCGCAAATCCAGATCGCACCACGACGCTTCGCCTCCCGACCGCTGAACAAGCCCACGGAGGAGGTGGCCATGAAGGCGTCGCAGTCGGGCAGTCGGCGAGACACCCACCGATCGAACAGGATCTTGGGCCAAGGCTCCGTTCGGAGGGCCACCTTCTGGCTGCGCGTCAGCCGGTTGACGAGCAACCCACCGAGTACGGGCAGAGGATTGCACACGATTTCTCGACCAGCCAACCCGCGTGAGGCCAGCTTGCGGCGCGGGTAGCCGCTGAAGAGCGCAGCCAGTTGCCCGCGCCGCTGCAACTCTCGCGCCACGTCGAACGTGTGCGCCTGAACCGTCGTCGATAGGCAGAGCCTCAGTTCTGTTCGCTCCCGGTTACCCATGGCCTCTCCGCCTCTTCCGCAGAAAACCTTTCGCCGCGTCGACGCACCGGCCTTTGGTGGCGGCGGCTCCGCGTCGCAGACCGCCAGCGCCGCGCACCTGAAGCCACAAGACCCATCGGAATGTCGGATCGTCGTGCAGGCTCAAGAGCGCCTGCCGCACGGCCTCTCGCTCCTCTCCTTGGAACAGGTCCAGGTCTATGCTAAAGCCCATGGCACGGGCGCGAGCCGCACGGCGGATCGGGGTGGTGTCCCAGCCGCGCTTCTCGAAGGCAGTCGTCAACGTCTGTCGGTAGATGTGAGCAACCCCCTCGATCTCATCCAGTTTGCGTCGGAGACGGGGACGCAGGGGGCCGGACCAGACGCGGTAGCGTGCCAGCACCCTCGGAACGTAGGCGTTCGCCCACCCTGCGTCCGCAAGACGCAGCGACAGGTCCCAGTCCTCTGGGTATCGCAACCGCGTGTCGTAGCCACCGACCCGCAAGAGAGCCTCTACCCGGAACAGAAGGATGTTGGCGGCTGCTCTGTAACCGGAAACCCCGGCTCGAAGAGCCTCTTCGGGGGTCTGTATCCCTGCCGCCCGATGGAGCATGCGGATGCGCTTCGGGTGGCCCGCAGCATCGATCTCCATACAGTCGGCGTGGGCGTACGCCACCATCGGGTCTTCCATCCAGGGCAACAGAGTGGAACAGTAGTCCGGCTCTAGCGCGTCATCCGAGTCCAGCATGACGCAGAAAGGCGTTTCGACCTGCCGCAACAGGAAGTTGCGGTTTCCCGCAATGCCCAGGGGTGTCTCTTGGCGCCAGAAGCGCAGCGTTGGCATCTCCCTGGAGAGCTGCTCCAGAGCCTCGGGCGTTTCGTCCTCGCTCGCGTCGTCCGAGACAAGGACCGGCCAGCCTGGCCCTTGGCTCGCGGCTGAGCGGATGGCTTCAGGTAAGAAACCGGCTTGATTGCGCGTGGGAATGCAGATCGTGACCTGTTGCACTTTCGAATCTCCCGTTGGGCCGCCTCTCCAAGCTCCCTCAACCGCACCCGCCGACGCCGAGCAACCTCATCCATTGGCTCGCGATGCCGCGCCAATCCAGTTCGCTCCTTTCTTCTTGCCAAGCTTTCAGGTAGCTCCGCTCCCGTCCGCGCAAGCATTCTCGGAGATCCTGTTGTCCGATGGGCCAGTTGGATGCCGGAATCGTCGCCTGCGGCAGGACGCACCACAGGCCGCACCCGACGCACGACGCGTAGATGCCGCTCTTGTGGATCGTTTCAAGTGGTTCCGGAAGAAGCGCCGCGTGTGCGCTAGACATTACCTTCGGCCAGGAATCCGCGGGAATGTTGAACTCCGTCCTGACCAGGCTGCATCCGATCGAGCGGAGCAGGTGCCATGTCTCCGCTTCCTCCCGTGAGCCCTTGGACGGGGGCGATCCAGCGAGAAGGACCTCCTGGACGCGGTCTTTGGCAACCAAGTCTCTCACCAACTCCCTGTGGGCGCGAATCGTTCGGA
>JAOACB010000072.1 GCA_026418055.1 Fimbriimonadales bacterium
GGCACGGACAGGCTGCCCTCGCTGCCGTACACCTCCAGCAGCGGCATGTGGTGGCTCCACACGTCGAAGCTCGTGGTGATCTGGCCGATCGCGCCGCAGGCGAAGTCCAGCACCCCGACCAAGTGCGTGGGAGTCTCGACCGGGACCACCTTTCCGCGCTTCGGCTCGCTCGTGATGGTGCGGGAGGGGAAGGTCTTGCGAGCGGAGCCTGCGACGCGACGGATCGGCCCGAGCAGCGCCGTCAGCGCGGTCAGGTAGTACGGCCCCATGTCGAGCATCGGGCCGCCGCCGACCTCGTAGTAGAACTCCGGCGATGGGTGCCAGCTCTCGTGGCCGTGGCACATCATGAACGCGTTGGCACCGACGGGCTCTCCGATGGCGCCGTCGTCGATCAGCTTCCGGCAAGTTTGCAGGCCTGCTCCCAGGAACGTGTCGGGCGCGCAACCGACCAACAGTCCCCGCTCGCGCGCCAGGCGCAGCAGCCGCGCGGCGTGCGTCCGCTCGACGGTCAGAGGCTTCTCGTTGTAGACGTGCTTGCCGGCCTGCAGCGCCGCTTCGGCCACCTCGAAGTGCGCCTTCGGCACCGTCAGGTTCAACACCAGCTCGACCTCGGGATCCTCCAGCAACTCCGCGGTGGTGCAAGCCTTGGGAACGCCGAACCGCTCGGACGCCTCGCGCGCCCGGTCCAGGTCCAGGTCCGCGCAGGCCACCACGCGGGTTTGCTCATAGGAGGTCAGGTTATGGAGATAGATTCCGCTGATGTTGCCGCAGCCGACGACGCCGATGCGCAAGGGTTCCATGGCGGTGTTTTCCTCCGGGGCAAAGTCGCTTTTCGCCCGCGCTAGTGTATCGGGATCGGGTCGTCGCTCGCTTGCCGCTCGAGCCACTCCCAAACCGCCTCCGGACGCGTCTGCGGCGGTTCCGGCGCGGCGTCGGGCACGCCGACCGGCCTGCCCGCCAGCTCCCCGACCAGGCTTCGGAAGCGGAGGCCCGACGCTTTGGGGCGGTTGCTCAGGTCCAGCAGGCCGAGGTCCAGCTCGAAGGGGTGGAAGCCCCTGCCTTCGGGCGCGTCGTGGCTGGCCCACCAGGTGAACCTTGCCACCCCCTCGGCCACGCCCGCGCGCACCGTTTCCTCCATCAAGTTTGGGATGTCGTCGGCGTCCCAGCAACTGGCGCTCTGTCCGAACTCCTGCAGCCAGACCGGGAGGCGGGGTTCGCCCGCCAGCGATCGGAACAGCCTCGCCAAATACGCCCCCAACCGCCGCACCAAGGGGTGGTCGCGGGGATACCGCTGCTGCGCCCCGGACCAGAAGCTGTAGGCGTGCACGATCCCCACCCCCGTGGACTCCGCGATGCCCCGAGCGGAGAACGCCTCGGGGCGGAACAGCGGGTTGTGGTCGATGCCGCACACCACCGGCACTCCCGGCAACCGCCCGCGCAACTCCCCGACGGCCCAAGCGAGCCACGCGTCGCCTGCGCTCGGCTCGGCGCTCCAAACCACGTTCATCTCGTTGCCCAAGTCGATCCCCTCCAGGGCGGCGTGGCCGCGCACCAGCCGCGCCACAGCGTCCAGGTACTCCTCTTGGAACGGGCGCGCAAGGGCGGAGAAGAAGGTCTCCCGCCGCACGAAGGGCGGCTCGAAGGCGAACCCCGACAGCCACCCCGTGAACAAGCACGGCCAGACGCCCAGACCCAGCGCCTCGGCCTCGTCCAGCAACCGGACCAGCCGCCGGGCGTGGGTGGGGCTGATGCGGCCCGGCTCGGGATGGAACCAAGGCCACACCAGCTGCACGCGGATGTGGTCGCAACCGAGGTCGGCCAGCGCGGAAAGGTCGCCGCGCAACGCCTCGAAGCCGTCCCCGTTCCAGAACCCGTCGTACCAGCCCCGCGACGGGACGTAGTTGGCGCCAAACCGGACCTCGGCCCAGAGGCTCACAGCCCCAGCGCCCGCAGCACGCCCTGGTCCATCCGCCGGCTGCCGGGCTCGCCGACGGCCACGGCGAATCCTCCCGCGTAGTCCCACATCGTCCAACCGATGCCGTACTCGCGCAACACCGTGGTCATGTCCCTCAGCCAAGCCAAGCGAGACTCCCGCGGCGCGTTGGGGATGTAGACGCCGAACTCGTTGCAGGTCAGATACACGCGGTGCCTGCTTGCCCAATCCGCGGCCCTCTTCAGGTGGGCTCGCAACCGCTGGAGGTTCCACCGCTCGTTGCCGTAGGTGGTCAAAACGTCTCGGACCCTGGGGTCGCTCTGGCGGATGGCGTCCTGCACCGCCTCGGGCGAGGAGGGGTACGGCACGCCCCTCATGAAACGCGAGAGCTCCCAGCCCCAAGTGGCTCCCTGGTGGGTGAAGACGAACGGGTCGTAGCAGTGGAAGTTGTAGACGACGTTGCCGACGCCCCGGATCGGCTCGAGCGTGTCGAACTGGTCGACGCCGGTCCAGCCGCCGCCCGAGGCCACGATGGTGTGGCGGGGGGCCGCGGCTCGGATGGCGCGGGCGAACCGCAGGTTGAGCTCGGCCCAGAGCCGCACGGGATCCTTGGCTCCCCGCGAATCGACCGAGGGCTCGTTCAGGATCTCGAACACCACGAAGTTCGGGTCGGTGTCGGCCAGCCGCCCGGCGAAGGCCCGCCAGAACCGCTCGACGTCGCGCGCGAAGGCGGGATCCTTCGCGAGCTTGTCCTTGAAGCCGTCCTCGGGGTGCATGTCCACGATCACCGCCAGCCCGCGCCGCACGAACCCTCCCACGGCGCGACGGTAGTGCCCGAGCGGCTCGGCCTTGACCGAGGGTCCCTGCGGACCGTCCTCCCAGAACGGCTCGGGGTTGAACGGCAGCCGCACGTGGTCGAAACCGGCCCGGCGGATGAGGTCCATGTCGCGCTCGGTGACGTAGGTCGTGAAACGCTCCGGGGAAAGGTCGTGCCACTGGCTGAACCAGTGGCTCAGGTTGATGCCCTTCTGCAGCCTTCCGAAGAGCTCCGGGGGCACGCCGTTGCGGCCGCCGCCCTGCGCGCCGAGCGAGCAAAGCAACATCGCCGAGACGCCGATCGCCATCGTCGTCATCATCGCGGGGATTCTGACCGGCGACCGACCAACGCGGCAACCCGCGGTGTCCGGAGGCTCCTCGGCCGGGGGGTAAACTGGCCGAAACATGAGACGGCAGGACCTCCTCGACCTGAACGAGGCGTTGCAGCATCCTGGCCGGACGATCGAAGCGGAGATCTCGACCGAGCTGACCGAGGAGGCGGACCTGGACCTCGTCTCGCCCTTGGAGGGCACCTTGACGGCCGTCAGCACCGGCAACCTCCTCTTGATCCACGGCAGCTTCCGTGCCCGCGTGGTGGTCGAGTGCGCCCGCTGCACGGCTCCCTTGGAAAAGGACGTGGTGTTCGAGATCGACGAGCAGTTCCCCGTCGAGGGCATCCCGAGCAGCTTCAACCCACGCGAGCACGCGGTGGTCAAGGCGGACGAGCCGTACCCGCTGTTCGAAGGCAACCAGCTGATGGTGGAGGCGCTGCTGCGCCAATGGCTGATCGTGAACCTGCCGACGCAGCCTCTGTGCGAATTCGGCTGGGACGGTCCCTGTCCGGTCGCGGAGGCGACGGCGCGCAGACGAGCCGGGCAGGAGGGCGAGACCCCCTTCGCGGCGCTCAAGAAGCTCATCCCACCCGAGGATCCCCAGTCGTGAACATCGCATTGGACGCCATGGGGGGCGACCACGCCCCCGACGAGATCGTGGCCGGCGCCGTGCTGGCCAGCCCCGACATCCGCGGACAGATCACGCTCGTGGGCCAGCCCGAGCGCATCCATCCGTTGCTGCCCAGGCCTTGCCCTCCGAACCTGGCGGTGCACGGCGCCTCGCAAGTCATCGAGATGTCGGACAAGCCCATCGACGCCCTTCGGAAGAAGCGCGACTCGTCGCTGGTGGTCGCGGCCGAGCTGGTGAAGGCGGGCGCCGCGGACGCCATGGTGTCGGCGGGGAACACGGGCGCCGCGGCCGCGGGCTGCCTGCTCGCCTGGAGGCAGATCCCCGGATTCCACCGTCCGGCGATCGCGTGCACCATGCCGCGCCGGCGAGGAACCTTCCTTCTGCTGGACGCCGGCGCGAGCCCGGACGTGGATCCCGAGCACCTGGTCGAATTCGCCCTGATGGGCCGGGCCTACGCCGAGCGAGCGATGGACCGCCCCAATCCCGGAGTTCACCTGCTGAACATCGGCGAGGAGGAGGGCAAGGGAAACGCCTTCGCCAAGGAGGCGTACCGCCTGCTGAGCAAGCACCCGTGGTTTCGGGGCAATATCGAAGGCAAGGAGATGTTCGAGGCCGACACCGACGTCGTGGTCTGCGACGCGTTCGTCGGCAACGTCGTGCTCAAGACGAGCGAGGGCGTGGCCGAGCTGCTGATCAAGATGATCCGCGACGAGGTGCCGAAGAACGCTCTGGCGCGCCTGCCCTATCTGCCGCTCAAGCGGCTGTTCGGCTCGGTGCGCCGACGCCTCGACTACGCCGAATACGGAGGCTCGCCGTTGCTCGGCCTGAACGGGCTGTGCATCATCTGCCACGGCAGGAGCAACGCCAAGGCGATCCGCAACGCGCTGCTGCAGGCGCAGACCAGCGTGGAGCACGGCGTGGTCGAATGCATGCGCGAGAGCGCCAAGAACCGATCCTGAACCCGAGAGCGGAACCGAGAAGAGAACCATGTCCACCAGAGCCGTAGTCCTCGCCGTCGGCCACTACGCCCCCCAGCGCGTGCTGACCAACGCCGACCTCGAGAAGATGGTCGACACCTCGGACGAGTGGATCGTTCAGCGCACCGGCATGCGCGAGCGGCGCGTGTGCTCGGACGGCGAGACCACCAGCACGATCGCCACCGAGGCGGCGCGCGAGGCCCTGGAGCGGTCGGGCCTGCGGCCGCAGGACATCGACCTGGTGGTGTGCGGCACCGTGACGGGCGACATGTGGTTCCCGTCCACCGCGGCGCACGTGCAGCGCAACCTGGGATTGGAGAACGCCGGCGCGATGGACGTGGGTGCGGCGTGCGCCGGCTTCATCTATTCGCTCAGCGTCGGCAGCGCCATGATCGAGGCGGGCCACGCCAAGCGCGTGCTGGTGATCGGCGCCGACAGCCTCACGAAGTTCACGGACTACACCGACCGGTCGACGTGCATCCTGTTCGGGGACGGCGGCGGGGCGCTGGTCCTGGAGGGCCAGCAGAACACCGACCGCGGCGTCATCCGCACGGTGCTGTTCTGCGACGGCAGCGGCATCCCGCACATCGACGTGGAGGTCGGCGGCTCGAAGTATCCGGCCGGCTCGCCCCAGGCGGAGGGCCGGAGGACCAAGATCTACATGAACGGCAACGAGGTGTACCGCTTCGCCGTGAAGGCGATGGGCGACGCCTGCGTGCGCTGCCTCGAGCAGGCGGGGATGACCGCCGACGACGGGGGCCTGTTCGTGCCGCACCAGGCCAACATCCGCATCATCGAGTCGGCCGCCAAGAGGCTGGGACTGCCGCCCGAGAAGGTGTTCGTGAACATCGAGCGCTACGGCAACACCAGCGGCGGCTCGATTCCGCTGGGGCTGTACGAGGCCGAGCAGACCGGCCGCCTGAAGAGGGGGATGGTGGTGATGACGGTCGGCTTCGGCGCGGGCCTGGTCTGGGGCGCGAATCTGATCCGGTGGTGAGGATTGGAGGGAGGGTCCGCCCGCCGGGCGGACCTGGCTAGAACGGCCTTCACCCGCCGCCGGGCGAGCACGAGCCCGACGAGGACGACGACCCTCCCTGGCCGGTCAGGATGAGCCCCACGGAGGTGATGAGGCGCCTGAGCCTGCCCCTTTGCTCGCAATCGTGCTCCTTCAGCGGCTCCTCGGTGATGCGCTGCTCCACCTCGAACACCGCTCCGCACGCCTCGCACTCGTACACGTAGGTCGGCATGTTCCAACCAACATAGAGGCGTCCGGCGTGCGCGGGGTTTCAGGGAAGTCCCTGGTACTGCTCGATCTTGCGGCTGAACTTCTCGACCAGCTCCTGGCTCTCGCGAGCCGCGTCGCTCTCGGCGTACACGTGGAACACCGGCTCGACGGCGTCCGGAAGCACCAGCACCCAGGCGTTCGGCTCGACGATCTTGATGCCATCCAGCAGCTCGACCTTCGCGCCGTTGTGGCTCTCCTCCGAGATGCGCCGCATCACCGTTCCCTTGTGCTCCCAGGGGCACCGCACGGCGGCATAGGCCATCTCGAAGCGCGGCAGGATCTTGACGACCTCGCTCAGCCTGCAGTCGAGCTTCTGCAGGAGCCTCAGCAGGTTGGCGAACGCGTAGGCGGCGTCGAAGCCCGCGTGGAAGTCCGGGTGGATGAAGCCCCCCTTGCCGTCTCCGGCGAACAGCACACCGGCTTCGAGGCTCTCGGAGATGATCGACCGAACGTCCGCCTTGGTGCGCACGACCTCCACGCCCAGCTCGCGCATCGCGTTCTCGACCCGCGTGGGCGCGATGACGCTCATGGCGATGCGCGCTCCCTGCGAGGTTTTGCCGAGCAGCCACCCGATGGCCGCGAGCAGCTGGTGCCCCTCGACCTCCCTGCCGGTGTCGTCCACCACGGTCATCCTCTCTCCCTCGTCGGTGAACAGCACTCCCATGTCGTAGCCGAGAGACCGCACGATGTGCCGGAGGTTCTGCACGTGCCGGGTGATCTCGTCCTCGGTCCTTGGCGCCAGCTTGGCGTCGTTGTAGCTGTTCAGGCTGATCGACTCCGCCCCCAGCCGCGCGAGCATCGCCGGGTACAGGGCGCCGAGGGGGGAATAGCCGTAGTCGCAAACCACGCGGAAGCGCCGCCGGCCGGTGTGCTCCTCCAGCCGCTTCAGGAACTCAGTCCTGTACTGGTCGGTGGCTTCGCTGCCGAAGGCGATCGAGCCGAGGTCGTCGGGGTCCACGCGGATGAAGTCCTCGCGGCTGAAGGCGGACTCGATCTTCCGCTCGGTGGACCGCGTCAGGTACGCGCCGCGGTGGTCCAGCAGCTCCACCAGGGTGACCCTGGCGTTGCCCGGCAGCTTGCGAACGTTGATCGCGCCGGCGACCGGGTGGTTGCGGATGAAGTGCCGCGCGACCGGCAGGGCGGTGCTCTGCAGGTCGACCACGTTGCACCCCACGCTCAGCAGCGACGAGATGATCGCGCGCTTGATCATGCGCGAGCTGCGCGTGCTGTCGCGGCAGGTGACCACGGTGGAGCGGGTCGGGAGGATGCTGCCGTAGGCGGATCCCAGCCGGCACGCGAAGTCGGGCGTGATCTCGATGTTCGACAGGCCCGCCACGCCGAGCTCGCGGAACAGGTTGCCGCGCCACTTGCTGCCCCAGATCAGGCTCATCGTGACGGTGGAGCCGCGCTCGACGACCTTGTCGGGCCAGATCTTGACGCGCGGCCGGATCACGCAACCGACGTCGATGAGGCAGCGGTCCCCGACCACGCAGTCCTCGTGCAGCACGGAGTCCTTCTTGATGGTCGTGCGGTAGCCGGTCACCGCCGAGCGGAGCACCACGTTCGGCCCGATGTAGGCGTTGTCCCAGACCACGGACCTTTCGATCACCGCGCCGCTCTCGACGAACACGTTGTCGCCGATCATCGTGTAGGGTCCGACGCGGGCGCCGGCCTTGATCTTGCCGTTGCGGCCGATGCACACGGGCGGCACGATCGTCGCGCTTTCGGAGACGCTGCAGTTCGGGCCCAGGTACACGCCGGGCTGGACGGGCTCGCCCTTCACGGGGAGGTTCAGCCGCCCGGCCAGCAGGTGCTCCTGAGCCTCGCGGTACTGGGCCAGCGAGCCGATGTCGGTCCAGTAGCCCTGCATCACGTAGCCGAACATCGGCAGGCCCTGGTCCAGCATCCGCGGGAAGACGTCCTGGCTCCAGTCGGTGAACTCTTCCTCCGGCACGAAGTCGAGCACCTCCGGCTCGAGGATGTACATCCCGGTGTTCACCGTGTCGCTGAACACCTCGGACCAGCTGGGCTTCTCCAGGAAGCGCTGGATGCGGCCCTCGCTGTCCGTGATGACCACGCCGAACTCCAGCGGCGCCGCCACGCGGTGCAGAACCAAAGTCGCCACGCTGCCCTTGGAGCGGTGGAACTCCAGCGCCTCGTCCAGGTTGCAGTCGGTCAGGGAGTCGCCCGAGATGATGAAGAACGTGCCGTCCTTCAGCCAGCCTTGGATCTTCTTGACGGCTCCGGCGGTGCCCAGAGGCTTGGTCTCCAGGCTGTAGGAGAGCTCGAGGCCGAAATCGGTCCCATCGCCGAAGTACGTCTGGATCTCGTCGGCGAGGTAGTGCACGGTGGCGGTCACTTGGCGCACCCCGTGCCGCCGGAGCAGCGTCAGGATGTGCTCCATGATCGGCTGGTTGCACACAGGAACCAGCGGCTTGGGGCAGTTGATGGTCAGCGGACGGAGCCGCGTTCCCTCCCCACCAGCCATGACGACGGTCTTCAGCTCCATCCTTGCTCCTTACGAATCGCCGTGGATCGAGACCCCGAAGGCGCGCTGCGGACGCTCTCAACCCATTATAGGTTCGGACGTACGCCGGAGCCCAAACGTCGGGCGGCCAGGCGACGGAACCGGGCGAATTCGGCGCGCTCGGGTAAAGTAGCCGCGGGGATGATGGACTTCCTGCAACAGCTCCACCCCGCTTGGCTGGCGCTGATCCGGGTGTTGCTCTTCGTCGTGCCGCTCCTGCTGGTCGTGCCCGGCCTGATCTGGTGGGAGCGCAGGCTGCTGGCTTGGATGCAGGACCGGGTGGGCCCGAACCGTGTGGCGACCATCACCTGGCCCAAGAACGCCCGGTGGGTGCCGCGGTTTCTGCGCGGAAGGAAGACCCGGCTGTTCGGTCTGTTGCAGCCGATCGCCGACGGCGTCAAGCTGTTCCTGAAGGAGGACA
This sequence comes from Fimbriimonadales bacterium, assembly GCA_026418055.1. Classification (GTDB taxonomy): domain Bacteria; phylum Armatimonadota; class Fimbriimonadia; order Fimbriimonadales; family Fimbriimonadaceae; genus UBA8783. Next base: position 8,923 of record JAOACB010000072.1, read on the forward strand.
TCACCCCCGCGGCGATCGACCGTGCCGTGTACTTCGTGGCGCCGGCCATCGCGCTGTTCCCCGCGTTCGCCCTGGGCGGCACGCTGCCCTGGGCGCCGCCGGAGGGAGTCTACGGCCTGCTGACGCCGATCGCGGACGTGAACGTCGGCGTGCTCTGGGTGATGGCCGTCAGCTCGCTCGGCGCCTACGGCATCATCCTCAGCGGCTACGCCTCGAACAACAAGTACTCGCTGCTGGGAGGCCTGCGAGCCTCCGCGCAGCTGATCAGCTACGAGCTGGCGATGGGCATGTCGATCGCGGCCGTGGTGCTCGCCACGGGGTCGCTGAGGATGACGGACATGATCCGCACGCAGACGGAGCCGTTGTGGGGCGTCGCGCCGCTGTTCGACAACTGGAACATCCTCACGCCGATGGGGTTCGTGGCGGCCATCGTGTTCCTGATCTGCCTGGTGGCCGAGACGAACCGCGCGCCGTTCGACCTTCCCGAGGCCGAGAACGAGCTGATCGCCGGCTACCACACCGAGTACAGCTCGATGAAGTTCGCCTCGTTCTTCATGGGGGAGTACGCGGCGATGTTCGTGTTCAGCGGGGTGTTCGCGACGCTGTTCCTGGGCGGGCCCAGCATGCTTCCTCTGGACTGGGTCGCGCTGGGCCAGCTCGCTCCCGCGCTCGAGGGCTTCGGGCGCTTCATGACTTCGGTGAACTACTGGGCCTCGCCGCTGGTGTTCGTCGGCAAGTGCGCGTTCGGCATCACGCTGTTCATCTGGATGCGCGCCACCCTGCCGAGGCTGCGCTACGACCAGCTGATGGCTCTGGGGTGGAAGTCGCTGCTGCCCCTGGCGGTGGCGAACTTCATGATCGTCGCGCTGTGGCTGCTGTGCACCGAGCTGTACGGCGCGGCCGGCGGCTGGATCGCGGTCGGGGTCGCGTTCGCGCTGATGGCGGCGTTCTTCGCGAACCTGGCGCGCGTCGGACGCAACCGCGCGGCGGCGCTTCCCAAGCGCGGCGTGCGGCTGGTGGATCCGGCCAAGAAGGAGGGGGCGGCCGTCTAGGCCGGGGATCGAACGATGGAGGGTGTGCTTCTCGGGGGCCTCGCTCAGCTCGCGCCGACGCAGGTCGGCCTGCCGTTGCTGCTGTTCGCCGCGCTGGCCGCCATCGCCGTCGCTTCCGGTGTCGGCGTGGTGGCCTTCAACAACCCCGTGCGCTCGGCGCTCTGCCTGGTGGCGAACTTCCTGAGCCTGGCGGTGCTGTACTTCACGCTGGGCGCGGAGATGCTGGGCATCGTGCAGGTGATCGTGTACACGGGCGCGATCATGGTTCTGTTCCTGTTCGTGCTGATGCTGCTGAACCTGGGGGCGCCGGGCGCTCTGAGGGAGTCGCGCGACCTGCGCAGGCTGGCGGCGGGGGCGCTCGCGGGGGCGCTGTTCCTGATGGTGCTGGTGCAGCGCATCCTGGGCATGGGGTTCTTCGACCCGCGCGGGCCGGTGTGGTTCGAGGTGGACAAGTGGGTCGGCGGCGGCAACCCGCTCCTCTTCCAGCA
>JAOACB010000073.1 GCA_026418055.1 Fimbriimonadales bacterium
ACCCCGACCTTCGTCCACAGGGTGAGGCCGCGCACGCGCTCCCAGACGAGAGGCACCTCAGGGGGGTCGCCCTCGCCGAGTTCGAGGAAGACCCCGCGGGCAGTTTCCCAGGTCCCGCTCGTGCTGTAGATGAGCTTCCCGGTCCTGAACCGCTCCCGGACGCGTTCGAGGTCCTCCCGGGAGCACGTTGCCACGAGGTCGTCCAGCCGTCGGTACAGCTTTTCGAGCTCTGCAGCCGGAGGGCGCTGCGCCTTGGCCAGGGCTTCCAGGCGGACGATCAGCCATTCCGGGCTGGGCGGCTGCGTGCTCACTCCGAGGAGGTCGAGGAGGTCGGCGGTCTTCTCGCTGTCCATCGTCCGTTCGACGAACGGCTCGATGCCGATGAAGGGTTCGGTCTGCGGCGTGCGGCGGAGGAGCGCGGCGGGCAGCCGGCAGAACCCTTCGGTATCGCGCAGGCACGGCTTCTCGCGGAGGCGGAGGATCCAGCGTGCGGGGATGCGTTCGCTGACGACCGGGCGCTCCCTCCGAGAGGTGCTCACCTGGAAGGCGCGGGCGGAGAGGACGGCGTCGCCGGCGGCGATCTCCTCCGCCACGAGGTCCAGGATCGCCGCCCAGATTGCCGGCTGTTCGCCCTCGCGCTCCTCCCAGTAGCGCCAGTACTCTTCTCGCCAATCATAATCTTCGATTACAAAATCGTGGGTAACATACCGGTACTCCAAATTTCCAGAGATGCCCCGTCGAGCGAGCTCCTCCTCGATGAATTGCCTCCCGTACACCCACCTCTTTTCATTTGATGGAAGCGGAAACCTCCGCACGCCCGCCTTGCCGCTCCGCAGCCACTCCCGCCACTCCGGTGCCGAGCAGAAGAGTTCGGCGCTGTAGTCGTCCGAAAGCAGCACCTCCCGCGCGGCGGGAGGCAGGAGATCCTCGACCGTACCGTCCGGGTCGTACAGGACCTCTTCCGGATTGCGGACGGCTCCCGACCGGGTGATGTAGCGAAACGATTTTCCGACCCTTACGCCCCACTTCGCCGCGAGCTGCGCGAGGGCGACCGCTGAGGTATGGTCGACGACCGAGCCTGCAAAGAGCGTCTGTGCTGCCAGGTCGATGGCCTTGGCGCGGTCCGTGGGCTCGTCGAGCCCGAGGTGCTCCAGGACGTCTCGGGCCCTCCGGCGCGTGTCCTCGTCGATGTCGGCCTGGGCGTCTCCCGCTGGAGCGTCCCTTCCGAGGTACTGCCCCAGCTCCCGGTCCATGATGTTCACCAGCTTCGACAAGAAGGCGTGCTCGTCCGACGAGCCGAGGCTGCCGCTGCGATCGAGCCGCAATACCTGCTCTGCCGCCAGGAGGGCCTCGCGGCCCTCGACCGGCACGATCCGAAGCTCCTTCGGCTGCGGCAACCACCAGCGCCGAATCGGCTCCCAGAGGAACGCCCAGAGCTGCACCACCTGGGCGAGGGAGTCCGGGCGAGGCGGGCTGGTGTAGCGGACTCGCTCGACGAAGTCGTCAACGCTGTAGGTTCGTACGGCCCGCCGCTGCGCGAGCTCCGCCGCCGCCTCCCTCCCGATGTGCTTCGATGCGACCGGAGTCCCCGCCCTGGCGAACATCGCCGCCACCTGAGGCCCGGACCAGACGTCGAGCAGCGGCGCGGGGACGGCGATCGCCTCCCCTGCTCGGGCGAGCTCGCCTTCCGTGGTGAGCACGTACGGCTCGCCCCTGATTCGCTCGTCGAAGGCGGCACGGACTGCCACCGCGCAGCTCCCCGCCAGCGTTCCGCTGCGGGTTCGCGCGGTACTCGGCAGGAGGGAGTACGCCCGCGCTCGCTCCTCCTCGGGAAGCTCCGCGCGCTGCAGCCATGCCAGCATCGTCTCGGCGGCGAGCCGCCCGATCCGGCGGAGCAGCCACCGGTTGGTGGGAGAAACCTCCGGATCCTTGATTCCGGTCCGCCCAGGGTCTTGGACGAAGGGCCCGTTGCAGGCGAACGGGAGCGGGGGCTCGACCCCGGTGGGGAGGACGGCGAACAATCCCCCGTCGGCGCCGAGGGCGATCTCCACGCGGCACGGCGGGAACGACGCGAGCTCCTCAGCCTCCCGGAGTAGGCGTTCTTCCCGAAGCTCGTCGAGCGCTTCCTGCGGGAACGGCTCCTCCTCCGAGCGGATCAGCAGGACGCGCGTCCGGGTCCCATGCAGCGTCAGCCACTCGCTGTTGGCCGTCGGGCCTGGGCCGTCGCTGCTCCAGCGAAGATCGCTTCCCTCGATGCGAAGGCGCCGCACGTTGCGGAGGAAGAGCAGCGAGAGCGGCGCGTCGATCCAGGTCCGGATTCTCTCTTCGAGCTCTTCCCGTACCAACTCGTCCCGCAAGGGGACGCGGATGAGCGTCCTTCCATCGCCGCTGATTCCGTCCTCCAGCCACTGCGGCTCGGTGAACCGCGACCGATGGAAGCGAACGGCCAGGGTCGGAGAATATACCTCGACGGCGTCGCCCAGGCTGAAGACGCTACGGAACCCGATGCCCCGGAACCCGATGGTGTGTAGGTGCCGCTTGTTCGAAAACCCGAACCGGCACAGCGATTCGAACTGTTCCTCGGTGAAATCCTTGCCGTTGTGTTCGAAAACGAAGGCACCCTCCTCGATCCGGACGCTCGCCTCGGTCGCACCCGCGTCGTCGGCGTTCTGGATGAGCTCCGACAGGACATGGCGCGGGCTTTGCACCTGCCGGAAGAGCTGGTGCCATGGAGCAGCTAATTCCGAGTCCCGCTCCAGTTGGTCCCAGCGCTCTGTGGCCTTGCGACGGACCCGCTCGAAGTAGGGCGGCGGCTGGGTCATGACGGCATCTCCCCCCGCTGCAGGAGGCTCGCGAAATCGTAGTTCACGCTCGTGACGCCGAAGTCCGGCTCTCGCTGGAAGGGGCGGCGGACGTAGTGGACCCGGTGGCCCCCCCCATCCAGGAACTCCACGATGGCCAAGATGTAGTCGTCGGGCTTGTTCAAGGCCGTGAGGACCTCGTTGCGGGTCACCGAGATGACCTCGGCTCCGCTCTCCCGGCCCTTGACCTCGATGAACCGGAGCCGGCCGGTTCGCGGGTCGCGGCTCTCAATGTCGTAGCCCACCTGGTCCGCCTCCCGGTCCACAGGCTCATAGCCCAGGCGCCGCTCCACCTCCATGACGATAGCTCGAGCGCGGGCGGCCACCGCCAGTCGGTCGGCCGTGTCTCCGGCCGCAGGAGCCGCACGGCCGGTCATCTGCGCCAGCAGCCCGGCCGGGACCACCACAAAGCCGCCCACCACCACCGGAGGGGCGGCCGAGATCTGCGCCTCGCGGTCCAGCTGCTCCATGCGCCGCTGCAGGCGGGCATCGAGTTCTTTAGCCCGGCGGCGCGCCTCCTGCCAGTTCAGGCGGGCATTGGGCTTTCCGGCTTCCTCCTGCAAGCGCAGCTCCTCGGCCCGGTGGTCCCAGTAGGCAATCTCCTTGGTCAGGCGGTCCTTCACCGCGGCCCGGGTTTTCTCGATCCACTCCAGCCGACGCGCTCGGACCTCCTCCAAGTGCTCGGGCACGAGGCGGGCGACCGCGTACTCTAGGGCGAGGGCTTCCAGTCCTTCCCCGATCCACGCGCACTCCGGTCGCACCAGGACGGCCTCCGGCCTCGGCTCGTCCTCCCGCAGGGGCCGGTAGTCCAGGTAGGGCGCGTAACCCAGGTTCCGGACGTTCCCGTGCCGGTCCACATCCACGTACAGCATCCGGCGTGAGACCACCCGTCGCTCCCCGGAGGGCGTGAGGCTCGCGTCCTGGACGGCGTGCTCCAGGTAGAACACGAGCCGCGGGCTGTCCGACGGGTCACGGTCGTCCACGAGCATCGTCCCGCGACGGAGGAGGTCCCGGTGGCGCTCCAGGGTGAGGTCGATTACCGCGTCCAGAAGCGGATGGCCGGGGCAGATGAAGGCGGCCATAGGTTGGCCCGGGGGAGCGATGAGGTCCTTCTCGAAGGTGATCCGCTCGTAGCGGGACAGGACCGGTTCGCGACCTCCGATCTCCCGGTCGCGCTGGCGGACCACCGCGGGCACGTGGGTCACCTCGTAGCGCCTCGGCTCCCGCAGGCAGACGGTGCCGGCCAGGCGCCGGAACGCTTCCAGGAAGAACGACTCGATGTAGTGGGGCTGGAGCCGCCGCGCCTCGGCCCGCTGCATGTCCTCCTGGATCCGGCGCAGCCGGGGTTCGTCCATCACCTCGTGGGCAAGGGCACGCTCCTCCACGAGTTCCTGCAGCCGCCGCACGTCCAGAGCCCCTTCCACGGCCCGCGTGAGCCGATCCCGGATCTCGGGCCGCTCGCCGCACCGGATGGCCTCGATGAGGAAGTCCTTAAGGGGACGACCCTCGAACCGTAGTTTTCCGAGCACGTCGAACACCCGTCCACCCAGGGCCTTCCGCGCCTCCTCAAGCTTCCTGAGCAGGGTCAGGTAGACGTCGCCCTCCCGGGTCTCCATGGCCACGAGGTTCCACAGGTGGCAGACCTCGTTCTGACCGATGCGGTGGATGCGACCGAAGCGCTGCTCAATGCGGTTCGGGTTCCACGGGAGGTCATAATTGACCATGAGGTGAGCGCGCTGGAGGTTGATGCCCTCGCCCGCAGCGTCGGTGGCCACGAGTACCCGGACGGTGGGGTCATAGAGGAACGCCTCCTGGGCTTTGCGCCGCTCCTCCCGCCCCATACCCCCGTGCATGTACACCACGGCCTCCGCCTGGCCCATCAGGGTCCGGACCCGCTCCACCAGGTAGTTCAGGGTGTCGCGGTGTTCGGTGAAGATGACGAGCTTCTGGTGGGGCGAGGGTGCTGGCCGGGGAGCCTCGCGGTAAGGCGCGGACCCCTCCCGCACTTGCCCCGCGAGGGCCGCAGGGGTGAAGACAGTGTCCAGGAGGTCGGCCAGCTCCCGCCACTTGCGGTCTTCGCCGCTGCGCCGGACCTGTTCTGCGAGCGATTCCAGGCAGCGGAGGGTGGCGATCTCAGCCCGCAGCTCCTGGGTGGTCCGGGCGGCGGTGGCCTGGTCGAGGACCTCCTCCTCGGCCTGCTCCAGGTCCTCTTCCGGGGCGTCCTCCAGGTCTTCGATCTCCCCCGGGTCCAGGGTCGGTGCTACTACTGCGGTGCCCCGCTGCAGCAGTTCCAGCTCTCGGAGGCGCTTTTCAAGCCGCTCCCGGCGCCGTCGGAGGGACTGATAGATGGCTTCGGGAGAGGAAGCCAGCCTGCGCTGCAGGATCGTGAGGGCGAACCCGACGGTGCCCGCCCGACGTTCGTCGTCCAGGGCGTCCGCCCGGTTAAACTCCTCCCGGACGTAGTCCGTGACCTCCTTGTACAGCCACGTTTCGAGCTCCGAGAGCCGGAACGGCACCGTGTGCGCGAACCGCTCGGGGAACAGCGGCGTCCCGTCGAACTTCACCAACTCTTCCTTGAGCATCCGCCGCATGAGGTCGGAGACATCGACCTGATGCACGCCGTCCCGAAAGCGGCCCTCGAACCGGTCGCCGTCCAAAAGAGCCAGGAAGAGCTGGAAGTCCTCTTCCTTGCCGTTGTGGGGTGTAGCTGTCAGCAGGAGGAAGTGCCGGGTGAGGCCGGACAGGAGCTGGCCAAGCTTGTACCGCTTGGTGTACCTGACCTCGCCGCCGAAGAACGTTGCGGACATCTTGTGGGCCTCGTCCACCACCACGAGGTCCCACCGGCACTCCGGCGCGGCGAGTTTCGCCTGGACCGACTCGTCGCGGGCGGACTTGTCCAGCCGCACGATCACGAGGTCGTTCTCCAGGAACCAGTTGCCGGTGCGGGCGGCCTCAAGCTTGTCGTTGGTGGCGATCTCGAAGGGGAGCTGGAACCGGCGGTACAGCTCGTCCTGCCACTGCTCGACGAGATTCCCGGGACACACGATGAGGCAGCGCTGGAGGTCCCCCCGCACCATGAGCTCCTTGATGAGGAGACCCGCCATGACGGTCTTCCCGGCTCCCGGGTCGTCAGCGAGGAGGAACCGCAACGGCTGCCGCGGGAGCATCGCCTCGTATACGGCGGTGATTTGGTGCGGCAACGGGTCGATGACCGAGGTATGCACGGCGAGCAGGGGATCGAACAGATGCGCTAGGCGAATGCGGTGCGCCTCGGAGACCAGACGGAAGAGGGCCCCGTCTCCATCGAAACTCCAGGGGCGGCCGGCCTCCACGACCTCCAGCCGGGATTCGTCGCTCCGATAGAGGAGAATGTTGTCGACCCGGCCAGTGGGGTCCTTGTAGGTAAGCTCCACAGCCTGGCTCCCATACCACTGAACGTTGATCACTGTAATCAATGTGTGGGGCAGAATTCCCCGTACCACAACGTGAGGTTGCAGGCTCTCAAGAGGCGCCATGGTCGATCTCAACACAAGTGAAAGCGTGTGTTATCAACAGATTCCTTTTCGAGCAAAAGCCTAAACTGCTTCAGAGCCACCCCAGAGATGGGTTGCATGGCAATAAATTCAATTCGTCTGTTTTTATCATACCCTGCCACTTATCATGCGCAAATAAAATGAGGCAAGTAGCCATCATTTACTCCAGTTCCAGATCAAAGTGTACTGCGTTCAGAGTAACGGCTTGGCAACAGGAGTGCATAGCAATTCTCTGTCCGTCTAGAGTGCCATATACCCCGATGCTTCAAAAGGTACGTCATATTACCCCCAGAGGTTAGACTCAATCCACCGTTTGGGGCAAAAAGTTGCAGTTCCCCTGCCGCTAGCAGTTGTGCCAGTGTAGGGACCTCGACAAGGGACGAGGACGATCGCCTCCTTGGCTTGTTTGATTAGACGGTGTTTCAAAAGTCATGCGGTTATCCGCCTCAACATGTGCAGGAGACTAGTGCAGGGAGGCCATCGCTTCGCTGGATACAACAGTGTGCTCGTGATCGCGTGCAAAACATCCTAGAGACTGTTTCAAAACCGCCGTAAGGCCAGATGAATGAAGCTCAAGTAGACCAGACCCACGTACATGAACGAGTCATAGCACCAACGAACCGCAAGGCCGCGGTCACCGTGAAGCCAAGCATGGGTCCGCTCGATCAACCACCTCCGCCGGTATCGCCGCAGCCGACGGCCATCGTTCCGCGACGGCCGCGACCGGTTCCGACGGTGCGGAATCACCGGGACCAGCCCCGCGGCCTCGATCTCGTCCCGCAACGCGTCCGCGTCGTGGCCCTTGTCGGCGATCACGGGCGTGCCGGCGGGCACCTCCAGCGGGACATCTTTCAGGGCCGGCAACAGCAGCTTCGGCTCAGACACCGCGGCGCCAGCGGCCGCCAGACCCAGGGGCAGGCCCGTGGCGTCGATGACGACCTCCAGCTTCATCCCTTTGCCAATCTTGGTTTTACCGACGTCGTCGCCCCTTTTTTGGCGCGGATGAACGTCGCGTCGGCGAACAGTTCGCTGAGGTCCACCCGACCCAGTTCGGCGAGTTGCTCGACCAGCACGGCCTGGATGTCTTCCAGGATTCCTTCGCGGGCCCACTCCCGCAGGCGTCGCCAGCAGGTGCTGCCCGAGGGCAGGTCGGGAGGGATGTCCTGCCAGCGTGCTCCCGTGCGGAGCAGCCAGAGTAGCCCCTCCAAGCACTCCCGGTCGTCGGCTCGTGGCCGACCGCCTTTGGGGGAGGGGGGGATGCTGCGGCAGCAAGGGGGCGATGCGTTGCCATTGCTCATCGGTCAACACGCGTTTGGTCCTCCGTGACATGATCGGCTCCTTTCACCGATCATTAGAACAACATCACCGCTCCCAGCCAATACCCAGTTTTGAAATGATCTCTACGCAGGAAACCAACGACCCTGGCAACGTCATGCTTCGAGCCGATCCGCATGTACGCTCCCAGCAGATCGCTGAGTCCGGGAAAAGGAGTTTCCTCGAACCAATCCTCATCACCGCTTGCAAATACAATCCTCCGCCGTGCTGGCGGCGGGGCCTTAGCAACCACAGTCCTCAGCACATATTCAATTTGCGGCAAGACCTCAGCGGATTGTCTTTCAAGCTCTAGTCTTGCAAGATTAACTTGCAAACATTGCCTATTGGGATCTATGCGACGATAGTACAGCGTGTCGTATATCAATTTTTCAATCTCATGTGAAGTCATTGCTTTTCTCCCCACTGTTAGGGTGTAGCCAGATTTTCTGGGGGTTCTCTGCCGGGCAGCTCTGCTAGTCTGGGGAAACACCTCGCGGGTTCAGCCCCCACCCCCAGAGAATCTAGTTACACCCCGGTTTTGCGAACTGTGCGAAACCCTTGATGACCTACTTTTTGATAAGCTACTACCAAGTAAAGGATTGATCAGTAGCCGGGCATACGACGCAGGCCGGAAGACGAACTTCAACCCCCCTTCGTAGCCGTTGCTCTCCCCAGCCACGTAATAGCGATAATAGCTTGTGCCCAGAATTGCCCCTGCCGCATCCCGGAGCACGACTTTCTTCAAATCCCCGGCGCTGCCGTGCGGCTCGACGCCGTCGTAGTAGATGTACTCCGCCTGCCGGATGACGCTCCACGCTCCCTCACCCTCCCGGCGACGCTGCGTGATCGAGGCAATCCGCCCCGCATTCACCCCCGCCGGAATGTAGCTGAACAGATACGACTCGGTCACCGTTACTCCGTCCACCTGACCCCAACGCTGCACCTCCTCAATCCGCCCATCCTCCCGCACCGAGGTCACCTCCGTGACATTCCCCCGACTGTCCTCAAAGCGAACAAACTGACCCCGCTGCTGCACCGGACGACTCGCATCAAAATCCCAAAACCACACCCGACGGCCATCTGGTGTGATCCACTCATACCGTCCCGTGACCGCATCATACACCAGACTCTCCAGCACGCCCCCGCGGCCCACATACGCACCATCTTCCCGGCGGTCATAAACCCACTGGAGTGCCCCACCCCGCACCACCGTGAGCACCTCACTCCCCGTGAGAGGATCCACCTCCCGAATCAGTGACGGCGTCTCGGCAATGATCCAGCCCCGACCCA
>JAOACB010000074.1:0-8509 GCA_026418055.1 Fimbriimonadales bacterium
GGCCAAGGAAGTCGCGCTCATGCAGGAACTGGGGCTGACGCCGGCGCAGGCCCAGCCGAACGAACGCAAGGAGACCAATGATGAAATCGACGAGTCGGAAGCCGAATGGGCAGCCGCATGATTCGGGTGTGCCCAGCCTGCTCAACCTGGCCGCGACCGCGACGATTGAGCTAGCCGCCGGCGGCGCCGATGCCGACAAGGCGCTGCCGCGCTTCCGCATGGTCGCCTACACCGGCGGGGCCATGCAGCTCGCCGGCTGGCGCTACCCGGTCGTGGTGGACCTGGCCGGCCTCGACGCCGGCCGCCAGCGCCGGCCGATCCTGCTCGACCACACCCGCGACGTGGACTTCGTGATGGGGCAGACCGACTCCGTCGCGGTCATGAACAACCAGCTCCTCGTCGCCGGCCAGGTCATGGGCGACTCACCCAAGGCCCGGCAGGTCATTGCCCTCAACGACCGGGGCTTCGCCTGGCAGGCGTCCATCGGGGCGCGTGCCGAGCAGGTGGAGTTCGTGCCCGAGGGCAAGACGGCGCAGGCCAACGGCCGGGAGTTCGCCGGCCCGGTGAACATCGCCCGGCGGGCGACGCTGGGCGAGATCAGCTTCGTCGTGCTGGGCGCGGACGAGAACACCTCGGCCCAGATCGCGGCGACGGCAGACCAACCTGGGGAGGCGACCGACATGGACTTCTCGCAGTGGCTCGAGGCGCATGGCTTCGCCATCGACACGCTCACCGAGCAGCAGACCAAGAGCCTCCGGGCCGCATTCGACGCCCAGGCTGGCACGAAGAACACGCCCGAGGACCCGCCGAACCCCGCGACCGCCATCCGCGCCGAGGCGGCGGCGGAGGTCAAGCGGATCGCGGCGATCCGCAAGGTCTGCGGCGGCAAGCACCCCGAGATCGAGGCCAAGGCAATCGAGGAAGGCTGGGACGCGACCCGGGCCGAGCTGGAAGTGCTGCGGGCCTCCCGGCCGCAAGGCCCGGCCATCCACACGGCCAACGGCAAGCCTCCCACGGCGACGGCCATCGAAGCGGCGCTGTGCCTGTCGGTGCGGATGCCCGAGGCCAAGGTCATGGCCTGGTACGGCCCGCAGACCGTCGAGGCGGCGCAGTCCCGCGACCTGCGGGGCATGGGCCTGCACGAGCTGTTCTACCACGTTATCCACGCGGCCGGCGGCCACGCCCGGCCCGGCCGCATGACCGACGACACCATCCGCACCGCCTTCGAGGCCGACCGCGCCCTTCGCGCGGCCGCCGGCGGCTTCTCGACTATCAGCCTGTCGGGCATCCTCTCCAACGTCGCCAACAAGGCGCTCTTGGAGGCCTACAGCGCCGTTGAGAGCGTCGCCGTCCGCATCTGCGCCCAGGCGGACGTGAACGACTTCAAGCAGGTCACGCGCTACCGCATGACCGGGCAGGGCACCTTCGAGAAGGTCGGCCCCGACGGCGAGCTGAAGCACGCTCAGCTCACCGAGGAGTCGTACACGAACCAGGTCGATACCTACGGCAAGATCATCGCCCTGACCCGGCAGATGATCATCAACGACGACCTCGGGGCGTTCCTGCAAATCCCGCGCATCCTGGGCCGGCAGTCGGCCCTGGCGGTCGAGTCGGCCGTGTTCACGCTGCTGCTGTCCAACCCCGGCGGCTTCTTCAGCGCGGCCAACAAGAACTTCTTCTCCGGGGCCAGCTCGGCGCTGCAGATCAGCTCGCTGACGACCGCCGAGCAGCTGTTCTTGGATCAGACCGACAAGGACGGCAAGCCGATTCTGATCTCGCCGGCCATCCTGCTCGTGCCGACCTCGCTGAAGGTCACCGCCCAGCAGCTGATGACCGAGACGCGGGTCAACGAGACGACGACCGCCGACAAGCCCAGGCCGGCCAACAACCCGCACGCGGGCAAGTGGGAGCCGCTGGCCTCGCCCTACCTCAACGCGCAAGGGATCGCCGGCGGCAGCGCGACCGCCTGGTATCTGTTCGCCAACCCGGCCGACGTGGCGGCCATCGAGATCGCGTACCTGCGCGGCATGCGGACGCCGACGGTCGAGTCGGGCGAGACGGACTTCGACACGCTCGGGATGAAGTGGCGCGGCTACTTCGACTTTGGCGTGGCGATGCAGGACTTCCGGGCCGCGGTCAAGAGCGCCGGGGCGTAACGCACCAACCACCAGAGGGAGGAGACGGACTCATGGCTCAGGCAATCTTCGTCCACGAGGGGGCGTCCATCGACTACACGCCGGCCGCCGACGTGGCCGCCGGCGACGTGGTCGTGCAGGGCGACCTGGTGGGCGTCGCCAAGCTCGACATCAAGGCCAACAAGCTCGGGGCGCTGGCCGTCGAGGGCGTGTTCGACTTCGCCAAGGCGACTGGCGTGGGCACGGCGCTGGCCGCTGGCACGACGGTCTACTGGGACGACGCGGCCAACGTCGCCACGGCCACGGCGGTCGGCAACAAGCAGATCGGCAAGTCGGTGCGAGCCGCCGGCGACAACGACACGACCGTGCGCGTCCGCATGGACCAGTGAGGCCGCCATGCCCGACCTCTTGCAGACCGGCTCCGACTGGCTGGCCGACCAGCTCAAGACGCACGCCTCGCGGCAGGTCGTCTACCGCCGCGGCGCGCTACAGGTCGCGGTGCAGGCCACGGTCGGGCGGACACTGCTGAAGCTCGACGACGGCTACGGCGGCGTGCGGATGGAGTGGACCGACCGCGACTTCCTCATCCAGGCGGCGGACTTGGTCCTGGGCAGCACGCCGACACTGCCGGAACGCGGTGACCTGATCCGCGAGACGCAGGGAGCCAAGACCTTCGTCTACGAGGTGATGGCCCCGGGCAAGGAACCGCCCTGGCGCTGGTCGGATGTGTTTCGCAAGGTGCTGCGGATTCACACGAAGCAGGTGGGGATCGAGTAGATGGCCGTGATCCTCGACATCGCCGACGCCGTGGTCGCCCAGCTGAACGCGACCCCGTTCAGCCAACCACTCACAGCCGAGCGGCATTACCAGCCTCGGTTTGAACTGTCGGAGATGACCGAGCTGAAGGTCAGCGTCGTACCCCGGTCGCTCGCCTCAAAGTCGCTCGACCGCAACCGCGACAGCTTCGATTACCTGATCGACGTTGCGGTTCAGAAGAAGACCGACATGAGCCAGGCGGCGCTCGACGCGCTGATGACGCTGGTCGAGGAGATCGCCGACCACTTCCGCACGCAGCCTTTGGCCGGCTACCCCAACGCCCGCTGCGTCGAGGTCAAGCACGAGCCGGTCTACGCGCTGGAGCACCTGGACGAGCTGCGGCAGTTCACCAGCGTCCTCACGCTGACCTTCCGCGCCTGGAGGTGAACCGTGATAGGCATGACGTTCCAGGCCGCCAAGGGCAGCTTCTTCGACCGTGAGAAGGTCAAGCGGTCGGTAGACGCCGGCACCCGGAGGGTGCTGTCAAAGTTCGGCGCCTTCGTGCGGCAGCGGGCCAGGACCTCGATCCGCAAGCGCAAGGGCACCAGCCCGACCGGCTCGCCGCCCTACTCGCACGTAGGCCTCTTGCGGAAGTTCATCCTGTTCGCCTACGACCCGCAGCGCCGAAGCGTGGTCATCGGCCCGACGCTGACCAAGGAAGGGTCCCAGGCGCCGCGGCTGTTGGAGCACGGCGGAGATGCAGTGCTCAAGGAGGGCGGCAAGGCGCGGCACGTGCGCTACCGGCCCCGGCCGTTCATGCAGCCGGCATTGGAAGCGGAAAAGCCGAAGCTGCCGGCCCTGTGGCGCGACTCGGTTCGCTAAGGAGACACGCTCATGGCAGTCAAACTCGGCCTCGACGCCAAGCTCTACCGCAACACGGGCACGTTCGCCGTCCCGGTCTGGAACGAGGTCAAGAACGTCAAGGACGTGACCCTGAACCTGGAGGCGGGCGAGGCCGACGTGACCACCCGCGGCAACGCCGGCTGGCGGGCCACCGTCGCCACGCTCAAGGACGGCTCCATCGAGTTCGAGATGGTCTGGGACACCACGGACGACGACTTCGGCGCGATCCGCGACGCCTTCCTCAACCGCGGGGCCGTCGAGTTCGCGGTGATGGACGGCGACATCGCCACGGCCGGCTCGCAAGGGCTTCGCGCCACCTGCATGGTCACCAACTTCAGCCGCAACGAGCCGCTGGAGGAGGCGGTCACCGTGAGCGTCACTGTCAAGCCGACCTACTCTGTCAACCCGCCCGTCTGGATGGTCGTTCCCTGATCCACCTCCGAGGAGGCACCATGCGTTCGATGCTTTTGGTTTCCCTGGTTCTGGTTTTCGCTCCCGCCGCGGCGCGGGCGGACACGCTCCGCATCACGGGCGAGACGAAGTACAAGCCGCACTCCCTGGTCCGCCTCCGCGCCGAGGGCGTGGACGCCAAGGCCGCGCTCCTGTGGCGCGTTCATCCCTCGAAGGGCGTCGAGCGCGCGACCACGCCGCGGGGCGTCCTGGAGTTCGCCGCCCACCCCGGCAACTACGAGGTCGAGCTGCTGGCCATTCGGACCGTGGGCGACAGCCTGCAGGTGGACGAGGCGCGCGTCACGGTGGAGATCGAGCAGTGTCAACCAGTCCCGCCCACCCCACCGGCACCGCCGAAGCCCGACCCCAAGCCGCCGGGCGGCGGCAAGCTCGACCCGGCGGGCGCCCTGGGCCGCATTCGCTTCGGCAACGCCGGCTGCACGGCCACGGTGATCGGCCCGCGTCGGCCCGACGGCCGCTGGGACGTGCTGACCGCCGCCCACTGCGTGTCGGACGTGGGGCAGCGCGGCACGCTCACGCTCAAGGACGGCCGGTCGCTGGGCCTGCGGGTGGTCGCCCATCACAAGACCCCGGATGTGGCCTGGTGCGTGACCGAAGAGGAGGTCGCGGACCTGCCCTACGCCCTAATTGCCGCCAAGAACCCCGAGCCGGGCACGGCGATCTGGCACATGGGCTATGGCGTGGACAGGCCGGGCAACCGCGAAGACGGCACCGTTGTCGAGCGCGAGAACGGCCAGGGCCAGCTGCGGATGAACCTGAGCGTGTCGTCGGGCGACTCCGGCGGCGGCATCTTCCGCAGCGACACCAACGAACTCGTCTCGGTGGTCTGCTGCACCAGCGGTATGGGCCGCAAGGTGTCGATGTGGGGCTGCTCAGCGGAAGTTGCCCAGCGGACCCGGCCCAAGGCGGCTGATGCCGAGGAGGTCTGGACGCCGGTCCCGATCCCCCTCCGGCCCTGGCCTGGCGACCTCGACGACGAATGGCAGCCGGTTCCGATCCCGATCCGTGTGGCCAAGTGAATCGCCGGGAGCAATCGATGCGGACCTTCAACGACAACGCGGGGCGGACCTGGACCATCGCCATCAACGTGGCGGCGATCAAGCGCGTCCGGGGCCTGCTCAATGTCGACCTGTACAAGCTGGTGGACGACGGCTTCAAGCCGCTGGGCGCCCTGGTCGGCGACCCGGTGATGCTCGCGGACGTGCTGTACTGCCTCTGCAAGGACGAGGCGGACGCCAAGAAGGTCAGCGACGAGGACTTCGGCCGGGCGCTGGCGGGCGACGCCATCACCCTGGCGACCGACGCCTTCCTGGAGGAGCTGATCGATTTTTTCCCCGAAGCGAGGGCGCGGAGCAGCCTGCGGAAGATCGTGGCCGAGAGTCGGAAGGTCCGGGACCGGCTGCTGGGCCAGGCCGAGAAGGTCCTGGAGACGTTCGACGCCGACCGCGAAGCGAACAGGTTGTTACGCTCATTTGGCATTGCGCCGGAGTCCTCGGAATCGACCCCGGGCCCTTCACCCTCCGGGAACTCTGCCTGATGGCCGAGGCCCGGAGCCGCGAGCGCTGGGCGCACACCTCCGCCCTGCTGGCGCTGACGGCCAACGTCCACCGCGACCACCGGAAAAAGCCCACGCCCTACAAGCCGGCGGACTTCAACCCCTACCAGCGCCGGCGGGAGCTGCCGGTGCGCAAGGCGTCGATTGAGGTGCTCAAGCAGGTGTTCGTGGACAGGAGGTGAGGATGGCCGCCGCTTCGGGGATTCGCGCCGGTGCCGCCTACGTCGAGTTGTTCGTCAAGGACAGCCGGCTCGTCAAGGGGCTCAACGCCGCGGCCGCGAGGCTAAAGGCGTTCGGCGCGAGCATCATGTCGGTGGGGGCGGGGATCGTGGGCCTGGGGACCACGCTCGCGCTCCCCTTCCTGGGCGCGGCCAAGCTGTTCGCGGACATGGGCAGCGACATGCTCGACATGTCGCAGCGGACGGGCGTGGCGGTGGAGGCACTGTCTGAGCTGCGCTACGCCGCCGAGCAGTCGGGCTCCGGCGCGGAGGACCTGGAGAAGGGCCTCCGCACGATGAGCCGGAGCATCATCGAGGCCGCCCGCGGGTCGGCGCAGGGCCGGCGGAACCTGTCGAGGCTGGGGCTGACCATCGCCGACCTGACCGGCCTGTCGCCCGACCAGCAGTTCGAGCTGATCGCCGACCGCCTGTCGCGCATCCAGAACCCGGCCAACCGCGCCACGCTGGCGATGGAGATCTTCGGCCGCTCGGGGGCCAATCTGCTGCCGCTGCTCTCGACGGGGGCGCAAGGCATCCAGGAGCTGCGCCGCGAGGCGAACGGCCTGGGCCTGACCATGAGCACCGAGGACGCCCAGGCGGCCGAGGAGTTCGGCGACGCCATGTCGCAACTGTGGCGGGCGCTCAAGCAGGTCGTATTCATGGTCGGCGCCGCGCTGGCGCCCACGCTCAAGCAGGTCGCCGAGTGGATCACGCGGGTCGCTGCCAACGTCGCGCGCTGGATCGACGAGAACCGCGAGACGGTCACGATCATCGCCGCCGTCATCGCCGCGGTCATCGGGATCGGCGCGGCGCTGATGGCCCTCGGCGGCATCATCTACGTCGTCGCTTCGGCCATCAGCGTGGTGACTTTCGCCATCTCTGCCGCCGTTGTCGCTGTCAAGCTGCTGGCCGTGGCCATTGGTCTTCTTCTGTCTCCGATCGGCCTGGTGGTCGCGGCCGTGGGCGGCATCGCCGCCGCCGTCCTCTTCGCCACCGACGAGGGGAACATGGCCCTGGAGGCGCTGGGGCAAGGGTTCGACCAGCTCCTGGGCGCGGCAGGCACAGCCTGGCAGGGGATTCAGGATGCCATTGCCGCCGGCGATCTGGCCGGGGCGATGGAGGTCGCCTGGCTCGGCATCCAGGTCGTGTGGGAGGCGGGCATCGCCGCCATCAGTGCGGCGTGGCGGCGCTTCAAGTCGTTCTTCGTCGAGCTGTTCTGGAGCGCCGTCTACGCCGTCGCCCGCGCCTTCAACACCGCCTGGACCGGGATCGAGGTCGCCTTCTGGACGGTGGTCAACGCCCTGGCCGACGGCTGGGACACCTTCTGCACCGGCCTGCAGATCGCCTTCAACGAGTTCGTCGGCTTCTTCCGCCGGGCCTGGGCGCGAGTGCGGAACCTGTTCAGCCCGTCCACCGCCCGGCGCGAGGTTGAGGCCATCAACCGCGAGGTCGAGCAGCAGAATCGCGAGGCCCGCGAGCGCCTCGACCGCCGCGTGCGGGAGCGCGCCCGGCGCGTCGATCAGGCGCGGGAAGCGGGGCGGCAGCGCGAGGAGGCCCTGAACCAGATGCAGGAGGAAGAGCGACGCGAGCGGCAGCGGGAGATCGAAGCCGCCAACGCCGCCGACCAGGAGCGCGTGGCTGCGGCCCAGCGCGCCCTGGAGGAGCGCGCCGCGGAGCTGGCCGCGCAGCGTGAGCAGATGGAGCTGGAGCGGGCGCTGGAGGCAATGGACCGCGAGCAGCAGCGGCGGCCTGAGTTCGACCTGGAGGGCCTGGACGAGGCCGAGGCCAAGACCGACGTGAAGGGGACGTTCAGCGCCTTCGCCGTGGCGGGCCTCGGCTCCGACAGCCTAGCCGAGCGCACCGCACGGGCCAGCGAACAGGTCGCGCGCAACACCGGGCAGCTCGTGCGGGAGGCCCAGAACGGCGGATTGGTCTTCGCGTGAGGAATGATCGATGGCGGTGATCATCGAGAAGTACGACAGCCGCGAGACCACGGTCGGGGTCGAGAACCCGTCCGTGGAGCTACTGTACGTCGTCGATGGCACGGAAGACGACGCGGCCGTGCGCACCCTCGTTGAGGCCACGATCCCCGCCATCTACGCGGGCCTGGTGTTCCAGAATTACCACATCTCGCACCAGGGAAGCGGCCTGTGGGAGGTCTCGGTCCGCTACGGCAAGCTGGAGCCGAAGCAGCCCGGCGAGTCGTCGTTCTCGTTCGACACCGGCGGCGGCACGACCCACATCACGCAGAGCCTGCAGACGGTCGCCAGCTACGCCCCGCCCGGCGAGGACCCGCCCGACTTCAAGGGCGCGATCGGCGTCAACAACGACTCGGTCGAGGGGACCGACATCACCATCCCGGTCTACAACTTCAAGGAGACGCACTACATCCCCGTCGCGCTGGTCACGCCCGCCTACAAGGCGGCCCTCTTCTACCTCACCGGCAAGGTCAACGCCGCGCCGTTCAAGGG
>JAOACB010000074.1:8519-8839 GCA_026418055.1 Fimbriimonadales bacterium
CCCGGCGAGGTGCTTTTTCAAGGCGCCTCCGGCTCGCAGCGCGGCCAGGAGGACTGGGAGATCACCTTCAGCTTCGCCGCCAGCCCGAACGCCGTCGGGCTGACCATCGGCGACATCACTGGGATCGACAAGAAGGGCTGGGAGTACCTCTGGGTCCGCTACCAGGACGCCGAGGACGAGGACGTGCTGGTCAAGCAGCCGGCGGCGGTCTACGTGGAGCAGGTCTACCCGTATGGGGATTTCTCACTCTTGGGGATCGGCACCTGATGGCCGGCGACGCCTTCAAGAAGGTCCAGCCCGGCCAGCGCCAGCGCCAAGAC
>JAOACB010000075.1 GCA_026418055.1 Fimbriimonadales bacterium
AGATGTGTATAAGAGACAGCCTCGGACCTCTCCCGGCACGAACAGCCGCCCGCTGCGGGTGTCCGCCTCGAACGCCGCGGCCACGAGGTCCATGTCCTCTCCCCGGATCTTCGCGCCGCTCGGCACGAACAGCCTGCCCGTGACGTTGTTGTAGGCGGCGCGGGTGGCTTCGAAGCCGTAGCTGCCGGCCTCGCCGCGGTAGAAGCCGTTGCGGATGTAGAACAGGTCGGTCGCTTGACGGTCCTTGCGGATGTCCAGCCGACGAACCGTCGCTCCGCCCACTTGCTCGGCTCCTTCGAAAAAGGCCAGATCGACGTCGTCCATGCGGATCGCCACCGAGAGCTCCGCGAGAGCGTCGGCGGTCCGGTAGCGTGCGAAAGGATCGAGGCTGAGCAGGTGGCGGGTCCAGGCCGCGACGCCCGCCGCGCCCACGCCGAGCAGGCACCAGCCCAAAGCGGATCCGAAACGACCTAGCGTCCGTGCAGCCATCAGAGCGCCACGAAGCTCCCTACGTCGCTGACCGTGCGGCTCGACGTTCCGTTCGCCACCCCGAGCACCAAGTAGTAGTAGCGCCTGCCCGACGCCAGCCGCGGCCCATCGTATCCAACCTCGAGACCGGTCGTGAAGCCGCTCTCCCAGATCGGCTCGGCGGCGATCGCGGGGAACCGATCGTACAGGTAGACCTTGTACCGCTCCGCGCCGCTGCCCGAGAACCAGCGAAACTCCAACGGGCTGAGGGATGGGCTCGCGAGGTCCAGATCACCCAGCGTGAAGGCCGAAACCCGCTCGCTGGGCGCGCTCTCCGAGCGGCTACCGTCGGGGTACGTGTTGTTGAGGCTCGTCAGCTCGTAGTAGTAGGTTCTGCCCTCAATCAGGCGGTCGTCGTTGTCGGCGTAGAACGACGCCGTCGGGTCTCGGAGCAGCTCGACGCTCGTCAGGGTCCCGGTCGGGCTCGTGCCCCGGTACACCCCAAACCCGAACAGCTGGTCGTCCACGATGGGATCCCAGAAGAGATCGATCTCGACAGGGTTGCCTCGGAGGGTGGTCCGGGTCCGTTCCGGCACCCTGCGGCCCTCTCGGGCCAGCATCCACCGCTGAAAAGCCCGAAACGCCTGCAGACTCTCTCGGGAGCGGCTGATCCCGGCCGGCGCCGTCCAGGACACGGCCTCGACGTTGCTCGGCGGGTCCAAGGCCACGTCCGATGCGTCGCTCAGCACGAAACTGAGCGGTCGAGTCTCCCCCGAGGAGAGAGTCACGGTGACGCTGTCGGAGCTGTAACCCCTGGCTCCAGCCACCACCAGATAGCGGATGCCTGCCTGGAGGTCCCGGAGCGTGCACTCCCCATTCGCGTCGGTGACCTCCGTGGCGCCCGACAGAGCCTCGTTGTCATCGGGGATCGCGAAAAGCCGGGCGTTCTCGAGCCGGAATCCGAATCGGTCCAGGACCGTGGCCCGCAAGGACGCCGTCTGCGAGGCTCGGACCATCGCGATGTTCACGCTCTTGGCCCTTTCGCGGTCGTACACGCGGGCGAGGTTCGAACCGACGTACCGCACGCCGTCCACGGTGAGGTCGGCCCGCACGGTCGCATCCACCGCCGGCACGTTGCGGAGCACGTACTGCCCGGCCGAGTTCGTGAGTGTCGAGCGACCGCCGAGGCCGCTGATCGAAACCCGGGCTCCCCGCACCACGCCGCCGTCGGGGCCGAACACCACGCCCGCCACCTCGCCGTAGCCCGACGAGCCGTCGAGGCCGCCCCCGCCGCCCCCGCATCCAGCCAAAACCAACGCCGGAAACAACGCCTTCCCAATCGCTTTCATGCGGACCCCCGCTCTCTTATCTCACGCGCGGCCCCGGTCTCCCGTTTTGCGCGTCTCATCCCACCAACGCGCGGACGGCCTCCACGTTCACCCGGGCTTTGCTTCGCAGCTCTTCGGTGCGCGCCTTCAGCCGGGCCACCAAGTTGGGGCGATCCTGCAGCACCTCCTGGACCCTCGCGAGGATCGCTCCCGGTGGCGCCGTCGCCGGAACCAGCGGCAGATCCGCCGCCTTGGCGAACGCCGCCACCTTTGGGTCGTAGTCCACCATTACCGCCGGAACCCCCACGGTGGCGGCGAGGATGCCTGCGTGCAGACGCACCGCCACCAAGGCCTCCATCCTTTTCAGCCGCTGCTGGACCGCGATCGGAGAGCCCATTCTGCGCAGATCGGGCATCCGCCCGCCTTGGCGCTTGGCGATGGCTTCCAAGAGCGGGCCGTCCAGCTGCCGGTCCATCTCGATCAGCACCGGCATCAGCCCGGCGCCGAACAGCGACCTCGCCAACTCGCCGAAGGTCTGCTCCACTCCCGATCCCTTCCCCAGAGGCCGCGGGGCGAGGCCCACCGCTCGCATGCTTCCCACCGAGAACGCCTCTTCCGGCGCGGCAGGTTCGGGGAGGAGGAACGCCGGATCGGCCCCGATGCGCACGTTCTTCCGAACGCCGATAGCCTGCAACGTCTGGGCCGACGCCGGATCCCGCACCACGATCGCGTCGGCCCTCTCGAAGGCCGCGGCCGCCCAGCGCTTCCCCAGAAAGCGACTCAGAGGACCGACCCCTTGGCCGACCAGCGCGACGGGCTTGCCGGCTCGCTTGGCGTCCGACACGATGGTGGCGTAGTAGTACACGCTGCGCAGACTCGTGGCGTCCTGGAAAATGCTGCCTCCGGGAAACACCACGGCGTCGCACTGCTCCATGGCTTTGCGCCACGCGGAACGGTTGCGCCGGGGCACGCTCGGGAAACCATGCAGGCGATACGTCTCGTCGGGGGCGCCGCTCATCACGGTGAACGAGTGGGCCTCGGAACCCAGCCCGTGGACGAGCCCGAGCAGCACCGCGTCGTCTCCCAGGTTGCCGCAACCCAGGTAGCCCGCGAAGAGCAACCTAGCCATCGGCCGCCTCCCCCTGCTCGGTCGCGCCCAGCCTCGAGGACAGAAAGGCCGCGATCGCCCAGCCGATCAGCCCGCCGACCAACACACCGACGAGGACCCGTGCGACACCGAGCCAAAACGGTGTGTGCAGGTGGCAGAAAGTGTTCACGATGCTCGTCTGGCCGATCATTCCCACGGTCAGCAAAAGCGCCACCCAACCGGCCAGCCTGGGAACGCCCGCGTCCTTGCCCAGCCGCACCCAGAGCGCTAAGCCTACGAACAGCGCCGGGTGCCCGACGAACACTTCTTTGGTCCTCGGCCGAACCAGCAACAGCTGGTCCAGCAGACTGCGCAGCCTCAGCTCGATGCCACTGACCGCTCCCGGGTTGTCGTTGCCGGTGCGCAGCAGCATGAACGCCAACGCCGCCAGCAGCGTCACGGCCACCAAAGCCTGCACCCAGACGACGGGTCGCTGCAGCACGCTCCTCCAGTCGAACCATCGGAGGAAGAACCAGACCCCGACCGCAACGATCGGCAGTGCGTGCGCGGCTTTCACACCTTGGAACTGCTCGGCTCGCACGAGGTACGGCAACCCGTTGAGCAGTCCCACCACGGCGAGCCCGCCGGCGGCGCTCACGCCGCAGGCCGCGGCGTACAGCAGCCAAGCCGATCGCCGGGGCGACAGCTCGACGGTTCGGATCGCAAGCAACGGAGCGGCGAGCGCGCCGAGAAACGCCATCAGCGGCCTAGCCGGCGGAACCCAGCACGCCGCGCCCAGCACCCCCAACGCCGCCGCCGAGCATGCGAGGGCCCGGCCGCCGAGGCCGAACGCCTGCGCCGTGACGGCCACCAGCGAGGCCACCGCCAAGCCGGTCAGGGCGAGCAGCCACGGCGGACTGGAGGGGTCCTCGTAGGGCTTCGCGCTTCCGAGAGGCAGTCCCTCGGCCTGCACAGCCCGCCGGACCTTGCCCACCAGCGTCGCGAAGCCCTCCAGCGGCGTCGCGCCGGCGTCGCTCATCGGCCGCAGCAGCAGCATCCGGATGCCTCGCTCGCTCGCCGCACGCGCGTACCGCTCGAGGTACTCCCGCTCGGTCATCTTGTCGATCTCCGCGGCCTGGGCGGCGTGCAGCCGCACGACCAGCTCCGGAGCCTTGGCCACCATGGACGCGTCGCCCGCGATCTTCGCGAACTCGGCCGACACGTAAACCATGCCGGCTTTGCGCAGAGCCTCCGCAACGTCGCCGAGCGACTCGCGATAGCCGAGAACCCGATCCCCTAGCGGCAGGAAAGCCTTGGCGCCGAGCTCGCGAGCCCAGGCGACCGCCTCCCGAACGCCGTCGGCGCTCATCGGACCGCTTGCGCCCCTCCAAACCACCGTCAGGCCGGCCGACCAGACCTCCTTGGCCTTCTTGGCATCGAGCCCGAGGCTCGCGGTCCGCAGAACGTCCACCGGGACGCCCGGTGCGGACAGCACGCCCGGTTGCAGAGGCTTGGCCGAGCTGCGCGGAAACCGCAGACGAAGGGCCCGGGCGATGCGCTCCTCCGCGCCCGGCCAGCAGACGATCGTTCCGTCCTCGCCGAAACCGAGCCGGTTCGTCGAGAGCCAGCCTCCGACCGTCTCCTCCTCCATCACCACGGCTCCGAGGCCCTCCTGCCGGAGTCTCTCGAGCGCCCTCCGGAACGTCAACCCTGAGGCCGCCGCCATCTGGGAGACCGCGCTCTCCTCCGCGGCAAGGGTCACGGCGCGGTTGCGAGCCTCCACCCGAGCCCGGAGCCCGCCGCCGACGAGGCCCAGCACGACCACCGCCGCCACGGCCGCCGTGCGGAGGAAAGCCGGTTCACGCCAACGATCGATTCTCTCGGACATACCGCGCGAGCACCCTATCCCTTCCGCCCATCAGCTGCACGAACAGCATTCCCGCCAGAAAGCCCCCGATGTGCGCCCAGTTCGCGACGCCGGGGGTTTGGAGCAACACGTCCTTGAGGAAGAACACGCCCAGCAGCGCGTAGGCGGGCACGTCGAACTCGTTGAAGAAGAACCAGATCGTGATGCGGTTGGTAGGGAACAGCACCAGATACATGCCCAGGATGCCGCTGATCGCCCCCGAGGCGCCGATGATCGGCACCGAGGAGTGCGGAGACACGAAGGTCTCGGCCAGCACCGCCGCGACCCCCCAGGCCAGGTAATACAGCCCGAAGCGCCACGGACCGATCGCTTGCTCGATCGCCGGACCGAACACTCCGAGGTACAGCAGGTTGCCCACGAGGTGCCACAGGTTGCCGTGGAGGAACATCGAGGTGTAGAGCGTCACCAGCGGCGACTTCTCGCTCCCCCGAAGGGAATCGATCAGCTCGGCGGGCCGCAGACCGAGGTCGGAGAACACCGTTCTCGGCCCGAACACGGACCCTCCCCGATCCCACAGGTACAGGGCCACGTTCAGAGCGACCAGAGTCCACACCACCGTGGACGGCCTCCTCAGTTCCTGGTCGTCCCGTATCGGGAACATGCGCTCCCCATTCTACCGGCAGAGGTTCGGATAGAATCCTCGCCGGGTGGATCCCTTCGCGCTCCTCGCACCGTCCGCTCTGTGGCTGGCAACCTTGCTGGGGTCGGCCGACGCGCAGAGGGCCGGCGTGCCGCCGATCGATTCCACGCCCCCAGCCGTTTCGTTCCCGGCTTGGAGGCGCGTGGAATCCCTCGCCGGCCCTACGGAGTACCGCGCCTCGTTTCCGAGCCCGCTGACGACCGGGGTTCCCAACAACGACACGGTGCACCTGAGCGCCTTTCTGCCGGAGGCCCTTCCCGGACCCTATCCCGCGGTCGTGGTGCTGCACTACCTGGGAGCCGACGACCTGAGGCCCACGCGGTTGCTCGCCGAGGAGCTGAACTCCAGGGGCGTGGCGGCGGTTCTGCTGACCCTGCCGTACCACATCCAGCGCACGCCGCCCGGCGCCAAGTCGGGAGAGCTGGCGCTGTCGGACGACCCCGACAGGATCCGCGCCGTGGTGGCGCAATCCGTGCTGGACGTCCGCCGCACGCTCGACTTCCTCGCCTCCCGTCCGGAGATCGACCGCGACCGGCTCGGCGTGGCCGGCATCAGTCTCGGCGGAGTGATCGCATCCCTGGCGTATTCGGTGGACCGGCGACTCGCGCGCACGGCGATCGTGCTCGGGGGCGCCGACCTTGCGCACATCCTCTGGCACAGCTCCCTCACCGGCCCCACCCGCGAGGCGATGCGTCGGCGGGGCTGGAATCTGGCCTCCTTGAGAGAGCGACTCGCCGACGTGGAGCCGTTGGAGCGAGTGGCGGCCAGAACCGACGGGAGGGCGTTCTTGGTCGGTGCCCGTTTCGACACGGTGATTCCGGCCGAGGACGTGAGGAAGCTCGAGGAGGCGATCCCGAACGCCGCCTCTCTCTGGCTGGACACCGGACACTACGGAGGCGTGTTCGTCCAAAGGCGCGTCGCTCGGACGGTCGCGGAGTTCTTCTCTCAAGAGTTCTCCGGGCGCCGGTTCTCGCCGCCGAGCCGTCTGTACGCCCCGACGGTGCGCGTCGGCATGCTCGCGGACTCCCTCGACGGCTTCCAAGTGGCCGCAAGCCTCGACCTGTTGCGAGACGACCGCTCGTCAGGATGGTTCGGTGCGGCCATGGCGACCCCGGGCGGACCCAAGGGATTCCTGGGCCGTCGTCTGTCGGAGTCCTTCTCGCTGGGACTCACGTTGGGATCGGGCGGCCCCGCGGCCGCGGCACTGTGGAGCATCGTGCTGTGACTCCCGAGACCGCCCCGAGCTTGGAGAACCTGGTGGAGACCTACCTGGCGCTGGCTCTGGCCTTGGAGGGCACGGAGGTCCGACGGTGGCGCGGTGGCGCGGCGGCGAGGAACCCCGCCGAATTGCCGTCCACCAGCTTCGTGATCAGTTGGTCTGCCTCGGCCGGCTGGTACGACGAGGCCAGACGCCAGTTCGGCGGCTGGACGCCGAAGCTGTGCTACAGGGTCGGTCCGGCAACCGGAGCCGAGGACGAGCTGTGGCAAGCCCAGTCCCTCGAGATGATGGAGTCGCGCGGCGTCGACCCGAACGAGCCTTTCACGCTGCTGGAGGACACGCTTCCTTCGCAGCGCGAGGCCGCCGCGGCGTTCATGGCCGAGGCCTTCTTCGCGGGGCAACCGTCGGAGCGCCGAGAGGCGATCGAGCGCGCGACGGCGAGGGCCGTCCGATGCAGGCTCTACTCGCTCTTCGAGTCGGGAAGGAGGATTGGCGCGGTGATGCTCCATCAGACCCCATCGGCGATGGGTCTGTACAACCTTTGCGTCGCCCCCCCGAGGAGAGGGCGCGGCCTCGGCGCCGCCATCGTCCGGCAGGTTCAGTCCGACGCCTGCCGGGCGGGACTACCCGTGGTGCTGCAATGCCGCGAAGAGCTGGCGCCTTGGTACCGCAGGCTCGGCTTCCGCACGGTCTGCCGTCTCGACGTGCTCGTGCCGTGCGAGCGCTGACAGCCGAAGGCCTTGGAAAGCTGCGCTTTCAAGAGTATCCTAGAGTCGGTGCCGACGTGCGGGATCGATCCGCCTTCACTTTGATCGAGCTGTTGGTGGTCGTGGCCGTGGTGGCCATGCTCTCGGCCTTGCTCTTGCCGGTGTTCTCGTCGTTGCGCGAGTCCTCCCGCCGAGCGGCCTGCGCCAGCCGGTTCCACCAGGCGCAACTGGCCGCGATGCTGTACGTCGGCGACTGGGACGACACCTTTCCGATCGTGTCCCACCAGCCGGGCCCGGTCTCCGATCCGGAGAGAGACCGCACGTGGGTGCAGAACCTCATCCCGTACGGCCTCTCGCTGGGCCTGTGGAGGTGCCCCGCGGCTCCCCCGTCCTCGTCGGAGCCGCCCACGGCGTTCGATCCGGACCTCACGCCCGGAGACCTCGCCTACCGTTTCCACGAGGCCAGCAAGGGAGCCCACCTGGGTTACAACTACCTGTACCTCTCGCCCGTCTTGGCGGAGGGCGAGAGTTGGATACCGTTGCCGAGGAGCCTGTCGGCGGTGGGTTCCCCCTCGAACGTGTTGCTGTTCGTCGATTCGGCGGCCGACAGAGCCATGCCGCCTTCATCCGGCAGCTGGCTGGTCCTGCCCCCCTGCCGCTACTCCGTGGGGAGGAGCGGCGCGTACGACACGTTCCTTCTGGGTGGAAGACCGGTGTTCGCCCCGCTCCCGGGCTGGACGCCGCTGAACGCGCGGTCGGCATGGTTCGGGGGCGCTTGGCCATGGCACGGGCGCCTCGCGACCACGGTCACCTTGGACGGCAGCGTTTCGGCCCGGACCATGGCCGACCTCGCCAAGGGTTGCGAAGTCCGTCCCAATTGGGGCGGGTGGGTCCGCATGGGCGCTCCTTACGCCTGGGACTTGGACTGAGCGAAGGAATCGCGGGCTCGCGCGTCGAATAGGAAAAGGCTATGCGCTCTCGCTTGGCGGCGGTCGTACCGATGCTCGCTGCAGCCTTGCTCGGCTGGCCGCAGCAGCCTCAGCCGAAGACCCCCGAACAGATCCGAGGCGAGAAGGTCGCGCAGGCCTACCGCGAGATCGCGGCGTCGGTCCGCTTGGACGAGCTCGAGCGCACGTTCCGCGATGTCGCAGCGTTCGGGCCGCGGCTGGCCGGCAGCAGCGGCGAGGCGGCCACCCTCGAGTACGCGGAGCGCCGCTTTCGGGAGCTGGGCCTGAGGAACGTGCGCAGGCAGGCGTTCCGCGTGACGGTGCCGGACCCCGACGCCGTCGGAACGCTGGCATCCGCGGACGGGAGGTGGCGGGTTCCGGTCTACCCGATGTGGCCGAACCTCGTGCGCACCTCCACGTGCGACGTCGAGGGTAGGGCGGTGTACGGC
>JAOACB010000076.1 GCA_026418055.1 Fimbriimonadales bacterium
GTGTATAAGAGACAGGCTCGAGCGCTCTCAACCCAGTTCGTCTCCCCTGCAACCCAGGCTGAGCAGAAGAACCCTGCGGGGGGCCTGCGCACCCAGCCACCACTCCAGCGAGCGAGCGCCCTGCGCCGCGAGCAACGGTCGCCCGTCCAACGTCCTCAGGCCGGATCGTGCGGCCCGGAGGAGGAACGGCGTGGGGGACTCGCCGTACATCAGGTCATAGGCTACCGCATCCGGCTCGACACGGCCCCAGTCCAGGCTGACCTCCGAGCCGTGCAGGGAGGCCGAGGTGGTGTTCACGATCAGTCGGCAACCGCTCGGGTCCGGATGCTCCGAGAGGTCTGCCGACAGCCCGAGCTCCCGCACCAGAGCCTCGGCCCTCTCCCGGGTCCGGTTCCACAGACGGAGACGGTAGCCCGCGTCCTCCAGGGCGGCGGCCACGGCTCTGGCCGACCCTCCCGCGCCCAGCACCAGCACCCTGCTGCCCCTCGGCATCCCCAAGGGGCCCAGCGTGTCGAGGAACCCCGGTCCGTCGGTGTTCGTCCCCTCGAGGGTGGGTAACCGCACGGTGTTGACGGCGCCGACCCGCCGAGCGAAAGGATCCGCCGATCGGCAGGCAGCCAGCGCCTCGGCCTTGTGCGGCACCGTGCAGTTCGCGCCCCGGTATCCCAACCCCGCCAGATGCTCCAAAGCCGGCGCCACCTCTCCGGGAGGCACCCGAACCGCCACGTAGCTCAGCGACAGTCCCATCGCCTGCAGCGCCGCCGCGTGCATGCGCGGCGAAAGGCTGTGGGAGACGGGGTCGCCGATCACGGCGAAGTCGGCGCGGGGAGCGTCGCGCCACTCGAAGAACTCCGTCATGCCATGTCCTTCCGAAAGGTCCACAGCCTCTGGCCGTTGAAGTTCCACAGAGCGACGACCACCGTGGCCACGCCCGTGGCCAGAGCCCAACTGATCTTGGGATGCCCCGGCACCACCGCCATGAGCGAGGAGGAGATCGCCACGTTCAGGCCCATGCCGATCAACGCGACCACGAAGAACTTGGCGATCTGTCGGTGCAGAGCCTCCCTGCCGAGCGCGCGGAACGTCCATCTGCGGTTCCAGTAGTAGCTGTTCAGGATCGCCAGCACCGTGGTGGGAGCCTTCAGCACCGGGAAGCTCGCCTCGTAGTACACCTTCCCGTTCATGGGCGCGCCGGGCCGAAACGTCTCCACGATCCACTGGCCCAGCGCCTGACTCAGCGTCCGCTCGCCCCATGGAACGTAGAACATCAGCAGGTAGTGCAGCCCGACGTCGATGACCGTCGACAGCGCGCCCACCAGGCAGAACTTCACGAACTGCCGCACGATGCGGCGGCCGAGGAGCTGGGCGACGACGCTCAAGCGTCCTCCTCCAGCGCGCGGTCCAACCATCGGCGGAGGATCCTCTCGCCGAGGCGGCTGAGCTTCGTTCCGAGGAACTCCCGATCCGACACCTGGCGCACCCAGATGGCCTCGATGCCCGCTCGGCGCGCGCCGAGAACGTCGGTGAAGAGCTGGTCGCCCACCATGATCGACTGCTCCGGCGTGGCGCCATACCGTTCCATCGCCAGCAGGAACATCCGGCGGCTCGGCTTGAAGCGATCGCGGATGAACGGCACCCCCAGAGCCTGGCACAGCTCCTTCAGCCGCCGCGGCCGCTTGGTGTTGCTCACGACGCACACCTTCAGGCCCGCCTGCAGAACGGCGCGGACCCAGCGCGCCACGTCCGGCGGCACCTCGCGGCCCTTCCATCCCAGCAGCGTGTTGTCCACATCCAGCAGCAACAGTCGCTTGCCGCGAGCCGCCAGTTCGCAGGGATCCACGCACAGAACCGACTCCACGGCCGCGGTCGGACAGACGGGCTGCAGGCATCGGGGCAGGCGCTCCGGATGGTAGCGGCCGGTGCGGAACCTCCTCATCGCGCCGCCCCCCGCAACGCGGCTCGGCGCTCCGCCACGCGCCGCAGGTGCTCGGCGTAGCTCCGGGAGAACCAGTGCGTCCCGCCCGAGGGCTTGGCCACGTAGAACAGAAACTCGTGCCGCTCTGGATTCTCGGCGGCCTTCAGGCTCGCCAGGCTCGGATTGCCGATCGGGCCCGGAGGCAACCCTTTGTCCAGGTACGTGTTGTAGGGGTGCCGCACCGACCGATACTCCGAAACCGCCAGCGGCCGCCACTCCTGGAGAGCGTAGTTGACCGTAGCGTCGACCTGCAGCGGCATGCCTCGGCGCAGCCGGTTCTCGATCACCCCCGCGATGCGCGGCCGCTCCTCGTCCCTCGCAGCCTCCAGCTCGACCATCGACGCCACCGTGACGATCTCGTGCAGGTTCGCCGGCGGCTTCCTGCCGCTCAGGAAGCGCCTCTCGAACGTCTCGAGCTGCCGCTCGATCACCGCCTTGGCTCCCAACAGAGGCGGAAGGTCGTAGGTGTCGGGATACAGGTAACCCTCGAGAGAGCCCTCCGGCAAGCGGAACGAAACCACCCTTTGGAAAGCCCCCGGAGTGCGAGCGAGGCGCAGGTACTCCTCCGCCGAGCAGACCTGCTTCCGCTCGAGCAGCCTTGCGATGCGCGCGATCCACCAGCCCTCCGGAATCCGGACCATCTGCCGGAGCGGCTCGCGCAGGTCCCGGCGCACCCCCTCGGCGTCCCGCCCAGAGCGGAAGCGGTAGGTGCCCCTCGCCAAGGGCTTGGCGTCTCCGCGCCAGGCGAGGTACAGGCGCATCGCGGCCGGACTTCGCACGATGCCCCGTCGACCCAGCTCGCTGAGGACGCTCTGCAGAGGCGCTCCCCGTTCGAAGCGCACGAGCCACTCGACGCCTGGCTCTGTGGGCCTCAGCAACCAACGGAAGAACAGCACGCCGCCGATCGCCCCGAGGGCGAACAGTCCCGCAACGACCACCGCCCTACGCCTCACCGTGCCCTCCCTCTGCGAAAAGCCGGTCCAGAATCCGCGCGGCGGCCTCCGCGTCCTTGCGCCTCTTCGCTTGGGAGGCTTTGAGTCCGGCTCGGGCCATCGCCGACTCCGCTTCGACGCTGGTGAGCCTCTCGTCCACGAGGCGGACCCTCCAGCCGAGCTCGGTCAGCCGCTCGGCGAGCCTGCGGCAAACCACGGCCATCGGCGTGTCGCCTCCCTGGGCATCGAGCGGCAGACCCACGGCGATCTCCTCCGCTGCCTGCCGGCGGGCCTCGAGGTCGATCGCGCGCGCGTCCTTCTCGAGCGATCCGGAGGCGGCCAGCGACCCCTTGGGCGACACCACGCCGAACGCCGACTCGCCCACGGCCAGCCCGATCCGCTTGGAACCGAAGTCCACGCCGAGAACCCTCAACCCGAAAACGCCCCGATCAGTTCGTCGTGCACCAGTCCGTTGCTGGCCAGAGCCTCCGAGGAAGGGTTGGGCCGGCCGCGGAAGTCCGTGAACCGTCCGCCGGCCTCCTCGACGATCACTTGCAAGGCCGACACATCGTACCGCTCCACGATCGGATCGACCATCGCCTCGACGCGGCCCGTCGCCACCAGAGCGTGCCCGAAGGCGTCGCACCAGGTGCGCGTCGCCAAGGCCCTCTCCGCCAACCGAAGGAACCCCTCCAACCGTCCCGTGCGCACAAGGCCCATGTGGCTGCCGACCGACAGCACGGCGCCCTCCAGCGAGGGCCGCTCGCTCACGCGGGCGGGTCTGCCGTTCCAAAAGGCTCCGGCTCCGCGCTCGGCGTACAGCACCTCTCCCAACGCGGGGAAGCACGCCACTCCCAGCAACGGCACGCCGCCCTCCTCGAAGCTCAGCAGGGTCGCGTACAGAGGAACCCCGCACACGAAGGATTTCGTGCCGTCGATCGGGTCGATCACCCAGCGGGCGTCTCCGCCCCCGCTCTGCCCCTCCTCCTCGCCGTAGATGGCCTCGCCCGGATACGCGGAGCGGATCGCCTCCCGAAGGAGCCTTTCGGCGCCGCGGTCGGCTTCCGTCACCGGGGTGCGGTCGGCCTTAAGATGGACGGCTGCGCCGGTTCCGAACAGCCCGAGCGTGAATCGACCGGCCTTCCACGCCGCGTCGAGGGCGAAGGCGAGCCTAGGAGACATCGCGGACAGTGTACCTGTCGCCCTCCGGTCGACCCAAACGAGGAACCCCCGGACTCGTGGCCCGAGGGTTCCTTTCTGGCTGGGTCTCGGCCCGGGGCGCTCGATGGGTTGGCCCGGCGCCCTTGGAGGCCGAGGGCGTCAGCGGTTGCGCCGCTTGCGGAGAGCAGCCGCCAACCCGAGGGCCGCGAAACCCAAGGTCACCGGCTCGGGGACCGGGAAGTTCTGGCCGCCGCCGCTACCGCCCTGCAGCAGCCTCTGGCCCTGACCATCGCTGAGCGGGTCCAGGTACAGGTAGGGATAGACGGTAGAGGGGTTGTAGGTCACCGTGCCGAAGCTGAGCGTGATCTGCGTCTTCGCTACGTCATCCCAAACGGTCGAGCTGTTGAAGGTTCCCGTCACGGTCGCGCCAAGCAGATCCCAGAGCGCCACCTGGATCTTGGCATGGTCCTGGTTGAACGGCACCTTGTACTGCTGCGGGACGACGCTCGAGTCGAACAGGATGTTCGCCAGCCACGCGGCCTTGTTCGCGTTGGCTCCCAGCAACGAGGTCAGGTTGCCCACCTGAGCCTCCCAAGGGTTGGAGGGCGAGCCGATGTTGACGTCCGGGGTGAGGCAGTACGCCCACCACGGGTTCGTCTTCGACTGGGCCTGCGCGGCGCTCAAGCCCAGATTCACACCGAGCAAGCCGCCCGTGACGAGGTGCGAACCGTTATAGTTGACGGTGTAGGTGCCGTACGTGTAGTTGCCCGGGCTGTTGGGGTCCCAGTACACCCAGATGTTGAACGCTTGGCTCTGGCCCGCCACCACCACGGCCGCCAGTGCGGTCGCGAGAAGTTTCGTCATGTCGAATATGCCTCCTTTGAACGGGGAAGGAAACCCAACCATTTCCCTTCGTTCCCAAGCTCTATTCTATCATGAGTCCTGCAATCGGACGGAACTTTCCCAACGAAACCTGCACGCCCCGGCGTCCCATGCCGACCCTCCCCAGTACGTAGGGACTTCAGACCCATCCCCCGAGCCCGCGGGTATGGTGCTTCCTATGAAGCGAGTCTTCGACCTTTCCGAGCGGACTGCTCTCGTCACGGGGGGCGCGACCGGCATCGGCCTGGGGATCTCCCGATGCCTCGCCGAGGCGGGAGCCAAGGTCATCCTCGCGGGAAGGACCGAGGAGACCCTGCGGGCCGCCAGCCGGCAGCTCGGTTGCCCGTTCGCGGTGCTGGACGTGCGCGACTGCGCGACCCTGGAGGAGCGAGTCTCGGCGGTCGAAGCCGAACACGGCCCGATCGACGTGTTGGTCAACAACGCCGGCAACCATCTGAAGAAGCCGGCGGTCGACACCACCGAGGAGGAGTTCCTCGACGTGATCCACACGCACGTCACCGGGGCCTTCGCCCTCACGCGGCGCGTCGCCCGAGGGATGCTTGAACGCCGAAGGGGCTGCGTGCTGTTCACGGCTTCGATGACTTCCCTCATGGGCCTGCCGTTCGTGGCGGCCTACGCGGCTGCCAAGTCGGCGCACCTCGGTCTGGTGAGGACCCTCGCCGTGGAGTTCGCCCCCTACGGCGTGAGGGTGAACGCGATCGCTCCGGGCTTCATCCGCAGCGCGATCACCGAGCGCGCGCTGGGCCAGGATCCCGAGCGGAAGGCCAAGGTGCTCGGGCGCACGCCGATGGGAACGCTCGGCGAGGCCGAGGACGTCGGCTGGGCTGCAGTGTATCTGGCCTCGGACGCTGCCAAGTTCGTCACGGGAGTGGTGCTGCNCGTGGACGGGGGCTTCAGCATCGGGTTCTGAGCTTCACCGCTAGAACCCCCGCGCCGGCCGCTTCGGCAAGTCCTCGAGGTTGACCGCGTGGGGAGAGCCGTAGACCCGCCGGACCGTTGCATCGCCGGAGCGCGAGGGGCCCAGTTCGCCCTGCCACGACACGAAGTACGACCACCGCACGCCCAGACGGTGCATCCGGTCCAGATCGGGAACTCCGCCGAACTCGGTGAGGGCCAGCAGCTTGCGGCCGTCGAACCGGGAGATCAGCTCGTCCCACTGTCCGGTCAGCGCGTCGCCGACCGTGGGCGGGTAGGCGTCGACGCCGATGACGTCCACCACGTCGTCGCCCGGGTACCAGGCCGGGTCGGAAACGGTCAGCACCCAAAGCAGGTTGTGCAGGCCGTGCCTCCGCGTGAGCCGCTGGTGGAGCAGGCGCCA
This sequence comes from Fimbriimonadales bacterium, assembly GCA_026418055.1. GTDB lineage: Bacteria > Armatimonadota > Fimbriimonadia > Fimbriimonadales > Fimbriimonadaceae > UBA8783. Next base: position 6,290 of record JAOACB010000076.1, read on the forward strand.
CAGCCTCTTGAACGGCTCCGGCCCCTTGGCGCCCCACCAGAACCATCCTCCGTCGGCCTCGTGCAGCGGTCGCCAGAGCACCGGCACGCGGGCTCGCTCGAACTTCCTCAGCTCGGCGGCGATCGCGTCGATGTCGCGCAAAAGGAGTCGCCGCTCCTCCGAGGCGGGGTCCTGCATCGCCTTCGCCACGTCGAAGGTCGTCGCCTCCGTGTAGAAGCCGCGATACCAGCGCAGATCGCGCTTGGAGCCGTCGGGCGCGGTCTCCTCCTTGTCCAAAAGCCCGCTCGGCGCGTTCCAGTGCCACAGCATGGTCACGACGGCACCGGTGCGGGCGCGGGCGATCATCGCCTCGGTGTGCCTCCCGGGATTGGCGCCGTACCGCAGGCGGCTGGGGGAGTAGTCCATCAGGTCGCCGGCGCGAACCGCCGAGGAACGGCCAGCGACGCGCCGCACGTACGACTCGTCGGCGTCTCCCACTTGGCCCGTGAGCGTGCGCTTCCCGTATTGGCCCGCGAGGTAAGCCAGCAGCGCACGCGCCTCGGGCGTCGCCTCGGGGTCGCAGGGCTTGGCGGGCACCCGGCGGGGCGGGCGGGGAGGCGGCGCCGGCCGGAACTCCACGCGATCGAGGTCGTACCATCCCCAGCCCTTTTCGATCCGCAGCGCGTTGGCTCCGGGCAGCAGCTCGACGCGGCCGACGACGCGCGTCACCCAGCCGGCCCCGGTGGCCGGCAACATGCCCGAGAGGCCGACGCCGTTCACCCGGAGGTCGAAACCCTTGGGCTGCCCAGGCGAGCAGTAGCGCACCGCCAGCTGAAAGACCCCTCTGCGACCTTGGAAGCGAACCTCGGCCGCGTCGCCGTCCTGATCGAGCCCAGCGATGTAGCCCCTGCCCGAGAAGCCGGGCCGCTCGCTGCCGACCAGCACACCTCGGAGCGAGCCTTGCTCAGGCTCCACGACGATCGTCCCTTGCGCGCCCATCGCGGCGCCAACCAGCCAACAGAGCATGGCTCCACTCTACCGAGCCGCTTCTTCGGATCAGACACGGATGTCGAGGACCTGGCCCTTGCCCTCGAGGAGCTTCAGCAGCTCGGCGGCCTGTTGCCGCTGCGTCTCCAGCGTCCTCTTGAGGAGCTGAACCTGCAACTGGGCGCGCTTGGCTTCGACGCTCGTCGCCGAATCCACGGCCCGCTGGGCGGATTGCACGTCGGACACGCTCATCGCCAATCGGATGTTCGGCAACCTGCGCGCCTTCCTGCAGAGCCGGGTAAGGTCCTTTGCGTCATGTCCATCAAGATCGCGGTTATCGGCGCAGGAAGCGTGGGCTTCACGAGAGGCATGGTTCGGGACATCCTGACCGTGCCGGAGCTCCAGGACACGACGTTCGCGTTCATGGACATCAACGAGCGCAATCTGGACATGACCTATCGGCTGGTGCGGCGCGACATCGAGTCCGCGGGGCTTCCGGCCAAGGTCGAGAGGACGCTGAACCAGCGCGAGGCCGTGGACGGAGCCAAGTACATCCTGAGCTTCGTGCGCGTCGGCGGGCTCAAGGCGTTCCAACTGGACGTCGACATCCCGTTGAAGTACGGCGTGGACCAGTGCGTCGGCGACACCCTCGGCCCCGGCGGCCTCATGTACGCCCAGCGGACCATCCCGGTGCTGCTGAACCTGTGCAAGGACATCAGCGAGGTCGGCCACCCGGACGCGCTGTTCCTGAACTACAGCAACCCGATGGCCATGAACGTGTGGGCCTGCAGCAAGTACGGCTACGGCGTGAAGGTGGTCGGGCTGTGCCACGGCGTCGAGGGAGGCCACCGGCAGATCGCGGCCGCGCTGGGCCTGCCCCACGAGGAGGTGGACATCGTTTGCGCGGGCATCAACCACCAAACGTGGTACATCCAGGTGCGGCACAAGGGTCGCGACCTGTTGCCCGAGCTGCTCGATGCCTTCGAGCGGCACCCGCAGTTCAGCCGGGACGAGAAGGTGCGCATCGACATGCTGCGCCGCTTCGGCTATTACAGCACCGAGTCGAACGGCCACCTGAGCGAGTACGTGCCGTGGTACCGCAAGCGCCCGGAGGAGCTGCCGAACTGGATCTCCCTGAGCAGCTGGATCAACGGCGAGACCGGAGGCTACCTGCGCGTGTGCACGGAGGGCCGCAACTGGTTCGAGCACGACTTTCCGAACTGGATGCAGGAACCGCCG
>JAOACB010000077.1 GCA_026418055.1 Fimbriimonadales bacterium
CGAGCCGGCTGTGCCGGCGGCCCTGTCCAGCGACCACCAGACGTCGGAGCCGTCCACGACAGAGCCAGTGATCTCGTAGAAGCCGGTCGTGAAGCCCGTCCCTCCCGTGATCTGGATGACGTGCCCTATGTCGGCGTTGGCGAACGGCCTGCTGGGGGATCTGACCAGAGTGTTCGTCGTGGAGTTGATGATCAGGTCCGTGCCCGTCCAAGCCTGATAGCTGGGACCGTACGTGTAGTTGTCCGTGGCGGTCTTGGTCGCGCCGGTCCGGCCGGCGAAGAAGCCTCCTCCCCAGTTGTCGTTGCCGTCCGTGCGGACTTCCCACTCGGTGCGCCAGTCCAGAGGCATCGGTTACTCCCCGGCCGCCTCCCAGAGCTCCATGAACTCCGACCACTCCAGAACGGCGTCCGGCCCGCACACCGTCTGCACCAGCGGAGGCTCCCAGACCACGGGCCGCCAGTCGGGGTCGGGCATCGTCGCGATCTCCTGGTGGAGCTGGTCGCTCAGAACGCCGACCTGTTTCAGCGTCTGCAGCGCCTGGGCCACCAGCGGGTTCTGGAGGTTGACCGCCTTCAGCGTGAAAACCTCGGGGATCAGCTTCGCCAGAGCGGCCACCTGCGGGTTCTGGTGGCTCTCCAGCGAGCGGATCGCCAGCCAGACTGGCACCCCGCCCACCGTCCTCTGCAGCAGCAGGTTCTTCAGCTCGTCCGGGGCCCACTCGGTCCTCGGAACGGAGCCCTGCGGCAGCGGGTTGTCCGCGTACCGGCCCCTGTGGAGAGCCAGATAGGCCGCCTTCGCCGGCAGCCCCTCCTCGTTCCTCAGCTCGGCGATCCTTTCCGCCAGCGCGCCCTTCTGCTGGGCGGTCAGCTCCTCCCTGTCGGCGACGAACGCCGCGACGCTGTATCCTGCTCTGAACATAGGTTCACCTCCCGTCCTTGCGCCTCTCCCACAGAACGTGCCACAGCAGCCACGCGAAGACGCCGGCGGAGACCGCGCCCACCCACGGCCGCTCGTCGACGATCTGCCGGGCGCCGGCCGTCAGCGTCCATTCATACCCCATGAACAGCGCGACGGCCTCGTAGCCCAGGAGGATCGACAGAGCGACCAGCCAGACCAGCTGCGCGACCCTCCTGGGCCTCACGGCGCCACCTCAGCAGCGGCCGCCCTTGGATCCTCCCTTGCCTCCCTGGCCCTTCGATCCCTTCGTTCCCTTTCCGCCATGACCCTTCGATCCCTTCGTTCCCTTGCCTTCGGCCATTCCGCTTCCAGCGCCGCCCCCAGGCTTCGCCCTCTCCGGCAGGCTCTTCTCGTCCGGAGTCTCCCTGGCCCACCTGCGGGCCATCTCCGGCTCGTTCGCGAACATCCACCGCATCTGCCGCTTGCTCCTGAAAGGCACGGCGCACCCTCCTGTTCTATAGGACGCGCTCGGACGGCTTCGCGGGCCTCCAATCTTTCGGATCGCCCACGGCCAGAGGCACCAGCTTGCGCGTCTTGGGCATCCTCGCGATGTAGCAAGGCTCCCTGTCCACGCGGCAGACGCCCCAGACCTCCACCAGCAGCTCGGCCGCCTCGCCGATCCGGACGGCCATCAGCTGCGGCGCGTCCCAGACCTTCGGCTTCCACATGGGGTGGCTGCTGGTCTTCACGATGGCGCGCATGCAGCACCTCTCGTGCCGCTTGCCGCGCTCGTACTCCAGCATCCAGTCGAGGTCGAACGCGTCCTGGTCGGACAGCTCGCAAGCGTCCGGACTGATCCGCGCCGCCAGCGCGATCCTGCGCCACAGCTCCGGATCCACGCGCCGGCTGGAACAGTACTCCCTCCTAGTCACGGCGCCTGCAGGCGAGGTTCCAGGCCCACGCGAGCTGCGGCGGCACCGCGTCCTCCGGCGCCTTCCCGTCGACCTCCCAGTAGTCGTCGGGGGTCCACATGCTCATGTAGCACAGGCCGTCGCTGTTGATCGTGAAGTCGCAGGGGCCGCTCGCCACGCGGGCGTGCCACTTGCCCCTCCGCTCCGCGAGCGTCAGCGTGAAGCCCTCGCGGATCCAAGACGCGGTCCGGCCGTACCCAGCCTCCTCCACGGAGTCCGGCTCGCCGTGCTTGGCGCGCCATCCGCTCAGCGCGATCAGTTCCTCCAGCGTCATCTCGAGCCTCCCCGAACCGGCGGGAGCACGTTCGGATCCGCGGCCTGCTCCCTCAGCGCCGGCAGAACGCGTCCCTCGGCCACATCGAGGCGGAGCAGCGCCGAGTCCAGATCTTTGGCCAGGTCGTCGCAGAACCCCTCCAGAGCCCGCAGCCTGCTCTCCGCGCGCTCCGCGCGGACGAGCATCGCCTCGGCCTCGGAGGCCATCCGCCACGACTGCAGCGTCCCGTGCACGGCCGCCGCGCAGGCGATCAGAGCGGCCAAGGCCGCCGCGCCGCCGGCGCCTTGGGAGCGGCGCCGCCTCATTCCGCCACCACCTTCAGGTTGTCGATCGGCTCGCCGTCGACCCAGCGGCCGTCCCAGCGCTCGAACCTCAGCCCGTCGGGGCCGCAGTCCCTCACGAACGCGCACGCCGCGAAGAACGCCGCGTTGGCCGCCCTGGCGGCTTCCTCCTCGGAGTCGAAGTGGCGCATCAGAGCGATCGCGACATCGTCGCCCCGCGAGACCGTCACGCTGACGAACGGGCGCATCGAAGGATGGATCCGTACGGCGCTGCCGACGACGAAGCACCCTCCGACGTGCTCCATGCAACGGTACAGAACGCGCTTGCTTTCCTCCATGCACCCAGTGTACCACACTGTTGCACGGAAATGCGCGCCAGGCGCGGAAAATCCGGAGGTTCGGCCCGAAAAGCGGGCCGGAGGGCCGGCGTCACTGCACCGGGGACCTGCCGATCACGTAGACGGCCCTCGGGGCGGTGTTCGCCGGCGCGTCGTAACGGCGCGACGAGGCCGAGACCGTCCCCGTCTCCATGTGGAACGCCGCCGCGGACGACGTGGTCGACTGGACGTCGAGCTCCGCGAACGCCCACGACGACGGGACGGACCCGACGCCGCACAGCTGCGCCAGAGTCTGCGCCGTCGAGCCGATGGTCGCCGCGTACGCGCCGATCAGAGCGCTGTCCCAGCCGTACACGCGCACGATCGCGGACACGTCCGTCGAGCCGGACCTCACGAACTGGTACAGAGAGAGCTGCGGCGGGAGCGCCCTGCCGTGCACGTGCACGTTCCGGACGTGGTCGTCGCCGCCGTGCAGGCGAGTCCCCGGACCGATCTGAAACGGAAACGACATTCCCAGCTATCCTCCAACCCTCCCCCGGACGGGGACGAACTTCCGCTCCGGCGGCTCCGGCGCCTCCTCCGGCGCCGCCGAAAGCGACTCCATGAATCGTTTCGCGGCGGCCGCCACCATCGGCTTCACGATCCTCTGGAACGCCTCCCACGGATCGTAGCCTTTGGGCACCGCGATGGCGCGCTTCATCCTCGCGTACTCCGGGCTCTCCCGGAAACGCACCACGAACTCCACCGGGTCGAGGCCGGTCCTCTCGCGGATCTCGTTCGGATGGATCGCCGAGAACAGAGCCTGCGCGGTGTACTTCACCGCGTCCCGGGCGGCCGGATCCGCGCCAGGGAACCGCTCGTCGTACCTCCGCATCGCCTCCTGCAGGATCGACTCCGACACCAGCGGCGGCCGCGGCGGAGGCCCGGCCCTCCGCACGGAGGCCGGAGCGCCGATCGGGCCGGTCAGACCGGGAGGCGCCGGAGGGATCACCGGCACGATCTTCATCGCCGCAGGGTCGTACATCTGGGGCTGGCCCGTCCTGTAGGCCGCCTCCCGGACGCGCCTCTCCTCCAGCTCGCGCTCCGGCCCGTCGGCGGCGCGGGGCCTGGACGGCCCGGCCGCGGCGGAAGGCCGCGCCCGATCCGCTGGACGCCCCTCGTCGGCCGGCGGCGGCCGCCGGGCCGGCGCCTGGGGGCTCGAGCGCCCCTCGTACTTCGCGTTCTCCGCGAGGATCCTCCTGCGGTAGGCCTCCTCCGCGGTCTTCGGCGGCCTGGGCCGAGCGTATCCGGGCTTCAGATTCCCGAACACGTCGAAAGCCAGCGGATTGAACCCGATGTCGTCCTTGCGCTTGTCAGGCACAGCCAACCCCCTCTCCATCCCCCGGCGGACCGCCGGGGCGCTCCGCTACCTCCCGGGGCGCCCGATCGGCAGATACTTCCGGTCCGGCGGAGACTCCTCCCGGCCGGCCTCCCCGCCGCGCATGCTCCTGATGAAGCTGTGGGCCGCCTCGAAGAGCATCGGCGCGAAGATCCTGCTGAACGCGGAGGGCCGCTTCATCCTCGCCGGAACCACCAGCGAACTCTTGATGGCGGCGTACTGCGGGCTCTCGCGGAACGCCATCAGGAACTCCAGGGGCTCCATCCCCGTCTTCCTGCGCACCCACTCCGGATCGAGGGCGGAGTACAGAGCCTGGCCGGTGTACTTCACGGCGTCGTACACCCACTTCGGAGAGTCGGGATACTGCTCCTCGAAGCGGCGCATCATCTCCGGAACGACCCGCGGCACCCATCCGCCGCCGGTCCTCTCCTCCCCCTTGTGGCTGTACCGGGGGGTCTTCTCGTCCAGATACATGGCGTTGTTCCGCGGACCCCTGCCCACCCACAGGGACGGATCGCCAACCCCGTAGCCCAGATTGCGCGCCTCGCGCTCCTGGCGCTCCCTGCGGAGCTCGGCCTCGGCCCTGCCCTTCGGAGCCAGATAGGCGAACTCCCGCATCAGCCGCTCCGCGAGCTCGCGACCGACGCCCCTCGCGCCGATCTCCCGCCGAACCTCCGGAGGCAGCGAGTCGAAGCGCTCCCTGGCGAGGCCCACCGTCGGCGGAGCGCCGTTCTCCCCGGGAACCACGATCGTCCCAGACCCTTCGGACCTCCCAGCGCCGGCCGGACGGCGGGCGCCGTCCACCGGCCGAGCGCCCAGCCCCTGCGAACCTTTCTTACCCTGCGGCACAGAACACCCCCCTCTTCTATATCTGACGACGCACGGACACCCCGGGAATCCACACCCCGTACTGAGAATGGAGCCTTCTGAACTCCGGGAACATCCGCGCCTCGATCGTCAGGGCCACGATCACCGACCCCGTCTTCGGATCGTTCCAGTAGGACCTCTGCAGCCCGTGCTCGGCGATCAGCCCGTCCAGAAGACCCGCGTCCGACGGAGGCATCGCCGACCAGTCCAGCGCGATCACGGCGCGCTCGCCGCCCTCGATCCCCCTCGCGTCGCTCACTCCTCGTCCTCCCAGGCGTCCGCCAGGCAGTCCCCCAGAACGGTCCCGGCCGCGTTGGAGAACAGGGCGCCGAGGCCGTCCGAGACCAGCCGCGGACACCGGCTCTCCGCCAGGACCGAGAGCGCCTCCGCCGCCCAGCCCGATTCCAAGAACGCGCAGTCCTTCGCGAACAGCGCGTCCGCGCACTCCATCAGCCGCCCGTGCGCGCCCGTCGCCGCCACGATCAGGCCCCTGCAGGGATGCCAGCCCCACAGCGCGAGCGAGGGGCCGGAGAGGTCCAGCGGGAGGACCGTCACGCAGCCCTCCCCGGACGACACCCGGCACCCGCCGGCCTCCCAGAACGTGAACAGGGACTTCCCGTCGGTCGCCATCGCGATCTCGGAGACGTCGCCGCAGCCCAGAACCTCCGCGATCCGCGTCTCCGCCCCGGGGCCGCGAACGTCCGCCCAGACCTCCCGGAAGAAGCCCGACGCGAGGTCCGCGTCCGCGTCCGCGAACGACACCTCCCCGCGGCGGCAGACCATGAACCGGCCGTTGTACTCCAGAACGAACCGGCGGCCGGCCATCGCCGACACGGAGCCGTCCGGAGCGAACGTCCACGCCGCGCAGGGAGCCTCGCCCATCATGCCGGGCAGAACCCGGGCCGGCTCGCCGTCGCCGCCGTCGATCGACTCCATCAGATCCACCACGCCGCGCATCCCCACCGGAAGCTCCCAGCACGCCAGAGCCAGCTCCATCAGCCGCTCCGGATGGAGGGAGAACGTCGGCGGACGCCCGCCGTAACCGTCGCGGATCGCCTGCTTGACCATCTCAAACCCCCGTGGCCTTGACCCTCTGGGGGCCGTCGAAGACCCCCGTCGAGATCTCGCTCACAGCATACCGCAGAGCGTCCAGCCGGTGGTAGCGCTCCTTGTCCTCGATCCGCTCCGTCGGCTCCCCGTCGTCGTCCAGCTCCCTGGAGTAGCTCCCGAGCTGGTCGATCAGCTTCTCCAGATTCGAGAACACCGACAGACGGCCGCTCTGGAACGCCGAGTACACGGCGTCGATCCCAGCCTCCACGTCCTGGACCGAAGGCTTTGAAACGGGAAGACCCGCACGGGAGAACTTCGCGCGCCACTCGTCCTCGCTGGGGGACCCCCCCACCGCGTACGGAACGTCCGGCTCCGTCGCCAGAATGCTACGAACGTGGCCCTCCGCGGACTTCTCGCCCGCCGAGTACGTCTTGTAAACCACCATCCGGCCGCTCCGAGGATCCACCGCCACGAAGGCCGCCGCCGTGTTCACCTGGCCGAAGTCGATCCCAACCACGCGGATCCAACCCTCCGGAATCGGCCTGCTCGGAACGCAGTGGGTCCGAGGATCGAAACAGTCGTAGATCACGCCCGCCGGCTTCGTCCACAGAGCCCGGTACATCATGTCGAACTTCCACTTCGGAAGCATCCGCTGCGCCGACTCCCACTCCTCCTCCGAGAACGCGGGGTTCATGCGGCTCTCGAAACGGATCACGTCGATGTCCGGATCGCCGGCCTCCCAACGGTCGTACAGCTTCGTCTTCAGCCAGTTCCAACGGTACGGAGTCGTCGTCAGAAGCATCCGACCGCGGTGGATGCTCAAACGCCGCAGCAGAGCCTCGAACGACTCCAGACGGAAGCTCTTCTGGCCAGCCTCGTCCGCCCAAACCGCCTTGTACGTCGCAGACTCCAGAGAGTCCGGATTGTCCGCGTAACCGAAACGAACCACGCACCGGGACCGCGCGTCGCCGAACGTCGCCAGACTCCCCTCCTCCGAAAACTCGAACCGCCGCGTCGGACTCGCCTTGTAGGAACCCAGACCGAGAGCCTCGCCGAACAGACGCTTGAACTCCGGAAGAGCCTTCGTCTCCATCAGCTGGAACGTCGGCGCCACCACGCAGTACTCGCCCGGACCACGCTCCCGAATCTCGCGCCACAGCCACAAAGGACCGAAAACCGTCTTCCCGCCCTGAGTCCCGCTCAAAACCAGAACGAACCGACGGCCGCTCTCCCAAGCAGCCAACTGGCCCGGATGCAGGCTCACGCGCATCACACCGTCCGAACCAACCTCCCAGATCTCAGACCCAGCCATCGCCAAGCTCCCGAGCCAACCGGCGACGGGCGCGCTGCAGAGCGCCCTTGTAACGCTGACGGCTCACACCCAACGCCAAACTCCCCTCCTCCTCCGTCATCCCCATCGCCGCGCACAGAACCGCCCGACGATCCATCGGATTCAAACTCCACAGAGCGCGGCGCAGATCCATCCCAACCTCCACCGAGGAGATCCCGCCGTCAACACGACAATCGCCCCACATGGCGCGACCGCGCCAATGGCGGCGCTCCCGACGGAGAACCTCCACGGCGCAGCTCCGAGCGCACAGAGCCACCCAACGCGGACTCCCGCTCCGACCGTAGCGCTCCCAACGCAACAAAAGCTCCGACAACGCGTCCTCGCGGTCCTCCCCGCGAACCCCGTAACGGGAACACACCTCGCGACCGATCCGCAGAACCTCCCCAACCAACATCCCGGAAAACCAAAACCCCCCGCCGCAACAAAATACCCCCGCAGAAACCAACGCGCGAACAACCGCCAGCCTTCAAAACCAAAACCGAAACCAAACTTTGCGGGAGGGGCAAAATGCGCGTCTTAGGGCGGCAAGGGTGGGGGGGGAGGGGAGGGGAGGCCAGCCTCCTCTTGCAACAATGTTGCAGTTAAACCAAGGTTTAACCGCAACTTTGGGCGTCCCACCCCGGAAATTGTCGCCCTCCTCCCAAGGTATGGCAGAATGGCGAATCAGCCCTACCCCACTCGATCGAGCAAGGGAGGATTGAGGCCTGCCGCCAACACGCGGAGAACGCAGGCAGAAGGCGTCCGACCCCTCCCAAGGAGAAACGGGAGGAGGAGGCTGAGGCTATGGCAATTGGCCCTCGAGCTTGGAGGGAATCCTGCGGCACGGGCAGGCCTGAGGTCACCCAACGTCCAGCACCCACCAACGTCCACGACCTCCTCCCGTCCTGCCGGATCGTCCACCTCCTCCCGTCCTGCCTCCTAGCAGCGTGCAGCCCCTCCCACCGTCCACGTCCTCCCTCCCACCAACGTCCAGCACCTACCACCGTCCAGCACCTACCTGCGTCCCTCCCAACTC
>JAOACB010000078.1 GCA_026418055.1 Fimbriimonadales bacterium
CCCATGAAGTTGACCCCGTTCTCCAGGCAACGGATCGCCGACACGTCCTCCACGCGCACGTTCTCCGACCACCGGTGGACCGGCTCGACCGTTTGGCCCGCGGGGTTGACGTTCACCAGGTTGCCCATCAGGCCCTCGCCCTCCACGCCGCGGATCGTCACCCGCCGCGATCCGATGACCGCGATGGCCTTGGCGCGGGGCGATCGATAGCGGAAGCGGCCCCTGCCGTCCCACTCGCCCTCGAAGCGGAGGTTCGACACCCCTCCGCCGTCGGTCAGCACGAAGCTGAACACGGTGAACACGTCCCTCCCGCTCGAGCTGACGTCGTCGATCGAGTCGAGGTAGGCCTTGGACAGCCCCACCATGCGGATGGTCGGCCTGCCCCCCACGCCCTCCACGAACACGTTCGGCTTGGAGATGCGCAGAGCCACCTTGGGCCGGCGCACGGTGGGCTGGTCCGCGGTCACCACGTAGAAGCCCTTCGCCGCCGGGATCTGGATGCGCCCGCCGGTTGGCGGCAGGGCCGCGTAGGCCTTGCGGAGCGCCTCCGACAGGTCGGTCCTCCCATCGGCCCTCGCGCCGAAGTCGGCGACGCTGACCACGGCCTGTGAGGCTCCGACGAACCCTGCGAGCCAGGCGGCGAGCATCGCGAGCGTCATCCCCTCAGCGCCACGCCCGAGGAGAACGCGGCCAGCTCGGCCACCACTCCCTCGACCGCGGCCTGGAAGATCGCCCGGCCCTTTTCGGCTGTGGCCAAGGTGGCGCAACCCAGCACGCCGTGCACGGTTTGCTCGTGGAAGAAGAACAAGCCGCCGCGCAGCGGCGGATCCGGCGCCAGGCCGTCGTCGACCGCGCGCTCGAACCGAACCCACTCGGGCTTCAGATGCAGCATCAGGCTCGTTTCGGCCTCGCAGGCGTGGCGGATCGTTCTGTGGGGGCCTTCGAGCAGCTCCGCCACCTTGTCGGCGCAGAACTGGTAATAGCCGGCGAGGCCCAGGCTGAGGTTGGGACGCCGGGCCTTGACGGTTCGGAGCGCCACGTCCAGCGGGCTGGCGTTCCCCCCGTGGCCGTTCAGCACGTAGAACCGATGGAAGCCGTGGAGGGCCAGGGACTCGATGAGCCCCGTCACCTGGCCGATCAGCGAGTCGAACGGATGGTCGAGCGTCCCCGGGAACTCCAGGTGGTGGGACGAGGCGCCCATCCACAGCGTGGGGGTGAGCAGCAGGAGGTCGGTCAGCCGTCTCTCGGCCGCCTCGGCCACCGCCGTCACCAGCACGGTGTCGGTGAGCAGCGGAAGGTGCGGCCCGTGCTGCTCCAGCGAGCCGATAGGGATCAGCACCACCACGCCGCGGTCGAGCGCGTCCACGTCGGACCAGGTCAGCCGTGCCAGAACCATGCGCTCAGGATATCCCTAGCGGTACTCGACCAGCACCGCCTCGACCACGTGCCGGGCCGGATTGCCCGGCTCGGGCGTGCGGTTCACGTACGGCTGGATCTCGTACCGGAAGACGGCCTCCCGACCCGGAGGGGCGCACCGGGTCACGTCCACCACCCAGGGCCGGACCGTGTCTCCCGGGGCCCATCCGGCGCGGTCGAACTTCCAGGTGCCTCCCTGCGGCCGGCAGGGGTTCAGGTAGTTGTCGTCCTTCCACAGCGTGTTCTGGAACTCGCACTCGCCCACCCTCAGCTTCCGCCACAGCGGCAGGAACTCCGCGGCGTTGCCCGTGTTGGGGTGCATGCCGTGTCCCGTGACCACCGCCCGCACCTTGGCGGCCTTCGTGCGTCCGTCGATCCGGACGGCCGCCGGGGGCAGCACCGCCGCGATCGGGTGCTCGCGCTGGCCCAGGATGGCGGTGCCGGACCACAGCGGCGTCACCCGGAACGGACGGGGCGACACCCTGCCCTTGTGGAAATCGAACGCGACGCTCACCAGCCAACCCGGTCCCCAGGTTTCGCAGAGACCCTCGAGTCGGCGCTTGCCCCGGAACAGCGGCAGCAGGTCGGTGACGTCCATCGTCCAAGTCCAACCCTTGCGGTAGGGCGTGATCCAGCGCAGCACCTCGAAGCGCCGCCCGCGCTCGTCGAACAGCCACAGCTGCGCCAGCCGGTCCCAAGGGTCGATGCCGTTCGGGGTGGGCTCGAGCTTCAGGGTGCACACCACCCTCCCGTACTGCTCCGGCCTGTCGGGGAACTGCGCCTCGCCCTCCCAGCGGTGGTGTTGGGCGTCGTTCAGCACCCGATCGAACGCGACCACGCGAAGGGGAGGCTCTGGGCGCGGCACCTGCCTGCCCGAGCGGAACGCGGGAGCCTCGAAGCGCGCCCCCTCGGCGGGCCCCAGCCGCGGAGCGGTCCTCGGCGGCACGAGGTTCGGCACGAAGAACCGGTCGTACACCGCCTGGCCGTTCACGCGAACCGTCACCTCCGACCCGCCGACCGTCAGCCGCACGCGCACCTCGGCCTGGTGCCCCGACGACCCCTTCAGCTCGGCGGGGCAGACGCGGTTGGCGATCTCGAGCCCGTTCCAGTGCAGCGACACCTCGCGCTCGGGCCGGCCGTAGATGTTGCCGTCCGCGTTGAACCAGTCGGTCGAGCGAGGGTTGTGGGTGTCGAAGCCGACGGCGAACGTCCCCTCGAGGTTGGGCTCCATCCAGTCCTTGGGCTCTGCCTCGCCGAACACCACGCCGTAGCCTCGGGAGGAGTCCGACAGGGTCGCGCGCCAGGAGGCCACCGCCTCGGAGGGCACGGTGGGCGCCTGCAGCGCGGCGCAGGCGATCACGCCGAGCAACCAAGCTTGCATGGGCGCATTGTGGCACCCGGCGGCTCGTTCACCCGATCTGGATCGTCGCCTCCTCGCGACCCGGGCCGAGATCCACGGTCGTCTCGAATCTTCCGCGGGTCGTATCGACGGCGACGCGGTAGAGCCCGTGGAAGCCGCGGAACCGGAATGCGCCGTCCTCCTCCGTCCGGCCCACCGCCCGGGTGGTCCAGTGCTCGCGGATCAGTCGCCGCAGCGCCTCGTAGGCGGGCTTGGGCGAGAGGTCGCGCCGCAACAGGCCGCCGGGGGCGCCCATCCAGGCTCCGTCCTGCAGGTCCCACCAGGTCACAGCGTGGACGGCCGGGTGGCTGAACAGCAACCGGTAGAGGCGCTCCACGTAGGCTGCCTGCCGCTCCTCTCCGCCCTCCTCGTCGGGCCAGGGGTTCAGGGCCCAGCCGTGCTGGCCGGAGATCACCGTGAGCTCGGTGAAGTGAAGCGGCAGACCGAACCGAGCGAAGCGCTCCACCCGCTGCCAGATCTCCTCGAGCGGCGTCTCCCCCGGGTGCATGTGGCTCTGCAGCCCCAGCGCATCCAGCGGCGCCCCGTTGCGCAGCAGCCGCTCGACGATCTCCGCCAAGCCGTCGCCGATCTGGTAGTCGTTGTACAGCAGCACCGCGTCCGGGTTGGCCTCGCGGGCCGCGCGCAGGGCGTGCTCGACCGCCGGAACCCCTTCGCGGGCCACCCAGCGCGCCACCGGGTTGTCGAAGTTGCCGGCCGCCTGCAGCTCGTTGAACACGTCCCACCAGTCCACGCAGCCCCGGAACGCCGACACCACGTCGTGGACCCGGCGCAGCGCGAGCTCGCGCACCCGCTCCGGGTCATCCGGAAGCCATCTCGGCACCACCTCGTGCCACACGAGCGGGTGGCCCTTGGCGCGGATGCCCCGCTCCGCCAGCCAAGCGGCCTGCGCGCGCAGGTGCGCCTCCCGGGTGCTTCTTGGTTGCGGCTCGTAGGTGCCCCAGTAGAAGCCGAGGGTTGCGAAGTGGAACAGCTCTTGGAACCTCAGCTGGTACAGCCGTTCGCGGTCGGGGTCGTCGTGCCCGAGCAGGGGGAAGCAGTTGCAGCCGAACAGGAAGCGGTGCCGCTCGTGCCGCGCCTCGACAGCCCCGCGCGCCGGGTTGCCGTCCGAGTCCGCCAGACGGAGGGTGAAGTCGCCCTTGCGGTGGCGCTCGATGCGCTCTTCGATGGCCTCGGGTTGCAGAACCTCCATGGCACACCCGTTCGCCGCGAGGGGCGCGCGGTCCTGCCGGGGCCCCGAAGGGTAGCATCGCCGCGTGAGGGTCCGATTCGTGCGGCTTGTGATGCCCAAGAGGCACGCGTTCGCGATCAGCCGCGGCGTGTCCACGGAGTCCAAGGCGTTGTTCGTGCTGGCGGAGCGGGACGGCCTGACCGGCTGCGGCGAATTCTCCGTGGGCACGGCCGATCCGCTGACGCCCGAGGAGGCGCAGCGCGATCTGGAGGCTCTGCTCGCCGACGGCATCGAGGGTTGGTCGATCGCCGAGGTGTACGCCGAGATGCGCCGAAGGGGCCTAGCCGGTGCGACCATGGCCTCCCTGGACATCGCGCTGTGGGACTTGGCCGCCAAGCGCGCTGGCATGCCGCTGCACGAGATGCTCGGCCTGCCCTCCCGGCAGCAACCGACGAGCATCACCATCGGCATCAATCCTCCCGAGGTCGTGCGCGAGCGCGTGCCGGAGCTGCTGTCCACCGGCTGCCGCCACCTCAAGATCAAGCTCGGCTCGAGGGACGGCCTGGAGGCCGACAAGGCGAGCTTCGAGGCCTCGCGGGAGGCCGCGCGGCCGTTCGGCGCAACCCTGCGCGTGGACGCCAACGGGGGCTGGAGCCTGGAGGGCGCGCTCGAGATGCTCCCGTGGCTGGCGGAGAGGGGCGTGGAGTACGTCGAGCAGCCGTTGCCGCGGGGTGCCGAGGACCAGCTGCCGGAGCTGTTCTCCCGCAGGCCCTTGCCGATCTTTCTGGACGAGTCGGTGCGCTTCAGCGAGGACGTTCCGAAGGTCGCCGACCGTTGCGACGGGGTGAACCTCAAGCTGATGAAGTGCGGAGGCATCCAGGAGGCGCTGCGCATCGTGGCCACGGCGCGGGCGCACGGCCTGCAGACGATGATCGGATGCATGAGCGAGTCGTCGGTGGGAATCGCCGCCGGCGTGGCGATCGGCTCGCTGTTCGACCACATCGATCTGGACGCCCACCTGAACCTGAACCCCGATCCGGCGGAGGGTCTGGCCCTGGTGGACGGCGTCGTCACCGCGCGCGAGGTTCCCGGCCACGGCGCGACGTTGCGGGAGGAGTACCTGCGGGAGTGACGGAGCGGGAAGGCAAGATCGCGGTGGTGCTGTGCGCGGTGCTCGAGGACGAGATCGGCGCCGAGGCGGAGGCCAGCCCGCGCGTCGGGCCGATCGTCCGGTTGGAGCAGGGGCTCCACAACGAGCCGGACCGCCTGCGCCGCGAGCTGCAGGCCGTCATCGACCGCTTGGAGGAGGAGCACCCGGAGGTGGGGGCGATCGCGCTCGGCTACGGCCTTTGCAGCCGCGGCACGGAGGGCGTCCGGACCCGCCGGGCCCTGCTGGTGGTGCCCCGTGCCCACGACTGCATCACGCTGCTGCTCGGCGACCGTCGGCGCTACGCCGAGTACGTCGCCCGCCATCCCGGAACCTACTGGTACAGCCCGGGTTGGAATCGGCACCACGTGCCGCCTGGCCCGGAGCGGCACCGCCTGCTGCGCGAGGAGTACGTCCGCAAGTACGGCGAGGACAACGCCGACTACCTGATGGAGATGGAGCAAGGCTGGTTCCGCACCTACGACCGCGCCACCTACGTGCACCAGGGCCCGGGGTTTCGGGAGGAGGACGTGGAGTACACCCGCCGGTGCGCCGAGTGGCTGGGCTGGCAGTGCGACATCCAGGTGGGCAGCCCCCGGCTCATCCGCATGCTGCTGAACGGCGACTGGGACGGGGAGGAGTTCCTCGTGCTCCAGCCGGGCCAGACCTTGCGCATGACCGCGGACGACCGCGTGATCGAGGTTCGCTGTGAGGATTGACGCCGAGTTCCCGGACGGCCCCGCGTCGTTCGTGCTGGGCCGAGAGCACCTCGGCCAGACTCTCAGCGCGTTCCTTCGGCGCGAGAACCGCCCGCTGAACACCCGATGCGGCGAGAAGGGCCTTTGCGACGCGTGCAGGGTGGAGCTGCTGCGACCCGACGGGACGTGGGAGAGCGTGCGAGCGTGCCAGCTGCCGCTGGACGGCTCTCGGGACCTGCGGGTGCGCGTGCCCCAGCGATCGCTGCTCGCCTACGAGCCCCAAGTGCTCGAGGGGTACAGGGTGAACGTGCCCGTGGCCCACGACCCGATCCGCGGCACCGGCTTGGGCGTCGCCGTCGACGTCGGCACCACCACCGTGGTGGTGCAGATCGTGGACTTCGAGAGCGGCCAGGCCCTGGCGCGGGCGTCGATGTTCAACCGGCAGATGCACTTCGGCGACGACGTGCTGACGCGCATCAACCTGTGCGGCATGGACGGCGCGATGCTCGCCCAGATGCAACGGGCCGTGGCGCACGACACCATCCGTCCCCTGGTGCTGCAGGCCTTGGAGGAGTGCGGCCGCGCGCTGAGCGAGGTCGGCGCCTACGCCTTCGCCGGGAACACCACGATGCTCCATCTGCTGGCTAGGGAGGACCCTTCTCCGATGGGCGTCGCGCCCTTCACCCCGCGCTTCCTCGGGCACCGCGTGTTGCGCGCCGAGGACCTCGGGCTCGAACCGAGGAACGCCGAGGCGCACCTGCTTCCCGGCGCCGCGGCCTACGTGGGGGCGGACCTGACGGGGGGCGTGTTCGCCAGCGGCCTGGTGTACGACGAGGGACCGAGCCTGCTGGTGGACGTGGGGACGAACGGCGAGATCGTGTTCCGCCACGGCGACCGGCTGCTGGGTTGCGCCACCGCCGCGGGCCCGGCGTTCGAGGGCAGCGGCCTGACCAACGGCGTGCGCGCGGGCGTCGGCGCGATCAGCCACCTCCGCCTGAAGGACGGCACGTTCGAGCCGGAGCTCGAGCTGATCGAGCCGGAGAAGTTCTCCAAGCCGCTCGGGCTCTGCGGCTCGGCTTACGTCGACTTCCTGGCCGAGGGTCGGCGCACGGGCCTTCTGGGCCCGAACGGTCGGTGGGCCCCGGAGTCGCTGGCCGCCGCCGCCGGAAGGATGGTTCCCACCGCCGACTACGGCCCCGCTTTCCGCGTCGCGCAGGGCCTCGGCCGATCGGACATCGTGGTGAGCCTGCCGGACGTCGCGAGCCTGCTGCAGGCCAAGGCCGCCATCGCCGCGGGCATCCTCACGCTGCTCGACCGCACCGGCGTCGAGCCGGCGCAGGTGCGCACGCTGTACCTCGCCGGAGGGTTCGGCATGCACCTGAACCTTGAGAACGCGGTGCGTTGCGGGCTGCTTCCCGGTTTCCGGCCCGAGCAGGTGCAGCTGGTGGGCAACACCTCTCTGGCCGGCGCGCACTTGGCGCTGGTCGACTCGAGCGTGCTGGCGGAGCTCGCGCGCATCGGCTCCGGGATGGAGGTTGTGGAGCTGAACCTCGACCCTCTGTTCGAGGACCGCTACATCGACCAGCTGCGGCTTCCCTAGGAGAAACACCGGAACCTGGCTTTCGAGCGGTCCGATCCCTGCGGTTGGTTCGTCCTAGTAGTGATGAAGGTCGCTGGGATCCTGGCCGGATTCCTCGCGGCCGCTCTGGCGCTTGGGCGGCCGGAGCCCAACGCCTTTCTGGATCGGCCCGCCCGAACGGTTCCTCAGCTGCTCCGCCAGATCCGCGCGGACCCCGAGGTTCGCGACCGATTCCAGAGGCACTACCACCTCTCCGCCAAGGAGCTCGAGGCGTTCCTGGCGGGCCTTCGCGTGGCGCGCCTGGAGACCGAAGGGCTCTATCCCGTGTTCAACTGCCGGCCGGACGGGGTGATCCGCTACCGGTTGCTGAAGCTGCGCAAGGGCACGCTGG
>JAOACB010000079.1 GCA_026418055.1 Fimbriimonadales bacterium
GTGTTCCTCGACTTGGCGATCCACGACTTCGACTGGCTTCGGTGGTCGCTGGGAGAGGCCGCGCAGGTCTTTTCGCGCTCGCTGAAGGCGAGGTCCGGGCAGGGTCCGGACTACGGCCTGGCGACCCTGAGCATGGAGTGCGGAGCCGTGGCGCACGTGGAGGCCACCTGGATGGATCCGAGCGGCTTCCGCACCGCCCTCGAGGTCTGCGGTTCGAATGGGATGATCCAGCACGACAGCCGTCTCGCGCCAACCCTGCGGATCCACCGCGAGGGGGGCAGCTCGGTGGCGGCTCCGTTGGCCCCCACGGACGACCCGTACTACAAGGAGATCCGGGCGTTCCTGGACGCGGTGCAAAGCGGACGGCAGCCGCCCGTCTCGCTCGCCGACGGCTTTGCGGCTTGCTCCATCGCTCTCGCGGCCTTGGAGTCGGCCCAAACGGACCTGCCGGTGCGGCCCGCCAGACCGTAAAACCCTCGGTCGTGAGCGAACGGCGCGTTCTGGACGAGTGGGTGGGTGAGTTTCTGGCGAACCTCGCCTCCAAGCGCTCGGCCCAGACCGTGCGCGCCTACGGCGCCGATCTGCGCCAGCTTTGCGACGAGCTGGACGGGCAGCCGAACTTCGCTGCCGAGCGCCTGCGGCGGCACCTGCGGCGCCACGGTTCGGCTCCAACCACGCGCGCCCGCAAGCTTGCGAGCCTGCGCGCCTTCGTGCGCTACCTGCGGCAGACGGGCCGTCTGGACCACGCCCCCACCGAGGTCTTGGAGGCGCCGATCCAGCGCCGCACCCTGCCGCAGGTGCTCACCCTGCAGCAGGCTTCGGCCCTGCTCGACCAGCCCCCTCCCAGCCGCACGCCCCTCCGAGACGCCGCCCTCCTCGAGCTGCTGTACGGGGCCGGACTGCGCGTGGGCGAGGCCGTGAGCCTCGACCTGCACGACGTCGATCTCGAGGCTTGTCAGCTGCGCGTGGTGGGCAAGGGCAACAAGGAGCGCGTGGCGTTCTTCGGGCAGGCCTGCAGGGAGGCTCTGCGGCGGTACCTGCGCCAAGAGCGCACTCCCCCCAACGAGGGTCAGCCGCTGTTCACCAATCCCCAGGGCCGGAGGCTGACGGCGCGCACCGTGCAGAACGTCGTCAAGCGGTGGGCCAGGCGCGCGGGCCTGCCGCCGGACGTGTCCCCCCACACCCTTCGCCACAGCTTCGCCACCCACCTGCTGGACGGCGGGGCCGACCTGAAGACGGTGCAGCAGCTGCTGGGCCACGAGAACCTGTCCACCACGCAGATCTACACCCACGTGAGCATCGACCGTCTGCGGCAGGCCGTGGAGGAGTCTCACCCCCGCTCGCAGGCATGAGCGCGGCGTGCCACAATGGCCCCCATGGCGGTCTCCAAGATCCTCTCCTCCCCCGACGGCGCCCTCACGCCCGAGCAGATCGAGGGCTTCCAACAGGCCTTCGAGGCCGAACCCCGATGGAAGGCCTCGATGAACGCCGCGTGCGCGGCTCCTCCCGGCAAGCTGGTGTTGAACCGCCGCAGGCTGGTGCAGTTCAACAACAGCTACAGCATCCAACTGCCCGAGAACAAGGCCACGGCGCAGAAGGCCAGCGGCCGTTGCTGGCTGTTCGCCGGTCTGAACACGCTGCGGCGAGCGGCGATCAAGAGCCTGAACGTCGGCGAGGACTTCGAGATCAGCCAGAGCCACCTGGCGTTCTGGGACAAGTTCGAAAAGGCCAACTACTTCCTGGAGTCGATGCTGCTGACCCTGGACGAGCCGGTGGACGGGCGGTTGGTGAGCTTCCTTCTGCAGAACCCGGTGCAGGACGGAGGCCAGTGGGACATGTTCGTGAACCTCGTGCGCAAGTACGGGTGCGTCCCGAAGAGCGTCCAGCCGGAGACCGAGGGCAGCTCGAACACCGCGGCGGTGACGACGCTGGTCACGAGGAAGCTGCGGGAGCACGCCTGCGAACTGAGGCGGATGCACGTCCAAGGGCAACCCCTGGAGGCTCTGCGCGCCCGCAAGCGCGAGATGCTGGGGGAGGTCTATCGCGTCCTCGTGATCCACTACGGAGAGCCGACGCGCCGCTTCTGGTGGCAGTGGCGCGACAAGGACAAGGGCTTCCACCGGGAGGGCTGGCTCACCCCTCAGGAGTTCTTCCGCAGGCACGTGCAGGCCGACCTGGACGAGCAGGTTTGCCTGATCCACTGCCCCCAAGAGTCCAAGCAGCTGTTCCGACTCTACACGGTTCGCTTCCTGGGCAACGTGGTCGGGGGCGGCATCGTGCGGTACGCGAACGTGCCGATCGAGGAGCTGAAGGCCGCTGCCGTGGCCCAGCTGAGGGACGGAGAGCCGGTGTGGTTCGGCTGCGACGTGGGCAAGGACTTCGACGGCGAGCTGGGCTGGATGGATCTGGAGATCCACGACTTCGACAGCCTTTACGGAACGTCGGTTCGGATGACCAAGGCCGAGCGGCTGGACTTCGGCGACACGGCCATGAACCACGCGATGGTGTTCACGGGTGTGGATCTGGACGAGGCCGGTCGGCCGCGCCAGTGGCGGGTCGAGAACTCCTGGGGTGACGAGCGGGCGGACAAAGGCTACTACGCCATGTCGGACGCCTGGTTCGACGAGCACCTGTTCGAGGTGGCGGTGGCCAAGAAGCACCTGCCGCCGCACGTGCTGGCGGTGCTGGATCAGGAGCCGATCGAGCTCGAGCCCTGGGACCCCATGGGTAGCCTCGCCCGTTAGGCGCTCTGCCTCCCGGCAGGCGGCTGAGGAGCAGCCTTCGGAGGGCTGCTTCGAAGGCTCAAGGCTTTCGAGAAGGAAGCAGCGCAGGCAGCAGGTAGTCCAGAGTCAGCACCCTCGGCAACGACGAGGACCGCCCCAAGCGTGTGAAGCCCTCGGGAAGCCGCTCCTTCTCAAACGACTCCAAGCATCGCTTCAACTCCGCTGAATCCCACTCCCAGTCGGTGAAGTCTGGATCCGGCGCAATGTCGAACACTCCGTAGATCCAGTCGTCGTTCGCATCCGCCTCGGCCCACGTTCCGAAGCCCGCATCGATCATTTCCCTGCAAGTCATAACCTGCATTCCAGGGTCTGTGATCGCGTACAGCCCCGGCAAGACCTTGCTCTTGCCTCGCAGGAGAACCTTGCTCGCCGCGGCGAGCAAGGGGGTGAGGCGCAAGGAGCCGCGCCGGCGGCCTAGCCTGACGTAGTACTTGCCCTTTCGAACGTCCTCCAGCTGTGCGTCGTCCTGCACCCAAGCAACAAGGACCACCGTTTCGGCCGGAGGAGCCAGCGGCTCTCCCAGGGAATCCAGACTCCGGTTCGCTGCCGGGTCGGCAACGTATTCGGTTGGGACCTCTCTCACGTAGGTCTTGTAGCGATGGTAACGGAGCCGCTCCCGGGCGGTGCCGCGCCTTCCGAGATGGTCCAGGACATGGAGGAGGAAGCGCTCAAGGTCTTCCAAACCCTCGGGTTCTCCCGAAGGTCCGGGACGGATCGCGAACGCCCCCAAGCCCGGCAGGATCTCCTGAAAGCCCCGGAACTGCTCCCCCTTCTCACCCGGAAAAAGGACGTAAGCCCCCTCCGAGCGACGGATCGCGTCGCGGTAGGCGTGCATCTTCAGAAGGTCCTGGCGCTTGTAGACACGGTCGTCTTTCCCTTGCTCATCCCCCGGATCCTCTTCCCCGCCGAACAGCGCATCCAATCCCTCGATGCGGTACTTGGCATCGAAGTGCACATGCACGAGCATGTCGAGGCGCTCGGCGTCCTCTTCAGACAGGTTCGCAGGCCAAAACGTGAACGTGTAGTCGGGGCGGAGGCTCCTCGTCCAGGTGCCCCGCTGAGACGAGGACCGATTGGCCGGAAAGAGCGTGTTGAAGGAAAATGCAGCAAGCATTCTCCGCCCGGAAGGCGCAATCTCCGCCACGAACGGTCCCAAGCGCTTTCCCTTCTGCAGTTTCAGCTCCAAGGCATCAAGGCTGAACAGTTGTTCCGGGCTGAACCGCACCCCGCATGCTTGCTCGAACCACTGCAGCAGGACGAAGAACAGCCAATACTCGTAGAGCGCTGCAACGTCTCTCTGTCCGGCGGAGAACACGTCCTGTGCAGCCGACCAACTGAGGTGGGCCAGAGACTGGTATTGGAGCCATGCTCTGAAGACCTCGCGGTACCCGGGCCGACGCTGCAAAACCGGGCTCGCCAGCGGCACGTGCGCCGACTCCGCGAGTTCGGCGAAGAACGGTCGCGCGAGCGTTTCGGCCAAGGCTTTGCGCAAGAGGTGCGCCTCTCGGCGAACGTCGGCCCAGCTCTCTCCCGCCATCTCTGCGGAGATCCTTTCCAAGAACAGCTCGAAGGAGCGGAGAACATCCCGGACGAAACGGTTCTCCGGCGTATCGGTGGTGAGGGACTTTCGCGCGATCTCCAAGGTCACCGGCAGCGTATCAAGCCCGATTCGTGCCAGATGGCTGTTCGGTGGCGACGTGCAGCGAGGCTGGCGAGACGCAAGCTGCCGGACCTCGGCGGCGCTCAGTCGTGCGGATTTTCCGACAGGTTCTTGGCTTCTGGCTGCGACCACTCGCTCGTGGGGAAACTGGGTGACCCGATGCACCGCCGCCCAGAACTCCGCGTCGGTCAGCGTTTGCCGAAGGAACTCCAGCTGGAGCTGCACCCAAGCTGGATTCTGCAGGCGCTGACTCAGATCGGTTTGCCAAGTCATGCGGCTCGCGCTGCGGGCCTCGAGAATCATCGCCTCGAAGCGCTGGGCCAAGTAACGCAGCATGCCGCGGTAGTGCGTTCGGTACTCGAGCTTCTCCGATCGCACCGTTAGAAAAGTGGACCCAACGGGTACGTCCGGTGCCTCAGGCCGAACGACTTCGAGGTGAAGGTTGCCGACGAAGTTGCCTGTGTCGATGCGGCCGAAGTCCTCGCCGGGGTTCGCCCGCTCGCTCCGCTTGGCGAGGGGGCAGCGGAGGACCAGCCCTTCGCCGTCCAAGCGGTACTCGTAGGATCGCTGCTCACAGAGCTGGACTTCGGATTCACCCTCGAGCGACGCATCCGGAGGTCCTTGCAGGGCCGACCAAATCTCCAAGACGGCAACCTGTCGGCCGCCCTTGCCGAAAAGGGGTACCCGATGCGGCTTCATGCCTCCGCGAACGAAGCAAAGCCGTGGTCCTGCAGCATCGACCACATGCGGGCGATCTTGTCCGCACTCAGCGGATAGCGTGCCTCGCGAGCTCTCGCTCGGTCGGGCACATCCCGATTCTCCGGTTGCGATCGGCTCTCCGGAGCCTGCAGGCAGAGGCTCCATAGATCCTGCAAGATGGGACTGAGCTTCGCCCGGCTTCCGTGCAGCTTGGGAAGTAGCTTCTGACACACAACGCAGTCCATCGCCTCGGCAAGCCAATCCTGTCCGGGTTCCCCTGGCTCCAAGATTCGATAGAGGCTGGCAAAGCGCCGGGCTTCGTGGGCTGTTCGGAAGCCGAACTCAGCCCCATGGCGTTGCAGAACGCTGAAGAAGCCCATCAACTCGCTCGCGAATCTCTGCGCTTCCTCGTCGTCCCAGGCGCCCAGCTTCGGATCCCTCGCCAGTTCGAGGAAGCAATCCGCGAAGGGGCTGCCTTGGCCCGCGATCACCGAAAGGTCCGGTTTGGCTCCGCCGCCGAGGAACCGCTCCATTTCACTTTCCTCCACCCGATACTCGATCACTTGCGCTCGGTCCAGCACCTTGGGTGAGAACATGTAGGTCGTTTCGTCCACGTTGACCGTACCCACGACAAAAAGGTTGTCCGGTAGGCGGAGCTCTTGAGGAATCGGACGGCCGTCGGCGCTGCGCTCCTCCCCTCGGTACAGCGGAATCGGTTCGCCCGACTCCATCGCGGACAGGAAATCCGCGAAGTAGCGCTCGACGTGGGAGAGGTTCATTTCGTCCAGAATAAGAAAGTAGGGGCGACCAGGGTCCTCGCAGGCATCGAGAACCTTGAGCAGCGCAGGCTGGGCAACGAACCGCTTTGAGTCCAAGGCATCAGGGTAGCCGAGGAGGCTCTCCCGCGAGGTCCAGTCTGCCCCGACGGGCAGCACGTCGGAAGACCTGGTCACTGCAATAGGCTGCTTCTTCAGGAGGGAGAATGCCGCCGCCTTCAAGGGCGCGTGGAAGCTGTGGACGTTGTTGCTCCACCGGCTCTGTTCCTGAACCGCGTCCCGCAGCTCCAATGAACCGATTGACTCATCGACGTGGTTCTTCTCGATGTAGCTGATCCACTCGTCCAGGACCTCCCGGGACAGAAGAATCTTGACGGCTTCGTCCTCCCGATCGTCGTTCCAGACTTCGTAGCTCAGCGAGTCGGCCCTGCGAACCAGGTACTCCATCCTTGCAATGCGGAACTTCTCGCCCGGCTCGAACTGCCGCCGCCATTCCAAAGAGGCAGGTCCCAACCAAGTCGCCAAAAGCCGCGCCGAGAGGGTCTTGCCTGACCCTGTGAGGCCGGTCAGAATGACGAACCGCTTGCTAAGCAGCGACGCTAAGAGGCGCCTCCACAGGCTGCCACCGAACTGCACTTTGGCATCTTCGGCGGCCGCCTTGAGGGCCTCCAGCATTCCTCGAGCTCGCTCTGTCGGAGACACCACATCCCCTCCTTGGATCTTCGGCAAAGCCGGACGTTCGGTGATGACCCAATCTTTGGCTTCCATGAGCCTACCACCAACCTATGTTCCACCGCGAATCCCCTTCGCATTGCCCAGGAGAATCGAAGAATGCTCCATCCAACCCGGCGAAGGATGGCTCCCTTTTGTCAGCAGTCCCGTCCGGCAGAAGGTGTGTTCGAAGGGAGATGGTGCCGGACCATCGGAGCACTAGCGGCCTGGAGAGCCGGATCAAGGAGGCGGAGCGGTTCCATGCGAACCCGGTGGCGCCGAACCGCTGCATGACCGACCTCATGGTTCGGCTTCCAGCGGGCCTGGCCTTCGGCCTCGGTTCCGGGCGTCGCGCCGCTTGCGGGTGGTGGAAGAGTTGGCCGGCACGGTAGTGCATGCGAACGAAACCCGTACCTCGGAGGCGGACAACCGATCCGTAGCCATCCGACCGAAAGGCCCGGGCCCATCGGCCCGGAGGGCGCCCGGGCGACCCTTAGGCTGGCGCGAAAGTCCGGCCTGGCTAGAAATGGGAAACGATGGAAACCCTTCCCCCACCCGTATCTCGTCGGGATCCCGTACCGGGCAACGGCCGCCCCTGGCCGGACCCACGGTTCGAGACGCTGGAGCGTCTGGCGGCGGCCCTCGACCGGTTGGCCGCCGCTCTGGAGGGGATGCGCCGGCTGGCGGACCCACCAAGCGCACCCTCTGCGGGTCCTTCATGGCCCGCAGAGCCGACGGTTGCGGGCGCGGCGTCTCCGCAACCAACCCTCCTCGGCATCCTCGAGCAGAGAGGCTTCGTCGTGAAGGGCATGGCTCTGCCCAGCGACGAGGCGGAGCCGATGAATCGTTTGGCTTGGTTCCTCGGCGAGCGCCACGCCTTGCTGCGCAGCCAGTTGCGCAAGATCCGGGCCGCGATGAACAACGGGCTGCGCTGCTCGGTCGATCTCGCGGACGCCTCGGCGGAGGAGATCTCGGCGAATTGCCAGTTCGCCACCTCGGCGCGAGACCTCGGCCTGCTGGAGGAGTTCCAGTATGTTCGGCACCCTCGTCGCGTGCTGCATCTCGTGTGCAATCGGGATCCGGCGGCGCTCAACTTCTTCTCGGGAGGCTGGCTGGAACGCTACCTGGAAGCTGTCTCTTATACACATCT
>JAOACB010000080.1 GCA_026418055.1 Fimbriimonadales bacterium
GCCTCGCTGATCTACTCCCCCAGCGACGGCAGCTTCAAGATCGGCCCTGCGACCTGGGTTGGATTGGCCGCGGTGTCGCTGGATGACGCGAAGGACCCGAAGCGGTCGAAGTGGACCTTCCGCTCGTCTGGCGCCACCCGCTCCGCCGCAGGCCTCGAGGTGTGGCTGGACGCCGAGGCCACCGACGGGGAGGTTCTGGTGAAGGCTCCTCGGATCGAACGGGACATCAAGACCGACGTGATCACCGCCACGGGCGGCGTGCGCTACTTCAGCAAGAAGGCGAACTTGGTTTGCGACAAAGCCGTCGTCTACCGAAGGGAGAGGCGGGCGGTGCTCTCCGGCCGGGTGCAGATGGTGCTCAAGCCGGAGGATCGTCAGGAGCTGAAGGAGGAGGAGATTCCCCCGTTCCGGCCCGAGGTGCCCGAGGAGATCGCGAAGAATCGGCCCCCCGCCCCGCCGGGAGAGGACAGGCAGGCCGACGAGGAGGTTCGGTCCACCAAGTCCGCTCGGAAGTACCCCGTCGTCGTGCTGGCCGAGCGCATCGAGTACTGGTATGCCGAGGGCCAACGCCGGGCGGTCATCGAGGGAAGGCCGCAGGCGCGTCAGGAGCTGAGTGGGGGCCGATGGCGCTACGGGTGGTGCGACAAGGCGCTTTACGACGGCGAGAAGGAGACGCTGCGCCTCGTGAGCTCGCCCGGCAAGAGGGACACGCGCATCAAGACTTCGCTGGGGGATGACCTCGCGGCGGACTGGTTCGAGTTCTCGACCCGCGAGAACGACGACCAATGGACCGCGCAGGGCCTGCAAGGCGACGTGTACGCTGAGGAGGACGAGGTTCCGCCTTTGCCGGGCCAGAAGAGGGAGGCCCAGGCCCAGCAGACGCAGCAGGCCCGGGAGCGGCAGAACCCCCCGGTGAGCGGGCCGATCGGTGACGGACGTCGCTGAGGGACTATACTGAGTTCGGCATGGCCCGCATCTTGGTCATCGACGATGAAGAGGACGTCCTGCGCGCGCTCAAGCGGCGGTTCGAGCGCGAGGGCTGGCACGTGGATCTGGCCGAGTCGGCCTCGGAGGCCATCTCGAAGCTGTCGGAGGCCGAGCACCCCTACGACGTGGTGGTGACGGACATGAGCATGGAGGACCCGCAGGCGGGCGTGAGGGTTCTCCAGGCGGCGTTCGCCCGGGACCTGTTCGCCCAAGTGATCGTGATGACGGCCTACGGCCAGGTCGCCAATGCGGTCGAGTGCATGAAGCGGGGGGCCTTCGACTACATCGAGAAGAACAGGCCGGGCGAAGACGTGTACGAGGTGTTGGTCGGGAAGATCTACGAGGCCCTGGACGTGCGGCGCCGGGACATCCGAACCATTGGAAAGTGGGAGAGGGCGGCCGAGTTCCAGCGAGCCCGAAGGCAACGGCGTGGGGCCCCCGCTTGAGCTGATCCGCGAGCGCACGCGCGGCACGAGTTGGGAGGGTCGCCTGTGGCTGGTCGGCGGGGCCGTGCGCGACCGCCTCCTGGGTCGTCCCGAGCCCAAAGATCTGGACCTTGTGCTGGAGGGCTCCGCCCTCGTCTTTGCGCAGTGGTGCCGAGAGACCGGCCTCTCCGAGATCGATCCGGTGACCTACCCGCGCTTCGGCACGGCGATGGTGCGCGTGGCGGGATCGACCGTCGAGCTCGTCACCGCGCGCAAGGAGAGCTACCGTCCCGACAGCCGGAAGCCCGACGTGAGGCCAGCCACGCTGAGCGACGACGCGCTGCGGCGCGACTTCACCGTGAACGCGCTGTACGAGAACGTGCACACGGGCGAGCTGCGAGACCCTCTCGAGCGGGGATGGGAGGACCTGCGCAACCTCGTTCTGCGCACGCCGCTGGATCCGGCCGAGACGTTCCGGGAGGATCCGTTGCGCATGTTGCGGGCGGTGCGCTTCCGATGGCAGCTCGGCATGAATCCAGCCGAAGGGCTTTACGAGGCGATCCGGGCCGCGCGCGAGCGCCTCGGCATCGTGAGTCGGGAGCGCATCCGAG
This sequence comes from Fimbriimonadales bacterium, assembly GCA_026418055.1. GTDB lineage: Bacteria > Armatimonadota > Fimbriimonadia > Fimbriimonadales > Fimbriimonadaceae > UBA8783. Next base: position 2,024 of record JAOACB010000080.1, read on the forward strand.
ACGAGCTCGTTCGAATGCTCGGCCTGGCGGAGGCCGACCGTTGCCTGCAGGATCTGCTCGACTTGGGTTTGCTCGGGCTGTTCGCTCCCGAGCTGGCCGCCATGGCGGGCGTGGCCCAAGGCCACCAGCACCACTTGGACGTATGGAGCCACACGCTGCTGGCCCTGCGGAGCCTGGGACCCGGCGACCCGGCGTGCAGCCTCGCCGTCCTGCTGCACGACGTCGGCAAGCCGGCCACGCGAACGGAGGAGCCGGACGGAAGGATCCGCTTTCTCGGACACGAGCGAGTGGGAGCCGAGATCGCCGAGCGCTGGCTGAGGGACATGCGGTTTCCCGGCGCTCTGATCGCGGAGGTGTCCGCCCTCGTTCGGGGCCACATGCGCGTGCTCGACCCGGAGCGGCTCGGCGACGCGGCGTTGCGGCGTCTGCTCCGCGACTTCGGCGGAAGCCTCGACAGATTGCTGCGGGTCGCCGAGGCGGACGCATCGGCGCATCGTCCCGGCACGCCCCACCCGGACTTCGGAGCCTTGCGGCGGAGGTTGGAGGAGCTCGGGAGGATCACGCCCGCGCAGAAGCTCCGGAGCCCTCTGAGTGGGGAGCAGATCATGGCTCTGACCGGTTGGCCCGAGGGTCCGATGGTGGGCCGGGCGAAGAGCTGGTTGCTGGAGAGGGTCCTCGAGGGCGCCTTGCCGCCGGACGACGAGAGGCTGGCTCGGGAGGCGTTGCTCGAGGCCCTGCGGCGAGGCGACTTGCCATAATGCCCGCATGGACCGGCGTTGGAAGCCTCTCGCGGCCTGGATCCTTGCGGTCGTTCTGACGGGATCGCTGCTGATCTACCAGAGGCGCACCGGCCCCACCTACCCGATCTCCGTGCGCACGATCGTGGGCGGCGAGCACGTGAGCGGGCGGCTGATCCGCTCGCAGGAGACCACCGCGCCTGCCAAGGTGGAGGTGGTGGCGGGGCCGACCCTGCGCGGCCAGCTCGTATGGCGGCGCTACCCTACCAGCGACGAGTGGCAGGCGATCGAGATGCGGAGGGATGGCCCGAGGCTCGTCGCCGAGTTGCCGCTCTTCCAGCGCGCAGCGAAGCTCGAGTATCAAGTGCGGCTGGAGGCGCCGAACGGCTCGCTGGAGATCCTGCCCACCGACGGCTCGGCGATCCTGCGCTACAAGGACCCCGTGCCGACGTGGCTGCTGCTCGTGCACATCCTCGCGATCTTCTGCGGTCCGATCTTCGCCTTTCGCGGAGCGATCGCCACGCTTCTGCGGGAATCCAACGCCTTGCGGTTCGCGCCATGGGTGGTGGCGTTCCTGACCCTCGGGGGGTTCGTGCTGGGTCCGATGATGCAGAAGTACGCGTTCGACGCCTGGTGGACCGGTTGGCCGGTGGGGGAGGACCTCACGGACACGAAGACCCTCGTCGCCTGGGCCTTCTGGGTGGCCGCTTGGTGGGTCGGCAGGGTGCGCCCGAAGTGGAGCCTGGCGGCGTACTGGGCAGCGCTGGTGGTGATGGTTGGAGTGTTCCTGATTCCTCACAGCGTGCGCGGGAGCCAGGTGGACTGGACGAAGGTGCCCCACGCGCAACCTTCGGCCCGACCTTGAGGCCCGAGGTTGCGGGTCGCCCGCCCCCGGTCGCCAGTAGCCCGCACGGGATCCTTGGGAACCTTGGCGCCCGGCACCGCTCGGTGGTCTGCCGAGGCCGAAGGGGAGGCTTCCGCTCCCGCCGGGAGGATTGCGGCACGGACGTGGCCGTCACACCCGGGAGGTATCCTAGTGCCGATCCGGAACGCGCCTGTAGCTCAACGGATAGAGCAACGGCCTTCTAAGCCGTTGGTTGCGGGTTCGAATCCCGCCGGGCGCGCCAATCAACCGTCGAACCGGAACTGGGTCTGCAGGCCCTCTTCGGAGTTCGGTCCCACCCACACGGTGAACGTGCCCGGCTCCAGGTGCAACCGCCCTTCGCCGTCGAAGAAGCCCATCGCCTGGCGCGGCACCGACAGCTTGACCCGCAGCGAGCGTCCGGCGGGGATGGCGACTCGCTGAAACGCCTTGAGCTCCTTGATGGGTCGGCTGAGCGAGGCCACATCGTCGCGCAGGTACAGCTGGACGACCTCCTCGCCGTCTCGCTGGCCTGTGTTGGTCACGGTGACCCTGGCGCGTAGGCCGTCGCGGTCGACCTCGACCTCGAGGTCGCTGTACTCGAACGTCGTGTATCCCAGGCCAAAGCCGAAGGGGAACTGGGGAGAGTCAGGCCGATCGACGTAGCGGTACCGGAAGTTCGGCACCGGGCGTCCAGTGTTCTTGCGGTTGTAGTAGATCGGAACCTGACCGAGGCTCCTCGGAAAGGTGACGGGCAACCTGCCGCCGGGCTCGGCGTCGCCCATCAGCACGTCGGCGATCGCGGGACCGGCCTCCAAACCCGGGTGAAACGCGAACAGCACGGCGTCGGCGGCTTCCAGCACAGGCTCCACCGCGAGACTGCGGCCCGCGACCACCACCGCGACCAGCGGCGTGCCGATCCGGCCGAGGTACTGCAGCAGCTCCGTTTGGCCGGGAGGCAGGTCGAGCGTCGTGGTGGAGTTGTCCTCGCCGCTGCGGTGCCGCCACTCTCCCACGACGGCCACGACCACGTCGCAGAGCCTGGCTTGCGCCACGGCCTCGTCGGGAAGCAACGCGTGCCAAACCTCCCTGGGGGCTGCGTGCGCGCGCATCGCGGAGAGGAGGTCGGTCATGTCCTCTTCCTCGCCGTCCAGCGTCCAAGTGCCGAAGAAGGTCTCCTTCGCCTGGGGATTGGCCAGCGGACCAACCAAGCCGATCCTTAGGCCGGGCCGGAGGGGCAGGATGCCGCCTTGGTTCTTCAGCAGGACGATCGATCGGTGTGCCAGCGCGCGGGCTGCCCTCCGGTGCTCGTCGGGAATCTCGACGATCGCGGCGTCCTCCGGAGTGTAAGGGTCGTCGAAAAGGCCGCAAGCCGCTTTGAGGCGCAGCACGCGCCGCACCGCGGCGTCCAACACCTCCACCGGCACGCGGCCCGAGCGGACCAGGTCGGGCAGGTGGCGCCAGTAGGCTCCGCCCGCCATGTCGATGTCCACCCCGGCGAGCAGGGCCAGTTCGGCGGCCTGCGCCAGATCCGCGGCGACGCCGTGGTTGACGAGTTCCGCGACGGCGTTCCAGTCGCTCACGATCACCCCGTCCCAGCCCCAGCGGCGCCTCAGGATGCCGTTCAGCAGGTCGGGGTTGGCGGTGGCGGGCCGACCATCGAACTCGATGAAGGCAGCCATGACGGTGGCGACTCCGGCCCTCGCCGCGGCCTTGAAGGGGGGAAGGTACACGTTCTCGAGGGTGGTCGGGGTGACCTCGCCCGTGTTGTAGTCGCGGCCTCCCTCCGCCGTGCCGTAGGCCACGTAGTGCTTGGCGCATGCGGCCATGCCCTTGCCCGAGTGCAGGCCGGCGTCTTGGAAGCCCCGCACCACCTGTTCGGCCATCACCGACGCCAGGTGGGGATCCTCTCCGAAGCCCTCCGCGATGCGCCCCCAGCGCGGATCGCGGGCGATGTCCAGCATCGGCGTGAACGTCCAATGGATGCCGTCCGCCCTTGCCTCCTGGGCGGCGATCTCCGCCAGGCGGCGCACGCCCTCGGGCCAGAAGGAGGCGGCCTGGCCCAGCGGAATCGGCCCCACCGTGCGGTGTCCGTGGATGACGTCTCGGGCGAAGAGCAGCGGGATGCCCAGGCGGCTGCGCTCCACGGCGACCCTTTGGAGCTCGTTCAGAGCCGCCGCTCGCACCCTGGCTTGTCGGTCGGTGCCCGCGTAGGCGCTGTTGGCGCAGATGAGCGACCCGACCAGGCCCTTCTCCACCATGTCGAGCGGCACGTCGACCGTGCTGGGCTCCTGGTTCAGTTGCCCCGCCTTCTCCTCGAGGGTCATCTGGCCGATCAGGCTTTCGATGCGGTCAGCGTGGCGATCTTGGGGCAACATACCCCCTGATGATAGACCACGGGAGCCGACCGACGCTCAGTCTGCCCTCAGGTGCTCGAGGATCTGCTCGGCGAGACGGCGGGTGAGGGTCGGCACCGCGGCGATCTCCTCGACCGACGCCCGGCGGATCCCCTCCACGGACCCGAACGTCCGCAGCAGCAGCCGTCGCCGCCTTGGTCCGATGCCCGGGATCTCCTCGAGGGCCGAGCCGGTGGCCCGCTTCTCCCGCACCTTGCGGTGGAAGGACAGGGCGAAGCGGTGCGCCTCGTCGCGCAGGCGCCTCAGGACGGTCAGACCCGGAGAGTTGAGGGGCAACTCGACTGGCTCGTAGGCGTACCCTCCTCCGGCGAGCCGAGAGGGCACGAACAGAACCTCCATCTTCTTCGCCAACCCCACCATCGGGACCGCGAGGCCCAGATCGTCCCTCGCCTGCAGCGCCGCCGACAGCTGGCCCTTGCCGCCGTCCACGAGGATGAGGTCGGGCAGCTTCGCGAACTTCGCGTCGCCCTCCAGGTAAGACCGCAGGCGGCGCAGGAGCATCTCGCCCATCATCGCGTAGTCGTTGGGGCTTTCGGGATGGAACTTGATCCGGAAGCGCCGGTACTCGCTCTTGGTCGGAGCGGCATCCTCGAACACCACCATCGATCCAACCGGAGCCGTTCCCTGGATGTTCGAGATGTCGTAGCCCTCGATGCGCCGGGGAGGGGTGCCCAGCCCCAGGGCCTCCTGCAGTTCCGAGAGGGCCGCATCGGCGAACTCCTCCCGCCGCTGGGCCTCGAGGCTGAAGGTGGCCAAGGCCTGCTCCGCGTTCGCGGCGGCCAGGTCCACCAGCTTCATCTTCTCGCCGCCCTGAGGCACCTCGATCGTCACCGCGGAGCCGCGCTTGGAACGCAGCCACTGCTGCACGATCCTCCGCTCCTCGATGTCGACCGGCAGCAGGATCTCGCGGGGCACCTCGGGAGCGTCGGCGTAGTACTGCTTCAGGAACTCCTGCACAGCCTCTCCCGGTGGAGCCTCCGCGGCGCCCTCCAGCAGGTACTGGCGCTGGCCGATCAGCTTGCCGCCGCGGATGAACAGCATCTGGATCGCCGCACCCCGCTCGTCCTTCACCACGGCGATCACGTCTTGGTCCTCGCCGTCGGTCGACAGCACCTTTTGCTTCTGCAGAACCTCGTCGAGCGCCTTGAGCTGGTCCCGGATCTTCGCCGCGCGCTCGAACTCGAGGGCCTCCACGGCCTGCTCCATCTCCTCGCGCAAGGCCGATGCCAGCTCCTCCTCCTTGCCGGAGAGGAACCGCTCGACGCGGCGGATCACCTCGGCGTACTCGTTCTCGTCCGCCAAGCCGGCGCAGGGCGCCAGGCACTGGCCCAGGTGGTGGTACAGGCAGGGCCGCTGCATCCTTCTGCCGCTCCAGCTCTTGCCGCAGGGGATGAGCGGAAACAGGCGGTGCAGCAGCTGGATGGTCTCTCGAACCGCGAACGCGTTGCTGTAGGGACCGTAATAGCGGCTTCCATCCTTCCTCGGTCGGCGCGTGAACACGACCCTGGGGAAGCGCTCGTGGGTGACCGCGATGAACGGGTAGCTCTTGTCGTCGCGGAGCCGCACGTTGTACGGCGGGCGGTGCTGCTTGATCAGGTTGCACTCC
>JAOACB010000007.1:0-41165 GCA_026418055.1 Fimbriimonadales bacterium
CGTCTGAGCGGCTCTGTGCTGACGGGCGGGCTCAGGCTGTCGGCGATCCACCGAATCCGGCCTTCCCCAGCGTGCAGCGGCCGAGCACCCGCGTAGCGATCGCCAAGGAACCCCCGAAGGCGATCGAACCACCATCCCCGCCGCGGCTTGGCCGTCGCGGCCGCAAGAGCCAAGGGGCTATGGTTCGTCGAGTGCGACCGACCTCGTGGAACACGGAGAAGCCTCGGCGACGGCGGCTCCCGATCCTGGTCGGAGGACTCCCTTAGAGCGTGCGACCAACCCAAGTCGCAAGCCGATTAGGTCCGACCTGCCTTTGCTCCCAGGGGGTGGCGAACCCTTCCGCCACGCCGAGGCTTCCACGTCGTCCCCTGCTGGCTCCCCAGAGACCGAGGCCGTCGCCGCATCAGGAGCAACCTTCGGATTGGGCCATCCGGCGCAACGCTCGGGCCCCGTACAGAAGACCCCTGGTCTCGTGGTACATCGACTTCCAGCGGTGGCCCTTGACTCCACCGTCCAGAGGCGAGCCGTTCTCGTCCACGAATTGGAACCACCCGCCGTGCTCGCGGTCGAGCTGCCGAAGTCGGATCCAATCCCACTGCCTCCGAGCGGCCTCCAGGAGCTCCGTCCGCCTGGCCGGAAGGCACTCCGCGGCGCGCAAGAGTCCGTAGAGGCATTCGGCTTGGACCCACCACACGCGACCCGACCGCCGCGGACCACCAGCCACGGTCCCGGCCGACCAGAACGAGCCGGTCGCGGCGTCCCAGCCATGTTGAAGCGCATGCAGCACGAGCCGATCGGCGAGCTCGGCGGCTAGGGCGCGATCCAACACAGACGGGGCGTACTCCGTGGCGTCCAGCAACAGGTGCGCCGTCTCCACGTCGTGGCCGTACGCCACCTCGTCGTCGATCGGACGGTGGTCGAGGTCCACGTGCGCGAGGAAGCAGCCCCGAGAAAGGTACAGATGCCGCCGCATCCACTCCAGCGCCCTTCGCGCCGAAGCCGCGGCCGGCCCGCTCGGATTCAGCCGGGCCAGCTCGACGAAAGCTTCGAAAAGATGCATCGCGGTGTTGTGGGTTCGGCGCGGCGCGTGCGAGCCCCTCCGATGCACGATCGGCGCGCCATCCGGCCTCACCAGCTCGAAGTAGCCACCGCGCTCATGGTCCCAAACGCGGCTCTCGATCCAAGCGTGCGTCTGCAGGGCCAGGTCGAGAGCCGCGCCCTGGGGGTCCACCCGGGCGGCCGCGCTGAGGGCGAACAACGCGAACGCCAGCGCGTAGGACGACTGCAGCTCGTCGTTCGCGCCGATCGGTTGCCCGTCGGGCCGGGTGTTCGTGCGAAACATCCCGCCGCTCGTCGAGCGCATGCGAGCGAGCATCTCCAATCCGTGCCGCATTACGGGCAACAGCGCCTCGCGCCGCTGCGGGTATGCCTCCGCGAGCGTCGCGGAGGCCCACAGGACCCGCGACTGGAACACGAGGAACCGCTCCTCCTCCCCCACCGGACGCCACAGGCGGTCGTAGTCCTGGTGGAAGCCGCCCTGCGGATGCACGCATCGTGGAATCCAAAGGTCCACCAGATCCTTCCAGAGGCTCTCCTCCAGCTGATCCGCCCAAGCCAGAAGGTCCGGACTCCTCAAGGCAGCTTCACCTCGGAATACAGGCGACGGTCCACCGACGACGAACCCACCCAAATCCCGTATCTGCCGGGGTCGGTGACCCAGTCCCGCGCGGCCTGGTCCCAGCGCTGGAAGGCCCTCGGCTCGAGGATCACCTCGACCTCCCTTGTCTCTCCGGGCCTCAGGGCAGCCTTGGCTACGCCTTTCAGCTCCTTGAACGGCCTGTCCACCGGGCCTTTGGGTGGGACCACGTAGACCTGCGCCGCTTCCTTGCCGGCCCTGGCCCCCGCGTTGCGAAGGCGGAAGCGAACCTTGACGCCCTCCGCGGAACGCAAGACGCGCAGGCCCGAGTACTCGAAGCGGGTGTACGACAGGCCATGGCCAAACGCGAACAGCGGCTTGACGCCCGAGCTGTCGAAGAAACGGTATCCGACCCTCCATCCCTCCTCGTAACGCACCGAGCCGTTCCGGCCGGGATAGTTCTTGGCTGCAGGCAGATCCTCGAACCTTCTCTCCCAAGTGGTCGGAAGCTTGCCGCTGGGGTTGACGAGGCCCAGAAGGATCTCGGCGATCGCCTGTCCACCTTCCTGCCCTGGATACCACGCATGGAGCAGAGCCGGCACTCTGCCCACCCAGTTCGCGGACTGAACGCCGGCGCCGGCGAACAGCACCACGACCAGCTTCGGGTTCAACTTGGCGGCTCCATGGATCAGGCGAACCTGCGGCTCCGGAAGAGCGTAGCTGCGGTCCCACCCTTCGCCCTCGCTGTCCGGCCCGAAGCCCACGGCTAGAACCGCGGCATCCGCGGACCGCAAGGCCCTCTCCGCAGCAGGGTCGAACATCCGCTCGGGCTGGCGCCACCAGCCAAACCGAAGCACGGCCAGTCCCTCGTTCTCGTAGTACGTTAGCTCGAGGGCCTGAGGCTTACCCGCCTCGAGGTCGACCACCACCGTGTGGCGCTTGGCGGCGTGGTCGTTCCAGTCGTCGACCAGCGTCCGACCGTTCAGCTTCAGACGCACGCCGTCGTCCGATTCGACCGCCAAGAGGTACCGCCCGCTGGACGGTGGAACGAGCGAGCCTGTGATGCGGACGCTGAACCGATCGGTCGGCAAACCGGATGCCGCCCCTCCGGCGGCCCAATCGAAGTCGACCTGCTCGAGGCTTCTGTCGAGCGACGGAGCCCCCGAGAGGCTGCGGTTGGCGAACACCTGCAGCCGTCCCTCCCGCAGCGGCATCGAGCTGCCGAACGTCGTCTGGTCCGCCAGCGGTCGAACGTGCACCACCCGCTCGGGTCCCAGCAGGGCTCGCAGCCCGTCGAGAAGGCTCACGGCTGTCTCCGGGGTCGTCCAGCTGCTTCCCCCGCCGCCGGTCACGGCAGGGTCCGCGTTCGGCCCGAGCACCGCGATCCGCCTCACGCGGGAGGCATCCAGAGGAAGGATTCCGGAGGCGTTCCTCAGCAGCACCACGCCTTCGCGGGCAACATCCAAGGCGACTCGGCGGTTGGCGCCGAGCATCCTGGGTGTGGAGGGAACGGTCTGGTCGCGCTCGAGAAAGCCCATGGCCACGGCCATGCGCAGAAGCCGCAGGACCTTGTCATCGACGGCGGCCTGCCTCGCCCTCCCCTCCCTCAGCAAAGCCAGCACGCGTTCGGGCCTCCAAACGTCCGGACCGGGCATCTCCAAATCCAGGCCGCCGTTCAGCGCGCCCTCGGCGTCGTGGGTGGCGCCCCAGTCCGACATGACGATGCCCCGGAATCCCCATTCCGTCTTCAACACCCGGTTGTTGAGCCAGTCGTTGGCCGTGCAGTAGGCGCCGTTCAGCCGGTTGTAGGCGTTCATCACCGCCCAGGCCTTGCCCTCCTTCACGGCCATCTCGAAGGCTGGGAGGTAAAGCTCTCTCAGGGTGCGCTCGTCGCAACGGACGTCGATCGTGCCACGGTCGATCTCTTGGTTGTTCGCCGCGAAGTGCTTCACGGTGGCCACGACCCCACGGGACTGGACGCCGCGGATGTAGGCCGCCGCCATCTTGCCAGCGAGCCAAGGATCCTCTCCAAAGTACTCGAAGTTCCAGCCACACTGAGGCACTCGGGCGATGTTGACCCCCGGGCCCAGCAGGATGTGCACGCCTCGCGCCCTCGCATCGTTCCCTAGGGCAACCCCCATCCGCTCCGCGAGGCCGGGATCGAACGTGGCCGCCAAGCAAGCGCCCGCGGGATAGGCCACCGACGGACCGTAGTTGCGAACGCCGACCGGACCATCGCTCATCTTCAGCCTTGGCAAGCCGATGCGATCCACCGACCTCGTGTAGAAGCCGTCGATCCCGCCGAGAAGGCCGACCTTCTCCTCCACGGTCAGGCGCGAGAGCAGATCGCGGGCCCTCGACTCCACATCCGGGGAGACGCCGGAAACCAACGTGGTGAACAGGAGAACCGAAGCCAGCACGCGCCAACCTTACCCAACGGACGCGGCCATCGGACCCCTTGAACAGAGGCCGGAGGGGCACTGAAGGCGCCTCTCCGGCCGGCCCCGCTCAGTGGTCGTTCAGCGCCTGCGACCTCTGATCCAGAGGCCTCCCAACCCAAGGCCGAGCGCGGCGAGCGTGGCCGGCTCCGGCACGGGCTCGCGTCCCTCGAAACCCACGAGGTCGAACCGGCCGGTGCCGCTCGTGCCGTACGTGGATGAGGGACTGTGCGGCAGATACAGCGCATCCCCCCGTCCGGTGGCCTCATCTTGGAAGACCGCGAGGATCCGGATGCCGAAGTTCGGGTTGTTTCCGGCCTGTGGAATCGAGCTGAAGTCCACGAAGTGGTCGTACCACGGCGTCGCGCTGGGATCCCAAAGGTAGGCGTAGTTGTGGTCGAAGTACTCCTTGCGAATCCACGTCGAACCGTCGAGGGTGTAGTCCAAGCGCCAGTACCTGCTCGCCGTGTTGCTCATCCGCATGGCGAAGCTGACGCGGATGTCGGTGTAGCCGAGCGTGCTGACCCGGAACTCCGCGCCCCTCGTCCCGCTGCCCGTGCCTTGCGCCGCGAAGGCCGCCAGGTTCCAGCCCGAGTTGTTGTTCCTAGCATCCTCAGGGTCCACGAGGACGTTCGGCATCTTGTCCCAGCCCATCGCGACGTTGCTGTTCGCCCCTCGCGCGAACGTTCCGGTCACGCCCCCGATCCGGCTCGCTGTCCCGTAGCCGATCACCGGATTCAATGTGCCGGTCGTGGAGTTGCCGTCGGAGGGATAGCTATTGAAGTCCCAAAGGGCGATCACCGTCGCCGAACCGGCGGAGAACAAACCGAGCGCACCAAGCGCGAACCAAATCCTCACCGCTTCCCCCCTACTAAGGCAGAAGTATAGGACATGCCCCAGCCCCGTTGGCCACGGGCGACCAGGCATTTTTACCGGTTTCCACCTTTTCTCTAGAAGCGGCAGAGGCCCCTGCGGCAGCAGGGGCCTCGACAGCCTCGTGTAGGCGGGCGTGAGGCTAGGCGCGCCTTCGGCGCAGGGCGGCTCCGAGACCAAGCAGCAACGCTGCGGCGGTCGCCGGCTCCGGCACCGCCTGATAGCGGGCTCCCACGGCGTCCAAGTCGAACCCGGAAGACTGGAAAGGAGTGGGCCAAGGATCGTTGATCCTGTTCCCGAGCGAGTCGTACCGCGCGTACTGCGGATCCAGAGAGCCCACCACGTCGATCAGGCGCACCCAGTGGATGCGGTTCACGTCCAGCAGCGGCGAGACCGAAGCCAGGTCCTCGAGGTCGAACGGCGAGCCCTCCTGAGCAACGAACTGACCGGCCAGATTGTGGATGTCGGTGGGATCGATCCCCGCGAAACTACCCACCTGGGTCGTCGTCTGGGTCAGCGAGACCGATGGGAAGCGGAAAAAGTCCGTTCCGTTCGAGCTGACCTCGACGAAAGCCAGCTCGGCGAACACCCGGCTCGATCCAGCCAGCAGGAATCCGTTCTCCCACACGGCGAAGTCCCAGCCCGGGCCATTCGAGATGCCCTTCGCCAGGTGGAGGGTGATCCATCCTCCGTCACCCAGGCTGACCAGCGAGCCGTCCCGGTGCCCCAAGCCGTTCGACGCCACCCCGAACGACGCATATCCGAGCGAAGGGTTCGCGATGTTCTGATACCCTCGCTGAAGCTCCGCCACGGAGGTGGCCCAGTGCGTCACCTCCGAAGCCAGAACGCCGTTCGAGGCGTAAGGACCCGCGAGCGCGACAACGGGCAACCCCGCGGTTGCCGCCACCCACCACGGCTTCAACGCCGTCCTCCGCGCCGACGGGCGGCAGCCCAACCGAGCGCCGCGGCCGAAAGCGCCAACGCGGCGGGCTCAGGAACAGGCACGCTGGCGAGCCTCAGGTCGTCCAGCGCGAAGTACGCCGGCGTGTTCATGCCCCATGGGCCGACGTCGCTGGAGTCAAGCTGGAAGACGATCCGGTCGGCCGCGCCGAGCGGCGTCAGGTCGAACCACGTCCACTGCGTGAGCAGGTAGTCTTGGGAGCCGTCGTCGAAGCGGTAGTCGGCGAGGTAGATCTCGGCCTGCCCCGTGATCTGGCTTCCCGCATACCCGACGGCCACCAGCCGGAACCAGTCGGGATCGTTGCCGTCGTGGCCGCCGAACCGCTTGGCGAACAGATCCCCGGTCCTCATCGACCAGTAGGCGTAGGTGGTGTTCGTGACAAACACCCCGATGGGCGCGAACCCGACGGGCAGAGCGACCACGGCGTCTCCGGGGCTGCCCGCGTAGGAGACCCCGTAGATGCCGCCCCCGCCGCGGCCAGCCCCCGTGATCGCCGAGAACTGGTTCAGGAACCCCGGGGTGGTCGTGTCGCTCTTGTTGGAGTAGGCGAAACCGGTCCAAGACTCGAAGCCGCCGCCCCAGTCGGTGTAGGCGTTTGAAAAGGACGCTCCCCTGCTGGCGAACGGCGCCTTGTAGTGCGCGCTGTCGGGAGCCAGAGCGAGATCCTCGAAGTCGACGGTAAGGGCCATGGCGCCGACGGGCGCGCAGGCGACGATGAGTGCTGCAAGGGTGCTTCTGCGATCGATCATGTTCCTTTCCTGCTTCCCTCAACGGTTACAGAAGGTCGTAGGCCGCATCGTCCTCGGAGAGGGCTCCGAGCCCAGGCTGGCCGGGGTCGCGGCGGTGCAACCTGTTGCTGGCCTTGGCATGCCCATCGGCCCAGGCCACGTTGGCGGCGCCGTCGTGGCGGAAATGCGTCTTCCCGATCTCGAAGAACGGATCGCTGGGGGCCCGAAGGAAGTTGTGGGCCATCGGCGGATTGCCAAAGGCGCCATCCGCGAACACGGCCGTTCCAGCGGGGTCGGCGATGGCTCCCAGCGGGGCGACGGGCCGCGAGGCGAACACGTCGCCACCGATGTACGTGGAGTTGTAGGCGTACCCGGTGAACGGCCTTCCCCAGGACTCTCCGTGGAACGTTGGGCAACGGTTCAGCTGTCCGGACTTGGTGTAGGGACCGAGCAGGCCCAGCGAGGCCTTGGCCTCCATCCAGTTCGTCCAGTCCATCCGGAAGTCCCACGCGGTCTCCAACGTGAAGTCCGCGGAGTAGTAGTAGGACGGACAGGCCACGTCGTCGTGGTCTCCGGCGTACATCGACCACGCCAGCACGATCTGGCGCGTGTTCGAGAGGCACGATGTCCTTTGGGCCGCCGCCTTGGCGCGCGCGAACACCGGGAACAGAATCGCCGCGAGGATCGCGACGATCGCGATCACCACCAGCAGCTCGATGAGCGTGAACGCTCTTGGGCGTTCAAGGGTCATGCTTTCGACCTCCTCTGAGACCCGTTCAGGGTCGGACGAGGTCGCCAGGGAGCAGGGTCCTCTGGGTGGCGGAACCACCCCGTCGGTTGCCTATGCTCGTAGGCGACGAGACGACGATGCCGAGGCGCGGCATTCGGGCTCGTCGCTCCTGCCTCCGTAGGCTCAGCGCATCACCGTTGCGGCACAGCGCCGGGATCTCACCGGACTTCCCCGCCATGGTCCTGCCACGACAGCAAGAACCTCGGCTGTGTGCTCAGTATACGCGCTGGCCGCGCGAGCCGGCAACGGTGGCTTCACAGCCCGGCCCGCGCAGCCTCCTCCCGAGCGATCCGAACCCAGCGGGACAGCCTGGTCGGGTCGCCCTCGACGGTGTGGAGGTCCTTCAAAATGACCTCGAGCACGCAGCCCCGCGCCGCTCGGAGCGTGTCGCGCAGATCCCTGCGGATGGCGTCCTCGTCGAAGCCCACGCACACGTGCGCCGGGTTCGGCTTCCGGCTGAAGATCCATCGGTCGCCCAAAGCCTCTGCCATGCGCCAAGGATCGCTCCAGGGGGATACGCTCACCCGCCGGAGGCGAGGCAGCGTGCTCACGTGCTCCCACCTCGCGTCGAGCGGCTCGCAGCAACCGTAGCAGTTCAAGGCGAACCGGTCCAGAAGCGGCTTTTGGTACGGTAGAACGAACTCGGCGAACATCGACGGGGACACTCCCACCGTCTCCTGGGACTCCGCGAAGCCCCACAGGTTCGCGCAGGTTGCGCGCTCTCCCTGCGGCGGCTCGGGGATCTCGTCCGAGAGCCCGTAGCCTCCCGAGGCGATCGGATGCTCGCGGGTGTTGGGTGTCAGCCACCCGCCCTGCTCCAACTGGTCTAGGAACTGCGCGTGCTCGTCGCGCAACCACGCCATCAGGCGGTGCACTCCGTCGGGGTCTTCCACCATGCCGAGCAGGAGCCCCTCCAAACCCACGAGGTCGATCGCCCGCCACGTCAGGCCCAGCGTCCACCAGAACGCTCCCCCGACCTCCACCCGCAGCAATCCGTCGAAGGTCTCTTCGGCCAGCTCCGCCAGCGCCCTCGTGCCGTCCTCGTCCACCCCCACGGTTCGCATCGACAGGTCCTGGGGGATCCTCTCGAACGAGTCGAACGGCGGGGTCCACGAGTAGCTGCCGCGGTGCCCGTCCTGGGTCCGCCGGACCTCCACGCCGTATCCGCTGTCGATCCATTGCCACGGCACGCGGAACACCGCGGCGAGCGGCGTGTCGTCCGCGAGGAACTCGGCATGCGTGAGCCGCATCCGCAACTCCATCTCCCACTCTCGGGCGAGGGGACCTTCGCACGCCAGCCGGCTTTCCGGCAGCAGCTCGGGCCAGCTGCCCTCGGGCCAAACCGCGATCAGCGGACCCACCTTCTCCAGCCGGTTGTGGCGCCGCCAGCGATCGGACAGCTCCCGCATCCGCGGCGAGGCCGCGTGCTCGGCAACCCGGGTGGCGAGATCTCGTAGGACCAGTCGATCGCGCTGGGAAAGCATGGGCCCTGGGAGCCTAGCCCAGGGCCGACGCTTCGGGCAAGGCTAGCCGCCTGTTCGGACGGCCGCCGATCCGATCCGGAGAGGACCTTTTCCGCTTCCGGGCACCTTGCGGATGCCCAAACGGCGGAAACCGCGCTGCACGGCCGGGTGCGACTCGGTCAGGCGCCACACGAAGCCGTTGCGGTGGTTCTCGATCGCCAGCAGCATCATGCCGAGATCGATGCCGATGACGTCCGGACCAACCCAGTCCCGCGAAGGGTTGTAGCCGTTGGGGAATCCGTAGCGGCCCCAGGCTCGGGGGTGCTCCTTGCGCATGTGCCTGGCGAACGAGACCGCCAGCTCTGGGACGTACGGCACGGAGGCGACCGCGGAGGTCGGGGTGATGGTCCCGTTGTCCTCGATCCAACCAGGCGCCCCCAAAGCTCGGTAGCCGTCGGGAGAGTCGCAGGCGCTCAGCCCCCAGAAGTCGGGGCCGTATCCCGCGAACCCCAGGGGGTTGTCGATGCAGTACCGCCTGTTGGCGAGGATCGCGTTCCGAGTCGCCACCGAGTAGTCGATGCCGAGCCGGTCCCGCTTGTCGCGGAAGTCGAAGAAGCTCTCCGTCATTTGGTGGATGAACAGCGGACCGCCGGTGATGAATTCGATCCCCTTGTAGTTGTGGAACGTTCGCCCGATGGCCTCCCAGCCGTCCGTGCGGATGTCGCTCAGACCGCATCCCAGCACGTACAGCATCTTCTCCTCGCTGTACTGCGCCGACCATCGGTTCTTGAGAAAGCCCTCCTCGGGCTTCCAGCCGTGGCCGATCAGCTTCTCGTCCGGGCGGCTTCCGCCGTCCGTCAGCGCCCAATGCCAATCGATGCGCTTCGCGAACCGATCGGCGAGCGCTTCGATCTCGCGATCCTTCCAGTACTGCCTTGCGGCCACCACTCCGGACAGCAGGATCGCTGTGTCGATGGTCGAGGCCTCGCTCTTCCACTCCCTCTTGCCGGTTTCCCAGTCGACGAAGTGGTACAGCCAGCCGCGCTCTCCCTCCACCAGATCGTTGATCGAGCGCAGCGTGCGCACGGTGCGCTGCCGGGCGTCCGCCCGATCCATCCAACCGCGCTCCACGCCGATGGCATAGGCAACCAGCGCAAATCCCGTCGAGGCGATGCTCGCCACTCGAAAGTCGTCCGATCCCGAGTTTGAAGCCCTGTCCTTGGTCAGGCCGGTCTTCGGGTGGGACTCGTTGCGGAAGAACAGGAAAGCCCTCCGCTGGAGGTCCTCCAGAAGGGGGTCGATCCTAGGCGCCGCGGAAAGGCCGAGGGTTGCCAAGAGGAGTGTCACCATGCTTCCTTCCCGATAGGGGCGGAGCGGCGAGGCCCTCCGGCTCCCGCCGCCCCGCTCGCCGTCGATCGGACGCTTACTTGACCTCGTTGGGCATGGTCTGGCAGTAGGTGTCGACCCACCGCACGTCGCCCAGCCCTCCCCAGTTGCTCAGCTGGTTGCGGACGTAGCCCCATGCGTTCATCTCGTCGTCCTTGCCGCAGATCGCGGTGTGCGTCATGCGCTTGGCGTGGCTGTCGTGGAAGACCAGAATCATGGCCTTCTCGCTCCACTTGTTGCCGCCCCAAGGCCAGCCGAGAGCTCCGACGTTTCCGAAGGTCGGATCCCAGTCGTTCTTGTCCCAGTTCAGGTAGGGGCCGGTGTCGACCCACACGCGCTTGTGCTCGGCGATGGCCAGCGTGCCGCCAGGGTTCTCGATCGCCGTGGTGGTGATCGTCTGGGCCGACCAGCTCTTCATGTGCAGCCAGGGAATGTCCGCGAACGCGTAGCCCCGCGCCAGCACCGGACCCACGACCTCCTGGCCCCAGCTCGCTCGGAGCAGCGGGTCGGAGCAGTCGTCCGGATACTTGGCGGCCGGGTTCATCGGGTCGTTGAACAGCTGGATGTTCTTGATGTACGGGTAGGTCAGCTGCTTCCAGGAGAGCTCGCCCTTCTGGCTGCCGTCCGGGTTGTTCACGCGGACGCGCCGCGGGGCGTACGTGTCGTCGTAGTCCGCCACGTACATCTGGATCGCCGTGCCGATCTGCTTCATGTTGCTCAGGGCCTGAGTGGCCTTGGCGGCGGCCTTGGCCTGGGCGAAGACCGGGAACAGGATGGCGGCGAGGATCGCGATGATCGCGATGACGACCAAGAGCTCGATCAGAGTGAAGGCTCGCTTCATTGGGTACCTCATCGAAGGGTCTGGATTGTTCTTTTCGGACAAGGCGCGGTCGAACCGCGCACATCGAGCTGCAACGGGAACAGGATCCGGCGCTCGGCCGGGTCGCCCCCGTCGATCAGGAGGCTGAGGAGGCGGGTTGCCTCCCTCGCCATGTCGAACACGGGCTGCCGCACGCTGGTCAGGGGCGGGACCGAGCGGTTGCACACCTCGAGCGAGTCGAAGCCCACGATCGACACGTCCGCTGGGACGCGGAGCCCCATGTCCATCAGGGCGGGAATGCAAGCCAGGGCGACGTCGTCCGACCACACGAACAGCGCGGTGGGCGGATCGGGACGCCGCATCAAGTCGTTCAGCCTCTCTGGCGCGTCGTTCGGAGAGAGGATCGGGCAGACGAGGGAGGGATCAGGCTCCAAGCCCCGCTGCTCCAGCTCGCAGAGGTATCCGGCGAGGCGGTCGTTCGAAGCGGTGGACCGGTCCGAGCCCCGGATGAACGCCACCCTGCGGTGGCCGAGGTCCAGCAGGTGCGCCGTGGCGATCCGACCTCCGCCGAAGTTGTCCGCATCCACAAACGGCTCGTCGGGACGGTCGCCCTTCGAGAAGAAGCGCACGAACGGGAAGCCCCTCTCGAGGAGCTCCGGGATCAGCGGGTCTCCCGCGTCGCGCAGCAGCAATGCCCCGTCGATGCGGCCGTCGGTGAGCACGTCGGCCTCGCTGCGGTCCTCCACTTCGCGCGTGTGCAGCATCAGGTCGTAGCCCAGCTCGACGGCGGCCGAGGAGACGCCGCGCATCACCTCGGCGGTGAAGCTCGACCAAGACAGAAAGAAGTAGCCTCGCTGGAACACGACGGCGAGGATGTCCGCCTTGCGGCGCACCAGCATCCGCGCCAGCTGGTTGGGACGATAGCCTAGCTCGCTCGCGGCCTCCACCACGCGGCGCGCGGTCTCCGCCGAGATGCGAGCCGCCCTCGTCCGCCCGTTCAGCACGGAACTCACGGTGGCCTTTCCGACGCCGGCCCTGCGGGCCACGTCCTCGATCGTCGGGCGCTTGGCTTCGGTGCGGCGCATCGTCGAGCCTCCGAGTCGAACCTTCGAACTACTGACGCTGCCCGGGAATCTCGGGGCCGAACGACCGCGGCGGGTTCTTCATCAGGTTCCAGAACCGCTTGGCGTTCTCCTCGTTGCCGTCGAAGGAGTCGAGGTACGCCTTGCGGTCCTCGGGACTCATCGCCTCGTAGTCGCCGTTTGCCCGCACGAAGATCTCGCGGCGCTTCTTGCCGAGCTCCTCGGCCTTGACGAGGTAGTCCTTGTCCACCTCTCCCGTCGCGGGCCCGCCGCATCCCGCCATCGGAGCCGCGACCGCCGCGGCCGCCACCAGGAACAGCATCGTCCTCTTCATGGTTCGACCCCCATCATAACACAGGAAAGGCCGGATTGCAGAAACGTTTCAGCAAAACCGCGAAAATGCCGGTTTTTCGGTTCGCCTTGACCGAAGCCGAACCTGCGGCGGGTGGCCCGAAGGTCCCGCCTACACTCAGCGGACGTAGTGGATCTTGGGGTTGCTCAGGCTGTCCAGCAGCATGAGCGCCACGATCGGCAGCGGCTTCGACTTCGCCACTTCCCTGGCCTCGTCGAACGACATCTCCCTCGCCTGCATGCCCGACAGGTCGATCCACTCCGCGAAGCGGAACGCCCCCGCCTCCGTCGAGAAGCACGCCACGCCGTGCACTCCCTGGTAGCAGTAGCAACCGTGCTTGCCCGTGGCGGGGTGCTCGAGAAGCCACACGGTGTCGGGAAACTCGTCGAGGAGCCTCGTGACCTCCTCGACCCTGGTGTCGGCTGCGCCAGAGGCGGAAGCGGCCATGCCCCTATTGTGCCACAGCCCGGATCGCGAACAGTCCTGCGGAAGGGGCCCCTTTGAGGCTTGATTTTGGCACTCTCGGCGGTATACTGCCAATAGAGCGCCCGCGGACGGAAGGCGGGCGGATTCGCAGACCAGAAGGAGAATCGAAACCATGACGCTTCAACCGTTGCACGATCGCATCGTCGTTGAGGCCGCCCCGAAGGAGGACAAGACCCCGGGCGGCATCATCCTGCCGGACACCGCCCAGGAGAAGCCCCAGCGCGGCAAGGTGCTGGCCGTCGGACCCGGCAAGCGCCTCGACAGCGGCCAGATCGCGCCGGTCGACGTGAAGGTGGGCGACCACGTGCTGTACGGCAAGTACGCCGGCACCGAGGTCACCGTGGACGGCAAGGACTACATCATCCTGCGAGCCGACGACGTGCTCGCGGTGGTCGACTGAGGGCCGGGGGAGGAGCAAGCATGGCTGCCAAGAACCTGCTGTTCGGCGACGAGGCGCGCCGCGCCCTCGAGGCCGGCGTGGACAAGCTCGCCAACGCCGTGAAGGTCACCCTCGGTCCCCGGGGCCGCAACGTGGTGCTCGAGAAGAAGTTCGGCTCTCCCACGGTCATCAACGACGGCGTCACCATCGCCAAGGAGATCGAGGTCGAGGACCGCTTCGAGAACATGGGAGCGCAGCTGATCCGAGAGGTCAGCAGCAAGACGAACGACGTGGCCGGAGACGGCACCACCACCGCCACGGTTCTCGCCCAGGCGATCTTCAAGGAGGGCATCCGCAACGTCGCCGCCGGCTCGAACGCCACGCACATCAAGGCGGGAATCGAGAAGGCCACCGAGGCCGCGGTGGGTGCGCTCCGCGAGATGAGCCGCGAGATCAAGGATGACAAGGAGGTCGAGGAGGTCGCCACCGTCAGCGCGAACGACCCCGAGATCGGCAAGCTCGTGGCGGAGGTGATCAGGACGGTCGGCAAGGACGGCGTGGTCACCGTCGAGGAGAGCAAGAGCACCGACACGACCTACGAGATGGTCGACGGCCTCCAGTTCGACAAGGGATACCTCAGCCCGTACTTCATCACCGACCCCCAGCGCATGGAGGCCGTGTTCGAGGATCCGATGATCCTGCTGCACGAGAAGAAGATCGGCAGCGTGCAGGACCTCGTGCCGCTGTTGGAGAAGGTGCTGCGCATGGGCCGCCCGCTAGTGATCGTCGCGGAGGACGTCGAGAACGAGGCCCTCGCCACGCTCGTGCTGAACCGCATCCGGGCAAACCTTCCCATCGCGGCGGTCAAGGCGCCGGGCTTCGGCGACCGACGCAAGGCGATGCTGGAGGACATGGCGATCCTCACCGGCGGCACGTTCATCAGCGAGGAGCTCGGCCTCAAGCTGGAGAACGTTCAGCCCGAGATGTTGGGCCGCGCCGCCAAGGTCGTGATCACCAAGGAGAACACCACGATCGTGGGCGGAAAGGGGGACAAGGCCAAGATCGAGGCACGGCTCAAGCAGATCCAACACCAGATCCAGACCACGGACAGCAACTACGACCGCGAGAAGCTGCAGGAGCGCTACGCCAAGCTGAAGGGAGGCGTGGCGGTGATCAAGGTCGGCGCGCCGACGGAAACCGCGCTCAAGGAGAAGAAGGCGCGCATCGAGGACGCTATCGCGGCGACGCGCGCCGCTCTCGAGGAGGGCATCGTGCCCGGCGGAGGGGTGGCGTTGCTGCACGCGGCCAAGGCCGTGCACGACCTGCACCTGGAGGGTGACCAGAGGATCGGAGCGTCGATCGTCGCGGCCGCCCTGGAGGCTCCGCTGGCGACCATCGCCGAGAACGCCGGCAAGAACGGCGGGGTGGTGGTCGAGAAGGTGCGCGACCACTCCAACGGGTTCGGCTTCAACGCGGCGACGCTGCAGTACGAGGACTTGGTCCAAGCGGGAGTCATCGACCCCACCAAGGTCGTTCGCACCGCCCTGGAGAACGCGGCCTCGATCAGCGGGTTGCTGCTGATCACGGAGGCGGCGGTCGCAGAGGTCCCGGAGAAGAAGGAAGACTGAGGGGTCGCAACCCCTTGAATCCGTGGGCCGCGCCGGAGCTCGCCGGCGCGGCCCTTTCCCTCGGTTCCACTCCGCCGACACCTCGCAGAATTGCCGGTTTCGAACCCTGTGGACCCAGCCTGCCAGCCGCCTTGCTAAAGGTTATGTACAATGGGACCGAGCGCAAGCTTTGTGGAGAAAGGAATCATGATCGTTCGACGCAGTCTTCCCATCCTCGCCTTGATGGCGGCCGGGGCTTCCGCGCAGGCGGTGAACCTCATCACCAACGGCAGCTTCGAGCAGGCCTCTGTGGACCCGGGCCCCACGTTCCTCACCCTTTCCGCTGGCAGCACCGCCATCACCGGCTGGGTCGTGGGAGGCAACGGCATCGACTACATCGGCGGATACTGGAACGCCCAGCACGGCCGAAGGAGCGTGGATCTCAGCGCCATCAACGCAGGGTCCATCAGCCAGACGATCTCCACCGTCGCCGGCCAGCAGTACCTCCTGTCTTTCTGGCTGGCCGCCAACCCGGACCTGCCGAACTCGACGCCTTCGACGAAGGTCGCCATCGTGTCGGCAGGAAACGTCATCAATCAGAACTTCTCCACGCCGCCGCGCAGCTCGGGCATACCCAACATGAATTGGGGTCAGTATTCGCTCGCGTTCACCGCGTTGGGATCTTCCACCACGATCACCTTCGCCAGCGGGGAATCCAATGCCGTCGGTCCTGCGCTGGACAACGTCTCCGTGGAGGCCGTGCCCGAGCCGACCACCCTCGCCTTGGCCGGGCTAGGGTTGGCCGCGGCTCTCCGGCGCCGCAAGCGCTCGTAACGACGCAACTGGTCGGAGCCTTGACTGGGCCCGCGCTCCTGGGGAGCGCGGGCCCGAATCTCTCAGTGAGGCCCCTCGGCCATCACTCCGCGGGAGGCGACCATCTCGATCTCTTGGCGCCCATCGCGGGTAACGAGCACGCCGCACGGACCTCCTTCGTCCACGAAGCGGAAAGGCACCACGGAGCCGTCGAAGCGGTAGACCGGCTCGTAGTAGCTGGCCACCTGCTCGGCGCAGCCGCTGATGTAGTGGGCGATCAGCGACCTCCGGAAACGATCGGGTGTGCTGTTGGGCAGGCTGCCGTGGATCAGATGGCCGTCGAAGAAGAGCACGTCGCCGGGATCCATCTCCACGTCGACGATCTCGGCGCCCTCGGGCAGGGGCACCTGCGTGCCCGTGAAGCTCACCGAGGTGTCGGACTCCACGTTGCACAGCAACGGCAACCGGTGGGAGCCCGGAACCACCTGCAGGCATCCGTTCGCCCGATCGCATGCGTCGATGGCCAGCCAAGCCGCCAGGCAGTTGCCAGGGCGCGCACGAAGATACCAGTTGTCCTGATGGATCGCCTGCCCCCGCGCGCCAGGCGGCTTGAAGTAGAACATCGTTTGAACAGCCAGCGGCTCCTGACCGTCCAAGGCCGTCAGAATCTCGCGAAGGCGGGGGTCCAGGAGGAACTCAAGGCTCTTGCGGTCCCACCGGTGCGGTTGCAGGATCCTGGGGTACCGCAGCAACGGATCCTGTTCGTCGCGGTAGGCGAGGTCCGATCGGTCGGCACCGATGCCCCTTGCGTTCATGTCCATGTAGTGCGAGCAGTAGGCTTCCGCCTCCTCGGCCGAGAACAGTCGGCGCACGAGCAAGAATCCGGACTCCCGGTAGCGAAGAACCTGTTCGGCGTCCAGCACGCGCCGATTGTGCCTTCCGGCGCTCGGGGAATCCAAGGCTTTGGACCTTATCTGGGTTCGAGCGAGCGGACCACCAAGATGGCGTCGGTTCCGCTCCAGCTCCAAGCGCCTTCCGCTTGCCTCAGCCGCAGCTTCTCCCTTCTGCCGCCGTCCAGCTCGTAGACCGTGAGTTCGGCTTCCAAGCCCCTCACGACCCTGGGCAGGGTCAGCCGCAACGGCTCCGAGCCGGCAACCCGGCGCTGAATGCGCAGGATCGCCAGGCGGTCGTTGCCGATTCCCACCGCGGCGGCCCTCGGGCCGATGCCGCGGAACGTGATGGAGCCGATCTGCACCCAGTCCTTGCCGTCGTTGTCCAACTCGACCTCCACCTGGCCCGCGGGAAACCGAGCAACGATCGGCTCCCTTGCGTCGGCTCGGTTGCGCACCGTCTTGGACGCCGCCTCGATCCCGTTCACTCGGAGGACGATCCGTCCACCGCCAGAGGCGACTCCGATCGCCCGCACCTGCAGCTCTCCGTCCTTGGATGCCCGGAAGCGGAACCGTACCGGCTGGTTCCGCATCGGAGCGTGGGCCTTTCCTTGGAAGTAGCTTGGGAACAGCCCCATTTGGTCGGCGTCCCGCGGCAGGTCGAACAGGTACCTGCGCATGTCCTCCCATCCGGCTCCCGGACGAAGAACGAGGTCGCCGCCGTCGCCGGCCCCAAGGTCCGGTCGGAGCTGCGAGAGGCCCGTTTCCCTCAGCACCCCCGACGAGCGAAGAATCTCCGCGGCCAGCCGGAACTCCGGCCAGAGGTCGTCGCGGTACACGGTGTCCCACGTCCAGTATTGCCCCGCGCCCGCGTGGCGGGCGAACAGCGCGGTCCAGATGCCGTCGCGCACCGCCTCGACTTGGATGGACTTCGCTCCACCCAGGTCGCCAGGACCGACCTCGCCGAAGAACAGCGGCTTGTCCCCTGGCTGCCGCTGCGCCAGGATCAGCGCGGCGACGCTTGGGGGATAGCCGTGCGGCTGGTAGTAGTCCGCCTGCCGGTAGATGGGAAGATCCATGTGCGAGCTGGTGGTGACCAAGCGACCGTGCGGATCGATCGAGCGCAGGTACTCCGCCATGTCGTCCATCCACCGGCCCACGGCCTCCCTCTGACCGTCCTGGACGGCGTCCACCCACTCCACTTCGTTGAACAGCTCCCAGGCCAGGATCGCCGGAGAGTGACCGTAGCGAGCCACAGCGTAGCGCAACCAAGCCTTGGCCAGCCTCTTGGCCTCGGGATGGGTGAAGAACTCGACGGGGCTCGCGAGGAAGCCTCCTCGAGCCTGATTCCATGGATTGTCCTGCCAGTTCGGGTTCGTGCGGGTCGACCATTGCCCGTGATGGAACAGCACCATCTGAAAGCGCACGCCGGCCTTCTCCGCGGAAGCCACCAACTGGTCCCAGCGATCCAGAGCCTTGGGCCAGAACTCGCCCCGTTGCAGCCGCACCGAGCCGTCGTTCGGCCACCACGGGTTCTTCCCGTCCCAATGGCAGGCCCAGATCCGGCTCCAATTCAGACCCGCCCTGCCCATCTCGGTCAGCGTCTGCGCCATGTCGGGGACGTTCGGGGACTGCCAACCGAGGTTGAAACCGAGAGGCCAGTACAGACTTCCGTCATCCAACTGGAAGCCCCAAGGCCCTGCCCTCCGAACAAAGCCTCCTGGAACCCGAGATTCCAACCGAACGGTAACCTTCGGAGCCTCGGCTCTGCGGCCGTTGCACCAGACCTCGCCCTCGTAGACTCCCGGTTGGCGACCCACGAGCCGCACGCGCCACCGGGAGCCGTCGAAGAACGCCAAGCGCTCCTCTCGGACGCTGCCCGGTCCGAGGAAGCGCACCCTCACGTCGTTCTGCTCGGGATCCCATGGGTTGCCGCTGTGACGGAAGTCCAGCGTCGCCTCCGCCGGACCGTACCAGCTTGCTCCGATGGCACCCAACACCGCTCCCGTCAACGCCAGAACCATTCCTCTGCCTCCCTAGCCGCATCCAATCTCGGGTGGTTCATCAATGAACCTCCTGAGATACACTCGTGGCGTTCCATTATGGCGGAGCGCGCGACAGCGGTGACGTACGAGGGCGAGGCCGCCGTTTGGTCCGACCGCCTCCGCGACCGTTGGTTCCGTTGGAACAGCCTAGCGCTCGCTTTGGACGGCGGCTTCTTCGGAGCTGCCATGAGCGTCGTCGCCGCCGACAGCGTACAGACCACGCTGGTTCGGTCGTTGGGAGGACCCGACTGGCTCGTGAGCCTGACGCCGTCGCTCATGATGATCGGTTTCGTCTGGTCGCCGATCCTGACGGTGCGCTGGGTCGAACGGCTGCGAGCCTACAAGCGCCCCGTCGCCTTGGTGAGCCTCGGTCAGCGGTTGCCGGCCCTGTTCGCCGCTCTGGCGCTCTACCTCTGGGCCCACTCGGCACCCTCCATCGCGCTGTGGTTCGTGGCGCTGGCGCCGCTCGTCAGCGGCTTCATTGGGGGCCTGACGCTCGGCGCGTTCTGGCAATTGGTTGCCAAGGTGCTGCCCGAGCGTCGGAGGAGCTCCAGCCTGGCGTTGCGGAACCTGATCGCCACCATCCTCGGCTTCGTGAGCGGTTTGGTTGTGAAGGCGGTGCTCGCGCGATGGCCGGGTTTCGAAGGGTATGCGCTGCTGTACCTCCTCCAGTTCTGCTTGCTGATGGCGTCCTTCGCGGCCTTCGCCGCCATCCGCGAGCTGCCCAACCCAGCGGCTCTCCACGAGGAGCCTTCCGTGCAGGGGAACGGATGGACGAGGCTGCTCCGGCTTTGGAGGTCGTCCGCGCTCGTCCGAGGCTTCGTGCGGGCGCGCCTCCTCGGCCTGGGCCTGCTCGTGGCCACGCCGTTCCTGGCGATCCATGCGCGGGAATCCACCGGGGCCAGCTTGGACGTGGTAGGAGGCTTCGTGAGCGCTCAGATGCTGGGAGCCGTCCTTGGCAACCTGATCGGCGGTCCGTTCGGCGACCGCAAGGGCGGCCGCGCGCTGTCGATCTTGGCCTGCGCCCTGCTCTGCTCGGCGGCGGTGGTCGCGGGGCTGGCGGTCTCTGTTCCCGCCTTCCTGACGGCGTTCGCCATGATCGGAGCGGGCAACACGCTGCTGATGAACGGGTCCAACACCCTGCAGCTGGAGCTGTTCCCCCCGAAGGAGCGCCCCGCCGTTTTCGCCTTGGTTTCGGCGGTCGCCCTGCCCGGCTACCTGGGGGCGGCGGGAGCGGCGACTCTGGTTCGGGAGCTCCAGCTGGGGTTCCCCGTGGCCGCCTGGATGGCGGCGATGCTGCTTGCCTTGGCGCTCCTCCGATACTGGCTGTTGCCGCAGCCCCTCAGGCCCGGCTAGGCTCGTGGCGCCTCCTGCATGGCTCCCAGCAGAGCCTTGAGCTCCACTCGGGCGAAGCGGGTCGCCGTGTCCGAAACAGCGTACGGCAGGATGAGCCACCGGCCGTGCACGATGCCGCCGCACGTGTAGAGAACGTTGGGAACGTAGCCCTCGCGCTCGTCCGGCTCCGGCGCGAGCAACGGCTCGCGGAGCCTCCCGAGCACCTTCGAGGGGTCGCGCCGATCGAGCAGGACGGCGCCGATGCAGTACCGCCGCATGGGGCCTACGCCGTGCGTCAAAACGAGCCACCCCTCCTCGGTCTCGATGGGGGATCCGCAGTTGCCCAGCTGGATCAGCTCCCATGGCTCCTTCGGCAACACGATCGGTGCCGACTCGTACCAGAAGTGCGGGTTGTCCGACCACATCAGGCGGATCGTCTCGCCGTCCTGCCTGCTGAGCATGGCGTACAGGCCGTTCAGCCGCCGCGGGAACAGCGCCATGCCCTTGTCGCGCACGGCCGGTCCGTTGAGCGTGCAGAGGTCGAACTGCACGAAGTCGCTCGTTTCCAACAGCTGGGACAGGATGGTTCGCCCGTCGTAGGCGGTGAACGTCGCGTAATACCTCTGCGAACCATCCTCCTCCTTGAAGAGCACGAAGCGGGCGTCCTCGATGCCGTTTCTTTGGCTGGGAAACACAGGAAACAGCACGCGCTCCGAGATCGGCGTGTCGGCTTCGAAGCTCAAGCGACAGTTCGAGTGGGCCACTGTGAGCACGGCCTCCGCCCGACGCTCGGTCTCTTCGTCCTGCCATGGGTTCTCGGCATCCACCGCCGACGCCAAGTGATCGTCCGTAAACCGGTCGGGCAAGCGATCCAGAACTCTCTGCGCGAATTCGTCCTTCAAGCCGAGCTCCTGCAGCTTGCGGTCGAACAGTTGCTTGTGGAACGGACAGGCTGGGCTCAGCCTGCCTTCTGTCACGTATCGCGTAGGCTTGTCGAGCCGGATCTCCCCGTCGGGGCCTAGCGTTCCCGAGCGGAACACGATCGAGGAGATGTGTCCCTCGCCGGTCGCCCTCAGGCTCAGCACGAACCGCAACTCCCCCTCGGCCAACCCCGACTGGTCGGGATGCGGCACGATGCTGGGATTGAACAGCGCGCTAGCCTCCAGCGAGTACTCGCTGGTGAAGGTGGCTCCCAGCAGGAGCCGCTTCGCTTCGCCCGGCCGCTCGGGTAGCTCCAGCAACGGCTCCAGCTGCTCGAACCGCTGGCGGAAGGTCTCGAGGATCTGACGGTGCCTGCTCTCGAAGAGCCTCAGCACGTCCTCCAGGGCGCTCTGGGCCACCTTCTCCTCCAGAGCGACCACGCGCTCCGCGATCCGCCGGATCCGAGAGGGCTCTCCCCTCAGGCCGAGCACGTCCAGATGGATGCCCGGCGTGAACGGCCTCACCAACACCCGCAGCGGGTTGGGGTGCAGAACGACCTTCAACCTCTCGACCGGCAACGATGGGCGTCTCATAACCGTCCAAGATGCATTCTGGCCCGCGGGACGCTTCCTCGGCTCGGGCTTGGACGAAGCGGACCTGCGTTGCGCCGGGCTTACGTTGGCCTCTCCGCCGATGGGATTGCCCCGACCATGTTGCTCGGCATCCGTGGGTCGTGCGGGTAGGGGCGCAGGCGCGGGCAGCGAGCAGACCGTCCCGTCGGTCGTCGCCAAGGTCCCGGCGCCACTTGGGGGTTTCCCGAGCCTCTCGGACCGAGAGTCCCCATCCTTGGCCGCGAGGTTCTCCGGGGCCGTTCGGAACCGGGGGTGAGCGTCCCTGGGGCAACGCTTGCTTCCCTTCCCGCAGGACTAGCGGTCAGCCGTGGTCCGGTTCATCCGGCGGCGAGTTGCGGCGTCGCGCCTCGGACGCTTCCGGAGGCTGGGGTACGCTGTGCTCGGCGCCGGCGTAGCTCAGCGGTAGAGCGGCTGTTTTGTAAACAGCGGGTCGCGGGTTCGAATCCTGTCGCCGGCTCCAGCGCCTCGGTGCGCCTGAGCCGTGAAACGTCGTCCTCAAGGGGGCTCGCCCAGCCTCCTTGGCTGGCAAGGTGAGTGTGGGCTCGGCGTGGCGAGCCAGGCTCCAGCTGGAGCCCACGGTTCGCACGAACTCCCTAAGAGCGAGAGTGCCTCCCCAACGGAGCGAGCGACAAGGTCGGGAATCCGCCAGCGGCTCCCGTCCTTGAGACAACCACCGGCGGCTTACCGCCTGGGGGCAGGCTCCGAGCGCTCCTCTTTCGCCGCCGTCCCTGCCTGAACGGATGCGGGCAGAAGGCGCGCTTGGGACCCGAGCAAGGCTCCGCCGCTCCACCTGCCCACCACCCTCAGCCGCGTCTGGCCGGACTGCCAAGCCTCCTCGAACTGCGCCCGGGAAATCGGATTGCCCGCGGGATCGAAGAACCGACAGTCCTCGGCGAGGCGAACCTGAACCCTGTCCTCGGGCCTGCCAGCGAACCCGTCCCAAGCCTCGAGCCTGAGCTCCAACGAAGAGGCTTTTCCCTTGGCGCCCCCTTCAACGGACACCTGCCGCACCGCCTCGCCACCCAGCACCTCGATGGCGGTCGCCGCCATCTTCCTGCCGTCGAACACGCCGCTGGCTCGCAGTTTCTCCGCAGCCGCCAGCGCTTCGGTGCGCTCCGAGCCTTGCAACACGGCCCCGTCGAGCCCCCGAACGACGGTGCCCGCTCCGACCGTGACCTCCACCTCGCGGGAGGCAGGCACGGCTCCCAGAACCGCCGACCACGCGAGCTGGAACACCCCCGTGGCGGCGTCGAACCTGCCGGGCCGTCCCTCGAGCGTCGAAGCCGCGGTCTCACCGAGCACCACCGAGGAAGCCAGCACCTGGCCTCCCTGAGGGTCGAAGCGACCCACGACCCGAACCCTCGCTCCCGGCTTGAGGAGCGGCGCAGGAGAGCCATCCGCGTTGGCGATCAGCGTCGACGCACCGCAACGAACCTTCCACGACCCTGCCTTCATGCGGAGGGAGAAGCTCGTGTCAGGGGCGTTGCCGGAAACGGACTCCACCGCTCCCGCGAAGGCTTGCTCCACATGGCGCTCCCGATTGGCGACTTCGCGGCTTCGATCCACTTTGACCGCGGGAAGCAGCTTGTCCTGGTTCGACGACCACGCCGGAAGGTCGAAATGCAACACGAGGTCGGATCGGCCCGCACCCACCTGGAGGCCCCCTTCGAGGGGGACGCGCAACTTGACGAGGCCCTTCTCCGCGTCCAGGGAGTCGTCGATGGCCTTTTCGGTCGCCTCCGGGCTATCTTTGGCGATCGCCGCTACCTTCTTGCCCAGGCTCAGCACAACGGCGTCGTATTGGCCCCGAGCCACGTCGGCCAAAGCCAAGAGCTGGAACCGGGGTCCGTCCGAGGAGGCCAGCGCGCGAAGATCCAGCGTCCTGCCGGAGGGATCGTCGAACACCACGGTGGCATTCGAGCCAGCCATCAGGTCGATGCGGTGCAGCGAGACGATGACGTGATCGTGGGTGTCCTCGGCGCCGCGGGCGAAAACGGCGACGGTCCCGTTCGACGCTACCGAACCTCCCTCTCCCGATCCGCCACAGCCGACGAGAATCCACGCGGCACAAAGCAACAGACCAATCAGCAGCTTCATCGATCCCAACGAACGCGGCGGCGCTCTGCTAAGGGCGCAGCTGGATCGTCAGCCTCTTCCCCGCCTCCAGGCGCACCACCCACGTTCCCGCCTCCTCTAAGACGCGCGAGAACCCCTCGGCGTTCTTCTCCAGCTCACGATAGGACACCAGCGTGACCGTGTAGCAGCCCGGCTCCAGATCGGCGAAGTCGCAGGCGCCCCCGCGTGACTCGGTCTCGATGTTCCAATCCGCCGGCTTCAGACCGGCGAGGGCCGGCTTGCCATCCTGCTTGCGCGGTTGCAGCCAAGCGAGATACCCTCCCGCCTTCGGCACCAGGACCCGAAGCGCGCTGCGGCGGTTCGGATCTGCCCGAAGCCCCAGCGTGGCCGGTTGCCCGAAGCCCGGCCTCGCGGCCCCCCAGCCCATCCTCGTTTCCCCGACCCGCGCGTAAACCACGTAGTCGCCCGCCGGCAGAGACCCCAACCGGAAACGGTACACGCCTGGTTCCGTGCCGAACACCTCGGCGAATCTCGGTCGGAACGTGTCGCACCGCGCGGAGCGCGGGCCTGGGCCGATCGAGAAACCGGCGTGGTCGAAGATCGTCTCTCCGCCGCGGATCCGAGCGACGTACCCGACACGAACCATGGTGCCTTCGGGGTAGCCGGCGGCCTTGAAGGTTCCTCGGATCACGCCTCCAGCCGAGGCCAGAGCTGCCGCCAACACGATGGAGAGAGCCATCGCTCCCATTGTCGGTCGGTTGGGTCCAGAAACGCCGGGGGGCGGCCATCTGCCGCCCCCGGTCCGCGAGGATTCGAGACCTCTTCAGTCGGCGGGGGCCACCTTCACCTGGTACTCCTTGCCGTTGAACGTGATCGCGTACTGCAGCTCCCGTGTGAGCACTCCCAAGTTCTCGTCTCCCGGGCGCGGTTCCGGCTTCGGCTTCTTGTTGGGGTCCGACGCCACCGACTTGGGACCCTGCGAGCGCTCGCTGAAGAACTTCGGCGCGACCTGCGGGAACATGGCGTAAGTCAGCACGTCCTCGTCCGAGCCGTTGTTGCCCTCCAGCTTGAGGGTCTCCTCCCGCAGCTTGTCCCACTCGTTCGGTATGAGGTCCGCGGGCCGGCACGTGATGGGCGGCTTCTGGCCCTTGTAGTGCTCCACCGCACGCTGCACCACCTCGGGGTTCTTCTCGGCGATCGAGGCGCCGTAGTATCCCAGCATCAGATCGGCGAACTCCCCGGTCATGACCTTGTAGTCCCCCATCAGCACGTTGAACACGGCCTGGGTTCCCACGATTTGGCTCGTCGGAGTCACCAGCGGCGGGTATCCGGCGTCCTTCTTCACGCGCGGAACCTCGGCCAGCACGGCGTCCATCTTGTCCTCGTGGCCCTGCTGCCGGAGCTGGCTCTCCATGTTGCTCAGCATGCCTCCTGGAATCTGGCTCTTGAAGATCTCGGTCTCCACGTCGAAGGCGGATTGGAACTCCCAGTACCTCTTGCGAACCTCCTTGAAGTACCGCTTGACTTTGAGCACCCGGTCCAGGTCGACGCGGGTGGTGTAGCCGGTTCCCTCGAGCATCTCGACGAGAGCCTCCGTCGGGTTGTGCCCCGGCCCGAGGCTCATGCTGCTGACGGCGGTGTCCACGATGTCCGCTCCAGCCTCGATCGCCTTCATCAGGCTCACCAGCGTCACGCCCGTGGTGGCATGCACGTGCACGTGCACCTTCACGTGCCCGCCGTAGGTGTCCTTGATGCCCTTCACGATGTCGTAGGCCGGCTGGGGCTTGAGCAACGCCGCCATGTCCTTGATGCAAATCGAGTCGGCCCCCATGTCGAGCAACTGGCCCGCCATGCGCACGAAGCCCTCCACCGTGTGGGCGGGAGAGATCGTGTAGCAGATGGTTCCCTGGGCGTGCTTGCCGTTGTCCTTCACGGCCTTCATCGCCACCTCGAGGTTCCGCGGGTCGTTCATCGCGTCGAACACCCGGAAGACGTCCATGCCGTTCTCGGCCGCCTTGTCCACGAACTTCCGCACGACGTCGTCCGCGTAATGGCGATAGCCTAGAAGGTTCTGTCCGCGCAGCAGCATCTGCAGCGGCGTCTTGGGCATCATCTTCTTGAACGTGCGGAGCCGCTCCCACGGGTCTTCGTTGAGGAACCGGATACAGGAGTCGTACGTGGCGCCGCCCCAGCACTCCAGCGACCAGAAGCCGGCGTTGTCGAGGTCTTCACAGGCCGGCAGCATATCCTCGAGCGCCATGCGGGTCGCGATCAGGCTCTGGTGCGCGTCGCGCAACGCCAATTCGGTGACTTCGACCAATCGTGGCATGACCTAACTCCCGAACCCGCGGCGGGACCCACCCGCGGATTCTGCGAAAGAGTGTACCTAGGCCCGGATGGGCCTCGCCGGAGGGTGGTCCCGAGCCGGGAACCTGCCAACATTACCGGTAGGCGGTCCGACCCATGCCCAGACCTCTCGTGTTCGGCAACGGCAACGTGCTCCTCGGCATCGACGACCGGTACTGCATCCGCGACCTCTTCTTCCCCCGAGTCGGCCTGCACAACCACCTCAGCGGCCACCGCATTGGGTTCGGCGTGTGGGTGGACGGCAAGTTCGCCTGGACCGAAGCCGACGGGTGGGAGCGCCGGTTGGGCTACCGCCGCGACTCCCTGGTGGGAGACACCTCGCTGAGGCACGATGGGCTGCGCGTCGGGCTGCGCTGCGTCGAGGCAGTCCTGCCCCGCAGCGACGACTACGTGCGGCGCATCGAAGTGAGCAACCTCGGGGCCCAGCGCGTCGAGGTCCGACTGTTCTTCACCCACGACCTGAGAATCAACGAGAGCGACATCGGCGACACTGCGTTCTACAACCCCTTCTTGGACGGCGTCATTCACTACAAGGGCCCCGTCTACATCTTGTTCGGCGGCATGACCTCCCACGGCGGGCTTTTTCAGTACGCCACGGGCATCAAGGGTTTCGGCGGGTTGGAGGGAACCTGGCGCGACGCCGAGGACGGCACGCTGTCGATGAACCCCATCGCCCAGGGATCGGTCGACTCGACGTTCAGCCTCCAGCTCGAACTGGACCCAGGACAGTCCTCGGTCGCCTTCTACTGGATCCTGTGCGCCAAGAGCCTGGAGGGGGTCGCGGCGTCGCACCGCCGTCTGCTCGAGACCGGCTTGGAGCCAGCGCTCGACGAGGCCGAACGCTACTGGCGAGCCTACAGCGAGCGACCCCGAGCCAAACTGGCCGGCCTGCGCGAAGACTTGGTGGATCTCGCGACGAGGAGCCTTCTCACGATCCGCACGCAGACCGACAACGGAGGAGCGATCCTCGCGGCGAACGACTCCGACATCATGCAGACCAACCGGGCGAACTACAGCTTCGTCTGGCCCAGGGACGGAGCGTTCGTTGCGAGCGTGTACGACGGTCTGGGCTTCCACCAGCCCTCGCGAAGGTTCTTCGAATTCTGCCTGCGCACGCTGCCGCACGATCGGCCCGCGTGGTTGCAGAAGTACATGGCGGACGGCTCGCTCGGCGCGTCCTGGCATCCGTGGATCGTCGACGGCAAGCCGGAGATGCCCTTTCAGGAGGACGAGACCGCGCTGACGCTGCACGCCCTTTGGAGGCACTTCGACTCCTGCGGCGACCTGGAGTTCCTCGACGACCTGTTCGAGCCGATGGTGATGCCCACGGCCGACTTTCTGGTCCGCTACCGGGATCCCGACACCCATCTGCCCCTTCCGAGCTACGACCTGTGGGAGGAGCGGCGAGGGGTGCACACCTTCACCGTGGCTTCGGTCGCCGCAGGACTCGACGCGGCGGCGAGCATCTGCCGCGCTCTAGGCAGCAACCATGCCGCTCGCTTCGAGGAGGCGGCGGCGGAGACGAGAGGGGCACTGATGGAGCGCCTCTACGATGCCGACCGCGGCGTGTTCTTCCGCAGGCTCGCAGAGGACGACGGCGGGCGGCTCGCGCCCGATTCCACCATCGATTCCGCCGTGCTGTCCGTTCTGCTGCTCGGCTGCGTCGAACCGGCCAGCGAAATGGCTCGCAGAACGCTGGAGACGGTGCGCGAGCGCCTGTGGGTCCGCACGCCCATCGGCGGACTGGCGCGCTACGAGGGCGATTACTACTTCCGGGTGCTGGCCGACCAGCCGGGCAACCCGTGGATCCTTTGCACGCTGTGGCTCGCCCAGGCGCTCTGCCTCACGGCCACGAGGCCCGAGCACCTGGAGGAGCCCCTGCGCCTGCTGATGTGGACGATCGAGCGCGCCCAACCGACGGGGATCCTGCCCGAGCAGGTTCACCCGCTGACGGGAGAGCCCCTCAGCGTCAGCCCGCTCACATGGTCGCACGCGGAGGCCATCGCGACCGTCCTGGCCTACGCCGAGAAGGCGCGCTCCTGGTCCGAGTGACTCACTCGTGCCGGAGGGCGACGATCGGGTCCAGCTTGGCTGCGTTCAGGGCCGGATACAGGCCGAACACCATGCCGATCATCGCGGAGAACGCAGCGGCCAGCACCGCCGATGGCAGGGGGAACGGCGTCGCCAGACCCTCCTCCGTGGGCCACTGGTACAGCACCGTCGCAAGGTTCACGATGTTGCCCAACGACCAAGCGATGAACATGCCGATCAAACCGCCCACGAGGCTCAACGTCCCGGCCTCCACCAAGAACTGCGTGAGCAGCGCGGCCTTCGTGGCCCCCACCGCCTTCCGCAGGCCGATCTCCCGCGTGCGCTCGGTGACGGACACGAGCATGATGTTCATGATGCCGATCCCGCCCACGAGCAACGAAAGCGCCGCGATGGCCGCCAGGATCGCGCCGGCGGCTCCGATGACCCCTTGGAACACCTTCAGGATGCTCTCGTTGGAGTCGACCCTGTAGATCGGCTTGTTGCCGGACTTGACCATCAGGATCTGCCAGACCTCGTCCACCGCCTCCTGAACCGCGACGCCCGGCTTCGCCCGCAGCAGGATGAGGTCCAGATTCCTGCCCCCGATCCACTTCTTCTGCGCGGTCGCGAGAGGCAGCACGAGCGTCTTCGGGTTGTCGGGGCCGAAGCTGGCCTTCGGCTTGGCCGAGACGCCCACGACCTCGAGCGTGATGCCGGGCAGCTGCACGAGCTTGCCGAGCGCGGAACCCGTGGGAAAGAGCCTCGCCTTCACGTCCTCGCTGATGACGCAAACGTTCGCCATCAGTCTTTGGTCCTCGTCGTTGAACCAACGGCCCTCCTTGAGCTCGATGCGCTCGATCTCGGCATGGCCTCGGTCCACAGCCCGGACCGACACACCCTTGAGCTCCTGGTCCCCGAACCGGACGGTTTGGCTCCCGGCCTCCTTCATCCCCGAGGCCACGTCGATCTTGTCGGTCCGTGCGAGAATGAAGTCGATGTCGTCCTGCTCGAGGCCTTCGAACGCGCCGAGCGTCTGGCCTCGACGCATCCTCGTGAACGGATCGAAGAACACGAAGATCGTGTCCGAACCGAGGCTGGCGAACTGTCCGCTGATGAAGGCCTTGAAGCCCTGGGAGATCATCACGATCATCGTGACGCTCATGACGCCGATGATCACGCCCAGCATGGTCAGCGCCGCGCGCAGCTTGTTGCGCTGCAGCATCTCCAAAGCGATCAGGAACGACTGCAGGAGGATCATTCCTGGCCTTCTTCCGGTCCGGTCATGATCGCGCCCTGGCGCTTGGGTCCGGTGAATGGAGGCTTGTCCAGCGCCGTTCCCTCTTCGACCCCCGAAACGATCTCGATGAAAGCCCCGGAGGATGCACCGGTCTGCACGCGGCGCTTCACCGCCTTCGCCTTCGGATCCTTCGCCTTCGCCATCACGAAGGAGCCTTCCTCATCCTTCCCGACGTACTCGATCGGCACCCTCAGCGCGTCCTTCCTGCGGAGCACGATCATCGTGCACTTGGCGGACATGCCCGACTTCAGCGCGGGATCCGAGCCGCCGATCTCGACCTCGACGCTGTACTTCACGACGGACTCGCCCGCTCCGGCGCCCGTCGTCTGGCCTACCGCAGACGCTGTCATCGCCGTGCTGCTGGGGGCGATCTTCGAGACTCTGCCCCGGAAGATCCTGCCCGGAAGGGCGTCCACCGCGACCTCCGCAGGCATGCCGAGCGTGAGTCTGGCCACGTCGATCTCGTTGATCGCCAGCTTCACCATCATCCTCTTGCGATCCTCGATGCGGACGATCGGCGTGCCGGAGCTGAAGGAGCTCAGGCTGGCCACGAGCTCGCCCTCTTGGATCAGCTTTTGCGTGACCACGCCCGAGATCGGAGCCCGGATCTCGGTCTCACCCAGCTGCCGCAGGCTGTCGTTCAGTGTGGACTGCACCTGGTCCACCGAGGCGCGGGTCTGGTTGAGGCTCTGCCGAAGGGCATCGACGTCGCGCAAGCCGGCTCGAGCCGATTCCAGCGAGGCGAGCGCGGCCTCGTACTCCTTTCGCTTCACTTCGTCGGCGATCTGGTTGGCCTTGGCGCGTTCCAGCTCGGCCCGGGCCCGCTCCAGATCCTGCTCGACCCGCTCCAGCTCGAGCTTCTGGTCGCGATCGAGCCGCTCCAGCGTCTCCTTGGCCGATCGCATCCGAGCCCTCGCCAGCTCGAGAGCCAGCTTGGCGTTGTCCAGGGACTTTTGCGCCGCGTACCCCTTCTCCACCAAGCCTTCCTGCCGACGGTATTCCCTCTCCGCGTTCTCCAGGTTCGCCTGGGCTTCCGCCAACGCCGTCTCGGCGGCCGTCCGCTGGTTGGGATGCGCGGTGCTGATCAGCCTCTCCCGCTCCTTGAGGGCCGCGTCCAAAGCCGCTTGGGCTTGCCGAACCGCCGTGCGCGAGAGGAGCGGCTGGATCCCCAGCTCCTTTTCGACTTGGGCGACCCTCGCCTCCGCCTGACGCAACGCCGCCTGGGCCGTGCGGCGCCTCTGGTCCAGCTCGATCTCCGTGCGCGCCACGCCGCTCTGGGCTCCGCGCAGCTGCGCCCTGTCCATCTCGACCTTGAACTGGGTCTCCTTCGGATCGATGATGGCGATCAGCTGGCCCGCTTGGACCCTGTCGCCCTCGTCCACCAGCAACCGGGCCAGCCGTCCGGCGACCCGGCTCTTCACCTCGACGGACTTGACCGCATCGATGGTTCCGGTCTCGACCACCTTCACCTCCAGCGGACCCCGCTCGACGCGCACCGCCGCGGCTTCGTCGGGCTTGTTCCGGGTGGCGAGGTAGAGGCGCACGGCGTAGCCGCCGAACGCGCAGGCCAAAACGATCAAAATCGCCAAAACGACCAGAAGCCTTTTGACGACGGCGGCTCCGCGCAAGCTCATGTCCCCATGTTGCCCTTTGAGAGGGGGTCCCGTCAATCAAGCCGAGGAAGTCCCGAATCCAAAGCCAGAACGTTCTCAACGCTCGGAGCCTAGGCAACGCCAAGGCCTTCGCGGTATAATGCCGCTCTGGCTGTCTCACCCATCCGAAGGCGCAGCCCAAACCAAAGGAAACCTGCAAGCATGGCGACCTATCGTGGAAGGAAAACCGACATCTGCCGCATCGTCGGCTTCAACATCTGGGGCAAGGCGAAGTACCCCAAGCCCAATCGGATGTTCCCTCCCGGTCAGCACGGTCCCAACAAGCAGCAGCCGCGGAGGTCGGAGTATGCGGAGCAGCTGCTGGCCAAGCAGGTGATCCGGCGCTACTACAACGTGCTGGAGAAGCAGTTCCGCAACACCTTCGACAAGGCCGCCAACATGCACGGCGACACGGGCCTGAACTTCCTGCGCCTCCTCGAGCTCCGCTTGGCGACGGCCGTGTGGAGGCTGGGCTACGCGCGCAGCATCTTCCAGGCTCGCCAGATGGTGAGCCATGGCCACATCACGGTGAACGGCCGCGTGGTGGACATTCCCAGCTACACGCTCAAGGTTGGCGACGTCGTGGCTGTTCGGGATCGCGAGTCGAGCCGCGAGCTGGCACGAAACAACCACTACGAGGCCGCTGCCGTGCCGCCTTACTTCGACGTCGACCTGCACCGCATGAGCGGCCGGGTGGTCGGCTTGCCCGAGAGAGAGGACCTGCCTGCCTTCTTCGAGATCCAGAAGGTGGTCGAGTTCTACGCCCGCTGATCGGTTGCAGGGTGTGCCGTCCGGGGCGCTCCTCCAAGGAGCGCCCCGGCGCTCTTTCTCAGGCACGGGTCGCGGCCTTCAGCTCCGCCACCAACGTTCGGAGCGAAGCCTCCCAGTCGGGTCGGTCGCCGGTCTCGTGCAGGTGCGCCACCAGGCGGCTTCCGACGATCGCACCGTCGGCGAACCGGCAGATGTCCCCCACGTGCTCCGGCTTCGAGACCCCGAATCCGACGCACACCGGAGTGGAGGCTCGGGCGCGCAGGTCCGAGACCAGACGGCGAGCTTCGGCGGGAACCTCGTCGCGCGCACCGGTCACTCCCGTTCTGGACACCGCGTACACGAAGCCGCTCGCGAGCCGGGCGATGGCGTCCAAGCGTTGAGGGCTGCTGGTCGGAGCCGCCAGGAGCACGTTGGCCAAGCCTGTCCTGCGGCTCACGGCGAACCACTCGTCCATCTCCTCGGGGATCGCGTCGCAGAGGATGGTCCCGCACACGCCGACCTCAGCGGCTCGGGTTGCGAACTCCTCGGGGCCGAACCTCAGGACCGTGTTCCAATAGCCCATCAGCAGCAGCGGCACGGGGCAATCCACGCGGCTCAGGCACTCGAGGATCGCGCGCGGAGTGGTTCCCCTCTCCAAGGCTCGAAAGCTGCTGGCCTGGATCACGGGGCCGTCGGCGATCGGGTCGCTGAACGGCACGCCGATCTCCACGATGTCGGCTCCTCCCTCGGCGAGAGCGCCCAGCACCGCGGGCAGCCTGTCCAGAGCGGGATCACCGGCCGTCACAAACGCGACCAACGCTCCTTCCCGGCGCCCCCGCAGGGCCTCGAACGTCGCCTCGAGGCGTTCGCGTCCCGTCACCGCTCCCCCACCTCGGCCAAGGCGCGGAACAGAGGCTCCAAGCCGGCTTCCTCGTCCACGGCCAGCACAAGGTCCCTCAGACTTTGCGCCTTGTCCTCGCCGAGGACGGGCGCGGCGAGGGCGAGGAACTTCTCCGACACCTGTTCCGGGCTCATCGGGTTCAGGGCGTGCCCCAGCGGAGCATCGACGCGCTCCACGTACTCACGTCCTCCCACCAGCCGTACCACGACGCGGTTCGGGATGCCTCGCCTCGGGTACAGGGCATCCAGCTCCGGATCCACCGCGACCCGGAGGCGCTCCATGACCGCCTGGACCGCCGAACGCCGCCACGACTCCTCGCGGTAGCTCTGCAAGGTGGGGGGCCCGAGCACGAGAGTGTGGGCCACCAGATACGGCATGGAGTGGTCCGCGGTCTCCCGGGTCGTCGGATGCCACTTCTCCCTTTCCCCACCGATGATCTGCTCGGCCGCCGAGAAGGTCTCCACCAGCACCGCGTCGATTTCTCCCGGATGGAAGCGCCGTCCGTGCTGCCGAACGATCCGCTCGCTCGCCTCGATGGCGCTCTGGGCGTGGTACTCCGCAGGGTGGCGCTTGATGTAGCAGCCGTGCACCCTTCGGGCGATTCCCCGGCGAAGCGAGTCCAGACGGAACTCCCTTCCCGCGACGATCCGGAAGAAGCCGAGCGGACCCTCGAACGCCAGCTCTGGACCGTCGATGCCGTTCTCAGCCGCGAGACAGGCTTGCACGCCGTTGCGGGCCGCGTGGGCGAAGGCGCAACCCTTCCAAGCGGAGAGCGCACCGGCCCGGGTCTGGCGGAGGACGGGGCTCGTCACCGTGGCGATCGACAGGGCGTGCCTCAGACGCTCCGCGCTCAGCCCGAGAAGCAGACCGCAACCTGCCGCCACCGAGATCGAACCGTACGTGGGGTGGTCCCATCCCTTGTCGCGCAGCATCATCGCGTCGCACAACGCGCACTGCACTTCGTACGACACCGCCATCGCGGCCAGGAGGCGGCGGCCGGAGCATCGCCTGGCCTCGGCGACCGCCATCAGCGCCGACACGTTGTCGCTCGGGTGCGCCGGCTCCATCGAGAGGTAGGTGTCGTTGAAATCAAGCGAACGCACCGCGACGCCGTTGGCGAAGGCCGCATCCGCGACGGAGGATCTGCGCCCCGTTCGCCAAACCGTCGCCTCATCCGCCTTGCACACACACCGCGCGGCGGCCTCCACGCCGGGCTCGTCCATGGCGCCGATGGCGCACCCGAGCGTGTCGAGCAGGTGCAGCTTCAGGCGCAGAACGGTCTCCTTCGCGAGGCTGGCCGGCTCGATCGAGAGGGCGTAGTCCGCGAGCTCGGTGGCGAGTTCCGTCATGGCTGTTGGCCCGGCCTCCTGAACTTCGGCCCCAGCAGCTCGTCCCACTTCCTGCGTTGCGCGGGGTTGAGAACCGCCAGGGAGTCGCGCTCCGTCGCCTGGCTCCACGTACGGATCTGCCTCTGATCGGCCGCGGCGAAGGTTTGGATCTCCCTCTGGATGCGCTGGTTGTAGTCCTCCACGTCCTTCTTGCTGGCACCCTGCTTCGGCTTCGGCACGGCGTCCAGCTGCGCCCTGCGGCGCGTTTCCAACTCTCGCACTTTCGCCTCGGCCGAGGCTCGTATCGAACGAAGCCTCTCCTGCTGCTGGGGAGTCAGCTTGAGCTCCCGGACCACCTCGGGATGCAGGATCAGCAGAACGCTCTGGGACTGCAGCGTGAGCTGACGGAGACGCGTCCTTTGGTTCGGTGTGAGCCTCGCCAGGATGCGCGCAGCCGTGGCGTCCTGAACTTTCCGCAGCTCGCGGAGAGCACCCTGTTGCTCGGCGGGAGTGTTCTTGCCGGCGAACAGCGACTGCGCCTTCTCGACGTAGGACTTGAACTCAGCCTCGACTTGGCTGGACACCTCTTTGGAGAGCTTCAGCTCGGAACGGATCTCCGGGCTCGTCAGCAGAGTGAGGCCGATCCGCTCGATCGGCGGAGGCGCCTCCCGTTGGGCCGAAGCCACCGCTAGGGCGGCAAGGAGGGCCAAGAGAACGAAGAGGCTGCGGAGCATGCACCAAGGATACACGGTGTCAGGCGACCTCTTCGGGCACAGCCGTCGGATCGTCGCCGTACTCCACCTCGAAGCACGCCTGCGGCAGGATCCGTCTGGCCTCCGCCAGAAAGCCGCCGTCGGGATTCACCGTGAGCCCCGTGGCGAGCGGAAGGTTCCGATCCTCGGGCACGAACTGCAGCACCACCTCGTGGAGTCCGGGGTGCCTGTCGATCGCCTCGCGGAGCGCAAGCAGCTGCCCCTCGGTGGCGCGACCGAGCGACACGACGAGTCGGTTCGGATTGAACTCCGAGGCCAGACGGTCCACCGCGTCCTCGAGGGAATCCAGCTGCTCCAGACGGCACTCGCGCCGCTCCTCGCCGTTGACCGTGAACACCCGCACCCGGCCGGTGGCCACCACCACAGCGTCCCGAACGACCATGTCCCGCACCATCGGCTGACGGAAATCCGGCACAGACCACCGCGTCTGCCCGGAGAAGTCCTCCAGCATGAACGTCAGCAGCTTGTCCCCGCTCCTCAGCGTTCGCTGTTCCACCCGCGTGATGATGCCCGCCATGCGAACCTGGGCTCCGTCCTCGAGCTCCCCCAGCGCCGAACACGGCGTGTCGGCGCGGCTCTGGAGAACCCGTTCGAGGCCCCTGAGCGGATGGTCGCTGACGTAGATGCCGAGAACCTCCTTCTCCAGGGCCAGTTGCGATGTCCGAGGCAAGGGCTCCGGGCTCGGAAGCTCGGGGAGAGGCTCGGAGTGGCCGGAGCTCTCGCCGAACAGCGACCCCTGTCCGATCACGCTGTTCCGGTGATGGGTCTCGGCGTCGGCTAGGGCCGCCTCGAGGGAGGCGAGAACCGCGGCGCGGTTCGGGTGCAACGAATCGAAGGCCCCGGCTTTGGCCAAGGCCTCCAAGGCCATCCGGTTG
Organism: Fimbriimonadales bacterium; assembly: GCA_026418055.1. GTDB lineage: Bacteria > Armatimonadota > Fimbriimonadia > Fimbriimonadales > Fimbriimonadaceae > UBA8783. The sequence continues at coordinate 35,688 of JAOACB010000007.1, forward strand.
AGCCCGAGCTGCTTGGTTCTGCGGCAGAAATCGAACAGGTGCTGGAAGGGTCCGCGGGCCTCGCGCTCCTGAAGAACGCTCTCCATGAACCCGGTGCCGACGTTCTTGATCGCCGCCAAGCCGAAGCGGATCTTGCCGCCAACCGTCGTGAAGTCGAGGAGCGACTCGTTCACGTCCGGGGAGAGCACCTGGATGCCTCGGCGGCGAGCCTCCTCGATGAAGCTGACCACCTTGTCCTCGTTGTCGGCGTAGGTCGCCATCAGCGCGGCAAGGTACTCCACGGGGTAGTTCGCCTTCAGATAGGCCGTCTGGTAGGCGATCATCGCGTAGCACACGGCGTGCGCCTTGTTGAAGGCGTAGCCCGAGAACGGCTCCAGGTAGCTCCAGATCTGCTGCGCGGTTTCCGGGGCGATGCCGTTCTTCGCAGTGCCCTCGAGGAACTCCGCCTGCATCGACTCGAGGTCCTCCCGCTTCTTCTTGCCCATCGCCCGGCGGAGGATGTCGCTCTTGCCGAGGGTGAATCCCGCCAGAGCCTGCACGAGCTTCAGCACCTGGTCTTGGTAGACGATCACGCCGTAGGTCTCGGCTAGGATCGGCTCCATCCGCGGATCCAGGTACTCCGGCTTGGAGCGCCCCCACTTGTTGTTGATGTAGGTGGGGATGTGGTCCATCGGACCCGGACGGAACAGCGCCACCATGGCGGCGAGCTCCCGAACGCTCCTAGGCTTGAGCTGCGTGATGTAGCGGCGCATGCCGGCGCTCTCCAGCTGGAACACCCCCGTGGTGTCGCCGTTGCCCAGCAGCTCGTAGGTCTTGTCGTCGTCCAGAGGGATTCGCTGAAGGTCGATCTCCAATCCTCTCGACAGGCGAAGGTTCTGGATGCATTTGCTCAGGACCGTGAGGTTCTTCAGCCCCAGGAAGTCCATCTTGAGCATCTGCATCTTCTCGAGGATGCCCATCTCGAAGCCGGTGACCGGCTGACCCTCCCGGGTCCGGTAGAGCGGGATGTGTTCCACCAAGGGACTCTTGGTGATCACGACTCCGGCAGCGTGGGTTCCCACCCCGCGGATCGTGCCCTCCAGGCGCATCGCCTCGTCCACGAGCGCCTTGACGCGAGGGTCGCCGTCGTACATCTGGCGGAAGTCGGGCGACTCCTCCAGGGCCTCCCTCAGCGTGATGTGCGGGCGGTTCGGAATGGTCTTGGTGATCCGGTCGGTCTCCTGCGGCGCCCAACCCCGGACCCGGCCGCAGTCCTTGATCGCCGCCTTGGCTCCCATCGTTTGGTACGTGATGATCTGGGCCACGCGGTCCTTGCCGTACCTCTCCGTGACCCACTCGATCATCTCGTGGCGCCGGGCATCCTCGAAGTCCAGATCGATGTCCGGCATCGACACACGCTCGGGGTTCAGGAACCGCTCGAAGGTCAGGTCGTATTCGAGCGGATCCAGGTCCGTGATGCCTAGGCAGTACGAGACCAGCGAGGCCGCTGCCGAACCGCGAACCCCCATGGCGATGCCGCTGCGCCGCGCGAACTGGGTGAACTCCCGCACCAGCAGAAAGTAGCTTTCGAAGCCCGTACGCTCGATGACCGACAGCTCGTGCTCCAGGCGTTCCCTCGCCCGGTCGTCCACCTTCCCCATACGCTCCTCGAGACCCTTCCACGCCAGCTTGCGCAGATAGCTGCGATTGGTCTCGCCCTCCGGCAGTTCCGGATCCGGGGGCTCCGGCCTTCCAGACTCCAGGCTCACGTCGCACATCGCCGCCACGTGGGCTGTGTTGGAGAGCGCCTCGGGCACGTCCGAGAACAGCCGCGCCATCTCCTCCTGCGTCTTCACGTAGAACTGGTCGCTCTCGAAGCGGAAGCGGTCCTCGTCCGAAACTTGGTGCCCGGTTTGGATGCACAGCAAGACGTCGTGCAGCTCGGTGTCTCCCCTGCACAGGTAGTGTGCGTCGTTCGTGGCGATGAGCGGCAGGTCCAGCTCCTTGGCGATCCGCAATAGGGGCTCCCGAATCTGTCTCTGCTCGTGCAGGCCGTGGTCCTGCAGCTCGATGAAGAAGTTGCCGTGCCCGAAGATCTCGTCGTACATGCCTGCAAGGTACTGGGCGCGGTCGTACCTGCCCCGCACGAGCTCTTGGCAGATCTCGCTGCCGAGGCACGCGCTGGTTCCGATGAGCCCCTCCGCGTGCCGCCTCAGCAGCTCGTGGTCGATCCTAGGGCGGCGGTAGAACCCCTCCAAGGCGGCGATGGACGTCAGCTTGCACAGGTTGCGATAGCCTTGCAGGTTCTTGGCGAGCAACAGAAGATGGAAGCTGTCCTTCTCCTCGCCCTTCGCCCTGTTCCCCAGGCCATTCGGCGCGACGTACGCCTCGACCCCCAGGATCGGCTTGATGCCCTCAGCCTTGCAGGCGTAGTAGAACTCCATGACGCCGAGCATCGCGCCGTGGTCGCTGATGGCGATCGCGGGCATGCCGAGCTCCTTCGCCCGACGAACCATATCCTTCACGCGGGTCGCTCCATCCAGGAGGCTGTACTGCGTGTGGTTGTGCAGGTGGACGAAGTCGGTACACATAGATGCCCGGGAGGGAGAAGAGCGGAAGACGCCCCAAGAGTTTAGGACGAATCAGGTCCCCCAGGAGGAGCCGGCAACCGCGCTACCGCACAAAGTCCCTGCCATAGACCCGCAGGATGCGGCCGTCGGCCGACAGCGTCCCTTGCGAGCGCACGCGCCGGTCCGAGGATCGGCCTTCGCGGTCCGTCTCGCGCTCCGTGCCCTCGACGGAGAAGGAGCCGTTCTGCGCGGTCCACCGCCCCTGCATCTCGTAGGATCGATCCTGAGCTTGGATGCGCATCGCGAACGTTCCGTCCCGGCGCACCTCCAGGGTGCCCTGTGGCGGAACCTCCTTGCCCGGCTGGGCTTGGCGAACCATGTCCGGCGGAACGTACAGCGTCCAGACTCCCGTGGGATCCCCGGGGCCTTTCCCACAGGCGGCCAGCCACGCGACTCCGGCAAGCAGGAAGGTCAGTTTCCGCATGCGGACTCCTCCGTGCATACCCTCAGCAGCTCACCCACGCTCCAAGCCTGGAAAGGACAGCCTCCCGGATTCTGCGGCTCGTCCCCGTCGTAGACCTCGGCGACGCCACCCAGCCCGCAGTCATGGATCAGATCCCGGGCGACGCGCAACACCCGCCGCACCTCTTGCCTTTCGCCGAGCAAACGGGCGAGCGCCGTGCAGTAGGGTCCCAGCAACCAAGGCCAAACGGTGCCTTGGTGGTACGCGGCGTCCAGCTCGGGCAAGGAACCTTGGAACCTGCCGCGGTACGCCGGCTCGTTCGGTCCGAGGGTTCGCAGCCCTCGCGGCGTGTACAGCTCCGCCATGACCTTGCGCAGGGCGTTCTGGGCGTTCTCTCCCTTCGCCGGACCGAACGGCAGGGCCATAGGGATCACTTGGTTGGGTCGAAGCGACGCATCCAGAGGGTCCGCGGTGTCCGCGTAGTGGCCGAGCTGCGGCAGGTAGAACTTGGTCTCGAACGAGGCCTCCGCACGATCCGCCGCGGCGAGGTACGGGGATCCGCTCTCGCCCAATCGCTCGGCGATCCAAGCCGTCGCTCGCAAGGCGTTGATCCAGAGGCCATTCACCTCCACAGGCTTGCCGTGGCGAGGAGTGACGACCCAGTCGCCGACCTTGGCGTCCATCCAAGTCAGCTGGATGCCCGGCTCGCCTTGGGTCAGCAGACCGTCCGAGGGGTCCACGCGGATGCCGTGGCGGGTGCCCTGCTGGTGCCTGCGTATGATGTCCGTCAGGCAGGCCAGGCACTCCTTGGCGAACCCCTCGTCCCAGTCCGCCTCCAGCGTGCGGAACACCGCGTTCGCGAACCAGAGCGTGGCGTCCACCGTGTTGAACTCGGCCTCGTCGGCGTTCTCCACAAAGCGGTTGGGAAGCAACCCGTCCCGAACCTGGGCCATGTAGCTTCTCAGCACGTCCTTCGCGAAGCCCACGCGGCCTGTCGCTAGGCAGAGCCCCGGCAGAGAGATCATCGTGTCTCTTCCCCAGTCCCCGAACCAAGGGTAACCGGCGATGATCGTCCTTCTCCCCGGAGCGTCCACGAGGAACCGCTCGGCGGTCTTCCGCAGGGTCGGCCCCAGATTCCTTCCGAACTCCGTGTCCTCCCGGATCGGCGGAAGGAACGGCTCGTCGCTCTCGCCCTCCACGGAGGCCACCAGCACCGCGGATTCGCCGGGAAGCAGATCGTAGAACAGCTCGCACGGACAGAACAGGTCGTCGCGCGGGTTCAGGCCCCTCTCCGTCTCCCGAAAGTGCTCGAACCGGTAGTACCAACCTTGAACCGGCGAGCGCTGGGCTCCGTCGTGGCGGATGGACAACACGATCCCCGCGTGCTCGATCACGGTTCTGTCCTTGGGAAAGGCCAGGGCCTCGGGGTAGCTGTGCGTCTCGAGGAAGTTGCCGTGGTAGGGCTTGTGGCAGACGAGCGGCTTCAGCGTGAGGCCGAAGGGACGCTCCCCCGTGTTCCGGAAGCGGATGGTTGTGCTGTTCGCCCCGGGCCGCATGGCCACCGTCTGCTCCACGGTTGCTCCGCGGCAACGGAACACCCAGCGCACGCTGTCCTCGTAGTCGAACGACTCGATGTGCTGGTAGCCCTCGGGATGGATCGCTCCCGCGTATTGGTTCGTGGAGATCCCACTCTGGTGGCCGTCGACGTGCACGAACGCCTCGATCTTGGCGAGCAGAACCATGCGGTCCACCGGAGGCCTCACCGCGGCGACCAACAGACCATGGTACCTGCGACTGTGGATGCCCGAGACGGTGCCCATGGCGTAGCCACCCAGGCCGTTCGTCAGCAACCACTCCCTTCGCACGGCGAATTCAAGGTTGCGGCACTTCTGCCCGTCGAGGTGGTAGGCCATGTCCGCCTCCTAGTATGGCCTCAATCCCGACCGCCTCCCGTTCGGGCCGGAATTCCTGCCGGGTTTGGCCCTGTCCCGAAGCATTGCCGGGTATCGGCGGAGGACCCGGCGGAAAGTTCCTCTTGGGTGGAGTGCATCCATCCAAACCCAAGGGGAGCGTGGCACGTGAGTATCGCAGAAGCACGCAGCATCGTCGGGAAGAAGGTCTGGCTCACTTGGCTGGACCGCAAGGGCTTGGAGGTGAGAAGGGCAGTGATGGTGATGGAGGCCACGTTCGTCCCTCTCTACGGCCCTTGTCTGATCACCAGCGATGGCGACGTGGCCCTGAACAAGGTCGTGCGCTTCGAGGAATACCAAGAGGTCAGCGCGGCGTGACGGGCCCGGCGCCCCGACTCCTCCTGCGGACCCAGTCCGTCAGCTCGTCCAGGCGCAAGTTCACCCCGAACGTGAGGTCTTCGGGGAACTTGCGCCAGATCACGTAAGGCTCGACGCAGCCCGCCGCCTGCTGCAAGCGGAACCCGTAGTCGTACCAAGAGCGGCGCTCCAGGTCGTA
>JAOACB010000007.1:41175-91847 GCA_026418055.1 Fimbriimonadales bacterium
CCCCGCCAATCCAACCGCACGTGCACCGCAGCGGTGGAGAACAACCGATCGAACGCGTAGTCTGGCCTTCCCGAGTGGCCTCCCAAAACCACGACGGTTGCGAGGTCCACGCCGCTGGCAGGTCGGTACAGCAGACCGGCTTGGAGCTGGCCCCAGAACATCTCCGATCCGCCCAGGTAGCCGCCGGCATCCACGCGCCCGATCCAAGAGAGCCTGGGCGCGACGCCGATCGGCGGGGCGAGCAACGCGCCCTGCAGAGCCAGCCGCGACACGCCCGGCCCTTCCAGCGGCTCGAGGCGCTGCAACCTGGCTTGAAGGAAACCGGCGCCGGACCCGACCGGGCCGCCCAACTCCCCGATCGCTTCTAGGGGCCTGTTCACCGTCGGGTTGGTGAGCCGGCCGGAAGGTCGCAATCCCCACTGCGAGCCGAGGTGCAGCGAGCCCCGCCGCTGCCCCAGCAGCTCCCTCTCCTCTTCCGGTGAGGCCACGGAAAGCTGGTCGAGATACCCATAGGGAAACCGATTGCCGAGGTCGCTGTACGGTCGTGCCGGCAACCCGCCAACCAAGGACCACCCCAGTCGGGCGGCATACCCGGGGTGCCGGCCATCCTCCACGGAGGCTCCCAGGTCCAGCCCGATGTCGCCGCGCAAGGGAAAGGTCTGGTCCCACGAGGCCGCAACGAAGCCCCGTTCCGTCACCGCGACCCGCGGAAGGCGGATCTCGGCTTCACCTCGAACGAGCGCGAGGCGATAGCCGGGCAACGATGCGATCCTTCGACCCAGCGCCCTGGCCTCAACCCTCCGCAGTCGTGCCCGGCGTCCTTCCTCCACCTCGGCAACGGCCGCGCGCAGCACGAGCGGCGAGGGTCCAGCGTCGCACGGCGTCACCGTGACTCCGAGCAGGGTCCACTTGTCCCCTCGGACCTCGGCTCGGTCCGCCGTCAGGAGAGACTTGCCGACTCGAACCCGAACGTTCTCGGCCGAGCCCCTCCTTTGCCGCCAATCCCACGCGAACCTGTCGGCGAGCACCTCCGCCGGGCCGTCCTCCACCCGCACGTTGCCCGCCGCCTCGACCCGGGAGTCGCCTGCCCCGTCCCATACCACCAGTCTGTCGGTGGTGAGCCGCAGGCCGAGAGATTCGGCGACAACCCCTCCCTCGTACGTCACGGACCGCTCGAGGAGGTCGTAGCGCTGAGACGCCGATCGGACCCGCAGCGTCTCGTCGCTAGCCTCGGCCGCCGATCCGGCCGCCTGCAGGGCCGCCAGCAACAAGGCGAGCTGCGTCCAGATCGGCACCATGAGGCCCGATTCTACCGCCTGACCGTTCCCCTGCCCCGACGGCACGGATCGCATTCCGGCGGCGCGGAAACCGCGGTAAAGTGGGAGTGGCCGAACGAAACCGCACGCGGTTTCCGTCCGCAGGTTGAAGGTTCGGAAGTTTGAGATGTTCCGCCTCGCGCGCAGTGTCCGGTCGAACGAGCTCGCCCTCGCGGAGGCCCAGTGGGTCCTCCGAGCCCGCGAGGGGCACGAGCAGTCCATGCGGCTGCTGATCGAGCGCCATCGCAACCGCCTCGTGCGAACCGCCTCCAACATCCTCCGCGACGCGAACGAGGCCGAGGACGTCACGCAGGAGGCGTTCCTGAAGGCCTTTCGCGAGCTCGACCGCCTGAGAGACGACCAGGCGTTCTCGGGCTACGTCTACCGGATCTGTGTTCGGCTCTGCATGGATCGGTTGAGGGCACGGCGAGCGGAACCGTCCGAGTTCGAAGCCGTCACGGAGGATCAGGGGGAGAACATCGAGAACAGGGTGGTCATCGAGCGGTTGCTGGACCGACTGCCGTATGATCTGCGAACCACCCTCGTGCTCCGCGAAGTCGAGCAGTTGAGCTACGACGAGATCGCCGAGGCGATGCGCGTCCCGGTGGGAACCGTCCGTTCGAGGCTGCATGCGGCTCGGGAGAGGTTCCGAGCCCTCTGGATGGAGGCCAACGGTTGAGCAACCCCTTCGCCTGCCGTCGCTTCCGCCGCCTCTGCCTGGAAGCGAGAGACCGCGACTTGGCGCCCGGGGAGCTTCGATTCACGGAGCGGCACGGGGCGGCCTGCCCGCGCTGCGCCGAGCACCGCCGCGCCTCTGAACAGGCCCTGAGCGCCTTGCGGAACCTCGGTGGGCGGACCAACTTGCCGTGCGAGCGCCTGACCGGCCGAGTCCTGCGGCGATTCCGCGTGGAGAACGTTCGGCAGAGCTTCCGCTACTGGTCTCCCGCGCTCCTTGCGGCTTCCGTCGCCGCCGCGCTCGTGCTTGCGGCCATCCAAGTGGCCACCCGCCATCCCTCGACAGACGTCTTCCAGCCGGGCGACTCGCAGGCCCGGCGCATCACCATAGCGCCCGTCCTTCCGGATCTGACGCCCGCCGGCGCTCGCGCGCCCTCGCGATGACCACCGCGGGGCGGGTCCTCCTCGGCGCCTTGCTCGGGGCCTGGGCCGTCGCCCTGATCCATCCGACCTCACGAGCCTGGGTGCTCGGCGCCCGCCTTCGCCCAGGGCCTTGCCCGCCGCTGACCCCGACTTGGCGGCCCTCGGACGAGCGCCTCGAAGCCGCCGAGAGGATCCGTTCGCGGGCTGCGGACCTGCGGACCCTCGAGGCGCGCACCCCGGAGCGGCTACGATCGGGCCTGAGCTCCTCGCAGATCCGCGCGCGGCGGGAGCCAGCGAACGCCTACTGGCTGCAGATGGTGGCGGTCTTCCGTCAAGCGCTCGGCGACTCGGCGGGCGCCCGCGAGGCGTGGGAGCTCGCGGCGAGCTGCCGGCGATGGGCAGACCTGCAGACGGACGAGCTGCTGGCCAGGGCGGACGCCGCTGGCAGGGCGCAAGGCATCCAGCAGGCATGGACGCTGTTCGCCGCATACCCGTTGCGCTCGACCGACGCCGTCGCGGCGATCAAGTCCTTCGCCCGGGTCGTGCACCGTCAGCACCCCGTGCGGGGCTCCTCCAACCTTCGTTTCCGCATCGCGACGGTCGCCAACGGCAGGCTGCTGCGCGACGGCAGCCGCTCGCTGCTTCTCGCCGCCCTCGGCTCCGACATTCTCGAGATGGCCACCTACCCGCCTTCGATGGCGTCGTTCCCCAGCCAAAGGGCTCTTCTGATCGCCCGCTACGACCTCATCAACGCCGCGAGGGAGGCCGGCATGGAGGACGAGGCGGTCTGGTTGCTGCGCACCTTCCAAGAGAACGACGGCTGGAACGTGCTGCTGGCCTCCGTGGACCCGATTCGCGAGGCGCAAACCTTGGCGTTCGGTGCCCTTCTCACGGCGGTGCTGCCGGGCGCTCTCGCTCTGTTGTCTCTGAGCGGGCTGGCCGTTTGGGGCTTGGGCTGGCTGCTGATCCATCGCAGGGGGCTCAGGGCGCCGTTCTGCCCCCCATGGGTGTACGGCGTCGGCGTCGCCGCCGGCCTGTTGGTCTACCTGCAGTTGCGGCTTTGGATCCCTGCGGTCGCGGTGGCCGCGGCCTTCGCCCTGCTGGGGTTCGGGCCGACGCGTACGAGGAGGGTCGCGGATCCCGAGATGGGACCGCTGTTCTCCTTCACGGTGTGGCTGCTCGCCTCCGCGTTCGGTCTGTTCCACACGCTCATGATCGCGGGCAAGTCTTGGCCGGGCTGGCACCTCCTGCCTTTCCTGCAACTGGATGCCGAGTTCGTGGGAGGCGCAGGGGCCTGGGCCTCGCTGGCGGGTCTCTGCCTCTCCGGCCTCCTGGTGGTCGCTCCGACCTGGGCGATGGTGGAAAGACAGTCCACGCCGTTCGTGCTGGGGCTGGCGCTGCGCCTCGCCGGGAAGTATCTGGCCCTGACAGGAGCCACGCTCGGGCTGCTGTCGCTGCTCGTGGCCCTCCCGCTGGACCGCAGGCTGTACAATGTTGGGCGCGAGCTGGTGGAGAACGAGCCGCTCCACTACTACGTGCAGAACCCATGACGCCCAAAACCCGCCAAGCCGTTCAAGAGCTGGCCGCGAAGAGGTCCGATCTGTTGCGCGAGTTGCCCTCCCGACCCTCCGGGCTGGACTGGTGCCACCGCCATACCCGCCTGGTCGACGAGGTCGTGCGGCTGATCTACGAGGACGTGTCGTCGCAGGTGGAACGGATGCCCGCTCTGGCTGTGGTGGCCACCGGCGGCTACGGTCGAATGGAGATGGCGCCGTACTCGGACGTCGACCTGACGGTCGTGCCGGCCGACGAGTCCGACCCTGCCATCGACGACGCGGTGCGGCTGCTGTTCCGAGACCTGCACACGGCCTTCGGCTCGGAGATCCGGCTGGATGTCGGCTACAACTTCCTGCTCGTCAACGACACGCCCGGGCTGGACGTCAAGACGAGGACGGGCCTGTTGGACGCCCGCCTGGTGGTGGGCACTCCCGACGCGTTCAACCGCCTGATGCGGCAGTTCTGGGACTCCTTCTCCGTCGGCGAGTTCCTGCTGGCCAAGGTGCGCGAGCGTCAGGAGGCCGAGGCGAAGTACAACGACTCGCCCTTGGCCGTCGAGCCTCATGTGAAGGAGGGCGCCGGCGGGCTTCGCAGCTTCCACTGCGCCAACTGGCTCCGCACGGTGATCGGCGAGCGGCCCGGCAGACCGGGCCGAGCCTACGACACCGTGCTGCTCATGCGGAATCTGCTGCACGTGGTCGCGCGCAAGCGCCTCGACATCCTCAGCCGGACGCGGCAGGGCGAGATCGCCGAGACCACGGGAGCCGATCTGTACCAGATGATGCGCCGTCACGTCGAGGCCGCGACGGAGCTGCACAACGAGTACCAGACGGCGCGCGAGCGCCTGCACGAGGCCCGCTTCCCCCTCACCGAGGGCGTGCTCGCGTTCCGGGGCGAGGCGCGCATCAGCGGCAACACGGGCATCGGCGAGGCCGCCGTGGGCATCTCCCTCGCCACGCAGCTCGGGCTGAGCGTGGCGGAGATCAAGGCCTACGCCCTGCCGGGGATCGCGGCGCCCGAGGCTCTGTACGCCGTCGGGGCGGGAGAGCCCGCGCTGCGCAATCTCGACCGTTGCGGCCTGCTCGAGCGGCTGCTGCCCGAGCTGGCCCAAACGCGCTTCCTGATCCCCGTCGACGCGAACCATGCGTTCACCGTGTTCGAGCACACGATGCGCGTGGTGCGGAACCTCGACTCTCTGCAACCGGGGTCGTTCCTGGGAGACCTGAAGGCGGGCCTGCAGAACCGCGAGGCCTTGTACCTCGCGGCCTTGTTGCACGACGTGGGCAAGGCGGACCCCAACAGCGACCACTCGCTGTGCGGCGAGCAGATCGCGCGACAGGTGGGCCGCCGCTGGGGTCTGGCCGGCGAGATTACGGAGCTCGTCGCCTGGCTGGTGAGGGAGCACCTCACCATGTCCAAGTTCATCCGCATGCGCGACGTGATGAACCCCTCGACGGTGGCGGAGTTCGCGCAGATCGTGGAGAACCAGGAGCGCCTGGACATGCTCACGCTGCTCACCTGGGCCGACACGTCCGCCGTCACCGAGGGAGCTTGGACGGGCGTCCACGAGACGTTCCAGCGCGAGCTCTACTCGCGCACGGCTTCGATCCTGAGCCAGGACGCCCCCGAGGAGGCCGACGCGGGACTGTACCGCCAGCGCATCCTCCGCGAGCTCCGAAGGGTCGAGGCGAGCGAACAGGAGGTGGAGGAGTTCCTGAACAGCCTTCCCGCCCACTACGTGCTGTCCACCCCGCCGGACGTCGTCAAGCTGCACATCGGCTTCGCCCGGAAGGCGCGCGAGGGAGAGCCCTCGGTGGAGTTCTTCCACCAGCCCGAGATGGGCACGACCGACGTGACCGTGTGCTGCTTGGACTCGAAGGGCCTCTTGAGCAAGGTTCTCGGCGTGCTGTATGCCCTGGACCTGACCGTGCACGCCATCCGCGCTTCAACCACCTCCACCGACCCCGCCGTCGCGATCGACGTGTTCAGCGTGAGCTATACCGGCCGGCCCCTGCCTCCGGCCACCTGCAGGCACCTCTCGCAGGCTCTTCGCAAGGTCCTCGTGGGGGAACAGAGCGTCGAGGAGCTGCTGCAGTCCCGAGGCAAGGATCCCGACCGGCGCCAGCAGGTGTTCACCTTCGCCTACCTGCCGGGCAATCCGGGCATCCTGGAGTTCCGCGTTCCCCGAGGCCGAGGGATGGCCTACCGGCTCTCCCGCCTCATCGCGGAGAACGGGTGGAACATCCTGACGGCGAGGGTGGGACAGTGGGCCGGGCGGGGCGCGGCGGCCTTCTACATCCAAGGCGACGCCGGCCGCCCCCTCTCCGAAGACGAGGTCCGCGCGGCTCTGGAACCCAAGGTATAGTCGCCAAGGCCCTATGAAAGTGATCGTGTTCGGTTGTGGCCGCACAGGAACGATGCTCAGCCTTGAGCTGGCCCACGAGGGCCACGAGGTCACGATCATCGAGATGAACCCCAGCGCCCTGCGCCGCCTGGGCCGCGACCACAAGTGCCGGGTTGTGATCGGCAGCGGGTTGGACAGCGACGTGCTGGAGAGCGCGGGCATCCAAGAGGCGGACGCGTTCTTCGCGCTCACGCGGGGCGACAACACCAACCTGATGTCCGCCCAGATCGCCAAGCTCCGCTACCGCGTCGCCAAGGTCTGCGTCAAGGTGGCCGACCCCCGCCGCGCCGAGGCCTACCGCAACCTGGGCTACTTCTGCATCACCCCCTCGGCGCTGACCGCCGGCATGATGCGGGATTGGATCCTCGGAAGGGAGTACGAGAAGATCGACACCTACAACAAGCTGAGCGACGTCCTGAAGAGTTAGCCATGTACCTCATCATCGTTGGCGGTGGTAACGTCGGCCTGCAACTGGCCAAGCGGTTGCTTCAGAACGGGCACGAGGTGCTCGTCGTCGAGCGAGACCCGCAGACCGCCAACCGGCTCGCCACCCAGATCGGCGAGGAGAACGTCACCCTCGGCGACGGTTGCGAGATGGCCACCCAGCAGGACTGCGGCTTCGGTCGTGCCGACGTCGTCATCGCGGTCACCGGCGAGGACGAGGACAACTTGATCGTCTGCCAAATGGCCAAGACGGTCTGGTCGGTCAAGAGAGCCCTGGCCCGCATCAACGACCCGAGCCACGAGGAGATCTTCAAGCAGGTGGGCATCGACGAGACGGTCAGCGCGACCGGCATCATCTACTCGATGCTCGAGCAGCAGATCACGCCGGACGTGCTCATCCCCGTGGGCACGCTGGCGCGGGGCGACCACGAGGTCGTGGAGGTGGAGCTCGGGCCGCGCAGCAAGGCCGTCGGCAAGCGCAGGAGCGAGCTGGACCTGCCGAACGGGACGCACATCGTCTGGTTCTACCGGGAGCAGTTCGGGGGTCACACCGTGGACGACCAAACGACCTTCGCCGTTGGCGACACGCTGGTGGCGATCGTTCCCCGGGCTTCGGCCGAGGCGTTGCGCCGCAAGCTCGCGCCGCCCGTGACCTGACAGGCCCATGGTCTGGGCCCTGTTCGGCAAAGAGATCCGCGAGCTGGCGCGCGACCGGCGCGTGATGGTTTCGGCCATCGTGCTTCCGATCGTGCTCATCGGTCTGTTCGTCTACCTGTTCGCCGGTTTGCAGGCGAGCCTCCAGAAGCCGAAGCCCCAGACCGTCGCGGTCGTCGGCCCATCCGACCATCCGTTGCGCAGGGCTCTGTCCGAAAGCCGCATCCTCTCGCTGGCTCCCGCGCCTTCCGCCGAGAAGGCTCGGGAATGGGTGCGGGCGGGCAAGGCCAAGGCGGCAGTTTCGCTGAGACCCTTCGACCCGGAGGAGCTGCGCCGCGGGCAGAAGTGGCGCATCGAGGTCTGGGTCGACTCGGACGACCCGATGGCCCCTCTGGTTGCCCGATCCGTCCGCGAACTGGCCGAGCGCCTGAACCTGGCGATGGCGAGCGCGGCGTTCCGTTCGGCCGGACTGGACGCCAACGTGCTGCAGGCGATCGTGGTGGACGAGCGGCCGGTGGATCCCGGAAAGGGCTTGGGGGAGTCGATGCTGCTGTCGATCCTTCCCTACCTCGTGGTGATCTGGGCCTTCTATGGCGGCATGTCGGTGGCGGCCGACGTGGTCGCGGGCGAGAAGGAGCGCCAGACGCTCGAAACCCTGCTGGTGAGCCCGGCAACGCGGCGCGACATCGCGCTGGCCAAGTTCCTGGCCTTGTCCGTCGTCTGCTTGGCCGGAAGCGCCTCGACGTTGCTGGGGGTGGGCCTTCTGGCGCTCGTTCCTCTGCCCGGCGGACGGGAGGCGCTGCCCGGCGGGGCGGGTCTCACCGTGGCAGGCGGCTTGGCGATCCTGACGGTCGTCGCTCCTCTGGCTCTGGCCTTCGCGGCGGTTCTGCTGGCGCTGAGCACCCTGGCGCGCAACGTGCGCGAGGCGCAGACCCACCTCACTCTAGCCAGCTTCATGGTGCTGGCTCCCGCCATCTACTCGCAGTTCATCGGCTTCACCGGCAACGAGGGGGAAGGCTGGGTGCGGTGGGTCCCCATCCTGAACGCGGCCGTCTGTGTCCGCCAGACCCTGCTCGGACGGCTCGACGGCTCGCTGTTCGCCGCCACGCTCCTCGTCAGCCTCCTGCTGGCGGCGCTCGGGGTTGCAGCGGCGGTGCGCCTCATGCGGCGCGAGGCTATCCTGCGGAGGCTTTAGGCAAGTTCGAGATCAGCGACGCGAGCCGCGTCTGCTGGGCCGTGAGCGCCGCGATAGCCGACTCCATCTGGGCGAACCGCTTGCGGAGCGCCTGCTCCTTCAGGCTGATCTGCGCGCGCAGGTCCGCGATCTGCTCCTCGATCGCGTCCGACTGCTCTTGGAGCGCGTCGTTCGAGGCCTTGAACGAGCCGTTGGAGCCGTCGGTGAAGACCGAAACGAGATCGTTCAGCAGGGCGCCGATGCCCTTGGTGAACGTGACCGTGCCGATGCTGCCGGTGGTCGCCCCCGTGTACATCACCTGCAAGCCGGAAACGTTCGGCGCGGAGGGAGCTCCCGTGAGGAACTGACCCGTTCCGACGGCGTCCTCGCCGTTGATCCGGCCGGCCACATCGAGTCCGGCTGTGGCCACGGCGATCGGGCCCACCGTGATCTCCGCGTCACCCACACCCGACGTGGCGGGGCCCGCCGCCAGGTCGCTCGAAACCGTGAACGCTCCCGAGGGACCCTGGACCTTCGGCGTGAAGCGCAGCCTGCCGCCGTCGATGGAGGCGGACAGCACGGTCGATAGCGTCGCGTCTGCGTTGATGGCCGCCGCCACCTCCGCGAGCGTCATGCCGGCGCTCAGGACGAGCGAGTGCGGCGTGCCGGCGAAGGCTGCGCCGTCGAAGGTCAGCGTTTCCTCCTGAGCCAGCGGCGACGTGGGGGCCACCGGAGCGGTAGCCCCGGCCGTCCCGATGCCGGATGACGTTGGGCCAGCAACCCGGTCGCTGGTCACGCTGAACGAGCCTGGCGTTCCGTAGCGCTTGCTCTCGATCTTCAGCCGTCCGCCGTCGATCGACGCCACCACCAGGTCCTTCAACCGCGCGTCGGCGTTGATGCGTGCAACGATCTCGGAGAGCGAGATGCCCGACTCCAGCACCAGCGCCACGGAGCCGTTTCCAAACAGAGCGCCACCGAACGTGAGCGTCTCCTGAGCGGAGGACGGCGCGGTCATCGCCGTGGCCGCGACGAGGCTCGCCCGGGTTGCCGCCTGCGTGATCTCGACGAGGTAGCCGGAAGCGCCGCTGGGCTTGGTTGCGGACGTGCTGGAGACGAAGGCCAGCTGGCTGGTGCTCGTTCGACCAACGGCGGCGAACAGCCCCGCGACGTTCGACGCGTTGGTCGCCAGAGCCGAGTGGAGCGCGGCCTCGTCCAAGGAGATCTTGCCGTCGGTGTCGATGCGCACGCCGACCTGCGTGAGGTTCGAATAGGGCCCGAGCAGGCCGGGGACGTTCTGGAACAGCGCCTCCGAGAGCTGCGACTCGACCTGCAGCGCCGTTGGATCGCCGAGCAATGGTCCGGCTTGGTACGTCTCCGCGTCGAACTTGCTGTTCGACCGGATGAAGTCGATCAGGTCGTTGTAGGCCTGCACGAAGTCCTTGATCTTGGCCTTCGTGGCGGCGTTGTCCGCCCGAACCTGCACGTTCGTCGTCTTGGGGTTGCTCTGGTCCGCCTGCTTCAGCTGGAGCGTCAGGCCGGAAACCACCCCACTCACCTCGTTCGTGGGCGAGGAGAGCGCCACCCCGTCGATGGTGAACTGCGCGTCCTGAGCGGCGAGGATCTGGTTGCCGAAGCCTCTCTGCAGGAACCCGAGCGCCTCGAGCGCGCCGCTGGGGTCGCTGTGCGAGGCGACGCCGGTCAGCTCCAGTTTCTGCACCGTGCGGCCCGACACCGTGACGGAGCGGATCGTCGCGGTGACGCCAGCCCCCGAGGCGTTGATGGAGGCGGCCACCGCCTGGAGCGACATCGTGTCGAAGTCCAGGTCGATCGAAGTGCCGTTGAGCACGATCTGTCGGACACCGACCCCCGAGGTTCCGAGCATCGAGGAGAGGTTGTCGGTCGCGCTGGCGAAGCCCGCGCTGGCGAAGCCGCCCGTCAACGGTTCCCGGACGGTCGCAGCCCCTGAGATGAAGCCCAGAGCGGCGGCGGCGTTCCCCGTAAGGTCGCTGATCTGGATCCTCGAGGCGGCCCCGCTGCTCGTTGCCGTCAGCGAGAGGTAGGCGTTGCCCGACCCTCCGTCGATGACGGTGGCCACCACGCCAGCATCGGCTTGGTTGATCTTGCCCGCGAGGCTCGACAGGGAGTCGCTCGCCTCCACACGCACCCCGCGGCCGTTGATCACGATCACGCCGTCCGACAAACCTAGGGCGGACGTGGCGGATGCCTGGGCCGAGCTGGCGATCTTGTGCGCCTGCGCCAAGTGCGATACGGCGAGGGAAAAGCTGCCTGTGGTCGCGCCCGGACCGACGCGCACCTCGGCCACGTCCGAATTGGAGGACGTCGCGGCGTAGTTCTCGAACGCGCTGGTCTGGCGCAGACCCGCGGCCGCGGTGGAGAGCGACACCATCTTGCCCTTGAACTGGTTCATCAAGGACATCCGGTTGATGAGCTCGGCCTGGCGCGACTGCAACCGCTTGATCGGAGTCTGTTCGAGCTCCATCAACCGCGTGATGATCGACTCGGTGTCGATTCCGCTACCGAGTCCGCTGAAACTGATCCCAGAGCTGCTCAGACTGCCGGACATGGTCTTCGAACCCGCTCTCCCGCGGAGGCGGCGCTTCCCTCCTTTCCATCGGCGCCCGACGGCATCGCCTGGATACCGGTTTCACGCGGCTAGGCCGCAATACTCCGCCATGGCCCGCACGCGCATCTCCATCTCGCGCCGCAGCCATTCCAGCTCGGTGGGTTGAAGGCCCAGCGTCTCGATCGAAGGGTCCTGCACCTGGCCGGCCTCCTCCGGCGTTTCGCTGGCCGCGAGCAGCGAAGAGGCGCGAATCGCGTGGAAGTCCTCTCGAAGACCCGGATCCTTGGGAGGCTCCTCGGCTCGAATGAGGGTCGTCAGGTCTGCCGGGAGCTTCCAATGCTCGGCGAGCATGCCGCCGATCTCCTTGTGGGTGACGCCCAACACCGGACGCTCCACCTCGATCTCGGGCACCCCCTTGAAGGTCGCCATCTCCCGCACCTGGCGGAAGAGCTCCGGGAAGTAGGCGAGAAGGAAAAGGCGGCCGATGTTCGCGAGCAGTCCTCCCACGAACAGCAGCTCCAGCTGGATCTCGCCGTAGCCCTTCAGCTTTCCGATGGCGCGAGCTCCGATCGCCGTCGAGAAGCTCTCGCGCCACATGGACTTGAGGGCCTCCGCATCGGACGGATTCTTCGCCTCGATCAGGCTCATGGCGCTCACGCCGATCACCAGGTTCCGCACTTGCTGCATGCCGAGGATCACGATGGCCTGGCTCACGCTGCGCACCTGGCCGGCCAAACCGTAGTACGACGAGTTGACGATCCTCAGGACCTTCGCCACCAGAGCCTGGTCCGAGCTGAGAATCCTCTCGACCTGAATCGCCGATACGTCCTCCTTCTCCGTTTCTTCCAAAATGCGCGCCACCACCGCGGGCAACGGCGGCAGACCCTTGACGGCGGCCTCCACGCACTTGGCACCCAGCAAGCCTCGATTGTCCACGTTGTCTCTCCTGTCAAGCTGCCCGACCGCACGAGATGATGCCGTTCACGTCGGCGATCAGAGCCACGTTGCCGTCTCCCAGAATCGTCGCGCCGCTCACTCCCGGAACGTCCCCCACGAAGCCGCTGAGCGACTTGATGACCACTTCCTGCTCGCCGATCAGCCGATCCACCACCAAGCCGATCCTCTGCTCGGCCACTCCCACGATCACGACGTAGAACTCGTCCTGTTGCCTTCTGTCCCTGGTTCCGGCCATGCCCAGCGCCTCGGCCATGCGCACCAGCGGCGTCGTGACGCCCCGAATGAGGATCACCTCGCGAGCGTGGACGGTCTGGATCTCCTTGCGGTGGATCAGCAGCGTCTCGACCACGCTGCCGAGCGGGATCACGTAAACGACTCCGCCCACCGAGACGAGCAGGCCGCGGATGATGGCCAGCGTGAGGGGCAGCCGGAGACTGAACTTGGTTCCCCGCCCGGGGGTCGACTCGACGTCGATGATTCCGCCGAGCTTCTGGATGTTGGAGCGGACGATGTCCATGCCCACGCCTCTGCCGCTCACCTCGCTCACCTGCTGGGCCGTGCTGAGGCCGCTGGCGAAGATGAACTGCAGGGTGTCCTTGTCGGTCAGCCGCTCGGCCGCTTCGGCAGACACGAGGCCGTTCTCGATCGCCTTCTGCCTGACCCTGGCGACATCGATGCCCCGCCCGTCGTCCTCGATGTCGATGACGATGTGGTTCTCCTGGTGCCGGGCCGAAACCACGATCTGGCCGGTTTGGGGCTTGCCCGCCCTCAGCCTCTCCTCCGGCGGCTCGATCCCGTGGTCCACGGAGTTGCGCAGGATGTGCAGCAACGGATCGCCGATCGCCTCGATCACGCTGCGGTCCAGCTCGGTGTCGCCGCCTTGGAGCTCCAGGCGGATCTCTTTGCCAACCTTGTTCGCCAGGTCCCGCACCATGCGCGGGAAGCGGTTGAACACCGTTTCGATCGGCAGCATCCGCGCCTTCATGATCTGGTCCTGGAGGTCGCTCGTGATGCGCGCGATGTGGCTGACCGTCTCTGCCAGGGCCTCGACGTTCTCCTCGTTGTCGTACTTGCTGGCAAGGACCGCCCCAATCTGGGCGACGCGCGTTCGGTCGATGACCAGCTCGCCGACAAGGTTCATCAGTTCGTCCAGTCTGGCGACGTCGACGCGGACCGTCTGCCCCGTGTCCGCCTTCCTCGCCCCGGTCGCCTGCGCCGGCTTCGCGGCCGGGCGCGACGCCGGGACCTCCGCCGGCTCGTCCTTCGCCGCCGCTCCTGCGGGGGCGGCCACGTTGGCGGGCGGCGTCCAAACCGACACCTTCGCCTCGGCCACCTCGCCGATCGCGCCGAACTTCGCCTCCCATTCCTGCAGAGGAGCGTCGGAGCGGAAGAACAGCTGGAACATGTCCCCGAACTTCTCCTCCTCCAGCGCCTCGCCGTCCGGGTGCGTCGCTACGAGGGTGCCTCGCTCGTTCACGGCGTTGATGGCCATGAAAGCGCGCACGAACTTCATCACGCAGTCCGGAACGAGGCGGATCGACGCTCGAAGGATCGGCCCTTGCCCAGCCTTCTCGGACAGCTTCCGCACGAGCTCGGCCGGCAATTCGCTCGGCGAGGATCCGGACTTCGAGGCTTCCTCGGCGGTCGCCCCCTTGGCGAGGGCCCGGAGCTGTTGCAGCAGTTCGGAAGCCTCGAACGCGTCCCCCTTGCCATCGGCGATGCGTCCCTTGATCGCCGAGAGCGTGTCCAAACAGGCCAGCAACGCGTCGGCGATCTCGGTGGTGACCTCGAGCTGGCCGCCGCGCAACAGATCCAGGAGGTTCTCCATCTCGTGGGTCACCTCCGCGAAGGTGAGGAAACCCATGGCTCTGCTGCTGCCCTTCAGCGTGTGCGCAGCGCGGAAGATCTTCTGGAGCCGCTCTTGGGTCGGCTCTCTCTCCAGCTTCAACGTCTCCTGTTCGAGGATGTCGAGCTGCTCGTCGGCCTCTTGCAGGAAGAGGTCGAGGTACTGGGACATGTCGAGGTCGGCCATGGCGGTGGAGGGGTAGCGTTAGGCGGCGATCGCTTGATCGAGGTTGAGGAGCGTGATCAGCTGGTTCTCCTGCTTGGCGATGCCGCGCACGAACTCCGCCGTCACGTTGGCGACCAGCGGCGGCGTCGCGTCGACCTGGTCCGGCTCAACGGTGACCACCTCGGTCACCGCGTCGACGACGATGCCCACGTTGCCCTTCTCCGACTCCACGACGATGATGCGCGTGGAGTCGGAGTCCTCCACCGGCGGCAGGCCGAACTTCGTGCGCAGGTCCACGACGGGAATGGTCTTGCCGCGCAGGTTCACCAAGCCTCGGATGTGCGGCTCGGAGCCGGGAATCGGGGTAATCTCCCGGAGCCGGATGATCTCGTGCACCCGGAAGATGTCGATGCCGTAGGACTCGTCTCCCAGGCGGAAGATGACGTTCTGCTCGCGATGACTCAAGACCGGTGCCGTAGACATTCGGGTTGCTCCTCGGGACGAACCCAGTAGCCATTTTCGGACGCCGCGACCGGCAACTTTACGGTGAAAGAAGGCCCCCGCAACAGACCGAAGGCTCCCATCCGCCTGCTAGCCGTGGACCTGGATGGGACGTTGCTCGGCTCCGACCGCACGCCCCATCCCGCGAGCGCCGAGGCACTGCGCCTGTGCCGGCAGCGCGGCGTCAGGGTCGTCCTGGCTAGCGGAAGGGTCTCCCTCACCATGGCGCCGTTCGCCGAAGCCATCGGCCTCGAGAGGACGTTCGTGTGTTGCAACGGCGCGCACGTCGTCGAGGCTCGCCATGGAGACGTTCTCCACACGCCGTTGCCCGGCAACGCCGCCCTGGCCATCTGGGAGTTCGGCCGCCAGAGAGGGCTGCAGACGAATCTGTACTTCCGCGACCGCATCGCCTTCGGCCACCGGTCGCCGTTCGGAGACGTGTACCTCTCGCGGGTGAGGGCCGAAGTGCAACCGAGCGTGACCCGAGAGGAGATCCTCCGCGATCCTCCGACCAAGATGATGGTCCTCGCGGAGCCCGAGGAGCTGGAGCGCCACCGCGCGGCGGCGGAGGAGCTCGCCTCCGGCCTCGGTCTGCGCACGGTTCTCAGCGAGCCCGACTACCTGGAGTTCCTCGTCCCGACAGCGGACAAGGGCAGCGGACTGCGCGCGCTTTGCCGACACCTTGGGGTTCCCCGCGAGAGCTGCGCCGCAATCGGCGACTACTCGAACGATGTGGAGATGCTGGCCTGGGCTGGGTTCTCCGGCGCGATGGCCAACGGTAGCGAGGACGCCAAGGCCGCGGCCGACGCGGTGGTCTCCTCGAACGACGACGGAGGGGTTGCCGAATTCGTGAGCCGGTTCGTCCTGGGAGAACTCGGCCAATCCGAGTAGTGTAGTATCCTTAGGGGTCGCGCCCAGCTGAGGGTGCGCCAGAGATGCCCATGCGCATGGGAGAAATGGGAACCGAAACCGTTCTTCTGTACCGCGCGATCGCGGGGGAAAGGGCGGACAGGTATGCGAGCGAGATGTTGCTCGGCCCGCTCGGCCGCCTGCTTTCTCTGCACAGCCCGAGCATCGCAGAGATGCGCGAGGCCCTGCTGGACCCGTTCGAGTGTCTGCGCGTGTTCTTCGGCCACTACGCCTTTTCCCGGCGCGGGAAGGATCGCCAGATCCTCTCCGAGCTCGCCCTCGACGCCTTGGAAGAGGTGGCAGGCGGGGACCGCATCGGTCAATTCCTCTCGCTCGACGACGGCTTCGGACTGTGGCAAGCCTTCGAGAACCGCTGCCGCGAGAACCGCATCAAGTCCAACGAGCAACAGAACCGCGGGGTGATCCAGGGCACGGCGGAGTTGGCCCAAGAAGTGAGCCGCATCGGCCTGCGCAGCATCGCCGATTGGGTGCGCAAGGCAGTGGCGGAGACAGACCGCATGGAGCCGCAATTTCTGCGGATCGTCGACATCCGCGGCGTCGGCCCCAAGATCACGTCGCAGTTCCTGCGCGATCTGACGTATCTGTTCGGTTTGGAGGAGCGCATCGAGCGCGCCGACAGAATCTACATCCAGCCCATCGACAAGTGGATCCGGGCTTTGGCGCCCTACGTCGTGCCGGAGCCGAACGCCGAAGGGATGGCCGACTGGGTGCTGGCCGGCAAGCTCAACAAATACTCGCGCTGGGCAGGAGTGAGTCCGGTGCGCTTCAACATGGGTGCGACCTACTTCGGTGCGCGCGAGGTGCACGACGTGGAGCACATGGCCCGGGCCGTCGCGGAGGTCATCGCAGGGGCTAGCCCCGTCGCTTGATCCTCTCGTAGGCCAGGCGCAGGCCGTCCAGCGTCAGGTTCGGTTCGTACACGTCGATCGTCTGGCAGAGGCCCAGGAACATCCCTCCCAATCCTCCCGTGGCGATCGTCAGAACTTTGCCGCCGAGCTCCTCCGCCATGCGCCGCACCACGCCGTCGATCGCGCTGGCGTAGCCGAACATCAAGCCCGACTGGATCGATTCCGCCGTATTCTTGCCGATCGTTCTGGGCGGAGCCACGAACTCCACCTGCGGCAGCTTGGCGGTGTGGCTGGCGAGCGCTTGGCTGCTCACCAGGATGCCGGGGAGGATCGCTCCACCGACATAAACGCCCTCCCTCGAGATCGCGTCGAACGTGGTCGCGGTCCCAAGGTCCACCACCACCATGGGCGGTCGGTGCTTGTCGAGCGCCGCCAGGGCGTTCACCAGGCGATCGGCACCCACCGACGAGGGGGGTTCGTACTCCACAGGCACCCCGAGGTTCGCGGCTTGCACGAACACGGGGTCGATCCGGAACCAGCGCTGAGCCAGGCGCTCGATCGCCTCGTTGGCGGCAGGCACGACCGACCCGCACACCACGCCGTCGACCTGATACGGCACGCCCGCGAGGTCGAAGGCTCCCTTCAGCCACACCGCGATCTGGTCCTCGGTGCGGTCCGGATTCGTCGCGCGCCGCCACACGGCCCGCCAGGCCGTCCCATCCCACACGCCGAACACCGTGTGGGTGTTGCCGACGTCAATCGCCAAGAGCATGGGTGAGGTCCACCTCGCTGTACACTCTGCCGCCAGCCTCGTCCAGCAAGGCCTGCACGATGCGGTGCAAGGCGGCGTCACGGGCCTGCTCGGTCTTCGCCTCCACCATCACGCGGACCATCGGTTGGGTGCCGCTCGCCCGCACCAGAACCCGCCCCAAGCCGTCGAGCGACCGCTCGGCGTCCTCGATCGCCGCTCGAACCAGCGGCCCGTCGGCCCAAGAGGCTCGGTCGCGGACCTGCACGTTGGCCAGCTTCTGGGGCCAGGGCTCGTACGCGCACGAGAACGCGGACAGCGGCTTTCCCTCCCGACGCAGCACGCGAAAGACCTGCAGCGCGGTGGCGATGCCGTCGCCGGTCGGTCCCAGCTCGGGAAAGATGATGTGGCCGCTCTGCTCGCCGCCGATGGGAGCCTGGTGGCGTTCGATCCAATCCGCAACGTGCTTGTCGCCCACCGGCGCCCTCTCCAGACGCACTCCCAAGCCCGCCAGAAACTCCGCCAAGCCGCCGTTGCTCATCACGGTTCCGATCGCGACCGGCTGCATGGTCTTGCCGCTCTCCAGCCAGTGCCGCAGCCACAGGCCGATCGTGCGGTCGCCGTTCACCAGCCGTCCCTCGGCGTCGCTGAACACCGCCCGGTCCGCGTCTCCGTCGAACGCCACGCCAGCATCCGCACGAAGCTCCTTCGTGATCCTGCACAAGGCCTCCGGCTTGGTTGCTCCTCCCTCGGCGTTGATGTTCACGCCGTTCGGCCGATCACCGACCACCGACACCTCGGCACCGAGCTCGCGAAGCACGCGCGGAGCCAGCTCGTAGGCGGCGCCGTGCGCCGCGTCCACCGCCAGCCTCATGCCATCCAACCGCTCGGGCACCGTGGAGACCAGAAAGCGTACGTAAGGCTCCAAAACGCTACGGTCGCTCTCCAGCCAGCCGATGTCGGCGCCCTTGGGCCGCGGGCCGGACGCGTCGGCCAGCCTCGCCTCGATCTCGGCCTCGAACTCGTCGGGCGTCTTGCGGCCGTCGTGCAGAACGAACTTGATGCCGTTGTCGGGGGCGGGGTTGTGGCTGGCGGAGACGATGGCCCCCATGCCGAAGTCGCCGGTCCGAGCGATGAAGCTGACGGCCGGCGTGGGAGCCACGCCCAGCGCAACGACGTCCACACCGACGGAACAGAATCCGCTGGCCAGAGAAGCCGCCAGCATCGGACCGCTGCGCCGCGTGTCCCTACCGAGCACAACCCTCGGCGTCAGACCGCGGCTCCGGAGCGTGCGCCCTGCGGCCTGGCCCAGCTGGAAGGCGAACTCCGGCGTGAGGCCGACGTTGGCCACCCCCCGCACGCCGTCGGTCCCGAAGTGCCTGCGGCTCACGGCGCCTTGGCCACCCTCACCTTCGCCGGGCGGATCACCTTCTCACCCAGCATGTATCCCGCCTCCAGCTCGTCCGTGATCGTGCCGGCGGGCACCTCCTCGGTGGGTTGGGTCACCACGGCTTCGTGCACGGACTCGTCGAACGCCGCTCCGACCGCTGGAATGCGAACCAGATGCCTCGCCTCGAGCGTGGCCCTCAGCTGCCGGTCCACGGCCCGGATCCCCTCCACGATGCTCTCCAGGCTCGCTCCGCTCTCGATGGCGGCGAGCGTCCGCTCGAAGTTGTCCAGCACGGGCAACAAAGCCACGATCAGGTCCTCTGCGGCGAGCTTCTGAAGGGCGTGCTTCTCCTGGGCGTGTCGCTTGCGGACGTTCTGGAGATCCGCCATCGTCCTGAGGAGCTGGTCCTTCAGCTCCTGGTTCTCCTGCTTCGCGCGGGCGAGCTCGGCCGCGAGATCGACGTCGTCCTTGGCCTCGGCGGACTCCCCCACGGGCTCCTGCCGCTCCGCGACAGCGAGCTCCTCCGTCTGTTGCGCGTTCGTCTCGTCGCTCGGATGTTCGTGCTTGTGTTTACGCAAGGAACTTCACCCCATCATCCAACAAACAGAATTCTACCTATGGTTCCTTCCCCTCCCCCGGAGCGGCTCGGGAGCGCAGCGCCCAGGTGAGGCCGGCGAACGTGACCACCATGCCGACCAACTGCAACGGTCTCAAAGGGTCCCCCAGCAACCACCACGCGAGCAGCGCCGCCCCCGGGGGCACGGCGTATTGGTGCAGCATCGCTCCCGTCGGGCCCACCTGTCGAACGCCCAGGTAGAAGAGCGTGAACGCCAAACCCCCCGCGAAGACGGCGACATAGCCCACCATCCAGAGAGTCAAAGGTTCCAGGGAAGTCCAGTCGGTGGCGACGGTCGAACTCCAGCCATAGGGGGCGATCGCCAAGAGGGCTCCGGGCAGGCTGAGCATCAACACGCGCTGCGGCGAGTGAGCCTCCGAGAGCGGCTTCGCGAGCAGAACTCCCCAAGCCCAAACGAGCGAGCTGAGCAGGATGAGCAGATTGCCCCCAAGATGCCCCGGCGTCTTCGCCGTCGGAGCGGCGACCATCGCCACCCCAGTCATCGCGACCGCCGCTCCTGCGAGCGTCCCGCTCCTCAGCCTCTCGAAGCCGGCCCACGCGGACAGCAGCATCACGAACAGAGGCGACGTGGAGAGCAGGATGGAGGCCTCGGCGGGACTCGTGCGGCTCATCCCCTCGAGGAACGCCACCATGTAGGCGCCCGAAGCGACGAAGCCCATCCAAAGGAAGCGCCACGCCTCGCCGCGGGGATAGCCGAGCGGCTCGCGCCTGGCGGCCACGAACAGGACCATCAGAGCGTAGGTGGCCAGCGTGCGTACGAACCCGACGGCCGGCGCCGACACCTCCCGGTACGCCAGCTTGATCGCCACGAAGTTGAACGCCCAGCAGACCATGGCAGACGCCAGGGGCAGACTGAACGCGGGCCGGCCGGACGACACTACCGCCGAGTATGGCATCCTTGCGAACGAATCCCCAGGGGCGGGCGCGTCCCCGCCATGAGGCGCCATGAACCTGCGCGACTACTCCCAAACCAACTTCGGCGCGGCCAAGCGCTTCCGGCTGATCCTGCGCGAGCAAGGCGTCATGCGCGAAATGGGCGGCCAGGAGATGTCCTTGGCGGTCGGCATCGTCGACAACATCCTGATCAACGCGCTCGAGTCCTCGAGCAGCGACGTGCACCTGCAACCGGAGCGGGACCAGCTGCGCATCCGTTACCGCCAGGACGGTGTGCTGACCGACGCTGGCCAGCTGCCGCCCGAGCAGGCGGCCAACGTGCTGGCTCGGCTCAAGCTCGCCGCGGGCATGAGGATCGACGAGACTCGCGAGCCGCAGGATGGCCGCATCGACATGGAGTTCATGGGAAGGCGCCTCAGCGCGCGAGCCAGCTGCATCCCCTGCCTGAACGGCGAGAAGTTCGTCATGCGGCTGCTCGACCCCGCCGCGATGCGGGTGGACCTCGACCGTCTCGGCATGCCCGAGGACGTGCTGCACCGATGGAAGAAGGCCATTCAAGTGCCCTACGGCCTGATCCTCGTCACCGGTCCTACCGGTTCGGGAAAGTCCTCGACGCTGTACGCCAGCCTCCACCAGCTCGACAGCAGGTCCCGGAACATCGTCACGGTCGAGGACCCCATCGAATACGAGTATGAGAAGAACATCGTGCAGGTGCAGGTCACCGAGAAGATGACCTTCCCCAAAGTGATGCGAACGTTCCTGAGGCAGGACCCCGACGTGATGCTCGTCGGCGAGATGCGGGACCCAGAGTCTCTGGCGATCGGCATTCAGGCTGGTCTCACCGGCCACCTGGTGCTCACGACGCTGCACACCAACAACGCGGTGGAGTCGATCGGGCGGATGATCGACATGCACGCCGAGCCCTATCTCATCGCCGGCGTGCTGGTGGCCATCATGGCGCAGCGCCTCGTGAGGCTGAACTGCGCCAAGTGCAGAAAGCCCTACGCGCCAACGGCCGAGGAGATCGCCGCCTTGGGGCTGACGCCCGAGGAGATCGCCGGGGCCACGTTCTACAAGGGCGACGGCTGCGCCGAGTGCCGCGGCACGGGATACAAGGGACGCATCGGAGTGTTCGAGCTCGTGCTCGGCACCCAAGAGTTCCGGGCTGCGATCGCGCGCCGGGCTGGCCTGCAGGAGCTGCAGCAGCTGGCCCGCCAACAGGGGTACCGGACCATGCTCGAGGACGGGCGCGACAAGGCCATGAAGGGGTGGACCACCCCCGAGGAGGTCCTGAGGGCGGTCTACACCCAGACGCTGGACGACTGATCGACTACTTCAGGTTGGCTTTCGCCGCCTCCTCGTCCGTCACACCGGGGGGATGGCGGTCCGAGGCCTTCGGGCCGCCCGGCGGCGGCGGCGCGTCCACCTCGCCGGGGATCTTCGAGGAGCATCCCGACAGAGCGACCGCGCAGATCGCCAGCACGGCAAGAAGCAGGCTACTTGGTCGCATCCCCGTATCCGCCCCAGAAGCGGTCCAACCCGCGCTCGTACAGCAGCGTGCAGTACGTCGAGCGGTTGGGAGCCTCGTCCCAAGTGATGAACTTGTTCGGGCCGACCTTTCCCGCGTGGCTGTCGCCGTACACCGTCGGGATCTGCCTTCCGGCGTGCGCCAGACGCGTCTGCCAAACCTGGTTGTACCAAGACCACGAGGTGTACTCGCGGCTCGTGTCCACCCAGTTCGCCTGGTAGTGCCGGAAGTAATACCAACCGACGTTGGTTCCCGCCCACATGTTGGGCATGAACGCGGCGCGCTCCGCCAGGTTCTCGATGCCCGTCAGGCTCCTCCCGTAAAAGTAGTTCGTGTACGACTGGCAGGTGCCGCTCCAGTAGCCGGAGAAACCGCCGTCGTTGATGGCGATCGTCGGCACGACGTCCCAGTAGTAGCCGTAGACCTGCTCGCCCTGCGGGATGCTGCGGGCCGGATCCCAGTTGATGTCGCGGTTCTTCGTGTACGGCAACAACAGGTAGGCCCAGGTTGGGCGGTCCCACGACGTCGGCTCATGGTCCGTCAGAACGGTCATGTCGTCGTAGTCGGACGAATACATGTGGACGGCGGTGCCGATCTGCTTCAGGTTGGACAGGCATGCGGCCGACTTGGCGCTGGCCTTCGCTTGGGCGAACACCGGAAACAGGATGGCGGCCAGGATCGCGATGATCGCGATCACGACAAGGAGCTCGATCAGGGTGAAACCTCTTCGCTGAGGCAAGTGAAGCATGACAGATCCTCCGATAGCCACACCTGCGGCGCCGCTACTATACGCTTAGGTTCCGAGGAATGCAAGGCCCCGGGAGACGTTTCAGCGAAAGAAGTCGAACGCCTGCAGCCTGTCCCGGATCGCAGCCAAGAACCGTCCCGCCAGCAGGCCGTCAACCAGTCGGTGGTCGTACGTGAGCACGAGGTTCATGACGGATCGGATCGCGATCATGTCGTCGATCACCACGGGCACCTTGCGGATCGCGTAGGTTCCCAGAATGCCCGCCTGCGGCGCGTTGATCATCGGCGTGCCGAACAGCGCGCCGTAGGTGCCGGGGTTGGTCAGCGTAAACGTGCCGCCCTGCACGTCCTCCAAAGTGAGGGCGTTGGACCGGGCCTTCTTGGCCAGCCGCTCGACCTCGCGCGCCAACTCGACCAGGTTCTTCTTCTCGCACTCCCGAATGACGGGCACGATCAACCCCTCGTCGCCCTTGGAGCCGAGGGCCACGGCAACGCCGATGTTCACGTGGGGGTGGCGCGTCAGCTGCAGATCGGCCGACAAGCTCGAGTTGAGGAGGGGAAACTCGATCAGCGCCTCCGTGAGGGCCTTCAGGAAGAAGGGGGTGTAGGTGAGCTTCAGACCGTGCTCCGCTTGGAACGCCTCCTTGTTCCGTTCGCGGAACTGCACCATGCGCGTCACGTCCACCTCGGTCACGGTGCTGACCGTGGGAACCTGCGAGCTCCGGACCATCGCCTCGGCGATCATCCGGCGAAGGCCGATGAGGGCCTCCACCCCCACCGCAGCGGCCGGCTCCCGCACCGGAGCAGGAGGCGCCGGAGAGGAAGGCGCTGGAGCCTTAGGGGACTCCGACCGCCGCGCCAGAAACGCCTCGACGTCCGCTTTGGTGACTCTGCCGCCTTGACCGCTGCCGCGGATCCCTGCGAGATCGGCTTCGCTGATGCCGTGCCGCCGAGCCATGGCGCGCACCACAGGGGTCAGAAAGGTCCGTTCCCTCTCGACGGACGGCGCCTCTGGGGCTGGGGTCGCGGCCTCCGCCAACGGCTTGCTTTCGACCGGCTCCGCCGGCGGGCGAGAGGCGACCTCGGCACCCTCGGCCTCCTCGATGATCCCGAGCGCGGCGAACACCGCAACGGGGCTGCCCTCCGGAATGAGGATCTGCTTGAGTACGCCCGTGGCGGGCGAGGGCAACTCCGTGTTGACCTTGTCGGTCATGATCTCGACGATCGGCTCATCCTCGCGGACGAAGTCTCCAACCTGCTTGAGCCACCTCGAGACGGTGCCCTCGTGCACCGATTCGCCCAGCTCGGGCATCAGGATCTCCACGGGCATGGGGCTATTTTAGCCGGAAGCCCTGCGAACCGGGACCCGAACGCAGGGACCCTCACCAGCGGCGCCGTTTGGACGCCATGAAGGCGCCGTACCCAGCGAGGATGACCGCCCCAAGCAAGGGCAGGAACACGGCGGCCCACAGCGCGTACGTCACCTTCCGACCCGGGTAGGTCAGCTGGAAGGCGGTGTCGGTCACCAAGCCGTACGCCCAAGGGCTCTTCCAAACCGCCGAAACCACCAGAGGAAGCAGCGCGAGCCACTTCCAGCGCACCTGCCGGGGCTTCTCGGACCTTTGGACCTTCTGCTCGCCCAAGCGGAACACCGCACCCCCGGCGGCCATCTTGGCCTCCTGTCCCAGAGCGAAGTACCAGATCGCGGCCGACAGGAGCACGAGCACCACAGGCCAGAGAAGAACATCGATGGGGGTGCTCGGCAAGTTTTCCATGGCGCGATGCGGCGGCGGATCGTACCGAGACGAGCTAGAGCTCGATGCGCTTGTCGCCGGAGCCGCCCTCCGTACCCTTCGCGATGCGCTTCACGAACGTCACCAGCTCCATGGGGTTGAAGGGCTTGGTCAGGTACATGTCCGCCCCGTAGTGGTAGCCCTCGAAAACGTCCTTGTCCTGCGCCTTGGCCGTGAGCATGATGACCGGAAGGCTCTCCGTTTCCGGTTCGCGACGGATGGACCGAAGAACCTCGAACCCATCCATGTAGGGCATCATCACGTCCAGCACGACGATGTCCGGCTTCTCCGAGCGGATCTTCTCGAGGCCTTCCTTGCCGTCGAAAGCCGTCACCACCTGGTAGCCTTGTCGCTCCAGGTTCACCTGGATCAGTCGCACGATGTGCCTCTCATCGTCACAAACCAGAACTTTCAGCGGCATTCCTCACTCCTGACTGGGCGAGCGCGGGCTCGGGCGGCGACGGCCCCGCGCAAGCCGATACCGGCCCATGCTACCTGATCCAGGGGGTCAAGTCAACCGCCGGACGGGCCGGGAGGAGGGCGTCGGGTACCATGCGGAGTTGTGAAGCTCTGCCGTTTCGAACTCTCCTCCCAACCCGGAGTGGTGCGTTCGGGGATCGTCTACGGGGGAAAGGTCTACGAAACGGACGGCGCGCAACCGATCGCCGTGTACGATTGGTCGCAGGCGCGCCTTCTCAGCCCGGTCGGCAACCCCCCGAGCGTGCGGCTGTTCAACCTCGGTAGCGCGGGCGCCTTCTCCGGAGGAGAGCTGCACCTACCCTTCAGCTACCTGAACCCGGCTTCCTCCATTCCGCCTTTCGGGACCGTCCCCACGGCGTTCAGCGGCAAGATGCGCGCTTGGCCGTGCCTGGCGTTCGTGATCGCCTCGGAAGCCCACCGCGCGGACGTCCTCGCGGCCGCCGAGGTGCCCCTCGGCCTCGCCCTGGGCCTCGCCCTCCAGCACGAGGACCCCAGCGGTCAGGGATTCCCCAGCGGGAGGACCATGGACGCGGGCTACTCGGTCGGGCCCGTGCTGACCACTCTGGACGAGCTCGAGGAGACCATCGTCACGGATCTGGAGGGGCCGATGTACAAGCTGACGATCCTCACGCGCGTCAACGGTCAGCTCGCAGCGGAGTGGGTCACCGACGCCCTTCCCGCCACCGTCGCCCAGATGGCGTCCTACGCCTCCCACTCGGCCAAGCTGCTGCCGGGAGAGCTGTTCTTGGCCACCATGGGCCCGATCGACGCCTCCGTCGAGCACGGGGACGAGATCCAGGTGGCGTGCGACCGGCTGGGAGCCCTGCACATCGCGATTCAGTAACCGCCATGCCCAAACCTCTCGCGACCACCCTTCCCAACGGCGTTCGCGTCTTCGCCGAGCGCATCGAGCACGTCCGCTCCGTTGCCGTGGGCCTGTGGTGCCACACAGGCAGCCAAAACGAGCGGCCGGGTGAGTTCGGCTTCGCCCATCTGTTCGAGCACATGGCGTTCAAGGGAACGCCGACCCGGTCCGCGAAGGACATCGTGGACTCCATCGAGGGGCGCGGCGGGTCGCTCAACGCCCTGACCGACAAGGAGGCGACCTGCTTCTACGCCCGGGTGCTGCCCGACGACCTCTCGAACGCCATGGAGGTGTTGGCGGACATGGTGTTCCACGCCAACGTGGATCCCGCCGACCTGGAACTCGAGCAGGGAGTGGTGGTGGAGGAGATCCGCCAAGCCCGCGACGAACCCTCGGATCACGTGCACGAGCTGCACGTGGAGCGCTGCTGGCCCGACCACCCGCTCGGTCGGCCGATCAGCGGCACGGAGGAGTCGGTGAGGCAGGCGGAGCGCGATTCCCTGCTCGGGTTCGTCCGCAGGCGCTACACCGGGCCGAACCTCCTGTTGAGCGTCGCAGGCTACTGCGACCCGGAACAGGTGTTCCGCGAGGCGGAACGATTGCTTGGCGAGGCCTCGCCGAACGCATCGGAACCGAAGCCCGGGGCTCCGTCGTACGCGCCGCACCGAACGTTGGTGGAGGACGACACCGAACAGGTTCACTTCTGCATCGGCGGCCCCGGCGTGTCGGTGTACGACGACGACCTGCACGCGGTCGGGGTGTTCGACGCGATCCTGGGCGGCGGCATGAGCAGCAGGCTTTTCCAGGAGGTGCGCGAGAAGAGAGGCCTGGCCTACACGATCGCGAGCTATTCGGCGACCCTTTCGGGAGGCGGCCTGAACGTGGTCTACGGCGACACCAGCCCCGAGAAGTGGGCCGAGGTGCAACGGGTCGTTCTGGATGTGCTGCGAGATCTGACCACCAACGGCCCCACCGAGGACGAGCTGGAGCGGGCCAAGCGGCAGATCCACGGCCACTTGGTGATCAGCCTCGAGGGCATGAACCAGAGGATGTCGCGCATCGCGCGCAACAACCTGCTGTTCGGCCGCACGATCCCGATCGACGAGACGCTGGAAAAGGTTCGGGCGGTGAGCCTGGAGGACGTCGTGCGCGCCGGCAGGCGCGTCTTCCCCATGGATCGCCTTTCCGTCACGGCGATCGGTCCGAAGCTGGAGGCCTGAGCCATGGCCGAGCGAAGAACGAGGAACGACCGGCTGCTCACCCTCGCCGAGAGCGTGCTGAAGTCCCTGGGGCGTTGCGAGTCGGAGGACGAGCTGCTCTCGGAAGCCATGTGGGCCCTGAAGGACACCGTGGAGGCCGACACGTGCGAGGTGCTCCTCGAGTTCGAGCCGAATCGTCTGGTCTTGCGGGCCAGCACCTGCGCCCCGGAGCTCGTCGGGCACCTGCGCCTCGGTCCAGGCGTCGGCCTGTCCGGAAAGGCGTTCGAGATCCAGCAGCCGATCTTCGTGACCCGCAACATCGGGAACCACCCTTGGTACGCGAAGTACCCCGGCATGGACGACCAGCCTTGGGAGAGCGGCGTTGCCATGCCGATCCAAGTGGCAGGCAAACCTGAGGGGGTCGTCCTCGTCCGACGGCTGACGCCGTGGCCGTTCGCTCCGGAGCAGCGGGAGTTCGTGCAGCGCGCGGTCGCGCTCGTCGAGAGCGCACTCGCCGGCTTCCGCCACTCGTACCAAGCCGGCGCGAAGGTCAACCGACTGGGCGCACTGAGCGAGGTGGCCAAGACGATCACCACCAGCCCCTACGTCGACGAGATCCTCCAGCTGCTGGTGAACCTGACCGCGCAGCAGTTCAACTACCGCGTGTGCACGGTGCGGCTGCTGGACGAGAGGACCAACGAGCTGGTGCTGCGGGCCACGCAGGCGCCCGCCAAGGCGTACCAGCGCAAGCGCGCGATCAAGCTGGGCGAAAGCATCGCGGGCAGGGCGATCGCCGAGAATCGTCCCGTGATCGTGCCGAACGTCCTGGAGGATGAGGAATACATAGGTCACGACCTAGCCAAGGAGCAAGGGCTGATGTCGATGATCTGCGTCCCGCTCACCATCCAGGACCGCGCGGTGGGAGTGCTCAGCTGCTACACCAGCGAGATCCGCGACTTCACCGACGACGAGATCAAGGCCCTGGAAACGCTGGCGAAGCAGGCGGCCGTCAGCATCGAGCATGCCAAGCTCCAAGTCCGCTCGACGCTGATGCAGGAGATGCACCACCGCGTCAAGAACAACCTGCAGCAGGTCGCCAGCCTGTTGCGCCTGCAGATGCGCACGTCGGACTACAAGTCGCTGGAGGACGCGCTGAACGACTCTCTGTCGCGCGTGTTGGCGATCGCGTCGGTGCACGACCTCCTCAGCCGCGAGGACCTAGACCGGGTCGGCATCCGCTCGATCGCCGACACCCTGGTGATGCACCAGCAGCATTCGTTCGTCCTGCCGGACCGCCTCATCCGCTTTCTGGTTCGCGGAGACGACGTCCGCCTGAACATGAACCAAGCCACGCAGGTGGCTCTGGTGCTCAACGAGCTCATCCAAAACGCCATCGAGCACGGCTTCAGGGTGGCCACGGAAGGCGAGATCCACGTGACCATCGAGGAGAAGGACGAGATGGTCTCGGTGTGGGTGTCGAACAGCGGAGACGCGTTGCCCGAGGACTTCGACATGAACCAAGCCAAGCACCTGGGGCTCCAGCTGGTGGAGAGCATGACCAGAGCCCTCGGCGGCAGGTTCAAGCTGTCGAACATCCTCGGCTGGACGGTCGCCGAGGTGAAGTTCCCCCGGGTCGGCGAATAGCGCGGAGGCTCAGTCCACGACCTCGACGGCAACCTCGGGCACGAGGCCGTTGCGAGCGCCCTCCGCGAGCAACAGCCGGATGGCGGCCACGCCCTCTTCGCCCATGTCCCGTGTGCGGTCGTTGACGTACATCCCGACGAAGCGGTCGCTGGTCTGGAGGTCCATCCCCCGAGCGAAGCGCAATGCGTACTGCAGAGCCTCCTCCCGGTGGGCCAGGCCAGCCTCGATGCTCTCTCGCATGCAACGGCTCACCTCCGCCATCACGTCTGGACCGAGGTCCTTGCGCACGACGTTGACGCCGAGCGGCAGAGGCAGGCCGGTTTTGTCCCTCCACCACTGACCCAGGTCCACCACAAGGCTGAGGCCCTCCCGCTCGTAGGTCAACTGCCCCTCGTGGATGATCAGGCCCGCGTCGAAGCGACCCTCCTTCACCGCCGGGAGAATCTCGTCGAACGGCACCACCTCGTGGCGCAGCTCGGCGTCCTCACCGAACCTCTCCGTCCACAGGAGCCGCAGCTCGAGGAACGCCGAGGTCAAACGCCCGGGAACCGCAACCGTCTTCTCGCGCAGCGCCTCGAACTCGAGCGGCTCGCGAGCGATCACCATCGGTCCGTAGCCCTCGCCGAAGGAGCCGCCGTGCCGCAGCAGCGCGTACTTGTCCGCGACATGGGCGAATGCGTGGACCGAAACCGCCGTGGATTCCAGCAGGCCTTGCATCGCCCACTCGTTCAGGGTCTGAATGTCACGGAGGATGTGCTCGAATTCGAGCTCCGTCCGCACCCTTCCGCTGGCCAAGCCCCAGAACATGAACGCGTCGTCGCTGTCGGGGCTGTGGCCGAGTCGGATCCTCATGGCGCTAGGTTACCTGCCGACTCTCCTGCCCATGGATAATAGGGCCGCATGGCGCGCAAACCGACGCTCAGCCCCACCAAGATCTCCACCTACCTCGCCTGCCCGTCGAAGTACCGTTGGACGTACGTGGACGACCGCGGCAAGTGGTACATCCGCGCCAAGAGCTACTACAGCTTCGGCGCCACGCTGCACAAGGTGCTCGAGCGCTTCCACGACTCGCGCGACGCGGGCGTGCAGACCGTCGGCCAGGTGCTGGCAGCCTACGAGGAGAGCTGGATCGACGCCGGCTTCGAATCCCCCGAGGCGATGGCGCAGGCTTACGCCGAAGGCAAGGTGATCCTGGAGCAGCACGTCCGCGCCGCCGCGGAGCGACCCTCCGAAGCCAAGACC
This sequence comes from Fimbriimonadales bacterium, assembly GCA_026418055.1. GTDB lineage: Bacteria > Armatimonadota > Fimbriimonadia > Fimbriimonadales > Fimbriimonadaceae > UBA8783. The sequence goes on from JAOACB010000007.1 coordinate 70,821, forward strand.
ATCGCCGTGGAGCGCCTGCTGAGGGCCGACCTCGGAGACTTCGTGCTCATCGGCAGGATCGACCGCATCGACGAGTATCCCGACGGCACGCTGGAGATCGTCGACTACAAGTCCGGCCGGCAGGAAACCTCCGACGAGGAGGTCGCCACCGACCTCGCGATGGCGTGCTACCAGCTCTTGGTACGGGAACGCTACCCCGGTCGACCCGTCCGCGCCACCATCCTTGCGCTCCGCTCGGGCTCCCGGGGCTCGGCGAGCCTCGGCGACGAAGAGCTCGCTCGCTTTCGAGACGACCTGATCCTGCTCGGCCGCGAGATCCTGCACCGCGACTACGAGAACCTGACGCCGGTGTGGAAACCCCTCTGCGAGGACTGCGACTTCCTCCCACTGTGCCGGCGTCACCCCGAATTCGAAGAGCCAGGGTCCCAGGCGAGCTGAGCGCGCTGCAGCGCATCCAGCGCCGTGCGGCGCAGTTCTTCCAGCGGCGTGTCCCTCGCAGCCGCCGACCAAGCTCCAAGGTCCAGCGCCCTCCCCGTCTTCATGGCCCAGTAGGCGGCGAGCTCCGCCTCCTCCCACGGCAACGGACGCCATGGCTCGACGCCAGTCAGAGCCAAAACCCCATCGTTCAAGGGTGACGGACCGCGGCGGTCGATCATCGCGAGCGCCCTCCGCCGGTCCGCTTCCGTCCAACGCCCCACCCATCCCCGCAGCGACCCCAGAGCGTCTTCGGCCCGCCATGGGCCGGAGCGCGCGACGGTGAGGGACCATGCGAGGCCCTCTGCGCGCCCTTCGATGCGTAGCTCCTGCCGATAGGTCAGCCCCCCCTCCACCCTCCAAGCGCGGAAGAGCGCCGAGCCTTTGCCGGAGCCCAGGGCCGACGCGACCAGCCACGCGCGGCCCATCGCCCCATCCGAAAGGTCCTCCCACGGCAGCGTCCAACGCCAAACGCGAAGGTCGCCGCGACGAGGCGCCTGCTCGACCGGCTGCCCCTCCAGGCCGTGGGGCAACCGGGAAGGAGCCTGCGGCGACCAATCCTCGAGCCGAACTTTGAGAGCGGAAGCTCCCTGTCCCGCCGCGAAAGGTCCACAGATCGACACCGCGACCCTCTCCGGCCGCAGGAGCCACCGTCCGAACGCCGCCGCCTGCGACGGGCCGAGCCGTTCGAAGTCCGCCGCCCTCGGATCCAGCGCGGACTCCCACAGGTCCCGGCGCTCTCGCCGCGCGGTTTCCCAGGCCCGCTGGAGGTTCTCCCTCCCGAGGTCCGGGTTTCGCAGGAGATCAGCCACATAGCTCGCCGCCACCAAGTGGCGGCCTGGAGCGGCGGTGAGGCGGACGAGCAGCGCGTCCCGCGCCACCTCAACGCTGGGCATAACCCCCGCGAGCGAGCCCTCCACCAGCCAACGAGCTCGGCTGAAACCGCTGGATCCGGCCCGCAGCGCCTCGGCCAGCGTGCGGGCCGCGGCGAGACCCGACGGGGATAGCTCCGGCAGGCGGACGGCGGCTGCTACCGTCACGGTAGACTCGCCAGGGTTCGGGAGTTCCAAAACCCGCAATCCGTTGCCCAACACCCACAGCACCCAAGGCGCGATCATGGCCGCAACCCCTCGATGAACCATGCCTCGCCGGGCTCGAATCGCCTCAGGCCCCTCTTCACACCCTCCGCATTCAAGCCCGACAGCCGTTCCAGCAGCGTCTCCGGCTCGGAGCTGCTTCCGTGGAGCGAGGCGACGCCGTACCACAGTCCTGCCGTCAGCGGGTCGGCCAGCTGCCGCCTCAGCCATTCGGTTGCCCTGAGGGCGGCGGACTGCAGGTCGCGCTGGGAGGCCGACTCCAGCAACCTCCGGGCGTTCTCGAGGGCGTTCGGGCTCCGCTCGTGCAGAACGCTGACCAAGGAGGGGGCCCGGGTCGGGGTGTAGACCACTCTCGCTCCCTCGGCCTTGGCCGCAACCGCGAGGGCCGCCGCGAGCGCCTGCGCGGTCGCATCGGTGTCCATGGCCGGAACCGCAGCGGCCAACAGACCTCCGGAGAACGCAACCGACCCCAGCCTGCCGCCGGGCCCCGCCGTGCGGCGCGGCAGAGGGGGAGCCGCGTCCCCCTTCGGCCAGACGACGCTCTCACGGATCCACGACGCCCACTCCCGCACGCGGTCCGGCACGCAAGCCACCAACACCAAATTCGCCCCTCGAAAGAGTCCCGACCAGAGACCGAGCAAGTCCGCCGGCGTGGCTCGGGCGAGACTCTCCTCATCCCCGAACGGATCGAGCCCCCCAAGGCCGAAGGCGTTGCTCCAAGCCTGCGCCAAGGCCACCGGCTCGCCTTCCCGCAGAGCCGCCTCCTCCCGCATCACCGAGAGCTCCCTTCGGAGGAGGGCCTCGCCGATCTTCGGCGGACGCAGCAGCTCCGCCAACGCCGCCACCATCGTCCGGCCCTCCGAAGCGGGCCCCCAGACGCGGAAGTGCGCGTAGTCCCTGTAGGTGTCGGCCGTGAGCCCCGCTCCCACGGCCTCCAGCTTCAGGTCCAGGTCCCTCTCCGGTCCCAGCGCGACGAGGTGCTCGAGCAAATGCCGCCAGCCATGGCGCTGCGGCGTCTCGGGATAGGCTCCCGCACCCACCACCAGGTGCAGACAGGCGATCCGAGCGCCGGGAAACGAACGAACCTGCACGTTGGCTCCCGAGCGGTCCCGCCACCCGAGCGCCTCCCCATCGGCGGCCATCGCGGCCGCGGCGATCCAAGGCAGCCAGACCATCAGTGGAAGTAACTCGCTCCGTTGATGTCGATCGTTTGCCCGGACAGGTAGTCCGCCTCCCCGCTCAGCAGGAAGCGCACCACTTGCGCGCAGTCTTCGGGGGTGGCCATCCGCCCGAGCGGGATGGTCTCGAGAATGCTCGGCAGGCGCTCCCGCATGCCGCTGCGCGCCATCGCGGTGTCGACCCATCCGGGCGCGATGCCGAACAGCAACACCCCGTGCGGGGCGAGCTCGACCGCGAGAGAGCGCGTGAGATTGATCAGCGCGGCCTTGGATGCCGCGTAGGCGGCCGCTCCGGCCTCTCCGCGAAATCCCACTCGGCTGGCGACGTTGACGATCCTGCCGCCGCCTGCATCGGCGAAACGCCGAGTTGCCAGCCGGCACAGCACCATCGGCGCGCGCAGGTTCAGAGCGATCGTCTCGTCCCACACGCGGGACCACTCCGTTTCCTCCGCCTCGAGGATCCCGCAGGGCACGTAGGCCCCGGCGTTGTTGACCAGCGCGTCGAGGTCTCCGTCGCGGATCGCCTCCTGCCACAGCCGCTCGGCCTCGCCGGGCTCCGCGAGGTCCGCCCTGTACACTCCCGCAACCTTCGAGCCGAGCTGCTCCGCGACCTCGCCGATCCCCGACGGCGAACCGCGGTGGTGCAACGCCACGGACCAGCCGTCCGCAGCCAGCCGCAGCGCGATCGCCCTCCCGATGCCTCTGCTCGAACCCGTGACCAGCGCCCTTCGCATGCAGCGGATTGTGGCACCGCGAAAGCCGCGAATCTTAGGCAGGAATCGGGTGGCTCTTACTAGAAGACGTTGCTTGACATCCCTCGCTTGGAGGGATTGCGGCTCGCCCCGCTTGAAGGAGGACATTGCGCTATGGATGCGGAAACCTTGGCCCGAATCCAATTCGGCCTGACCGCAGCGTTTCACTTCATCTTTCCGCCGATCAGCATCGGTCTCGGCGTGATCCTGGTCCTGCTGGAAGGGATCTACCTGAAGACGAAGAACCCGGTGTACGAGCTGGCCACCAAGTTCTGGGTGCGCATCTTCGCGATCGTGTTCGCGGTGGGCGTGGCCTCCGGAATCGTCATGGAGTTCCAGTTCGGCACCAACTGGTCCGTGTACAGCCGCTTCGTCGGAGACATCTTCGGCAGCGCGCTCGCCGCCGAGGGCATCTTCGCCTTCTTCCTCGAATCGGGCTTCCTCGCGGTGCTCGTGTTCGGCTGGAACCGCGTTACGCCGAAGGTGCACTTCCTGTCCACGATCATGGTGATGCTGGGATCGCACTTCAGCGCGATCTGGATCCTGGTGGCCAACAGCTGGCAACAGACTCCCGCGGCGTACAAGATCGCGGGGGAGGGGGTGTTCCGGCGCGCCGAGATCACCGACTTCTGGGGTCTGGTGTTCAACCCCTCCTCGATGGACCGCCTGGTCCACACGGTGGTGGCGTCGTGGGCCACCGGAGCGTTCTTCGTGGTCAGCGTGAGCGCCTACTATCTGCTCAAGCAGAGGCACCAAGACGTCGCCCAAGCCGCGTTGCGGGTGGCGATCCCGTTCGCCGTGGTTGCCTCGCTGCTGCAACCCTTGACCGGCCACAAGAGCGTCGCCGGGGTGGCGCAGAACCAACCCGCCAAGCTCGCGGCCTTCGAGGGGCACTACGACTCCACCAAGCCGATGGACCTCGTGCTGCTCGGGTGGACCAACCCGTCCACGGGACAGACGACCGCGATCAAGATCCCCGGCATGGCGAGCTGGCTGCTCTACCGGGACGCCCAGCGTCCGGTCATCGGCCTGGACCGGTTCCCCAAGCAGGATTGGCCGCCGGTCGCCTGGGTGTTCCAAACGTACCACCTGATGGTGGGCGTGGGCATGCTCATGATCGCCCTCTCCTTGCTGGCGGCCTGGAGGTTCCGCGCGGGCAAGCTGCCCGAGTGCAAAGGACTGCTCCAAGCGCTGGTGGTGGCCGTGGCGCTGCCGCACATCGCGAACCAAGCCGGGTGGCTCTCGGCCGAGCTGGGCCGCCAACCTTGGATCGTGTACGGACTCCTTCGGACCTCGGAGGGCCTCTCCAAGTCCGTTCCCGGCTCGCACGTGCTGACCTCTCTGATCCTGTTCACGGTCATCTACGCCATGCTCTTCGCGCTGTTCCTGTTCCTTCTGGACAGCAAGATCAAGGAGGGACCGACCGCGAAGGTGGAGTCGAAGCGAAGCGATAGGGGGCTGATCTGATGGACTACCCGTTCGATCTCCAGACCACTTGGTTCCTGCTCGTGGGTGTGCTCCTCACGGGGTATGCCATCCTCGACGGTTTCGACCTCGGAATCGGAACCGTGTACCTGCTCGCCAAGAGCGACCTGCATCGCCGCACGCTGCTCAACGCCATCGGCCCCGTGTGGGACGGCAACGAGGTGTGGCTGATCACCGGTGGAGGCGCGCTCTTCGCGGCGTTCCCGCACGTGTACGCCACGGTGTTCAGCGGGTTCTACCTGCCGTTCATGCTGCTGCTGTTCGGGCTGATCTTCCGGGCGGTGGCGATCGAGTTCCGCAGCAAGCTGGAGTCCGCCCGCTGGCGCCAAGCTTGGGACGTCAGCTTCGGCTTGGCCTCGGTGCTCATCGCTCTGCTTGCAGGCGTGGCCCTGGGCAACATGATCGTGGGAGTTCCCCTGGGACCCGACATGGAGTACAAAGGCACGTTCTTCACGCTGCTCAACCCGTATTCGGTGTTGGTCGGGGTCACCACAGTGGCTCTGTTCACGATGCACGGGTCGATCTACGCTGTGCTGAAGACGGAGGGAGAGCTGCAGGAGCAGGCGCGCAAGTGGGTGTTCGGCTCGATAATCTTCTTCGCGCTGTGCTACTTGCTCACCACGATGGCCACTCTGCTGTTCTTCCCGCACATGGCGGAGAAGTTCCGCACGCAACCGCTGTGGCTGCTCGTGCCGATGGTCAACGTTCTCGCGCTGTTCAACATTCCGCGCGAGATCTACCGGCGGAACGAGATGATGGCGTTCCTGTCGTCGTGCGTCGCGGTGGCGTCGCTGATGGCGCTGTTCGGCATCGGTCTGTATCCGAATCTGGTTCTGTCGAACCCGAACCCCGAGTACAGCCTCACGATCCGCAACGCCTCGTCGTCCGAGGCTTCGCTGACCATCATGCTCACGATCGCGATCCTCGGCATGCCGTTCGTGCTCGCCTACACGTCGGCGATCTACTGGGTGTTCCGCGGCAAAGTGAACACCCAGGCCCTGCACTACTGAGCGCAGCCTAGGCGAAAGGAAGGGGCCGGAACCGTTCGGTACAATCCCGGAATGGGTTCCGGCCCCTTCGCATGGGTCACCGGCTTCGTCGACGAGGCCGCCGCAGAGGCCGCGGAGCAGATCTCCCTGGCCGTTCGCCTTGGGTTGCGCGGGGTGGACGTTCGAACCGTCGGCGGAAAGAACGTCCTGGCGCTGAGCGACGACGAGGCGAGGGCCTACCGGGACCTGGCTGAGGCGGCCGGGCTGACCGTGCAGACGGTGAGCTCCCCGGTCAACAAGGTTCCGCTGACGCAGGCGAACCGCGAGGAGGAGCGCCGCAAGCTGCGTCGCGCCATCGAGCTAGCAGGTTTGCTCGGCACCAGGCGCATCCGCATCTTCTCGCCGTCGGTCGGAGACCAGTGCGACGAGCGGGACTGGCCCGCCGTCCGAGAGTGGATGGCCGAGCAGGTCGCCATGGCGCGCGACGCGGACATCCTGCTGCTGCACGAGAACGACGCCCGCTTCTACGGCGCCTTTCCCGAAGGCTCCCGCCGCCTGCTCGAGGAATTCGGCTGCGCTCACTTCCGTGCGGCGTTCGACTTCGCGAACACCGTTCTGATCGGCTTCCGTCCGATGCGGGACTGGTTCCCTTGGCTCCTGCCCCACTTGGACACCCTGCACATCAAGGACGCCGTGGAGTCCGAGGGCAGGGTCGTCCCAGCGGGTGAGGGGGACGGTCAAATGGAGGAGACGTTCCGCTGGCTGCTCGCACAGGGCTGGGACGGCCCGCTCACGCTCGAGCCGCATCTGACGGTCGCCGGCCCCTTCGGCGGCCACACCGGTCCCGAGCTCTTCGAGACGGCCGTTCGGTCGCTTCGAAGCCTGCTGGCTCGGGTCTGCGCACGAGAGGGATGAGATTTGCCCACGTCGGTGTGGGCCTCGCTGGAAACGTTACTCCAGCTCGGTCGGGACCGTGATCTTCACCAAGTGGTCGACCAGGTCCTCGAGGAACGCGATGAACCGCATTCTTGCACCTCCTGTTGTTGGTTTCTCGACCCAACCTTGGGTGGCGGTTCTGCTGCGAACGATGGAATTATGGACGCTGCGAGTCTTCGACTTTAGGACTCTTCGGCGTAGTGGGTCTCGGGAAGCGAGCGCAGGCGCTCCGCCGCGGCCTCGGGCGTGATGTCCCGCTGGGGCTCTCCGAGCATCTCGTAGCCGACCATGAACTTGCGCACGGTCGCCGAGCGCAACAGGGGCGGAAAAAGATGCGCGTGCAAGGTCCAGTGTCGGTGGGCGCCCGCCTGGTACGGCGCTCCGTGCCATCCGAACGAGTACGGGAAGCTCGTTTCGAAGAGGTTGTCGTAACGAACCAGCAGCCTCTTGAGGCACTCGGCCAAGTCCTCCCGGTCCCCGCCGTCGAGCTCCTCCAACCTCGCTGCTGGGAACTTGGGCAGGACGAGCGTCTCGAACGGCCAGACGGCCCAGAACGGCACCAAGGCGAGCCAGCGGCGCGTCTCCACCACGACCCGACGCCCGAACTCCAACTCCCTCTCGGCGACCTCCTGCAGCATCGTGGATCCGCGAGACGCGTAGTGGGAGCGGAAGCGGGCGTCCTCCTTGCCGGGGATCTCGGGAACGTGGCCGCTCGCCCAGATCTGCCCGTGCGGGTGGGGATTGCTGCATCCCATGGCGGCGCCTTTGTTCTCGAACACCTGCACCCACGAGTAGGTTCGTCCCAACTCCTCGCACTCCGCCGCCCAGAGGTCGACCACGGAACGGATCCCGTCGACCGGCATCTGCGCGAGCGTCAGATCGTGCCGAGGGGAGAAGCAGAGGACTCGGCACGTGCCGGCCACCGACTCCCACCGATACAGGTCGCTCCCGTCGCGCTGCGACGGCGTGTCCGGCAGGAGCGCGGCGAAGTCGTTCGTGAAGGCGAACGTGCTGGAGTAAGGGGGATTCCGCTCGCCGCTGGCCCGCACGTTGCCCGGGCAGAGATAGCACTGCGGGTCGTAGCGAGCCCTCGCATCGGCAACCGCTTCCCGCTGCCCCTGCCACGGGCGCTGGGTGCGGTGCGGAGACACCAGGATCCACTCTCCGGTGAGGGGGTTGAACCTGCGGTGCGGGAGCTGCGGAGGTTGCTGCACGGCTCATTTTGGCTCAGGACGGGCAAACCCCAGAAACGCGCGTCAGGGGTAACCTGCCTCCGTGCGTAAGCTCGCCCCCCTGCTCTGCGCCGCCGTCTCGCTGCTCGCGGCCTGCTCCGCGCCCCGCCCGGACGAGGGCCGGGTGGTGGGAGTGACCGACGGCGACACCCTCCGGGTGTTGGTGCAGGACCCCACGCCGAGGGAGATCCGAGTGCGTTTGCACGGCATCGACGCGCCGGAGAGGAGCCAGGCGTTCGGATCCAGGGCGCGTCAGGAGTTGTCGAAGCTGGTGTTCGGCAAAACGGTGCGCGTGGAGAAGGTGGACACCGACCGCTACGGCCGCACCGTCGCCCGACTGTTCGTCGACGGGACCGACGTCAACGCGGAGATGGTCCGCCGAGGCTTCGCTTGGTGGTACCGTCGCTACGCCCCGGACGACCTCGAGCTGCGCCGCGCCGAGGAGGCGGCACGGGCCTCGAAGGTCGGTCTCTGGAGGGATCGGAGCCCCACGCCGCCTTGGGAGTTCCGCGCGGCCGAGAGGGCGCGCTGAAACGATTCCGCAGAGCCGGCCTGTGGGTATGATCCGGGCATGAAGCTCCATGAGTACCAGTCCAAGGCCGTGCTGGCTCAAGCCGGCGTCCCGGTTCCCAAGGGCAGCGTCGCCGACAACGCCGAAGACGCCCGACGGATCGCCGAGCAACTCGGAGGTCGAGTCGTGGTCAAGGCGCAGGTGCTGATGGGCGGGCGAGGCAAGGCGGGGGGAGTCAAGCTGTTCGACGACGCCGAGTCCGCCGGGAACTTCACTCGGGAGCTGATCGGCAAGCGGCTGGTGAGCGTGCAGAACCCGCAGGGGATGGTGGTGGAGCGGGTGCTCGTCGCCGAACAGGTCGACATCGCGGAGGAGTACTACCTGTCCGTTCTCCTCGACCGCGACGTCCAAAAGCTCGTCGTCATGATCTCCGCCAAGGGCGGCATGGACATCGAGGAGGTGGCCGCCACCGATCCAGAAGCCATCGCCCGCCTCCACGTCGACCCCGCGTGGGGCCTTTGCGACTACCAAATCCGCGAGGCGCTGCGCCAGGCATCGATCCCTCCGCACGCCCGATCGCAGATGGTGACGATGATCAAGAGGCTCGTCCGCGCCTACGTGGACGCGGACGCCGACCTCGTCGAGGTGAATCCCTGCGCGTGGACCACCGACGGTAGGCTCGTGGCCGCCGACGCGAAGGTTTCGATCGACGACAACGCCCTGTTCCGCCACCCCGATCTGGCGGGCACTGCCGAAGACTCCGCCGATGACCCGATCGAAGCGGAGGCCGCCAAGCGCGGCATCGCCTACGTCCGGTTGAAAGGCGACATCGGCATCATCGGCAACGGCGCGGGACTCGTCATGTGCTCGATCGACGAGGTCGCGGCCGCGGGAGGCAGGCCCGCGAACTTCCTCGATGTGGGCGGCGGCGCCAAGGCCGACCGGGTCAAGGCCTGCGTGGAGCTGGTGATGATGGATCCCGGAATCAAGGGCCTGCTCATCAACATCTTCGGAGGGATCACGCGCTGCGACGAGGTGGCCCGAGGCATCCTGGAGGCGTTGCAGCAACTGGACCTGAAGGTTCCCGTGGTCGCGCGCATCGAGGGCACCGCCGCGGACGAGGGGCGCAAGCTGCTCGAGGGCAGCCCGTTGGTGTCGGCCACCACGATGCGCGAAGCGGCGCAGAAAATCGTGGCACTGGCTTACGGGTAGTTCCCCTCGAAGGGGCCCGTGGTAAAGTACGCATTGGACGTTCCCGATGCGGTTCGTCGCAAACGTGCGCCCATGTCCGCCAGCGAAGCCGTCGAGCTCAGCACCCATCCACGCAAGAACGACCCCGTGATGCGGGTTCTCGATGACTTTCAGAACAAGTGGAGCCTGCACATCCTTTGGGCCGTTCACAGGGGTGCGACCCGGTTCAATGACCTGCTTCGGATCCTCGTCGTCAGTCCGACGCTGCTGAGGGACCGCCTGCGCGAGCTGGAGCTGCTGGGCTACGTGGAGCGTCGAGAGCGCGACTATCGGTTGACCGAGAGGGGCCTGTCGGTCGCCCGGGTCCTTTCCCATCTCGAGTCGGCGCACAGCCACTGAAGGCCCCTCCCGCGAGGGTATCCTGCAAGGTCCGGATGAGCTTTGCCCAGCGGACGATGTTTTGCGGCGATGCCCGCCCCGAGCACGCGGGTTCCGAGGTGGTCCTCAACGGTTGGGCGCACCGCATCCGCGACCTCGGAGGGCTGTTCTTCGTCGACCTGCGCGACCGCTCCGGCTTGGTCCAGCTGTTCTTCGACCCCAACCGGTTTCCCAATCTGCAGGAGATTCGGCCGGAGACGTGCCTCTCGGTTCGGGGCCGCTTGGAGCGGCGGTCCCCGGAGACGGTCAACCCGAAGATCCCCACGGGCGAGGTGGAGGTGCTCGTGGACGCCTACGAGGTGCTGGGTCCTGCCAAGCCGCTGCCCTTCCCCCTGAGCGACGAAGAGCAGATGGCCTCGGTGAACGAAGAGCTGCGGATCAAGCATCGGTACCTGGACTTGCGCCGCCCGTCGATGCTGCGCCGCCTGCAGATCCGCGCCTCGGCGGTTCGTCGGATTCGGTCGTACTTGGACGCGCGGGGGTTCCTCGAGGTGGAAACGCCGATCATCACCAAGAGCACCCCCGAGGGCGCGCGCGACTACCTCGTGCCCTATCGCTTGGAGCCGGGCAAGTTCTACGCGTTGCCCCAGAGCCCGCAGCAGTACAAGCAGCTGCTGATGGTCGCAGGCGTGGAGCGCTACTACCAGATCGCCAAGTGCTTCCGCGACGAGAGCCAGCGCAGCGACCGTCAACCGGAGTTCACGCAGCTGGATCTCGAGATGTCGTTCGTGGTGCAGGAGGACATCCTTCGGCTGATGGAGGATCTCACGCGCACGCTCGTGAACGGGCTGATCGACGAGTTCGGCCTCGACAAGCGGCCTGTCGGGCCCTTCCAGCGCCTGAGCTACGACGAGGCCATGCGCCTCTACGGTTGCGACAAGCCGGATCTGCGCTTCGGCCTGCCCATCTTCGACGTCACGGACGAGCTGAGGGGCTGCTGCTTCGGCGTTTTCCGCTCGGCGATCGAAGCCGGCGGCCGAATCCGTGGGTTGCGGTATCCGGGCGGAGCTCGCCTCAGCCGGAAGGAGGTCGGCCAGCTCGAGGAGTTCGCCAAGACGTTCGGCGCGAAAGGACTGGCGACGCTGGGCGTCGTTCCCCCGCAGACCCCCGACGCGACGCCCGCCGGAGAGCTGGCGGTGCGCGGCTCGATCGCCAAGTTCTTCACGGAACCCGAGCTAAGGGCCATCCTGAGCGCCTCTCAGGCCGAGCCCGACGATCTGCTGTGCTTCGTGGCCGACCAGTACGCGGCCGGCAACAATGTGCTGTATCGGTTGCGGAACGAGATCGGCGACCGATGCGGCCTCCGCGACCGGCGCGTGCTCGAGTTCTGCTGGGTGCTGGACTTCCCGCTGGTCGAGTGGGACGAGGAGACCGGCAGGTGGAGCCCGACCCACCATCCGTTCACGTCTCCAAAGATCGAGGATCTGGGGTTCTTGGAGACCGATCCGGCCAAGGTCCGGGCAGACTGCTACGACATCGTTTGCAACGGCGTCGAATGGGCTTCGGGATCCATCCGAATCCACCGGCCGGACGTGCAGACGCGGGTGTTCTCGCTGCTCGGCATCGACGAAGCGACGCAAAGGGAGCGCTTCGGACACATGCTGGAGGCGTTCCAATATGGTGCGCCGCCGCACGGTGGGATCGCTCCCGGCATCGATCGCTTGATCATGTTCCTCACGGACGACGAGAACATCCGCGAGGTGATCGCCTTCCCCAAAGTGGGCAACGGCTACGACCCGCTGATGGACGCGCCGAGCGGCATCGATCCCCAGCAGTGGGAGGAGATCGGGTTGAGGCTGGCGAATCCCGGCTAGTCGATCCCCGACCTCAACCCTGCCGTCTCACTCGCTCTTGTGGCAACTGGCGCAGCTCTCGCCGGTCTCGTCGTCCACGGACGACGAGGCGGTTTTGCCGTCGTGGCAGGTGCCGCACGCCTTGTGCCACGCCTCTTGGCCCTCGAGTTTCGGGCTGTGCTGGAAACCAAGGCCGAACGTGTTGGCGTGGCACTGCATGCAGTCCGGCTTCTCCTGCATGCCCACGTGCAGCTCGTGGCTGAAGATCACCTTGCCCATCGAGCTCTCCGGCCCCGACAGCGTGAGGTCCTTCGGCAAGTGCGACAGTTCGAAGTCCGGCTGCACGTTGAGCGCCTCGGCCGCGGGGATCGGTTTGGCCTGCGCCTCGATCGCGGTGCGCGTTGGCGCGGCACGAACCAAGAGGACCAGCACGACGAAGAACACTGCGACTGCCGTGACCGCACCGCGGGGAAACCATCCCATCCCGGGCGTGGTGCCCGGCTCCAAGTACTCCGACTTCGCCAGTACGTTCAGGTGCCGCACCGCGAGCCCGAAGAGCAGGATGCCCACGGTGATGATCATCATCGTGATCGCCACCTCGGACCACTTCGGGAAGTAGGTCTCGATGTTCCGCATGCCGGTCATGCTCACGTTGACTCGGTTGAGCACGAACCCGCCGACGACCAGCAGCGCGTAGAAGAACAGGTTGCGCTCCTTGATCTTGTCACCGGAAGCCAAGATCAGCATCAGAGGCAGGATCGCTCCGAAGCCGATCTCCGCCCAGAACATCACCGACTGCTGCGAATACACGAACGCCAGCGGCAGCATGCCTCGGCCGATCAGGTCGGCGAAGCGCCACGTGACGTACACCGCCAGCACCACGACCGTGACCCTGGCGATGCCCAGCAGAACGTCGTGCTCCAACCGCCTCGAGAAAACCTTGGAGCTGATGAAGGACTCGATGATGCTCATCGAGAGGCCGGCCGCGACGGCGCTCACGAAGAAGAAGGCCGGCAGCACGGGCGAGTACCACAGCCCGTGCAGCTTCTCCGGGACGATCAAAAACAGCGTGCCGAGGGACGACTGGTGCAGCGTCGACAGCAGCACGCCGGCGATCACCAGCGGCAGGTAGATCGCCCGGATCGCCCGCAGGGGCCAGTGCCAGCCGAGCTTCTCGAAGACGAGAGGGCTGAACTCGAGCGCCAGAACCGTGGTGTAGAGCGTGACGCACCAGGCCACCTCGAACATCACGGAGTGCGGGTTCCACATGATCAGCGGGTGCCACAGGCGCAGAGGGCGACCGATGTCCACGACGAGGGCCGCGGTCACCAGCAGATACCCCAGGAACGCCGTGAGCAACGACGGTCTGCTGACCGGCTCGTACTTCTTGAGGTTCAGGACGTACACGGTGGCGGCGATGGTGAAGCCGCCGGCCGCCAAGCCGACTCCAACCAACACGTCGATGCCGACCCAGAAGCCCCAAGGGAACGTGTCGTGCAGGTTGGACGCGCCGCCAAGCCCCTGAGTGAACCGGATCCACAGCGCGTAGGCGCCGACCGCCAGAATCAGCGCCGCGAGCGCCCACCAGCGCGGAACCAAGGCCAGCCTCTTCATTGCCCTTTCTCCTCCCGCTTGCTCTCGGCCGCTTCCTTTGCCCGCTCCTCGGCCAGCTCCATGCGCCTATGCGTGATCCACCACAGACCGGCCAGCCCCACGCCGCCCACCGAAACGACGCTCGGCAGCTGCCGCAGCACGTTCCACGTCAGGTGGGGATAGGTCGTGTCCGTGCGGATCTGCTTGAATCCCAGTTGCTCGAACGGAACCGCCGTCAGGTAGAGGGCGCAGGTTCCACCGGCCTCGTGCTCGCCGTAGATGTGGTCCACGTAGCGCCCTGGGGCCTCGCGGATCCGCTGCTTGGCTTCCAACAGAAGGTCCTCCCGCTTCCCGTACTTCGCGGCGCCCGTCGGGCAGGCCTCCGTGCATGCCGGCTGCTCGCCTCTCTCGAGCCTCGGATAGCAGTGGATGCACTTGCGGACGCGTGGTTGCGTGCTGAACCACTCGTACTTCGGCACGTCGAACGGGCACGCCATGATGCAGTACCGACAGCCGATGCAGCGCGTCTCGTCGTAGATGACGGCCTCCAGCTTGGTCTTCTGGAGCGCCGCGACCGGGCACACCGACACGCACGTCGGATCGACGCAGTGGTTGCACTGCCGTTTGACGTTCACGCCGCCGTGCCGCTCGATGGTCGTCCATGTGACGGCCGACAGCTTGTCCATCGAGCCTGGCGGCAGGTGGTTCTCCTGCTTGCAGGCCAAGCTGCAAGCCTCGCAACCGATGCATTTGGTGAGGTCGATGAGGAAGGCCATCGCCGGTATCCCTACAGCCCAACTTTGGCAGATTCCGACCGGGCCTTTCGACCTATCGCCCGATCCATGTTCCATTTCGAGCAAGAAACGGAGCCTGTGGGCGCTTAGGGCGGCGCCGACGCAACCCAGTCGGCCGCTCCTGCGTGGAACCGAACATGGAAACCGTTCGGTACCGGCCGGGCGAGGTGCTCCAATGGCTGGAAGTCGGCGCGGTGCAGTTCCGCAGAAACGCCCGCGACAAGGGCTCGGAGGCGCTGCGGAGACACGAGGACGCTCCGGTCTCGGCCAACCTCCGAGCCGCAGCCGAGGCGGCCGTCGATCTCGGCAAGGGCGCCCTGGCGGAGCTGGCCCGTCTGAAGGCCGAGCGCACCGAGTACATCCTTGGCGAGCACAGCTTCGAAGCGGTGCAAGCGGGCCGGTTGCGCTCGATCCGCTACGACGCGGTGCAATCGATCGTCCAGAAGGGGGACACCTACCACCTCCACCTGGCCAACGGCAGGAGCCTGGCGATCCGCCCTCCCGCGCACCTGCTCGTGGGCAGGCTCAAGGTTCCGGTGGGTTGGATCCGCAACGGTCTGCAGGTTCCGTACAGCGTGCTGGCGGACGAGCTCGCAGCGCGCTGTGGGGTAAACATCCAGCCGTCGTGAGCGCTTGGATGGGCCCTGAGCCCGCGAACTGGTGGGACGTCGTCGACGAGGCGCTGCGGGAGGACATCGGGACGGGAGACCTGACCGCGGCTTGCTTCTCCGAGTCCGACGAGATCGAGTGGTTCATCGAGGCCCAAGCGGACGGGGTGGTCTGCGGCGTGGGGATCGCCGAGTACGTCTTCGGATCGTACAGCGATGATTCCGACCCCTCCGACGTCCGAGCGATCGTGTCCGACGGCCAAACCGTGAAGCGAGGCTCCACGGTGCTGACCGGCCAGGGGTTGGCGCGGCGCGTGCTGACGCTGGAGCGAACAGCCCTCAACTTCCTGATGCACCTCAGCGGCATCGCCACCCTCACGAGACAGTTCGTCGACCGGGTGGCCGACACCCGGGCGCGCATCGTCGACACTCGGAAGACGATCCCTGGTCTGAGGGCTCTCCAGAAGTACGCGGTGCGCTGCGGCGGTGGGTTCAACCACCGGATGGGCCTGTACGACGCCGCGATGATCAAGGACAACCACATCCGGGCCTGCGGCAGCATCGCCGAGGCCGTTCGGAAGGTGCGGGCGGTTTGCTCCCACCTGGCTCGCATCGAGGTGGAGTGCGAGAGCCTCGCTCAGGTCGAGGAGGCGATCGAGGCAGGCGCCGACGTCGTTCTCTTGGACAACATGGATCCCTTCATGATGCGGGAGGCGGTCCTGCGCTTCGGCGACCGCGCCGTGTTCGAGGCCAGCGGCGGCGTGTCGCTTGAGACCGTGCACGGCGTCGCCCAAACCGNGGTCTCGTACATCTCCGTGGGAGCCCTCACCCACTCGGCCCCTGCGCTCCCCTTCCACCTGGTGGTGCTATGAGGTTGCCGACCGAGTCCGGACCATGGGTCGTTCTCGACGAAGTGGACTCCACCCAGGAGTTCGCCAAGCGCTCCCTGTCCGGCGATGGGCAACCCCCCGGAGTGGTGTTCGCGCACCACCAAACCGAGGGCAGAGGCCGCTTCGGTCGCACGTGGGTCAGCGAGCGCGGAGGGTCGCTCACGTTCAGCATGGTGTTCGGCGCCTACGCAGACCACCCGAAACCCTGGCTCGTCGGCATGGCGGTGGCGGTCGCCGCCGCGGGCGTGCTGCACGTGCAGATTCGCTGGCCGAACGATCTCGCCATCGAACGCCGCAAGGTGGGGGGGATCCTTACGGAGCTGTGCCGCGATCGGCACCGCCGCCAGGTTCCCGTCGTGGGCGTCGGCGTCAACCTGACCCAGACGGAGTTCCCGGAAGAGATCGCGGAGACGGCCACCAGCCTCGCGATGCACCGGCATGGACCGTTCGATGCGGAGGCGCTCGCCCGGAAGATCGTCGCCCGGCTCGAGGATCTGCCGGAACCCGACGACTGGAAGGCCCTCGAGCCGATCTGGGAGATGTTCGACGACACCCCGGGCAAGCAGTACCGCCTTCCCGACGGCACCTTCGGAACAGCCATCGGGATCGGACCCGACGGTAGCCTGCTCTGCTCCGTCGACGGCGAGACGCGCACTGTGCTCGCCGCGGAAGCCCTGTTCGGCCGGCTCTAGAACCCAGCCCACTCGGCGTGGTTCATCGTCCGCGGGTGGTGGAACACCGAGCGCAGCCCTTCGGGAGTGTTCCACTTCGTCTCCATGCCGGCCCACAGCATGAACCACACGTAACGCGTCTGTCGGTCGAGCACCTCGGGAGGCGGGAGCTGGCCCACCTCGCCGATCGCGATGGGCCTGCCGTCCGCCAAGGCCAGAAGATCGTCGTGGAAGGAGTCGGGAAACTCGCCGCCGTAGATGTCGGTGGCGAGGACGTCGACGACGTCGTGACCCGGGAACATGCACTCGTACGGCAAAACCCCGGACCGGGGAGCGTTGGGGTTGTACACCCACAACAGGTTGTCCAGCCCGTGCTCATAGGTCAAGCGCTCGAACAGCATGCGGTAGAGCTTCGCCGAGCCCTCGGGTCCGGGCCTGCCGCCCCACCAGAACCAGCGCCCGTTGCTCTCGTGGTATGGGCGCCAAACGACCACCACTCCGGCTTCCTTGAGCTCGCGGAGGAGAATGGCGATCCGATCCACCTGGCTCGCCCACCGCCGGTGCAGCGGCGTTCCCGGCGTGGTGAGCCGCAACCACTCCTCGTCGGTGAGCTGGGACTGCACTCCCTCCTTGAAGCTGACCGGCTCGTCCATCGTGGGTGGCACGGCGTGCCACATCAAGGTCACGAGGCTCCCGCGTCGGTACTGGCGCACGGCCTCCTGAACGATCGCCCCTCGGAACTGGATGCCGTCCTGCTCGTCGTCGGAGAACCCGAAGTCCTGCCCCCAGACGGCGGGCTCGGCGCCGGCCAGCCGGGTGGTCTGCTCCGTGTGCGCCGACAGGGTTCCGGGGTAGTTGTGTTGCCCAGAGAGGATGCGGCGCCCGCTCAGCTCCAGCAGGCGCGCCATTAGTGCCTCCGTTGCCTCGCACGCCTTGGGGTTGGCCGTCCTCGCCATGAGGCCACGCTACCCGATTGCGCTAACATCGGGCATGCTGTGGGCCGTGTCCACTGTCGTGTTCGCGCAGCCCCGCCTCGAGTGGGTCGAACCTCCACGGCGCACCTACGTTCCAGCGGTTGCGAGGCTCCAAGGCGTTCCTGCGCCCGATGGGTCGCACCAGCTGCACCCCACGCTGCGCGTTGCCGTGCTCCCGCCCAGGGGGAGGACGTGGTCGCTCGTTCCCTACCTCCACCAGCCCTTCGAACGGTCCCTGGGCGCCAACGGCAAGGAGGTGCTCCAACCGAGCGGCTCCCCCGAGTGGCGAGTCCGCTTCACTCCGCTCGTGCCGGGCACGCACGCGTTGCGCCTCGAAGGATCGGGCGCCGAGCTCCGGTCCTCGCCTGTGGTCCGGGGTACGCCCGCGGGGTTCCTCCAGCCCAACGCCCGCAACCCCCGATGGCTGGTGGATCGAGGCGGCAAGCCGTTCTTCGCCGTCGGCTGGAACCTCTGCTGGCACGGCTCTCGCGGCACCTACGACTACGACGACTGGCTGCCGAAGCTGGCGGCGAACGGCGTGAACTTCGTCCGACTCTGGAGCTGTCCTTGGGCCTTCAACGTCGAGGCCACGCCCGGCACCCTGGGACGGTACGACCAGAGAGGTCTTTGGGCGCTGGAGCGCGTGCTCGAGCAGTGCCGCCAGCTGGGAATCCATGCGATGCTCTGCATCGACTACCACGGCGTGCTGAACATCGAGAAGGATTACTGGGGCTCCAACGACTTCTGGACGCAAAACCCCTACAACGCCTCGCTGGGCGGACCGTGCCGCGAGCCCAAGGACTTCTTCGCATCGGCTGAAGCCAAGCGCCTTTCTCGCGAGCGGCTGCGCTACCTGGTGGCCCGCTTCGCCGCGTTTCCCAACCTCGCCGTCTGGGAGTTCTGGAACGAGATCGACAACAACCTTCGATGGCTCGATGCCGGCGAGGTCGTCCGATGGCACGGCGAGATGGGAGAGTTTCTCCGACGCGAGGATCCCTACGGCCGCCTCATCAGCACGAGCACGTCGTGGAGCCCTTGGCCCGATCTTTGGAGCGTGCCCGCGATCGGTCTGCAACAGGTGCACAGCTACGGACAGAGTTCCCCCGCCGCGGCCTTCACCCGGATGGCCCGAGACCGCTTCGAGCTCCACCGCAAGCCGTTTTGGATCGGGGAGTACGGCGTGGACTTCCGCGGCCCGAGCGAGGAGAAGGACCCTCACCGCAGAGGCCTGCGCCAGGCGGTCTGGTCCACGGCTCTGAGCGGGGCCGCGGGAACCGCCATGCCGTGGTGGTGGGAGACGCTGCACGCGCGGAACGCCCACGGGCTCTGGAAGGCTTTGGCCGCCTTCCTCGAAGGCACGGGCCTCGCCGGCCCAGAGTGGAACCCGTTGCGCTTGAAGTACGGGCAGGACCCTGCCGAGCTCGGCCCCCCGAACCGCTCCGAGCGTCCCGGCGCGTTGCGCTTCCACCCTGCGGACCAGTGGAGCGTGGATCGAACGGAGACCGTCGCCCTCAGCGGCCCCGCGAGCCTTTCCAAGGCATCGAGGGCTTTCTCCCGCTTCCTCCACGGAACCTCCAAGGAGGAGGTGCGCCGTCCGATCCGCCTGAAGGCGCACCTGGGGTCGGGGGCCAAGCTGAGGATCCACGTGGACAGCGTCTCCAACGGAGCCGCGCTGCAGGTCAAGGCCAACGGGAACCTGCTGCGGCGCATCGATCTGCCCAACCGCGACGGCGCCTGGCTGGTCAACAAGGAGTACGACGAGACGTTCGAGTTCCCGCTTCCCGAAGGCGAGAACGTGCTGATCGAGATCGAGAACCCCGGCGAGGACTGGGTGAACCTCGAGTGGATCGAGGTGGCTCAGGTCCTGCCCGCTGACAGCGGCGCGAACGGTCCCGCGGTGTTCGCCACGGGAGTCGGCGCGCGCGACCGGGGGCTTCTTTGGATCCTGGATCAGCGCGCCGACTGGCCGTCGCTGGCGGCCGATCCTGTGCCGCCGGTCTGCCGCGGCGCAAGGGTGGGTGTGCTGGGCCTGCCGTCGGGCCGCTACCGGTTGCGCTGGTTCGACCCCAGCCGTGGCCGGTTCGGAGAACAGACGGAGGCAGAGTCGAGAGGAGGTCGTCTGAGGGTCGACGTTCCGGCCTTCCGAGGCGACGTGGCCGTGCGCATCGAGCCGATGGCCTCCGGCAGGAAAGCCTCCCGGACTCCCCGAACTAAAGGTTGATGGAACGCGCCAACCCCCGTTGCATCGTCGTTGGCGCCGGCGGCATCGCCGGGGCTTGGTTTCCTCCTCTGCTCGAAGAGGGCGTGGAGGTCGCCGCCATCGTGGATCTGAATTCGGAGGCGGCATCGGCCCGAGCCCGGGAGTACGGGCTCGACTGCTTGGTGACCGACGACCTGGATTCGGCGCTCCGCAGCACGGCTCCCGACTTCGCCGTGGACCTCACGCCGCCCGAAGCCCATGCCGACGTCACGGTAGCCTGCCTGCACGCCGGCGCCCACGTGATCGGCGAGAAGCCGATGGCAGCCAACCTGGACCAAGCCCGCAGGATGGTGGGAGCGTCGGAACAGACCGGAAGGCTGTTCATGGTGAGCCAGTCGCGGCGTTGGGACCGCAAGCACGATTCCATCCGGAGGACCCTGGCTTCGGGGGCGATCGGCAAGGTCGGAACGGTCGCTTGCGACTTCTTCCTCGGACCGCACTTCGGGGGCTTCCGGGATCAGATGGAAAGTCCCTTGATCCTCGACATGGCGATCCATCACTTCGACCTCGTGCGGTTCCTCACCGGCGCGGATCCCGAGTGGGTGTTCTGCCACGAGCACAACCCCGCAGGATCTTGGTATCGGGGCGACGCCGCCGCCGTCTGCGTGTTCGGGATGAGCGACGGGAGCGTGTTCTCCTACCGGGGAAGCTGGTGCGCCGAGGGCTTCCCAACGAGTTGGAACGGGGACTGGCGCGTCGTCGGCTCCCGCGGGACGCTGCTTTACGCCTCGGACCAAGAGCCGCGGGTGCAACGGGTCGCTCGAGAGGACGACGGGTTCCATCGTCCGCTGGAGGAGGTCGAGCTGGTTCCTTCGAGTCTGGAGAAAACCGGCATGCACGGAGCGCTTGCAGAGATGCTGCGCTTCCTTCGCGAGGGGGTTCGGCCCCAAACCGAGTGCCATGACAACATCCAAAGCCTCGCGATGGTGTTCGCGGCCTTGGAAAGCAGCAAGGTGGATGGCCCCGTCCGGGTCAGGGTTTAGCCTTTCCTGCGGGCTGGTCGCTGGCCGAGGGTTGCTCGTCGGCGTGCACCACGGCCACGGGTCCTCGCTCCAGCAGCGCCTGCAGGGCCTCGGCGGGCATCGGCCGACCGAAGGCGTGGCCTTGCGCCACCCGGCAGCCGAGCTGGCGCAGGGCCTGCAGCTGTCTCTTATACACATC
>JAOACB010000081.1 GCA_026418055.1 Fimbriimonadales bacterium
CGCTGGAGCACTGCCTGCGGCGAGCTACCCACGGCTGACTTGGGTGGACGCTGCCGGCGAGCTGAGGACGGAATCGGTCCACGTTCCCGCGCCCAAGCCGAAAAGGCTCCTGTTGCGGGCGTGCGGCGATCGCGTCGCCGAGGCAACGACTGTCGTTTTGGAGAAGGCCAGGAGCTCCGGCGGCATGGGGTTGCTGATCCTGAACACCGTCTCCGCCGCACAAGAAGCGTATCGGCGAATCCGAGAGACTGACCCCAGCTTGAAGGTCGACCTGTTCCATGCCCGATTCACCGTTCACGACCGATCTGCCATCGAGAAGACCGTGTTGGCAACCTACGGTAGAAAGCGCTCCCAAAAAGGGCCGCGAGTGCTCGTCGCCACACAAGTGGTCGAGCAGAGCCTCGACCTCGACTTCGACTTTCTCGTCACCGAGCTGGCCCCGATCGACCTTCTCCTGCAACGCCTCGGACGGCTTCATCGGCATGCCCGCGCCTCCGACGGATCCCTCGCGCCGCCTGGTGCGGAGGACGAGAGACCGGAAGCGGAAGCCTCGATCCTGGCTGAATATTCCCCGAGCGGGGAGCCTTGCCTCCGAGGCGTGTACAGCCGCAACGTTCTCCTTCGGACGTTGAGCTTCTTGGAGCAAAGGTGCCCATGGCGCTTGGAGTCGCACGAACAGATCGAGCAGGCCATCGAGTGCGTCTACGCCGCGGAGGCCATAGAAGCGACACGACGAGAGTGGCAGGCGTTGCTGCAGGAGCTGGACGAGCAGGCCAGTCTTCAACACGACTCGGATGCTTTCAGAGCCGCCGTGGCTGGCATCTGCGCCCCGGAGGACAGCTGTTGGATCACTGATCTGGAGCTGAACCTGGATGAGAACGACGACCGTTCCGGCTCGCAGTTCGCCGCCCGAACGCGCCTCGAGGACCGACCATCCCTCACGATCGTCCTGGCAGCGTCCGAAACGAGCACGATCCACGGAGGCAGTCTCGAGGACCCTGTCTCGGCACACCAGGCGTCCCTTCAGGTCTCGCCGCCGCCGAGCCTCTTCAAGGCCCTCTTGGAAACCCTGCCGAGGTTGCCTCAGAGGAGCCAGGTAGGGTCCCTCCGCAACGCCAGGGTGCTGACGCTCCAGGATTCCAGAGCGTCGGTGGCAGGATTTCGCCTCTCCTACGAGAGGATAGGATTGTGTTGGGAGAAAGAGGATGACGTGCTTTCGTCTTGACCAGGAGCCTTGGATTCCCGTGTTGCTCCAAAGCGGCGACTATGCCGAGCTTTCCCTCCTGGAGACCTTTCGTCGCGCCGCGGAGATCCGATGCCTGGCCGGCACGCCGGTCGAGGTGGTCTCTTTAACGAGGTTCCTGCTCGCGATCGCCCACGTCGTCGAAACGCCGGCTTCCACCAACGACTGGGCGCGACTCTGGCAGAACCCGGAAGCGTTCTGCCTGCGGTGCGCCGATTACGTTCGGTCTCAGGGCGACGTCTGGGATCTCCTTCATCCGCAGCGCCCTTTCCTGCAGGATGCGCATCTTCAGAAGACGAAGAACCCCGCCCACATCCTGGTGTACGACGCGGCTAGGAAGAACAATCCGGTTTGGAGCGATCACTCCATGGCGAGCTCCCCGGAACCCGTGCCGCTCGCTCGCCTCGCTCGGGGGATTCTCGCCTCGAACGCCTACGCCGGGAGCAGCGGCGGAGGCTATCGCAAAGGTCCCCTCTGCGCCCGATCCGTGCTCTTGGCGGACGGCGAATCCCTCGCAGAAACCATCCTGCTGAACCTCAAGTACGACAGGAACCACACGCCGGAGCAGATCGATTGGACCGCTCTCGGTGCGGGCCGACCAAGGCCGTCGCCGAGGATGGGAATCGCCGCGAGGTACCTGTGGAACTCTCGGCGGGTGCGCATCCTCCCGGACGATGCGCACCCCGGCGCGGCCAGATGGGTGATGCTGTCCCCTGGCAACGAAATGCCTGAGGAGCTCGCCCAGGAGGACCCCATGGTGCTCCTGAGGCAAGATGCGAAGGGAGCCAAGTGGGTTGCCGTCCGTCTCGGGCCGACGGAGGCTCTCTGGCGTCAGTTTCCAAACCTCTTTGTTCGGCACGACGGCGTAGTCCGGCACCCGATCCTTCGGATGATGGAGACACTGGCCGAGAAGGATGCTCTCGAAGGTGATCGGAAGCTGTCCCTCAGGATCTGCGTCGTCAGTGCGGATGCCCAAGGTCCCACCACGGAGTTCTGGCGGAACGAGCTTCTGCCGTTCCAACCCACCGTGTTGCTGGACCAAGCCCGGAGCGCTTCCATCGAAAGGTGCGTCCGAGCGGCGGAAAGCGAGGCGATCCAGGCGAAGGCCGAGATTTACCGCTTCGCTCAGCGATACCTCGCTGCCGGCTCGGAGTCCAACGCCTCGTCGGACGACGCGAGGCGTCTGCGAGACGAACTGGCCTGCGATCTGGAACCGTACTGGGCAGAGCTGGCACCTCTCGGAGAGCGGCTCGCCGTGGAGGCCATCGACGAGGCGGAGTGGGTCGAGACCTGCAGGCGCGCCCGCCGAAGGATGGTCGAGTGGGCCGTCGACCGTCTTCCTCCCACGGCGAGAAGACTCCGTGCCCAGTTCGCTGTGGGTCGCTCGCAAGCTACCTAGGGTGATGCTTCATGACCAACGAGAACTCGACCAAACCCCAACCGAGCACCAAGACCGTGCCTCTCGTGGAACGCCTCCTCGAGATCGCGAGGAGTCAGGACCGAGGCACGCTCGCCGCGTTGCGAACCGGATTGGGAAAACCCCCAGGAACCGCGGTGCGCATGTTCCCCATCGTGGCTCCCTACCTGCATGGGACACCCATGACCGGTTCCGATTCCCTGTCGCCGGAGATCGCCGCCTCGTTCATCGTCGCGGCCCTCTTCGCCAAGCACCCGGAACATCGGCCGGGACCCTCCCTGGGGGACGCCCTGCGGCGCTCCATATCCGGCTCAGCAGCCAAGCACGGCGAGCGCGGTGTCGAGATGCGCCTCACGGCCGCCCTGGACGCCGACCCCGAGGACCTGCCGCGCCATCTCGAGGGGCTCGTCTCCCTCTGCCAAAGCGCCGGCCAGCCGCTGGACTGGCACCGCTTCTTCTGGCACGTGGCGATCCTGCTCGGGGACGACGAGGATCGCCGCAACCGTGTCCGCCTCGCGTGGGCACGCGACTTCTGGAAACATGCCCAAGAAAACCCTTCTGAGGAAAAGAACCAATGAACGCCAAGACCATCGAACTCCACCTTCTGCAGAGCTTCCCGCCGTCCTGCGTCAACCGCGACGGCAACAACTCTCCTAAAGACTGCACCTTCGGCGGCGTCCGCCGTGCCCGCATCTCCAGCCAGTGCCTCAAACGGGCCATCCGACAGGCGGAGGTCTTCGCGGAAACCGTGCAGGAGGTCGGCGTCCGATCCAAGCAGTACCGCGACAAGATCCTGCTGCCCCATCTGCTCGCCAAGGGCCTCGGCCAGGACGAGGCCGAGAGGATCGTCGACGAATTCCGCAGGAAACTGGCCAAGCCCGACAAGCGCCCGGAGCAGACTTCCGTCGGCCTGTACTTCGGCAAGTCCGAGATCCTGAGCATGCTCGACGCGTTCTGCGCCCGCCAGGGCGACAAGGACGAATCCTGGAAGACGGCGGCCACCTCCACCACGGCCGACGTCGCCCTCTTCGGACGCATGCTCGCGGAAGCCGCGGACCTCAACGTACCCGCCGCCGCCCAGGTCGCGCACGCCATCTCCACCCACCGGCTCAGCCAAGAAATGGACTACTGGACCGCCGCCGACGACCTGAAGAGTACGGCGGAAGGAGAGGACGCGGGCGCCGGCATGCTGGGAACCGCCGAGTTCAACGCCTCCACCTTCTATCGGTACGCCTGCGTCAGCATCCCCATTCTGCAGGCCAACCTGAAGGGCGATGCCGATGCCGCGCGCAAGACGATCGAGGCCTTCCTGCTGGCCTCCTACGACGCCATCCCCACCGGCAAGCTCAACGGCCACGCTCACTTCAACCCGCCTCTCTTCGCGCTGGTGGCTGTTCGGCGCAAGGGCATGCCGATGAACTTGGCCAACGCCTTCCTCCACCCGGCACGGCCCAAGCACGAGAAGGACGTGGCCACCGTCTCCGCCGAGGCGTTGCTGGGGCATCTGCAGAGGATGCGCGAGATGGCGCCGATCGAGGACGCCGACTACTGGTTCTGCCACGCGCTTCAAGGCCCGGTCGAGACGGCCGACTTCGTGAAGCCTGCCGGCACCTACCGGGATCTCGTGCGAGCCGCGATCGAGGCCTTGGGATGAGCGTTCTCCTGCTTCGCCTGCAAGGGCCGCTGCAGAGCTGGGGGCACCGCTCCCGGTTCACCGACCGAGACACGGCCATGGAACCCACCAAGAGCGCCGTCATCGGCATGCTCTGTTGCGCCCTCGGGCGCGATCGCGCCGCCGACGTCTCCGACCTCGCGGCGCTCCGCATGCACGTCCGCGTCGATCGCCAAGGCACCTTGCTCAGCGACTACCAGACAGCGGGCGGCGGAGTGTTCCGCGGCTCCACCGAGTACTTCGCGCCCAAGAGCGACGGGTCGGGACTCTCGGAAAACCCGGTTGTCCTCACGAAGCACTACCTGCAGGACGCTGAGTTCCTGGTCGCCCTCGAGGGCCCGCCGGAATTGCTCCAAACCTTGGGCAGCGCCCTCCAGGATCCCGTGTGGCCGCTCAGCCTCGGACGCCGCAGCTGCCCCCCGACGGCTCCCGTGTTCCTTGGGTTCTTCGAAGGCTCGGCGGAGGAGGCGCTCGCCACCGCCCGGCTCCAAAGCGAGGACGACGCCGACCGCCCCGAGGACGGGTCCGATGGGAAGTTGCGCGTCGTCTTCGAAGTGAGCCCGAACGACGCCTCGGGCGAGGCCCGCTGGGACGTTCCGGTCGCTTGGGCCGATTCCCTCAACCGTCGCTACGCCGTGCGCCGCCTGCGCCACGGCGTGGTCGACCGACCCGCACGCGAGTCTTGAAACGTGGCGATGTACCTCTCCCGCCTCTGCCTCAATCCGTTGCACGCTCCGGCCATCCGACTGGCCGCGGACCGCGAGCTCGTCCACAGGAAGCTCCTGGCTGCCTTGCCCTGCCGGAGACTGCCCAAGCAACCCCAAGCCAGCCAGCCGAAAACTGCCGACGTCCTGTTCCGCATCGAAACGACCGATCAAGGGCCGCAGATCCTCGTCGTCAGCGCCGAACCGCCGGCTTGGGATCTCTTGGAGCTCGCTCCGAGGTCCCTTCGATGCCCTCCCGAAACCAAGCCCTACGAGCCGCGCCTGGCGGTCGGGCAACGGCTCGCCTTCCGTTTGCAGGCTCGGCCGGCCGTCAAACGCCGCCTCGAGGATGGCGCCTCCAAACGCAGGGACTGCCGAACCGACGAGGAACGCCTCGAATGGCTTCGACGAAAGGGGGCCCTGCACGGCTTCGTCGTCGAGTCCGTTGGCCTGACCCTCCTGTCCATCCCTCAAATCAAGGGATCCCGGAGCGCTTCGTGTGGCGCCGTGCAGTTCGACGGGGTGCTGGTCGTCACGGATCCGGAGCGGCTCGCCGAGGCCCTCCGCGTCGGCATCGGCCAGCAGAAGGCCTTTGGATTCGGGTTGTTGAGCCTCGCACCCTTGGGCGACTGAGCCATGCCGGCGGATCTGCATCTCTTGCCCAAGTTCCGCGATCGGCTCGCGTACCTCTACGCCGAGCACGCCGTGGTCGAGCGGGAGCAGAACGCCATCGTGCTCTACCTCGAGGAAGGCGAGGTGCCGGTGCCGGTGGCCGAGATCGCGCTGCTGATGCTGGGGCCCGGCACCAAGCTGTCCCACGCCGCGGTCGACGTGCTGGCTCGGAACAACTGTCTGGTCGCCTGGGTCGGCGAAGAGGGCGTGCGGCTCTACGCCTTCGGAACCGGTGGAACCCACTCCTCCGCGAGGCTCCTTCGTCAGGCCGCGGCCGCCACCGATGAGTCCCGCCGTCTGGCCGTCGTGCGCTGTCTCTACGCCAAGCGCTTCCCCGAGGCCCTGAGCCCCGAGATCAGCCTCGAGCAGATCCGAGGGATGGAGGGCCATCGGGTGAGGAGCGCCTACCGCCTGGCGGCGGATCGCTACGGCCTCGAGTGGCAGGGACGCAACTACGACCGCAACCGATGGCAGGGCTCCGACCCTCCGAACCGTGCCCTCTCGGCCGCGAACAGCTGCCTCTACGGTGTCTGCCACGCTGCCATCTTGTCGCTGGGTTTCAGCCCCGCGCTCGGCTTCATCCACGTGGGCAAGCAGCTGAGCTTCGTCTACGACGTCGCCGACTTGTACAAGATCGAACTGTGCCTGCCGGTCGCCTTTCGCGAAGCCGCCCAAGGCGCCGAGGATCTCGAACGGAGGGTGCGGATCGCCCTGCGCGACGAGTTCCGACGCACGCGCTTCCTCGAGAGGGTCGCCGCGGATCTCCTGGAACTCTTTCCGGATCCCGCGGGTGAGAGCACCGAGGAGTGGGATGAGGATCCGGCCAAACCGGGAGCCTATTGGGACGGGGCTCCCGGCGGCGTCGACTACTCGCAGGAGATGCCTGCGCTGGAGGTCTGCGAAGATGACGGTTCTGATCCTCACGGCGGTTAAGCCCGGCCTGCGCGGCGAACTCACTCGCTGGCTGCTCGAGCCTAAGGCGGGAGTCTTCGTGGGCCGATTGGGTGCCCGGGTGCGCGACAAGCTTTGGGCCAGGATCGAGCGGGACCTGCGCGACGGAGACGCGGTGCTGATCTGCTCGGCCCAGAACGACCAGGGGTTCGAAATCCGTTGCCTCGGCGACCCAACGCGCGTCCCGATCGACTTCGAAGGGCTTACGCTGATCCTTCGAAAGAAGGCCTGACGACGGTCAGACTTGATCCTTGACAACGGATTTGTGTAGGATTCTGGCGCTTCGCAGTAAACGCCCCACGCGCGTGGGGATGAACCGCCTGCTAGGCATCGGCCGCCTCCTCGATTGAGAAACGCCCCACGCGCGTGGGGATGAACCGGACCAGGACGGCACGAACTCGCCTCCGCGGGAAAACGCCCCACGCGCGTGGGGATGAACCGAGCTTGCCGACTGCCCCGGGAGCGTCCGTGATAAACGCCCCACGCGCGTGGGGATGAACCGTGTATTTCCGCCGCCAGCTCAGGGAGCTC
>JAOACB010000082.1 GCA_026418055.1 Fimbriimonadales bacterium
AGATGTGTATAAGAGACAGCCGTAGAACAGGCCCGCCTCGGTGGGCGCCCGCACGACGACGCCGGTTGGGGTGACGAGCAGCTCGTATCCCTCGGCACCCAGTTCGGGGTCGGCCCCCTTGGTGGAAAAGTGGATTCCACATTGGCTCGGGCGCTCGTCGAGGGTGGTGGGCCACGCGAGTTCCGTCCATCGGCGAAGCCATCGGGCCAGGCCTTCGGCGCCTTTCCGCCCGTCGGGCTCGCCGCAAGTGATGCGTGCGCTCTCGGACAAAACGAACCGTCCGTCGAGCAGGCTGAGGCTCTCCGGCTTGGGGATCAACGTTCCTTCTCCTTGGCGGGCGAGGCTACCCCATGGTCCATCTTCTGCGAGGCTCCCACCCCAAACCGCTCCCGGATCTCCCGCTCCCTGCTTTGGTCCCGCAGCCTTCCCCGCTCGTCCAAGATGTGCGGGGTCACGAACACCACAAGCTCCGTGTCGATGCGGCTCTTCTTCTTGGTTTGAAACAGCGGGCCGATGAGCGGCAGGTCTCCGAGCAGAGGAACCTTCGTGTCGGTGGTGTACTCCTGCGTCTGGTTGAGGCCGCCGATCGCGATCGTCTGGCCGTCGCGCACCCGAACCGTCGTCTCCGCACGCCGGGTCGACAAAACCGGAAGCCCCGTTTCGCGGTCCAGCTCGCTGATGTTGCTCACCTCCGGCACGAGCGTGACGGTGACCTCTCCGTTGCCGCCGGTCCACGGGCGGACCGAAAGCTTGACGCCGACATCCACGCCCTGGATCCTTTCCTGCTTTCCGCCGAACGAGTTCACCTCTACCTTGATGAACTTGGTCTCTCCGATGAAGATGTCCGCGTTGCGCCCGTTGATCGCGGCCATGCGGGGAGCGGCGTGCACCTTCGCCCGCCCCTGGGCCACCAAGGCCGTGAGCCTCGCTTGAAGGTCGGCTGGAGACGTGCCGATGGTGTCGAAGCGGATCTGTCCGTCCCGCGGTCGGCCGCTGGCCGTGGTGCCGCCGTCGGTGTACGAACCGCTGAGCTCCGCCAACAGGTCGTCCGTCGACGACACCTCCACGGCGAGCGCCTCGATCATGATCTGCGGCGGCGCCACGTCGATCCTTTCGAAGTCCCCTCGGATCTTCTCCAGCATCGGCCGAGGGGCCGTAACCACCACGGCGTTCTGGGCCTCGTTCACGTGAAGGTAGCTGTACAGGAACGTCGGCAACAGGCCCGACGCGGTCTGTGCACGAATGGACTTCATGCGGAACGACTCGGTTTCGGACAGGCTGTAGGTGGCCAGATCCACAGGAACGCCGTCGGCCAACAGGTAACGATCGTCCTGCTTGCGCATGGCCAAGCCCGTCGCCGCAGCCAGCGCTCGCAACGCCTCCTCGACCGGCATGTCGCGCAGGGAGACCGAAACCTCCCTGCTCTGCACCGAGTCGTCAGCGATCAAATTGATCTCCGCCTTCCGCGCGATGGTCGCCAAGAGCGATCGGAGGTTGGCCTTGACGGCGTCGATGGTGAGCAACCCTTCCTCGAACTGCACGCTCAGCAGCTGCTGAGTTTCCGTCGCGGCGGCGGCTTGCTCGCCGGCGGCGCGCCCCGTCAGCGTGCGCGAGCTGTTCACGGTGACGATCACGCTCTGCTGGTCGTTCGAGCGCTCGACCGAGGTCATCGAAGGCTCGAACATCGCCACCACGATGCGCAGACCCACTCCCTCCCGGGCGCCTTGGGGCACCGAGAGCTGGATGTAGCTCACGGGAAACTTGCTGACGTCGATGAAGTTGCGGTTGATCTTCGACTTCGCGTTCTCGAGGTCGATTCTCAGCCTTCCCTGCATGCCCCCCGTTTCGGTCTCCGGCCCAAGCTCCAAAACCCCGTCGGCTTTGATTAGGATCTGGACTCCATTGCTGAGCTGCTGCACGTCGATCGACGTCACGTTGCAGAACGGCCGGCTCTGAGGCCGGGCGAAAACGACCAACGCAAGGAACAGGAACAGGGCGACTTTCCTCATGGCTTTGCCGATGCCTCCTCGGGTCGAAGAATCC
This sequence comes from Fimbriimonadales bacterium, assembly GCA_026418055.1. GTDB lineage: Bacteria > Armatimonadota > Fimbriimonadia > Fimbriimonadales > Fimbriimonadaceae > UBA8783. Next base: position 2,044 of record JAOACB010000082.1, read on the forward strand.
TCACGGTAACCACGAACGCCAGCTCCGAAGAGACCGTCTTCGTCCGCGGAAAGCGAAACCATCCTCCGAGCAGCGGCAGCTCGGACAGCAACGGAACCCGCACGGTGCTCCGATCGCGTCGCTCGTCCCTCAGGCCCCCGACCACCAAGGAGCCCCCGTCCGGAAGCACGAGCGTGGCGGAGGCGCTCCGGCGGACCACCGTCGGCAGTCCGGTGCCCGGCTCGACGGAACCGATGCTCGTCACGCTGGGTTCGAGGGTCAGGAGGACCTGGTCGCTGGACGCGAAGCCGCGCGCAACCAGCCCGGCCCCCAGGTCCACGGGGATGATGCGAGCCGTGATCTGGTTCGAGAGCTGATCGACGAACTCGTACTTGGCGAGTCGCTGCGAGCCGGCGAACAGACGGGCCTCCTCGCCGGCTTTCGCCACCACGGCGGTGCGGGCCCGGATCCTAGCCCTCTGGCTCGTCTCCAAGGCCTGCAGACGCGCCTGCAGCCGGTCGCGCCCTCCGAGGTCCTGCACCACCGCGAAGTCGCCGACCGCAGGTTTGGCGACCAGCTCCGACTGGCCCTGCCCGACGAGCAGCTCCGCGAGGGACTCACCCTCCCAGTCGCCGCCCGTTTCGATCGCCGTCACCTCGAACAGCAGCATCGGCGCCGGGCGGTCCACCAGGGCGATGTCCCTTCTCACGCGGTCGATGAGCTCCCGCGATCCAGAAACCAACAGCGCGTTGTGGTCCGAGTCGATCGTCGTGCACCGCAGAAGGAAGTCGGGAAGGGCCGCCCTCGCGACCTCAGGCGCGACCGATCGCAGCGCCACCGGCTCCATCTGTCCCGAAAGGTGCGCCTGTCGCGAGCGAACCATCGCGTCCGCCAGCACGGTGTGCGGGCCACGGAACTCCACGGAGAGACCGTACGCCGCGCCGATGGCCCCCAGCACCTCGTCGAACGTCGCCTCGCTGAGAAAGGCGGTGATCCAGCGTCGCAGACCCGATTCCACCAACACGGAGCGGCCTGAAGCTTCCGTGAATCGTCGGGCGAAGTCGGCCAACGGAGCATTCACGCAGTCGATGTCGTAGAGTGCGCCTCGGCGTGCGATCGTAAGCGTCGAAGAAGCCCCCTCGGGCGGCGGCACCCGCTCCTGTTCCAGCTGGACGCGACGGTTCGTGGAAACGACGATCAGGATGCGTCGCTGGTCGGGCGGAATCTGGATCCGCACGCTCGGCCGGTCCGGGTAGCGGTTCCAAAAGTCCGGGTCCGCCTGAGGGGTCTTGATCGCGATGGTGAAGGCTGGCTCGAACAGCACCACGCGGAGGTCCAGTCCGACACCGTCGGTAGACTCCGGCAGCACGGAGGTCTCCACGTGGCTGATGGGGTACTGCCCCACGTCCACCACGTTGCCGATGCGGCTGCGGGCGTTGCGGATCCGGAACGGCAGGTAGGTGACGAATTTCGCGAACTCGTCCCAGCGGGACATGCTGATGGCTTCGAGGTTGATGTAGTGGCCGAAGTCGAGCTCCACGTCCAGAATGCCGTCTGCCTGGATCGTCAGCTCGACGCCGTTGGCCAGGCGCTTCGCCTGAACGCCCGTGACGTTGCAGTACGGCACCCGCTGGGACAGGGCGAGGGGGGCCGCCGCCAGCGCCCAGACGGCCAAGAGCAACCTCCAACCTCCCGCCGCCGAGCCCATCCTCAACGTTTTTCCTCCGAACCTCCCGAGGAGGACGGCGGAAGGATGCGCGGCGTGATGAACACCACCATCTCCGTCTTCAGCTTGCGCTCGTCGACCGAGCGGAAGAGCTGGCCGACCAGCGGGAGGTCTCCAAGCAACGGGATCTTCGTCTGCGTGCGCATCGTCTCGTCTTGCGTCAGACCCCCTAAGATGACCGTCTCTCCATCCCGAACGATCACCGAGGTGTTCGCTTGGCGGGTGCTCTTGTCGGGCAGCCCGGTGCGCGGATCCGGAGCACCCAGCACGCTGATCTCGGGTCGGATGTCCAGAAGAATGTCCCCGGTTCCTCCGGTCCAAGGCGTGATGCGCAGCCGCACTCCCGCGTCGATCGAGTTCGTCTGCCGACCGCCCCATTGGTCTCCGCCGATGACCACCGGCGTGCTGATGTACCGCTGCTTGCCGATGAAGATGCTGGCATCCTGGCCGCTCACCGTCGCGATCCGAGGGTTGGCCCGAACGCGCGCCTTACCCTGCTCGACCAGCGCCCTCAGGTTGGACCGGAACACGTCGGGAAGCCCCGTGATCGCCCGGTAGAAAACCTCTCCGAAAGCGCTGTCGACGGAGCCTTGCACCCCCGCGTTGCTCGCCGCCAGACTGAGGGCGAACTCCTTGGTGGCGGAGTCGGTGAACTCCACCATCAGCACCTCGATCATGATCTGCGCCGCGGGGATGTCGAACTGCGAAACGTCCTCGCGGAACTTCTTCAGCACGCTCGGCGGAGCCGACAGAATCACGGAGTTCTGCTCCTGGTTGGTCTTCACGTGGTCCTGCAGGAAGATGGGCAGCAAGGATTTCGCGGTCGGCGCGAGCACGTAGCGGGTCCCCACCGCATCGATGTCGCTCAGAAGGTAGCTCGAGGGGCCCTTCGGGATGCCTTCGCTCACCATGAACACCGTTCCGACCAGCTTGCAAGCCAGCCCGTACGCCGAGGCTATGGCCTCCAGGACCTCGGTGGGCTCCTTGCCGACGAGGTTCAGCGTCACCGAGCGCCGGACGGTGTCGTCCACCATGATCCGCAAGCCCGTCGCCTTGGCGAGCCTCACGAAGACCTCGTGGGCATCCGCGTTGTCGGCGAACAGGCTCACGCCGCTCTCCGTGACTTTCACCTCGACGGCCGAGCTCTGAGGAAGCTCCCCGCCCGGTGCCAAACCCATCGTGCAGAGCAGCGCGAGCGCGGCAACCATTCTTGGCAGGCTATGCATCTTCAACAACCCTCGGCGACCCGATCGGTCCGTCGCCATGTTGGCACGCATCAGCACGCGCGCGCTCGGGCAGGAACTGGCATCCCGCTTGGCGAACTCCCTCGGCGTGGAAGTTCCGTCGACCCGCCTGGTCCTGCCCCTCCTCACCGGCTGGCGTTTCCTGTACGAGTCGATCGATGGCCCCGTCGAGCCAACTGGCGAGTGGATGGAAGTGCGGTTGCCGCACGACTACTCGATCGAGGACCTCCCGGGCCGAGACAGTCCGTTCGAACGCTCCGCACCCGGCTCCACCTCGACCGGCTACACCTTGGGAGGCATCGGCGTGTATCGCAGGGTTCTCCTTGCTGACCGCGCTTGGAAGGGTCGAACGGTTCGACTTCTCTTCGACGGCGTGTACCAAGACGCCAGGGTGAGCCTGAACGGCAACGAGCTGTGCCACCATCCCTACGGCTACTCGCCGTTCTTCGTCGACCTAACGGACCACTTGGACTACGGCGGCGAGAACGAACTCGTCGTGCGGACCGACACCAGCGGCAAGCACACGCGCTGGTATTCCGGAAGCGGGATCTACCGGCCCGTGAGTCTGCTCGTCACCGGACCCACCGCGTTCGCACCCTGGGGTGCTTTGGCCGACACGCCCAGTCTGCGGACCTTGCGGTTCCGATGGAACGTCGAGGGCCCGCTGGAAGGGGTGACCCTCCGCCTGCGGTTGCTGGGCCCCGATGGTTCGACGGAGCTCTCCTCGGTCTCCACGAGCGTGCAGGAGGCCCGCGGCGAGGTCGCCCTGCAAGCTCCGGACGCTCTCGCTTGGTCCCACGACCGCCCGATCCTGTACCTACTGGCGGCGACGCTCGAGCGAGGCGGAGCCGAGATCGACTCCCTTTGTTTTCCCGTTGGCTTTCGAACCGTTGAGGTCCATCCCGATTTCGGCCTGCTGCTGAATGGTTCCCCGGTCAAGGTTCGAGGCGCCTGCGTGCACCACGACAACGGGTGCTTGGGAGCCAAGGCATACCCCGCCGCGGAGGAGCGGCGCGTCCGGCAACTGAAGGCCCTCGGGTTCAACGCCGTGCGCACGGCGCACAACCCTCCCTCCGCGGCGTTTCTCGACGCCTGCGACCGGCTCGGGCTGCTCGTTCTCGACGAGGCCTTCGATCAGTGGTCGAAGCCGAAGAACCCGCAGGACTACCACCGTTTCTTCCCGCAACACGGCAAGGCCGACCTCCTAGCGATGGTCCTTCGAGACTACAACCACCCCAGCGTGATCGCCTGGAGCATCGGCAACGAGATCCCCGAGCGGGCGGATCCCGAAGGCGTGGCCATCGCCGAATCGTTGGTCGCCGCCATCCGCTCGATCGACAACCTGCGGCCGATCTCCGCGGGGGTCCACAGCTTCTGGGACCAGCCCAACCGCCCTTGGCGGGAGATCGACCCGGCGTTCCAGCACTTGGACATCGCCGGCTACAACTACCAGTGGCGCGAGTACGAACCGGATCGCCAGCGCGTGCCGCGCCGCGTGATCTGGGGAACGGAATCGTTCCCGAAGGAGGCGCACGACAGCTGGGTTCCGGCGCTGAGGCACGCGTGGGTGGTCGGCGACTTCGTGTGGACAGGCATGGACTACGTGGGTGAGGCCGGCATCGGGCACTTCCGATACCCCGGAGAACCCGACGACTGGGCTGACCCCAGTGTCGCCTACACCGCGGCGGGCTGCGGCGACATCGATCTGGCAGGAGACATCCGGCCGCAGGGACTCTTCCGCCAAGTTCTGTGGGGCACCGGCCGGGGGTTGAAGCTGTGCGTGGACGCTGTTCCGGAGGGCGGCGAGAGCTCCAC
>JAOACB010000083.1 GCA_026418055.1 Fimbriimonadales bacterium
ACCCAGAGGGTCGGGGCGCCCCCGGTCGAGGGTTTCCCGCCGCACCCGCACCTCGAGCCGATGCTCTCCTTGGACAACGCGTTCGGCGAGGGAGAGTTCCGGGCGTTCGACGAGCGCGTTCGACGAGGCTTGGGGGAAGACGGCCCCATCGACTACTCCGTCGAACTGAAGCTGGATGGGGCTTCGATCTCGCTCACGTACAGGGACGGGCTGCTGGAGGCGGCGGCGACCCGCGGCGACGGCGCGACGGGCGAGCGGATCACGGAGAACGCCCGGACCGTTCGCGGCGTGCCGCTCCGGCTGTTGGTGGATTGGCCTGGCGTCGTCGAGGTGCGGGGCGAGGTGGTGATGCTGAAGTCGGTGTTCGAGCAGCTCAACCGCGAGCGGTCCGAGCGAGGCGAGCAGGTGTTCGCCAATCCCCGCAACGCCGCGGCGGGAGGGTTGCGGCAACTGGACAGCCGGCAGACAGCGGCCCGCAAGCTGAACTTCTTCGCCTACGGATTGGGTCGTGCCGAGCACCTCCCCGTCCACCGCCAGAGCGATCTTTCGGCTCTGCTGCGCGAGGCCGGCTTCGCCGTGGCTCCACAGTCAAGGCGCTGCCGAGGCGCCGACGAGGCTTGGGAGGCGATCGAGGCGATCCGCATGGCTCGCGCCGACCTGCCGTTCGGCATCGATGGGGCCGTGGTCAAGGTGGACCGCTTCGATCTGAGGGAGCGGCTCGGCGCGACGTCCCACGGACCCAGATGGGCGATCGCCGTCAAGTTTCCAGCGGAGCAGGCCTTCACGAGGTTGCTGAGGGTTTCCGCCCAAGTTGGGAGAACGGGCGCGATCACGCCCGTCGCCGAGCTGGAACCGGTGCAGGTGGGAGGTGTGACGGTGAGCCGGGCCACGCTCCACAACTGGGAGGACGTGTCGCGCAAGGATGTCCGCGAGGGAGACGTCGTGATCGTCCAGCGTGCCGGCGACGTCATCCCCGAGGTGGTTGGGCCGGTGCTGGACAAGAGGTCGGGCAATCCCCCCAAGCCTCAGGAGCCGAACCGATGCCCCGAGTGCGGAGGCGAGGTCGGGAGGGATGCGGGACAGGTGGCGCTGCGTTGCCTCAACCCGTCTTGCCCCGCGAAAGCGCACGCGAAGCTGGAGCACTTCTGCTCGCGCAACGCCATGGACATCGAGGGATTGGGCGAGAAGCAGATCCGGCGGTTCCTCGAGCTGGGCCTGCTCTCGGATCTGCCCAGCATCTACCGCCTCAGGGACCGCAGGCAGGAGCTGTTGGCGCTCGAGCGCATGGGAGAGCAGAGCACCGCGAACCTGTTGGAGGCGATCGAGCAGAGCAAGACGCGCTCGCTGGATCGCTTTCTGTTCGGTCTCGGCATCCGCCACGTGGGCGAGAGGGGCGCGAAGGATCTCGCTCGGCACTTCGGGACCTTGGACGCCTTGCGCAAAGCCGATTACTCGGCCCTGCTCGCGGTTCCTGACGTAGGTCCCCGGACCGCCAGCGAGATTGAGGAGTTCTTCGAGGACCCCGAGAACCAGCGGATGATCGACGAGCTGCTCGCGCTGGGCGTGTCTCCCGCTCCCGTCGAGGAGACGCAGGGCGACGCGTTCGCCGGGCAGACCGTGGTGTTCACGGGGAAGCTCGAGCGGTTCACGCGGGAAGACGCCGAGGAGCTGGTGCGCAGGCTCGGCGGCAAGGCCGCGGGCAGCGTGAGCCGGGCCACGACCTTGCTGGTGGCCGGCCCCGGAGCCGGCAGCAAGCTCCAGAAGGCCGAGCAACTGGGGGTGAAGGTGGTGAGCGAGGAGGAGTTCCTCGCCATGCTGCCGGAAGGCGCCCTGTGACCACGTTCGTCCTGGAGATCGACGAAAGGGAGCTCGATCTCCCACTGTGCGTTTCGAGCGGCCAGGTGTTCCGGTGGCGGCGCCACGAGGGCGGCTCGTGGGCGGGCGCCGATGGAGACACCGGCTTTGTCTGCGAGCCGGTCCGGAACGGCTGGCGGGTGACCACCAACGGGTTGCCGGAGGACTTCCGAAGGTTGTTCCAGCTGGACCGTTCTCTCGCCGACACGGAGGCGCGGATCGTCGAGCTGGCTCCCGAGCTGGAGCCGTACGTGCATCGTTTGCCGGGGCTGAGGTTGTTGCGCCCGCAGAATCTCTTGGAGGTTCTGTTCAGCTTTCTTTGCACAACCAACAATCATCTGGAGAGAATCACACGGATGGTGCGCCGGTTGGAGGATTTCGGCGAGCCGATCGGTGGCTTGCCGGTGAGGGCGTTTCCCAGCTTGGAGCGGCTGGCTTGCGTCACCGAGGGCGAGCTGCGGGAGGCGGGCTTCGGGTATCGGGCCCGCACCTTGGTGGCTGTGGCCCGGCGGCTGGTCGAGCTGGGACCCCAGTGGCGGGCGGAGCTTCGCAGGATGCCGTATCGCGAGGCCCACGCGGCGCTGCAGGCGTTGCCCGGAGTCGGACCAAAGGTGGCGGACTGCGTCTGCCTCATCGGATTGCACCACGGAGAGGCGGCTCCCATCGACACGCACCTCTGGCAGGCCGCCTGCAGGCTGTTCTTTCCCCAATGGCGGGGCAAGTCTCTGACGCAGGCGCGCTACCAAGCGGTGGGAGACGCATTGCGCTCGCGCTTCGGCGAGCTCACCGGCTGGGCCCACCAGTACCTGTTCTACGACAGCCTTTTGCGATGGCGAGCCCGGCATCGGGGGAACGAGGGAGATACACTCGGTCCATGAGGCCGCGCCGTGTCTGTTGGTTGCTCGCGGCCGCGCTGGCCGCAGGGTGCCTTCCGCCCGCCCAGGTCCAGACGAGGGCTCCACGGTTCGCGCCGCCGGCGCGGCGCTCTTACGGTCAACCGGTGGTGCACTGCGTCGTGCGGGACCCCCGTCTGAAAGAGAGCAGCGGCCTCGCCTCGAGCCGCCTGCGCTCCGAATGGCTCTACACCCACAACGACAGCGGAGACACCCCCCGCGTGTTCCGGATCGGCCCCGATGGCCGCGTTGTGGCGGAATTGGTCTTGCCAGGGATCCGAGCGGGGGATTGCGAGGACATCGCGTCGGCGGTGGTGGCCGGCAGACCCTACCTGTACTTGGGAGACATCGGGGACAACGAGCGCCAGCGTCCCAGCGTGCGCATCCATCGCTTTCTCGAACCCGGAGAGGACGCCAAGGTGGGAAAGGTCGAATCGTTCGAGCTGGTCTACCCTGATGGACCCCGCGACGCGGAGGCGCTATTGGTGGATCCCGCCGGCGGCGACGTGTACGTGGTGGAGATGGTTGGTGGCAGGCCTGCGGGAATCTACCGTCTTCCGGGCTCGGCCAAGCCCGGACGCAACCGCCTGCAGCGCGTGGGAGAGGTGACCGTGGGCGGCGAGATGGCGGAGGCGCAGATGATCACGGCGGGCGACATCTCCCCGGATGGTCGTCACGCCGTGCTGCGGACCTACCTCGCGGCTTTCGAGTTCGATTTCACGGGCGCGGCCCGGAGAGAGTGGTGGAGGGCCAGGCCCAACCGAATCCGCACCGCCTTCGAGATCCAGTCCGAGGCGATCGCTTACTCGATGGACGGCCGGTCGTTGTTCACCTCGAGCGAGGTTTCACCCTGCCCGATCCATCGCATTCCGATCCGGTGACTCAGGCCTCCTCCTCCGCCGGCGAGCGCCGGTCCTCAGGCCTCCGTCCGATAGCCTGTAGTTTCTCGACGACGTCGACGCCGAAGACCTCCTTGATCTGTTCGCTGAGCGCCAGCAGGCGCGCAGGATTTCCCAGCGATCCCCCGGCGGTGGCGCGGTTGTCGATCACGGTGACGCGTTCGATCTTCGTCTCGGCGATGGTCTCGGTCAGTTGGCGGATGATCGGCTCGAGCTTCTGCAGCAGGAAGATCTGCCTGGCCTGATCGCCGGCCGCCGACCAGCTCGCGGCGAGCTTCTTGAGGGCCTCGGCCTTCGCCTTGCCCTCCTCGACGATCGGCGCCACCGCCGCCGCGGCCTGCTGCTCCAAGGTCTCGCACTCGGCTTGTGCGGGTGCCACCACGTCGGCTTCGAGCTTGCGGCGCACCTGCTCGATGCGGGCGCGCTGCACATCGAGCTCGGCTTTCGCCTGAGCCACCAAGGCGGCCACGGCCGCCTGCTCCTCCGCGATCAGCGCGCTCATGCGGGTCTGAGCGTCGCGCAACCGCTTCTCGGCGTCCGCCTTGCTCACGGTGGTCTCGGCCTGAATCTTGGCCTGCATCTCCTGCTCGCGGTTTTCCGCGGCGCGAACGATCGCGTCGGCCCTCGCGGTAGCCTCCGCCACGCGCGCGGCGCTCAGCAGCTCGGCGTTCCGGATGCGCCCGATCGAGTCCAGGTACTTGACGTCGTCGGTGATGTTCTGAATCTTCAGCGTGTCGACGATCAGGCCGAGGGACGTCATGTCGGCCTCGACCTCCTGCACGATCCGCTCGTCGAGAAGGTTCCGGTCGGAGTTGATCTCCTCGGGCGTCATCGTGGCGAGAACGCCGCGCAGGGAGCCCTCCAGCGTGGCCTTCGCGATCGCCATGATCTCCACACGGGTCTTGCCTAGGAAGCGCTCGATGGCGTTGTTCAGAACGGGCTCGTGGGAGGCGATCTTGACGTTGGCCACGCCCTGCACGTTCAGCGGCACTCCGCCCTTCGAGTAGGCTCCATGGGCTCCGAGCTCGATGATCATGTTGGTGAGGTCGAGAGAGTCGACCCTCTCGATGAAGGGCCGTCGCCACCCCATGCCACCCTTCAGGATGCGGTAGCCCACTCTGCGGTCGCCGACGCGCCTCGACGTGCCGCTGAAAATGAGCACCTGGTTGGGCTGGCAGATGTACAGCAGCGCCTTCAGGCTGAGCAGGAAGAGACCTGCGAACGTCAACAGGATCCCGACGACGAACCAGAGCCAGGTCATGGGTTCTTGTCTCCCTGGGAAGGTTGGCCGGACACCGTGCCCGGCACATCGATGCCCGTAGCACGGTGGACGGCGTCGAACACCTTCTCGAGCATCGCGGGGTATTGGGCCATGTAGTTGGGAAGCGTTCGACCGTCGCCTCCGTCGATCACGCGGATCTCTCCGACATCGAGCTTCTGGACCCCCTCCGCAGCGGCGCGGATCAGCTTCTCGATGTCTTCGGTGAGCTGGATCTGCATGGCCGCGGGTCCAGCCTCCTGCCAAGCTTGGTACAGCAGCTCCAGCGCCTCGCTGACGGCGCGGCCGCGCTCGCGGATGATCGCCGCCTGCCCACGGGCTCGGAGCTCCTGGGCCCGTCGATCGGCTTCGGCCGGCAGCACCCTCTCGACTTGCAGGCGCAGGGCCTCCAGCTCAGCTCGAACCTGCTGAAGCTCCTGCTCGGCCTCGGCTCGCGCCTGACGCGCCGCCGCGAGCGTGCGCTCCTCTTGGCTCCTTACCTGAGCCTCCAACTCCGCCTTAAAGCGGCGGAGCTCGTTCGTGAGCTGAGCGACGGCCGCATCGACCTTGGCCACGGCCACGTTGGCCCTCCCTGCGTTTTCCGCCTCAGCCTTTTCCGCCACGCGCTTCGCGTCGGATTCGGCAATCTCGGCCGCGCGGATGATGTTGGCGATGGCCTTGCGCCCGGTGGCGTCCAGGTAGCCGACCTCGTCGGTGACGTGCGTGATCTTCAGCGTGTCCAGATGCAGGCCCAGCTTCCGCAGGTCGGCCTCGGTTTCGTGGGTGAGCGACTCGGCGAAGCTCAGGCGGTCTTCGTTGACTTGCTCGGGCGTGAGGTTCGCGATGACGCCTCGGAGGTGCCCCTCGAGCGTCTCCTTGGCGACCCTCCGCACCTCCGTGAGGTCCCGATTCATGAACCGCTCGACCGCGTTGCCGATCACCTCGGGATCGCTGCTGATCTTCACGTTGGCGACGGCCTCGACGTTCATGGCGATCCCACCCTTGGAGTAGGCGTTGCGCACCGTGATCGGAACTTCCATCAGCGTGAGGCTCATGCGATCGACGCGCTGAAGGCCCGGCAGAGCCAGCGTTCGGCCCCCGATGACGGTGTCGTAGCCCCGCTTGCGGCCCTGCACCGTGCCTCCCCGAAAGATGCCGGACACGATGAGCACCTCGTTCGGCGCGCAGATCTTGAGCAGGGACTTGGCCAAGATCGCAAGGAAGATCAGCAGCGCCAGCGCGAAAACGGCTCCCGCAACGAGGGCGGACAGCCCCGTGAGAGCCTCGAGCGGCGTTTCCTGCGCCAACAGTTCCAGCATCATGGTTTCACCCTAAGTAATCCTTCTTCCGCGCGACCCGCGCGTGGTTGCCTTCGAAACCGATCACGAGAACCTCCTCCCCCGGCTCGAGGTCGCGGTCGTCCTCGCCGATCGCCAACAGATCGACGGTGCTGCCCTTCGTCTGCAACCTGACCTTGCCAGGGAGCCGCCCCCGGACGGCCACCAACACCTTCGCCTCCGCGCCGAGCAGGTCCTGCTCGGTGATGGCGGAATCGCTCTCGTGCCGGGAGAGCCAGCGCACGATCCAGCTTGCGGCCAGACCCATCAGCAAGCCCGAGGCAGACGACACGACCAGCGTGAAAGGCTCGGGCGTCCGAGCGAACAGCGTGAGAACGATCCCCGTCACACCGAACACGGCGGTCAGGTAGGTCCAGAAGCGCAGGCTGGTGAAGGGGATCCAGAATTCCGCCGCAGGGGCGGCGGGAGAGTGGTCCGCGGCGGGTGCTATCTCCGTGCTGCCCGCGTGAG
>JAOACB010000084.1 GCA_026418055.1 Fimbriimonadales bacterium
CGAGCTTTGGGCGGGTTTTCTCGCCTTCGGCGCGTGCTCCAGCGACCTCGCTCCTTACCACGAGTCGTTCCGCACGGGGTGGAGCCCTTCGGAGGAGGCGATGCGGCAGGCCCGAGACCTGCGCGACGAAGGGCTCGAGCTCGCGTGGATCAAGGAGTGGGACCCGAAGCGCGGCCTCGAGCGTCGAGAGTTCCGCACGGTCTTGGACGCCCTAGCCCATGGCACTCCCGTCCTGATGGGATTGCGTTGGCCGAAAAAGCTGGCGGACGAACAGGGCGAGGTGCGCTGGGTGCCCCCGGACGAGGTCTTCGACGGCCACAGCGTGCTGCTGATCGGCTATGAGATCGAACGCGCCGCGGAAGGCGGCGGCCGATTCCTCGCCTTGGACAGCGGCTCGCACGGTCCCTTGGTGCGGCTGACCTTCCGCTTCGTTCGAAGCTACGCGAACGACGCGGCGTGGATCGGCTGAGACCTCACAGCCGCACCAGCAGCTCGGCGCGTTCGCGGACCGGTAACCGTAGCTCGCACTCCACCACAGGACCGGACAGAGGCGCAGGCCGCGACCCAGGTCCCAGCAAAGGGATCTGCGGTCGCTCCCTCAGCGGCTCCAGCAGGCGGAAAGCCACCGGCCGGCCATCGAGCCGCACGGCTCTGGCCCGGGAGCCCTTGGGCAGGTGCACCCGCAGCAACCATCGCCGAACCGACGGCATTCCCCTGTAAGAGCCGTTCGCCGCGCCGAGCGACAGCGCCACCGACCGGCCTTCCCGCCGCAGCGACACCGCCGTACGGGCCACGGAGCCGGAGAGGTACTCCTGCGAGATGCCGTCGTCCTCCACCAGCCAGCGGCGAACCGGCGTCTGCGCGGGAAAGGCGTCCACCACGACGCGGTCCCACCTCAGGTCCTGCGTGTTGAGGACCTGCGGAGCGGTCAGCACCACCCCGGATCGCCGGACCCACATCGGGAGCACCTCCAGCGGCGCCTCGGCTTCGATGGTTCTCGGACCGGTCACGACCTCCCCCGTCCACAGGTTCTGCCACTGTCCGGGCGGGATCAGGACCCGACGCTTCGGCACCGCGTCGGGCTCGCTCTCCAGCGACCAGCTCAACTGGCACACCCCCTCGTTGGCGCCGTTGTAAAACTCCAGCCGGAGGTCCACCGTCTGGCCCGCTCGGAGCTCCGCTTCGCCGTGGTTCCAGACGCTGGCCTGGGGCAGCCAGCGGTCGATGATCCGCTTGCCGTTCACCCAAAGCCGCACGCCGTCGTCCGAGAGAACGCGGAAGCGGTATCTCCCCGTCCTCGGGATCGGTCCGAGCCGACCCACCCACCGGACGGAGTAGTTCTCTTTGGGGAGGCCTTCCGCCGGAGCCTGCCGCCCGAAGTCGAACCGCACGTTCGAGTCGGCGCGAACGAGCCGTGGTTCGCCGCGCAGATCGGGGTTGTCGAAATACTCCCCCCTCAACCCGGGCGTCCCGTCCGGCCTGCGGAGCAGCGCCTCGGGGATCGGCCGGCCGTTTCCACCCTCGAGCATCGGCGCCACCAAGAGGTCGTCTCCCAACAGAAACTGCGTCGGATCCCGGGCTCCCTCCAGCTCAGGCCATTCCAAGTCCAGCCTGCGGAGCAGCGGCGTGCCATCTTCGAACGCCCGGTGGGCGGCCGCGTACAGCGTGGGGAGGAGTCGGTAGCGGAGAAGCGCGTAACGCCGCACGATCGCCTCCGCCTCCGGTCCGTAGGACCAGGGGTAGCGCTCGCTGCCCTTGGTGCAGTGCACGCGGGCGATCGGCCCCAGGCAACCGTACTGCAGGAACCTCACGTAGAGCTCGGGCGATCCGGGACCCATGTGCCCGCCCAGGTCCTCATGGACGTACGGCTGCAGGCCCTCCACCCCGAAGTTCACCGCGTTCTCCACTCCCATGCGCAGGAAGCTCCACTGGGCTGCGGTGTCTCCCGTCCACCACACGGGATACCGATGGGCGGCGGGATGCGTGCAACCGCGGAACCAGCCGTTGTCGATGCCCCACACGTTGGAAAGGATCGCAGGCCGCTGGTTCGGGCGCACCGCCAGCGTCGCCTCGCTGTACAGGTGCATCCCCCACACCTCCAACGGGAGACCGCTGGCGGGAGTCCCCAGGTGGGTCCCCCAGTTGCGGTCGTACCACCAAACGTCCACGCCCTGCCGCAGAAGCCCTGCCAAACCCTCGAAGCGGTAGCCGAGCTCCTTGTCGCCCTGGGCGTCCGGATCCACCGGCTCGGGGTGGTCGTTGAACATCAGCCGCACCCTCCGCCGATGCGCCTCGCGGAGAAAGCGCGCCATGTCGGGAAACAGCTGGGTGTTCACCGCATAGCCGTGGGAGGCTCCGACCCTCCAATCGGTGTCTACGACGAACACGTCCAGCGGCAGGCCCCGTCGGCGGTACTCGTCGATCGTCTGCAGCGCGGTCTGCTCGGTGTAGGCGTGGTATCGGCTGTCGATGAAGCCGAAGAGGAACAGCGGCGGCACCGGGACCGGACCGGTCAGCCGGAGAAAGTCCTTCCGAAGCCCGTCGTAGCCCTCGCCCCCCGGAACGAACACATAAACGTCCGCGGCTGGATTGGCCGTGTCCAGCGGCCGCTGGCCCGCCACCAGCGGAAACAGCCGCTCGCGCGCCCGGGCCAGCCTGGGGTGGTCGGCGAAGGCCCAGGCTCGCTTCGATCGGAGCTCCCCCGGCGAAGGCAGCCAAGCGTTGCCATCCAGGCGGCCGTCCCAAGTCCACAGCGGGCGCCCCGCAAGGTCCTGCACTTCGACCGACCGCAGGTTGCCGGAGGCGACTGCCACCCGGAACCGCGGAGCGATCAGCACGGTCCGGTCGCCGATCCGCCGCACCACGACCGGGGCGCCCGGCCAATCGCGCCCTGAAACCGTGAACGTCGGTCGGTCCTCGAAGCCCTTGGGTCCCCGCTCCTCCAACCGCACCAAGCCCGGCGAAAGCACCTGCACCCGCAGGTCTCCTTGAACGTGCTCGAAGGGAGCGGCCAGCGCAGAGGCGACCCCAGCCAGACCCAGCACCATGCCCACCGGACGCATGGTCCGAACTTACCCAATGCCGTCGCTAGTTCCCATAGCGGCGCCGATACATCTCCCGCGCGAGCCTCCGGGTGGCCTCGACCATCTCCGGGTAGGGCCGATCGACCACCGTGACCAAGCCGATGTTGTAGCACTCGCCGTCCAGCACGCGCCCTGTCAGGGGTTGATCCCGGTACTGGAACCAATGGCAACCCACGAAGTTCGGATGGTCCAGCACCGACCGCACGTAGGCTCCGTACAGCTCGGCGCGAGCCTGTTGGTTCGGAGCGCCGACGAGGCCAGGGTGGAACATGCCGCGATCGGTGGCTCCCATGTGGAACTCGCCGATCAGGATCGGTTTGTCGAGCCGTGCGATCTCGGCCCACTCGTCGGCCTTGACGCTGGGAGCGTAGATGTTGAAGCTCAGGCAGTCCGCGTACCGGGCGCAGGACTCCACCGCCTCGGTCGTTCGCCATGCGAACCGCGGTCCGAGGTACAGGGCCCCGGGATCCTTGGCCTTCACGGCATCGCGCACCGTCTGGAAGTAGCGGTCGGCGAACGACCTGCAGAAGCGCAGCAGGTCGTCGCGACGCCGTGCGGGATCGGTCGCGGAGGGGAGGTCGCCGGGGGCTTCCAGGTCCCGCCACGAAGCGAAGGACGTTCCCCATGCCTCGTTCAGTCGGGACACGTCTCGGTACTTCACGCGGAGCTGCCGCAGGAGCTCCCGCTTGGCGGGCTGGTCAGCCGGGGCCCGCAGGGCTCCGTAGGCCAGTCCGAACCTGCCGCCCTCCTCGGTGCCGCCGCCTCCCCAGCTGAGCTCGTTGTCCACGAACCACCCGATGCAGTACGGATCGCCGACCACCGCCTCCGCGGACGCCAGGGCGCGCTGCACCGACTCGGCGAACTTGGGATCGAACACGTCGTGCATCTTCCCCCAGTAGTCCGACCCGGAGGACACCCTGGCATGGTCGCCGTCGATGTGGAAGGTGGCCACATAAGGCATGCCTCTGCGGCGCGCACCCTCGTGCGACCAATTGCCGACGGTGTTCATCCCCCAAGCCCTCAGTCGGCGGACCGCCACGTCCAGCGAGCGCTCGCGCCAGGCCTCCCCGTACTTGCGCCGGAGGTTCGCCGAGGAGAACGAGTAGGCCGTTCCTGCCTTCACAGGCCCGTAGAGCACGTAGGAGACGTCCCGGAGGAACTCCGACAGCGGTTCGCCGCGCTTGGGCAGCCACTCGAAGAAACCCTCTCTGCCGGTCACCATGGTCTCCTCCTCCATGCCGACGCAGTTCGCGCCGAAGGAGAAGAACAGGCGGCCCTCGGGATCCACCAGCCACCACTTGCCCCGAACCTTCTCCGTGCGGAACCTGCCGGTGGCGCGCAACCGAGGACCTCCCGTCCATCCTCCGAAGCGGTTGCGCTCGGCCGGGGCCGTCGCCCGAGCCAGCTGAGCCTCCTCGGTCTCCGCGTCGCGCCGCAGCTCCGCCTCATCCTTCAGCTTCCCGGGCCAATCGGCCTTGCCGTACTGCCCGAACCGGTCGCAGATCCTCTCGAGTGCCGCCTCCCAAGGCTCGAAGCGCAACGGCCCGACCACCAATCGGCATGGCTCCGTCGGATGGTTGAGGAAGATCTGCCAGCGATGGACCTTGCGGAAGTCGATCGTGCCGGCCGAGGGCATGCCGAGTGCCTCGCGACCGGGCGCGGACGGAAAGGCACGCATCCCGTAGTCCATCGGCGTCTTGCCGAGCGGAAACCAGAACGTCCTCCTCGCCCCCGGCGGCACCGACCCGGTGCCGTACACGCAGTTGCGTACGCCATCGGATTGGGGAGCGTCGTCGATGCGGATCGAGAACGGCACGGCCTTCGACCCGGGGTTCTCCACCTCGAACACCAAGCCGCCCCGAGAGGACCAGTCCTCCGGGGGATCGAAGCCCACGCTCGCGTTCGGCCAAGCCGAGACCTTGAAGCGAACCTCCAGCCGCTCTCCCAGCGGCGCCACCTCCGCGTCGTTGCCGCGCAGCCTCCCGGCGTCGAGCAACGCCTGCCAACTCCAACCCTGCACCATCGCCATCGCGAGCACCACAGGAACCATCGTGGCCTCCCGCCACCATTGTGCCCGATGCCGTGCGGCGGGTCGGCGTGGCAAACTGCGAGACGCGATGCCAGCGACTCCTCGCGCGCTGAATGACGCCGCTTGGTCGGAGATTCTCGATCGGGAGGGCCACGAGCCGTGCCAGGGCGTGGCGATGATGCCTCCGCGGCTCATCCGGGAATCCCGCGCAGGAGAGCCCGACCAACACGCGGTCGTGTTCAGGTCCGCCGAACCCCCGTCGGGCCCGATGCCGGGGGTTCTGGCCTTGCACGGCGGCGGATACTGCATGGGAGACCCCTACGGGATGGGCGCGCTGGCCAAGGCTCTGGCGCTCGCTCTCGGCGTTACCACCGTGAGCGCGTCGTATCGGTTGGGCTCGGCGGATCGTCCCACGGGTCCGGCGATCCTGGCGGATGCCGCCCACGCGTGGAACTGGCTGCACGAGCACACGGGCGAGCTGGGAATCGACGCTGACAGGATCGGCATCGCAGGCGAGTCGGCCGGTTGCCTCTTGGCCGGCCACCTGGCAGTCGGCAGTCCTCTGACGCCGGCCTCGGCTAGGCCCAAGGCGTTTCTCGCCTTTTGGGGCCCGCTGGACCTGGTGGCCCGCTGGTACGACAACGGGCAGAGCCCCGGGGCCGAGGTGAACATCCTGGGACCCGGAGGGTTCCCCGCCCATCCCGGCCTGTACCACGCCTTGAGCCCCTTGGCGCACGCGGCGGGCGCCGCGTTGCCTCCCGCTCTGTTCGTCTATGGCGAGAACGACCAGGTCGTGCAACCTCGCCAGGCCGCCTTGGCCTGCGCCCAGTGGAGCTCGGTGGGAGCGCACGCCGAGGTTTTGCTGCTGACCAACATCGGGCACCGCGTCGAGGGGGACAACCGGGCCCAGAGGCGCAGGCTGCTCGAGCGATCGATCGACTTCGTCGGCCGGTGGCTCTTCGCCTGAAGGTTCAGGCCTCCCGGAGCTCGACCCCCAAGCCCGGTCGGTCCGGGAGCGCGAAGCGACCGCCGAGGTCGACCGGGGGCGCGGCGAACAGGGCGTAGCGCTCCGGCTGGATGCGCAGCAGGTGCTCCACCATCGGCAGAACCGATGGGGGATGCGCCGCAGCCAGGTGGATGGCCGGCAGCAGGGTGTGGCCGTGCGGGTAGACCGGCACCCCGAAGGCGCCGGCGGTGTGCAGGATCGCCTGCATCTCCGTGATGCCGCCTGCCCACTCGGGGTCGCACTGCAGCACGTCCACGAGGCCCTCGCGCAGGAAAGGCAGCAGCATCCGGCGGCTGTGCAGGTGCTCCCCGGCCGCCAACGGGACGCTCGTCGATCGCCGCAGCCGCTCCCAAGAAGCCAGGTCCTCGGGCGGCAGGGGCTCTTCCACCCAGAACGGACGAACCTCCTCCAGCGCCTGACACATCTGCACAGCGTACGGCCCGGTCCACGAGCAGAACGCGTCGAACATCAAGCGATAGCCGTCTCCGCCCGCCCTGCGGACCGCGCGGGCCATCTCCACGTCCTTGCGGAAGCCCTCTTGCC
>JAOACB010000085.1:0-6302 GCA_026418055.1 Fimbriimonadales bacterium
GGGCGGGCCTTCGCACCCAGCCCGCCTGCTCCAGCCGGTCGAGCTCCGCCTCCAGCAGCCTCTGGAGCCGGAGCTTGTGCGCGTCCTGCCACGCTTCCGGCCACTCGGCCGCCGGCAAAGCGCCGAGGAAGCCCGACAACGCCGAGTGCAAGGCGCTTCCGAGCCTTCGGGGATCGACCGAGCTCTCCTCGCGGGGCGCCTCGGTTTCGGCCACCCTCAAAACGTCCTTGAGGAAGAACCGTTGGGGGCAGGCGAACAGGTCGGCCGCCGCCGTCACCGAGATCGGCGATCCCAGACGCTCGGGCATGGGAGCGACGAACCCCGTGTGGGGTCCGGGTTGGTCGCTCTCGCGCTCCTGCATGCGCTCCTGCCAACGGGCGGACCTGCCGATCGGGCGCGACGCCGCGAGCAGCTCCTGAGGCGAGGCGAAGCCGCCCTCGAACACCCGCCGCTCGAACGAGGGAGCACGCTCGTAGTCCTCCGTCCCCCTGCCCTGCGAGCGTAGCTGGTCTCCGATCCAGCGGCTCGGCAGGAAGCCCGAGCCGTCGACCCGATCGACGCGGGGAAAGGTCGCCATCCGGGCTTTGGCTCCGGTCGCCAACGCCGCCAGGTACAGCTCGCGCTCGCGGTCCACCTGCTCGGCGATCGGCGGCAGGGCTCCGGGAACCAACCCGAGGATCGGGTCGCCCCGCACGATCGTCGGGCAAACGCCCTCGGCCAGGCCGACCAGCGCGACGGCGTCCAGATCCATGCCCCGTGCCTCCTCGAACGTCCCCACGAACACGCCGGTTCCGAGCCTGCCGGGCGCCCTGCCGTCGCCGCGCAGCGTCTGCCGCACCTGCCACGCGAACCCCGGTCCGTCGACCTCCGGCTGCGCCGCCGCAGCGGACTTCAGCTCGGTGACCTTCGCTCTCCAGCGCTCCTTCAGGCGCCTCTCCGGCTCCGGCAACGACTGGTCCGGCACCAGCGCATCGACCCAGTCCAGCAGGGCTCGCACGCGCGCGGCCCAAGGTTCGCCGGAGCTGCTCGCGAACAGCGTCCGGCACGCGTCGAACCAATGCTCGAGGAACCTGAGGAAGGACGCGGCCTCGGCCCCGCTCCTCTTCCCCAGCCAGCGCAGCAACGCCGGCAGGTTGGTTTCGACCCCCAGCTCGCGCACCAGCCTCCTCCATGCCTCCACGCTGGCCGCCTCGCCCTCGGGGGTCCGCGGGCGCGCCGCCGCGAGCCAATCGAACAGACGGTCGGCGTCGAACCCTCCCTGCGCCGCCTCCAAGGCCACCCCCACCGTCAGGCCGACGAGGGAATCCCACAGTTGGAGCGGCGATCGGCCGTAGGCCGGCAAACGCGCCTCCCGCAGCACGTCGAACGCGACGCGCGCGTAAGGGTGGCGCCGTCGGAAGAGGATCGCGCAGCGCTCCAGCGGAACGCCCTGCTCGGCCCAGCGCCAAACCGCCCGCACCGCCTCGCGCACCTCCTCCTCGGCGTCGGTGCAGGCCAGGAGCGTCTCGGCCACCGCCGGACGAACGGCGGGCACCGACGGGCACCACCGGTGCAGCCACGCGTCCGCACGCTCGTCGCCGGTCGCTCCGAGCACCAACACGGCTCCCGCTCGCTCCAGCTTGCGGAGCAGCGCCTCCTCGGACCGCGCGGGCGGTTTGGGAAGGTGCACGACGACGGTGCCGAGGTCCGGCGGCAGGCGATCGGGCAGCCTCTCCGCCAACGACGGAGGGTCGGCGAGGCCCAAGCCGGCGATCGCCTCGCGGTAGCGGCGCCACATCGGCTCCAAGGGCCCGGAGGGCCGATCGGACGCCGCCATCGCGTCGAACGCCCTCGACAGCGCCAAGGGAAGCTCTGGATGGTCCCTGCAGGCTTCCAGCGGGCCGGGATCCTCCTCCAGCAGGCGCCGGATCAGAGCCCACCGCGCGGGGCCGGGGCACAGCTCTGCGCCTTCGGCGAGCTGCCGCGAGAGGCTCGACAGCGTGACCACCCGAACGTTGAACAGCCCCGCCCCCTCGGGCCTGCCGCCTTCGGCCAAAGCGCGGCGCAGCTGCACCGCCGCGGGTACCGAAGACACGGCGACCGTGACTGCCGCGCAAGGATCCGAGGCCTTCGCGTCCGCGATCAGGGAGCGCAGAGTGCGCGTGGCCTCCGAGCCGAACGGGACGCAACGGACAGCCATGGGCCTACGATACTTCCCTGACCGCCCGCAACACAAGGGATGGTACTAAGATAACCGCGTAACCTGCAGGAAGCCTTGGTCCGAGACGGTGAGCAGGAACGCCCCGTCGGCCGTGAACGCCAGCGGGGATCCGTCCCGAGCCTGGCTCTCGAGAGCGCCGAGCAACTGGAAGCTGCGAGGGTTCCAGAGCCGCACGGTGCCGTCGGTGGACGCCGTGGCCACCAGCTGCCCCGAGGGCGAGAAGGCGGCGGCCGTCACCCAGTCCTGATGGCCTCGCAGGCTGTTGAGGCGCTGGCGCTTGCCCAGATCCCAGATGCCGGCGGTTCCGTCGCGTCCGGCGCTCACGCCGAGCGTCCCTGCCTTGTTCGGCCAGCAACCGAACGATCCCTGGCCGGCATGGCCGCCGAGCTGAGCCACCGTCCGGCCGTCGGAGCGGTGCAGCATCACGCCGCGGCCCAGCGTGCCGACGAGCAGGGAACCCGAAGGGGTGAAGCAAGCCCCGTACACGTTGGCGCCGTTGCCCGCGATCCTTCCGACGCGCTTGCCGCTCTGCAGGCTGAACACCATCACGACGTCGTCGGCCCCGGTGCTGGCCAGCAGGTCGCCGTTCGGCGAGAAGCTCAGCGCCTGGATGGCCCTTTGGTGCTCGCGGAACTGACGGACACGCTTGCCGGTCTTGGCTTCGAACACGAACACCCGCGCCGACTCGTCGCCGGTGGCGATCCACCGGCCGTCGGGGCTCCAGGCGGCCGCCCGCGCGGGGAGAGGATGGGACTCCAGCGTCAGCAGAACCTGGCGCGTCCCCGCGTCGATCACCAGCGTCCGCCGGTCCTCGAGCGTGAGCACGACCCTGCGGCCGGTGGGGGCTGCGGCGATCGCCAAGGGACGCAGCGCCGGCACCACTTGCGTGGATCGAATGGGGGAAGAGGGGGCCGCCTGGGGTGCGGAGACCGCCGCGGCGAGAGCGAGAGAAACCATGCTGTGCGTTTTCCTCCGTGAAACCACAGGTAAAGACGCTCCACGCCGAGAGGCGGTACGCGCGGAGCGTTCCACAGTGCGCCGAAACGTGCGAAACTGGGCACAGACCGATGAGCCCAAACGCGAGCCGTTCCTCCAGCCAAGACCTCGATTGGACCGTCGACTACGGCGACGGCCCCCGCCCCGTCTCCCTGCCGCACGCCTGGCGCCAGGACGTGCCGGTCACGTGGGAGGGCCCTGCGGTGTACCGCGCCTCGGTGAGGGTTCCCGATCCGGGAGGATGGTTGCTGTTCCACGGCGTGTCGTACGAGGCGCGCGTGTCGTTCGACGGAGAGCCCGCCGCCACGCACCGCGGCATCTGGGACGCGTTCTCGGTGCGGCTCCCGGACCGCCCCGGAGCCGAGGTGCTCGTCGAGGTGTCGGTGACCAAGAACGGCGGGCCCACATTCCCCGTGCGGGACGTGGCCAGCGGCTTCCTGCCGTACGTGTTCCACACCTTCGGAGGCATCTACCAGCCCGTCGAGGTGGTGGTCGGCCCCGAAGACCCCCTGGCCAGTCCGGCTCCCGCGCCTCCGTGCCGCGTGCGGGCCGAGGGATGCCGTCTGTTCGTGGACGGCAAGCCGTTCTACCTGAGGGGAGTGCTGACCTGGGGCTGGTACCCCGAGATCGGCCACACCAACCCCGACGACGCCACGATCCGCCACGAGGCCCGCTTGGCCAAGCGGCTGGGGTTCAACACCATCAAGTTCTGCCTGTGGGTTCCGACGCACAGGCATCTGGAGATCCTGCGGGACGAGGGGCTCGAGGCTTGGCTGGAGCTGCCGCTGTGGGACCCCTCGTCCGACCCGACTCGGCTGGCCAACATCGCCAGGGAGATCGAACGGATCGTCCTGCAGTACCGAAGGCATCCGAACATCCTGGTCTGGACGGTGGGTTGCGAGCTGTCGCACGGCACGCCGCACGGCTACCGCAAGGGCTTGGTCGAGCGCGTGAAGGAGCTCACGGGCGCCGCGCTGGTCAAGGACAACAGCGGCGGCTCCGAGATGTACGGCGGCGACCTTCGGGAGTACGGCGACTTCTACGACTTCCACCCCTACTGCGACCTGCCGTACTATCCGCCGGTGCTCGACAGCCTTCTGCCGGGCGCGCGCACCGCCCAGCCCGTGCTGCTGGGAGAGTTCAACGACATCGACGTGCACCGGGACGTCGCTCGGCTCGCCCGCGAGAAGCCGTACTGGGGCAGCCCGGACCCCGTGTGGAACGACGTGGGGGTGCGGTGGCAGCACGACCTGCCGCGCATCCTGGCGGAGTGCCGCTTCTGCAGGCCCGACCAAGCCTCGCGCCACCGGAGGCTGATGGAGTCCTCCCGGCGCAAGGCGCTCTTCCTCCGCAAGATCGTGCACGAGGCCGTGCGCGAGAGGGAGCCGATCGCGGGCTACGTGGTCACCGGCTGGCGCGACACCCCCATCGCCACCGCCGGCATGCTCGACGACTGGCTGGACGCACGATACTCGCCGGAGGAGGTCCGGCCTTGGAACGGCGACGGCTGCCTGTTCCTGATCCCGACTCGGAGGCCGCCGTTCCACCGAGGAGGCAACCGACCCGGATGGCTGGACCCGTTCGTGTTCCGGGAGGGCGACGCCTTTTGGAAGATCGGCGCCAGCCTGCCGGAGGGTGGGCGGCACACCCTGCGATGGCGGATCGTGGCCCCGAACGGTCAGACGGCTCTGCAGGGCAGCGGCCTGCCTCAGACGTTCGAGCCCTTCGTCCCGCGGCAGGCGGCCGAGGTGGCCTGGCCCGAGGGACAGGCGGGCAGGTACCGGCTGGAGGCGGAGGTCGCCGGGTGCTCGAACGCGTGGGAGTTCGAGATCGTGCGCCGACCGGACTGGCAAGGCCTGGGGGGATGGACCATCCAGGATCCGACGGGCCGGCTGGAGGGCCTCCAGCTCCGCCCGGGGGACGGCCTCCTTACCACAGCCTGGTGCCACGGGGTGTCGGAGGCGCTGGCGGCGGGCCGCCGCATCGTGTGCCTGGCCGACGGGCCCTGCACCAAGCCCGCGCCTTTCTGGCGGGAGGCCGCCTACGAGTTCCTCGACGAGGCGTTCTGGAGCCGGCTGGGCATCGCGGAGCGGTGGGAGCGCTTCTGGGCCGTCTCTCCCGACTGCGTGCTGGACGCGGAGACGATGCTGCGCCACCTCCCGGTCGGAACGGTGATCGAACCGCTGCTGCTGCGCGTCGACACGCGCACCTACGAGGAGGCGCCGGTGCTCGCGCGCTGCCGGTTCGGCGAAGGTCTGATGCTGGCCACGACGCTGCGCCCCGACGGCGGGTTGGGGATGCAGCCGTTCGGTCTGGGCCGGAACCCTTCGGGCGCGGACCTTCTCGCGCGCCTGCTCGCGGCCGCCGCAGACCCCTGCTCGCCGACGATCGGCTCCGGAGGAGCGTAGAGACAAGGGATATGGTGGATCAGAAGACGCTCCTCAACATCGTTCAAGCGGCCGAGCGCCGCCGCTCGATCCGGTCGTACCAAGACAGGCCCATCCCCGAGTCGGACCTGCGGGAGATCCTGCGCGTGGCAGGGTTGGCTCCCTCGGCATGGAACATCCAGCCGTGGCGGGTGACGGTCGTTCGCGATCCCGAGCTGAAGGCCAGGCTGCAGGAGGCGGCTTACGGCCAGCGGCAGGTTGGGTCGGCGCCGGCGGTGCTGGTCGTTTGGAGCGACATGCGCGGCGCTTTCGAGCACATGGACGAGTTCGTGCATCCCGGAATGTCGCCCGAGCAGGGCGAGGCCATGAAGGCCCAGATCCGCGAGGCGTTCTCCAGCCTCAGCCCGGAGTCCCTGGAGGAGTGGGGCAAGGGCCAGACGTACATCTTCCTCGGCTACCTTCTGCTGGCGATCGCTAGCTTCGGCTACGCTAGCTCGCCGATGCTGGGCTTCGATCCGGCGGCCGTCAAGAGGCTGCTCGGCCTTCCGGAGCACGCGACGATTCCCGCGCTCGTGGCGGTGGGCGAGGCCGCGGAGGAGGGCTTCCCGCACCACCGGCATCCGCTCGAGCGGTTCGTCAGCTTCGTCGGTTGACGGCCCCGGCGATCCTCTCGGCGTAGCGGCGGCTCGCTCCCAGGTTCTTCTCGACGAACCGGCGGG
>JAOACB010000085.1:6312-6562 GCA_026418055.1 Fimbriimonadales bacterium
GGGCCGCCTCTCCCATCGACCTCCTCAGCCCGTCGTCCTCCAGGAGCTCGATCAGAGCCTCCGACAGCTCCCGCGCGGTAGAGCAAACGCGGGTCGCACCGGCTCTCTCTGCCGCGTCCGCCACCTCTCGGAAGTTGCTCATGTGCGGCCCGTGCAGCACGGGCTTGCCGTGCGCGAGCGGCTGCAGCAGGTTCTGCCCTCCGTAGTCGCCGAACCCTCCGCCGACCACCACGACGTCGGCGAGGGCGTA
>JAOACB010000086.1 GCA_026418055.1 Fimbriimonadales bacterium
GGAAACGCCCCACGCGCGTGGGGATGAACCGACGACCCAGCGCAGATCATCGAAACCATCCGGAAACGCCCCACGCGCGTGGGGATGAACCGAGGCGGGCAGCGTCGGGACGTTCTACGGCTGCAAACGCCCCACGCGCGTGGGGATGAACCGGTTTTGCTCTGCGCGGTGAACCGGACTGGGACAAACGCCCCACGCGCGTGGGGATGAACCGACCCGCACCTCGACGACCTCGGCGGCCAAGACAAACGCCCCACGCGCGTGGGGATGAACCGGAAGGGGTCAAGTCGAGGGGTCGAGGGGTCGAGAAACGCCCCACGCGCGTGGGGATGAACCGGCGGGGTCTTCGGTCCACGAGACCGCCGCCAGAAACGCCCCACGCGCGTGGGGATGAACCGCGGGCTGGACGGTGAACCGAACGAGGCCGTCGAAACGCCCCACGCGCGTGGGGATGAACCGGCGGCGAGGTCACCATGATCGTCGACCCCTACAAACGCCCCACGCGCGTGGGGATGAACCGACGGCGGCCCGGGACACCGGGTGGGGGCCGGAAAACGCCCCACGCGCGTGGGGATGAACCGGAATGGGGGCCGCCGCTAAGGCGGCCCCCCCCAAACGCCCCACGCGCGTGGGGATGAACCGCTTCCGGCTCGGAGAGCACCATGAGAGACCTCAAACGCCCCACGCGCGTGGGGATATACCGGATGGGCGGTGGTGTTCGAGTTGACGCGAACGAAACGCCCCACGCGCGTGGGGATGAACCGACGTCTGCAGGACCGATGCGGATTCCAGGCTCAAACGCCCCACGCGCGTGGGGATGAACCGGTCACGGGGGCTTCGATCGCCACGACGGTCACAAACGCCCCACGCGCGTGGGGATGAACCGCCTAGGAGACAGAGATGAAGGTTACCAGGAGTAAACGCCCCACGCGCGTGGGGATGAACCGACGGTCGTGGACGCGATGGGCCAGCGCCTGCAAAACGCCCCACGCGCGTGGGGATGAACCGGCGCTGGCCGGGATCGCGGCCGGCGCGGCGACAAACGCCCCACGCGCGTGGGGATGAACCGAGCGCGTCGTCCGGCGAGTGCTCGGCGAACGCAAACGCCCCACGCGCGTGGGGATGAACCGAGCCAGCCTGGAGTCAGGGAGCGGTGGCTCATAAACGCCCCACGCGCGTGGGGATGAACCGGGTGACCCGTTGATCATCCCCAGGCCGCGCTTAAACGCCCCACGCGCGTGGGGATGAACCGCTGCACATCGACGACGAGACCATCAAGCTGGAAAACGCCCCACGCGCGTGGGGATGAACCGTAGGGGTCCCGCTGCTGCACGTAGAACGTCATAAACGCCCCACGCGCGTGGGGATGAACCGAGCCGCCCGTCGACCCGGCGGTGCCGGCGGCGAAACGCCCCACGCGCGTGGGGATGAACCGAAGGGCCTCAAGGGGTACTACGGCGGCCTGTACAAACGCCCCACGCGCGTGGGGATGAACCGCTCGCCGTCCGGCCCCGGAATTCTTTCCATCCAAACGCCCCACGCGCGTGGGGATGAACCGCCGAATCTGCCGGGGGCCGCGCAGGCGGTGGCAAACGCCCCACGCGCGTGGGGATGAACCGGAAATCTGCATCTGGAGGCTGCCTTCTCCGGAAAACGCCCCACGCGCGTGGGGATGAACCGTCTGGCAGAGACGTATCCCCAGTCCTTGGAAAAACCCCCCCCCGCGCGTGGGGATGAACCGCAGCTGGTGGAAGAGTTCCGCCAGATTCTGTAAAACGCCCCACGCGCGTGGGGATGAACCGCAGGCGATCCGGCGCCTGTTTTTGGTCATGTCAAACGCCCCACGCGCGTGGGGATGAACCGCTCGAGCCTCCCGACAACCGCACCCAGGACTCCGTGTTCAGGAGGAATCCTCTCCTCGGCGACGAGTCCACGGTTTCTCCTCCGAGCTGCCGCCGCATCCTCGCCGAGGAACGAGCCTTTTCTCGCCGGAGAATGGCCTCCATCCTCGGTGAGGAAAGACGCCATCCTCGTGCGGGAAAAGCCCGCATCCTCGCCGACGACAAGGGGCGGTTCTCCGGCAGGATCCACCCTCCCGCCCCCAATCAGCCGGGTTGACGCTCGCGGCGAGCCCGCCCCAGACGCCGCAAGATCTCGGTCTACGCCTCCCCAGCAGTCGGCGGACCGGAAAGTCCAACCTCGCCGCAACGCCGCGCTCCTTGAGGAGGCGTTCACCCGGCCCTCCTGCAAAACCACCACCGCTTCTGTGGGGCGACCTGGGAACCAGTGGCTTGGTCGTCGAGGCGCCAGGCCCTTCGGACCCACGCTGCCCGGACGTTCCCATGGATGGGGATCGCGCGTTGCCATCCCCCAACCCAGGCGTGGTCCTCGAGCGCCCACCTTCAGCGATTTGTCCTCCTTAGGGACCACGGTCTGCGCGACAACGGCATCGGGCCTTGGGGGCGAACGCTCTGCGCGAGCGGGCCGAGCGCGAGTTCGGAGGCTGCGACCGAGTGGTCCCGCGGCACAACGACCCGATGGTCGATGCGGAGGGCCGGCGCCGGGTGGCGAGTCAAGGCGCTCTTCCCCGCGGGAGGCAGGGCTCGGCCGAAGACGCTCGGTCGCTGCATCGGAGCGGGGTGGGCGTTCCGATCCCCTGCCAGCTTCGGCCGACCGAGCTGTCCCCCTCTTCGCCAGCGCGGACGACCAGACCGCGGAGTGGGAGCGCGAAACCAGGTTCGACGGCTCGTTCCCCGATCGCTCGGAGTGTCCCACGGAGAGCCTCTGGGCGCCAGCGGAGGAGCACGCCGAGACCGGCCCCATCCTTCTGTGCAGGAAGCCCGAGTGGCCGCAACCGATCGGTCTGCACGCCGGAGGCCGGCAACGGATGGCGGACCACACAACCGCACCGGGCGTGCACCCACGGAGCCTGCTCGAGCGCATAACTCGTGCCGGATTCGCGAAGGCGCCTGCACGGCCCTGTCCGCGAGCCGCAACGCGCTCCCACCCAGAGAGCGGGAATGGTTGTCTTGGAGAACGGTTTCGGTTGCGGTGCGGTCCGCAACCATCGGCGCCGCTCGGGGATGCTTCCTGATGCCCGTCGCCCTCGCGGTCGCTCTGGAGGGCCGCCGCGGCGACCTGCCCGGCGCCATCCGCCTCTCCCGCGCCGTCGCTGCCCTATCGGTCACGCTGTCGAACGGGACGCCGTCGCGCCAACGGAGGGTCGAAGTGCCAGCTCAGCGAGGGAACGCCGAACCTGTCTCCCGAGCGCTCAGCCACCCCGCGAGCGCAGCGCTTCCCAGCCCACCATCTGCCCGCTGTCCTCGTCCCAAAGCCGGACGCGCAGGCAGGCCAGGCTGTCGCGGAGCGTCATCGGCTTCACGTGCAGCTCCGGCACCTCCCGATAGCAGCGCACCAGGTTGTAGTTCGGGATGCGGCTGTTCAGGTGGTGCACGTGGTGGTAACCGATGTGACCGGTGATCCAGTCCAGCCAAGCCGGCAGCTTGTAGAAGGAGCTGCCCTCCAGGGCCGCCCGCTCGAAGCTCCAACCCTCGTGGTGCTCCCAATAGGTGCCTGGGAAGTTGTGCTGGACGTAGAACAGCCACACTCCCGCCGAAGCCGCGACGCCCAGCACCAAGACCTGAGCCAACACATAAGCCTTCCAACCGAAGAGGCCGATCCACACCGCCGCCCAGCCGACCAAAGCCAGGTTCGTGAGGAGCACGCTGCGCCTTTCCCTCGGACCATCCTCGCGAGACCAGAACCGGTAGGACACGCCGAAAAGGTACAGGGAGCCCACGGTGAACAGGATCCAGGGACTGCGCAGAACGCGGTAGGCCAGCTTGCGCCACCACGGCAGCTCGAGGTACTCGCGCACGGTCAGCGTCGGCACGTCGCCCACGCCGCGCCGATCGAGGTCACCCGCGGAGCCATGGTGGACCGCATGCCCGTGCCACCACAGCCGGCTAGGAGTGAACGTGAGCACTCCCGCCCAGAAGCCAAACACCTCGTTCGCCCTCCGCGAGGGGAAGAAAGACCCGTGGCCGGCGTCGTGGAACAGGATGAACGTGCGCACCACGAAGCCGGCGGTCGCAACCCCGCAGGCGACCATGGCGGGCCACCATCCCTCCCGGGCGAACCACAGGGTGGCGATCCAGAGCGCCAGATAGGGCGGAATCGTGTTGAGAATCTGGGTCCAAGCCTTGCGGGAATCGGACTGGCGATAGGGGCGGAGGCGCTGGGCCCACGAGGCGTCGTTCACGCGGGAATCCTCGCCATGCGGAAGGTCGGACCGATCACTTCCCCAGTGTACCGGCATCGGATCGCCATCCAAAGGCCCTGCGAGCGCCGGGAAGCCCGGGATCGAGCCGCCCTCGACCGCCATCCGTGAGCCCCGCACGAAGCCCGAGCGAACGGGTGCCGAGCCTGCCGGATTCCGGCACGATGGCAGCTCCCAGCGCCAGACCGCCGACCAGAGCCGTCCGCGCGGCTCCCCCGAGCCGCGAGATGCCGGTCGGCTTCGCCTCGATGCCCCCGAAAGCCAAGAGAGCCCCGAGGGTGACCACGACCGACACCGCCGGAGCGCGGTGCAAGGCGGGCTCGAACCGGCACTGAACGGGAGAGATCGCGCCCCCGAGCCCGACGGCCACTCCGATCGTCAGCACGCCTCTGACGGCCCTCGTCGGGTTCGGCTCCTGCAGCCCGAGCTCCTGCCCCACCGGGAACTCCGACCAACGTCTGCGGCCGATGCAGATGCCTTCGGCGGCGGATCGGAGGGACTCCGCTCCGAGGCCCCATCCCCAGAGGATCTCCCCAAAGGCCTGCCGCTTCCCTGGCGGCGGATCGCCCTCCTCGCGCCGCAGCTCGCTGCGGCAGTGGCCCCTCTCGCCGACTCGGGCCAGAGAACGGACCTGCCCCATCGCGATGGCTCTTGTGACCACCTCCGCCATCCCTCCGGTCCGCCCGGACGCGCCGAGGTCGAGGATGCCGGCGAGCGCGGCGGCCGGTGCGCCGGCGCCGCGAACCCGTCCGCCCTGCCGATCGACACGTCGCGGATCGCCTTCGATCCGGTAGAGAAGGCTCTCGGCGCTGGTCGGCTAAGCGCGCCTACCATTCGGCCGCCTTGTGGGGCAAACCGGCGGCGCCGCGGAGAGAGGGCTGCGACGGTCGAGCTCAAGCCCATGCGGGCCGGTCGGACCCCTGCCGAAAGTCGGGCACCCGCAACGGCACGCCGCCGCTCTGCACGCTGAGGGTGGAGAGCAACCCCACGGCGGTCCACTCCAAGGCGTCCTCGATGCCGATCGTCGGGGGCTGTTCGCCCAAAAGCGTGCGCACCCAATCCTCGACGAGGAACCAGTCGCCTCCCCCGTGCCCGGCGCGCAGAGCCTCCTGGCGCGCGTCCCGATAGCTTTGCGGCATCAGATCGGCGAAGTCCGAGAGGGGCCGCCATTGGCGCGGTTCGTCCGTAACGCCGTTGCCGACCCAGACCCACCCCGGCTGACCCTCCAGGCGCGAGGCCTCGTAGGCTCCTCGCGTTCCCTGCAGCGCGTAGTAGGCCATCAAATGCGGACGGTTGCTCATCATGTCCAGGCGCAGGCGGATGAGCCTTCCGCTGGCCATGCGAACCAGAGCAACGCTCGTGTCGTCGTGGGGGTGCTCCGGATCGGTGTGCGCTCCCGAGCCCATCGCCGCCACGCTGGCAGGCCGGTCGCAAGGATCCGCCGTCCGGAACCACTGCACGGCGGGGCCTAGGCTGTGGGTCGGGTAAGTCAGTCCCGTTGTTCCCACCTGCCAGAGGGCGCGCCAGGTGAGTGCGCCGTCCGGCGCGTGGTGCAGGGACCGCACCTCGTGCAGGTACTCGCCCTCGGCGTAGTACGGCTCCCCGAACAACCCCCTGCGGGCCATCTCTCCCACGAGCACCACATCAGGGATGAAACAGTAGTTCTCCGCGAACGCGTACGTCGCCTCCGATTGCCGAGCCGCGGCCCACAGCCGCCAGCACTCCTCCAGGCTCACGCAGGCGGTCACCTCGCTCAACACGTGCTTGCCGGCCTGCAGGGCCAAGATGGACTGCTCCGCATGCAGGTGCATGGGTGTGGCGACGATCACGGCGTCGCACAGCTCCAGCAGCTCGTCGTAGCTTCGGGTGGTGCGCTCGATGCCGTAGCCGCGGGATGTCTCGTCGAGCCATTGCTCGTTCAGCTCGCACAGCGCCACCACGCTCACGCCGGGTTGCGCCCGCAACGCCGGGAGGAACGCCCCGCCTCTCTTCCCTGCAACGCCCACTCGGACGGTCGCCACGCGGGCGATCTTACCGCCGAGCCTGCGCCGAGACTCCTGCCGGGCCGCTCGGGCAGAGACCCGCCGGAGCCGCGGCCAAGCAGAGCCGCCGCCAGCCAGGTAGCCGGGACATGCCTGAGGGCACCCCCAGGAAGCTCGGCGCTCCGCCCTCGTGGCCACGGCCGACCGATCCCCTCCGAACCTGTCTCTTATACACATCT
>JAOACB010000087.1 GCA_026418055.1 Fimbriimonadales bacterium
ACCTGTTCCACCGTCTGCTGGGTGATTTCCCGCCCGCACAGGGGGCAGTGCGGAATGCCGATCCGGGCGTAAAGCAGGCGCAGGTGGTCGTATATCTCGGTAACAGTGGCTACCGTGGAACGCGGGTTCCGGCTGGTGGACTTCTGGTCAATCGAGACCGCCGGTGACAGACCGATGATGTCGTCCACGTCGGGCTTGTCCATCTGTCCGAGGAACTGCCGGGCGTAGGCGGAGAGCGATTCCACATAGCGGCGCTGCCCCTCCGCGTAGATGGTGTCGAACGCCAGGCTGGACTTGCCGGAGCCGGACAGACCCGTGAACACGATGAGCTGGTCCCGCGGGATCTCGACCGTGATGTTCTTCAGGTTGTTCGCTCGGGCGCCGACGACGACGATCTTGTCCTGGGGCACGCCCGGAGGATACCAGCGCCCCAACAGACGCCCGTCTACCTTGCCGGGACCGCCCGCAACCGAACCCTCGCGGCCTTGAGACCGTCCGACCAGGCCTCGAGCGTGACCGCGGCGGTCCCGCCGGTCGACCGCAGCACCGCCAGAGCGCGCCCCTGCCAGGCGGTCCGCCGGCCCTGCTGGAAGCTCTCGACGGACCGCGGATCGCCGTCGTCCACGGCCGCCAAAACCGCCGGACCGCGCACGCGGAACCGCAGCAGGCTCTCGGCCTGCGGGCAGGTTCGACCCTTGGCGTCGACCACCCTCGCGCGCACGAACGCCAAGCCCCCCTGGGCCGCCCGCAGCGTCGGGGACTCTGGCTCCAGGGCGATGGCCACGGGGCGCCCGGCGGTCTCCAGCACGGCCCTGGCGGCCACTCTTCCGCGGGCATCCAAGCCCTCGGCCACCAAGCGGCCGGGCACGTAGGGAAGGCGCCACTCGGCCGTGCAGCCCTCGCTCAACCCCGTCGGCCGCACCCCCAGGTCTGCGCCGTTCAGGCGCAGACGCACTCGGGGCGTGGAGGCGTACACCCTCACCAGCATCGGCAGGCCTTGGCGGCCTGGCCACGTCCAGCTCGCCTGCTCGTCGGTCCAACCCCAGGCGCTCACGCGGTAGTCGGCGGGCAGGGGTTCGGCGAACACGGCCACGGCGTTCGGCGCCCGGAACAGCGCCTTGCGCAGCAGCGCCTGGGGCTTGGGATGCAGCGTGCGGTCGATCTCGCCCGAGCCTGTGGTCACGAACGGCCACGTCCCGAAGAACGAATCGGGCTCGCCGGGGCGGATCACTCTCCCGACGCCGACCTCCCCGAGGTAATCGATGGCCGCCCACACGAAGTCGCCCACGTAGTTCGGGGTCTCCCACAGCAGGCGCAGGTCGGGGCGCATCCGGGGGGACTGCGATTCGGTTTGGATCAGCAGGCGGTTCGGGTGCTCCCGCAGGATCTGGCCGAACACGTCGGCCATGTAGTTGTGGCCTGCGATGTCCAGGTGGCGGTACAGCGGCTCCAGCGAACGCCAGCCGCCGCCCACCGGGAACGACGCCATGGTGACCGGTCGCGTGGGATCCCAGCGACGCACCTCCGCGGCCAGCAGGGCGCCGATGCGCTCGCCCTCGGGCTCGGCCTGCTCGGGGATCTCGTTGCCGATGCTGTAGGCGACGACGCTCGGATGGTTGCGGTCGCGCCGCAGCCAGGCGGCGACGTCTTTGCGCCACCAGTCGTCGAAGAACCGATCGTAGTTGCTGCCCTTGGGCCGCTTCCAGTTGTCGAAGATCTCGTCCAGCACCATCAGCCCGAGTCGGTCGCAGGCGTCCAGCAGCGCCTCGGACGGCGGGTTGTGAGCGGTGCGGATCGCGTTGTATCCCAGCGACTTCAGCACGCGCACCTTCCTCTCCTCGGCGTCCGGCAACGACACCGCCCCCAGCGGTCCGTTGTCGTGGTGCACGCACCCCCCGAGCAGCTTGACGGGCCGTCCGTTCAGCAACAGGCCCTGCCCGGGCAGCCAGGCGAGCGTGCGAAGGCCCACCTTGCGTTCGACGCGGTCCAGCAGGCGCCGCCCCTGGCGCAGCTCCAAGCGCAGCGTGTACAGGTTCGGGTCCTCGGGGCTCCAGGGCTTCGGGTCGGCAACCTGAAGGCGGACGCTCCCTGCTTCGGAAGGAAAGGCGCCGCTCCAGGCGGTCCGACCATCGGGGCCGATCAGGGCCGCACGGACGCTCGAGCCGGCGGGCGCCGGGCCGAGCAGCTGCCACTCCAGCGAGGCCTCCGCGGCCTGACCCAGCGAGAACGTTCGGAGGAACACCGAGCCGTCGTCGATGGCCGAGGGGTGCCGCGCCTCCAGCCGCACGGGCCGGTACAGGCCGGCGCCGGTGTACCAGCGGCTGTTCGGCGGAGTGGCGTCCACCTCCACGCGCAGCTCGTTTCCGGCGTCGAACCGGAGGGCAGGGGTGAGGTCGACCTCGAACGGAACGTAGCCGTAGGGGCGCTGTCCCATCAGCCGACCGTTCAGGAACACCTTGGTGTTCATGTAGGAGCCGTCGAAGCGCACCACGATCCTGCGCCCTCGCCACTCGGGACTCGCCCGCAGCCGCAGGCGGTAGGTGCCCGGGCCGGGAACGGTCCAACCGGTGCTGAGCCCGTCGTCCGCGCCGCGATCGAACGGTCCGGAGCGCAGCGTGACT
Organism: Fimbriimonadales bacterium; assembly: GCA_026418055.1. GTDB lineage: Bacteria > Armatimonadota > Fimbriimonadia > Fimbriimonadales > Fimbriimonadaceae > UBA8783. The sequence continues at coordinate 2,622 of JAOACB010000087.1, forward strand.
CCCGGCGCGGTGTACCAGCCGCCCTGGCCCCCGCCGTTGTACACGCGCACGGCCAGCAGGTCGTTGCCGTCGCCCTTGGCCAGGCCGGCGGGAACGGGATACGCCCGGATCTTCGACCAAGCGGTGTCGTAGCTCGGCGGGGAGCCTCCCGAGCCGCCGATCCGCACGCCGTTGAGAAACGCTTCGTCGCAGTCGTCGATCTTGCCCAGCGGCAGCAGGAAGCCCTTCGAGGCCAGCTCGGCGGGTATGCGGACTCTGCGTCGGTACCAGCCGAAGGCGTTCTGCTCGGCGTCGCCGTGCGCGTCCCAGTGCGACGGCAGGCGCACGGTCTTCCAGTCCGAGTCGTCGAGCGTCGGTTCCTTCCAAGAGGGATCGTCCCCCTTGCGGAAGCGCCAGGTCCCGGAGACCACGTCCAGGCCCTTGGGCACGCCCTCGGCCGGAGGGAGGTCCTCGATGGCGAAGTCGTGGGGCACGGTCACCCGCCTCCAGCCGGTGGGGAACGCGTATCCTGGGATTCGCTCGCGCCGGAAGAGCCAGCCGGTCTCGAGAGGCACGACGATCCTTCCCCCGCCCGCCTGCGGGGCTAGAACGAGCGACAGCATCGCCGCGGTCAGCATGCGGGCAATCTACCCGCGGCGGCCGGGTCAACCCAAGCGTTGCACGTCCGCGATCGCGGCCGCGAGCTCGGCGTCCCCGAGGGGCCTGTTGCCTGCCCGGTCCAGCACCCGCACCACCGGCGGCACCTTGCCGAAGCCGCCCGTGGCGGAGTCCAGCGCGGCGGCGATGTCCAGCAGCACGAGGCCCTCGCGCAGCACCTCGTCCCTCGGTCTCGAGGCGAACGGTCCCTTGGTGCGCTGCAGGTACTCGAAGACGCCCCGGATGCGCTCCGAGCCGCTGCCGGCGCACGCGAAGGCTCCGTTGGTGAAGCGGGCGCCTGCGCCGTCGAAGAAGTACACGCCGAACTGGTCGCTCTCCGGGTCGTACGCCGCCACGATCGGCAGGAAGAACCCCACTCCGGCGAGCGCGTCGGCCTGGTTGGCGGCCAAAGCCCGACCGATCTCCATCAGCTTCCCCTCGAGCGAGAGCTCCTGCAGGTGCATGCGCGCGTAGAACTTGAAGCTGTGCCGCAGGAACCGGCAGACCTCGAGGGACCGGCCGTAGGCGCCGCTGATCGCCGCCACGGTGTGGTCGTCGAGCGGCAGAACCTTCTCCGCCTGGTCGAACATGATCAGGTTGCCCGCGGTGGCGCGCCGGTCGGCCAGCACCAACACCCCTCCGTCGAACCGAAGCGCGAGCACCGTGGTGCCGTGCGTCTCGCTGGGCACGGCGGGCCCGAGGCACGCCGGGAAGCCGACGAGCTCGGCGAACAACCGGGATCGGGCCTCGATCATTGGCCGGACCGCTGGCGGTAGCGCTTGGCCTGGTCCGGGTCGACCTTCCGCAGACGCCGCAGCAGCTCGTTGTCTCCGCCGGGCTTGCCGATCTTGGGGGTGCTGGGACCGGACTCGTCGGCTTGCTTCTTCAGGGGATCCTGGGGGATCGGTCGGGTCAATCGGTCTTCTGGCATGGCACTCCGGCCTCCTGCAGGATGCGGACAAAACTGAGTACGTCCCGAGAGGCCTGCAGTTGCGCAGGGGCCCTCAGGTCGGGCGGAAGGTCGGCCTGGATCGCTCCCTCGGGGGTCCGCAGAACGACCGTTCTCCAGCAGACCGAAGCCAGATCCTCGGGGAACATGGCCACCGCGAGGCCCCGAGCGAGGGCGCGCGTGGGCTCCGGCGCGGCCCGCAGGGTCGCCTCCAGCTCCTCCTCGGTGGGTTGCGGCGCGAAGGCGCCGTCCAGGGCGAGCGCCTGAAAGAGGTTTGCCTCGGGATCGCAGTCGTGGAACGCCAGGTCGTAGGCCTGGAACGCGGGCGATCCGAGCGGCTGGCCCGTGTCTTCGGAGAGCTGTTCGAAGACCAGCTTCTTGGCGGCCCATTCCACCTCGCGCGCGAAGCGGGCGGTGTCCGAGTCGTAGGCCTCGAGCAGCTCGGCGCAATCCCTCAGCCAGTCCGTCAGCTCGGGGTCCCAAGCGGGGTCCAGCCGCGCCAGGGCGGTGCCGATCAGCGTGTCCAGCACGCCCCGCGGCGTGGTCCACGAGCCACCCGCGAGCTCGATGCGGCAGTCGCCCGAGGGGTCTCGGCTGGCGTCGCGGAAGGCTCGCACCGGCTCGCAAAGCCGCAGAGGCGGCTGCTCTTTCATCCAAGCGAGGGTCAGGGCTGCCTTCGCCAGGGCGACCTTGCGGCACACGGCTCCGTAGCTGGGGTTGGCGTCGCCCGAGATCACGTGGACGCGCATCCACCTCGAGGGGTCCGCGTGCGGCTCGTCGCGGGTGTTGAACAGCGGCCTGCGGTACAGCGTGTCCACACCGATCGGTTCGGTGAAGAAGTCCGCGCGCTGCGTCAGCTGGAACGCGGGACCGTTGCCGCTCTCGGTCCCCACCTTGCCTGCTCCGCACAGGAACCCCCGCACCGCGAGCAGAGGGGTCAGCCAGTCGCGGACGCGCTCCCACCCGACCTCTCTGGGCAGGAGGTAGCTCTCGTGGGTTCCGTAGCTGGCGCCGTGGTAGTCGGTGTTGTTGCGGTACAGCCGGATCGGCCGCGGCGCTCGCGCGGCTGTGCGGTGCAGCAGCAGGCCGCCGGCCAGGTCGGCCAGGGCCAGGTTCCGGATGGAGCGGCACTCGGGCGTCGCGTACTCCGGATGGCCGTGGTCGTTGTACAGCCTCGCGCCGTTGGGCAGGACGCGGTCCGAGCGCACGTCGCCGTCGGCGGGGACGGCCGACTCCGCCTCGAACTGCAGGTCCTGCGGGTCCACCGCCAGCGCCTCCGCGACGAACCCGCGCAGATCGGCCTTGGGGTTCTCGAAGCGGTAGTCCCAACCCCGCCGCCCGACGGGGCAGCTCCGGACGAAGTCGGCGACGGCCGCCACCAGGCCGGTCGGCCCGACTCCCTCCGCGTCGAACCCGTACTCCGTTTCGATGCCCGCCAGGATCGGTTCCATGTGCTCCGTCCTACGCGCCCGGGTCCGCGGACGGTTGCTCGGCGGGCCGTCGATCGGCCAGGGAGGTCCGGAAGACCCGAACCTCGGGCTCGGCCCTGTCCCGCGGTCCCATTCTTGACTTTTCCGTCAACTTTTCCCGCACTCGAGTGGTAGAACCGGTTCGGAACCGGAAGAACAAGACCATGTCCAACGAGATTCTGGAGCAGTTTGCGAACCGAGAGTACAAGTGGGGCTTCGTGAGCGACGTCGAGAGCGAGTCGCTCGCTCCTGGACTGAACGAGGAGGTCGTGCGAACGATCTCCGAGAAGAAGGGCGAGCCCGACTGGATGCTCGAGTGGCGCCTGAAGGCCCTGCGCCATCTGGCGCGCATGCAGGAACCGACCTGGCACAACGTCCGCTACAACCCTGTGGACCTGCAGAGCATCGTGTACTACTCCGCGCCGAAGAAGCGCCCCAGGCTCAACAGCCTCGAGGAGGCGGACCCCGAGCTGCTGCGCACCTTCGAGAAGCTCGGCATCCCGCTCGAGGAGCAGAAGATTCTGGCCGGCGTGGCGGTCGACGCCGTGTTCGACAGCGTCTCCGTGGCCACCACGTTCAAGGAGAAGCTCGCCGAGCTGGGCATCGTGTTCTGCTCGATGTCCGAGGCGATCCGCGAGCACCCGGACCTGGTGCGCCAGTACCTCGGCTCGGTGGTGCCGTACAGCGACAACTACTTCGCCACGCTCAACAGCGCGGTGTTCAGCGACGGGTCGTTCGTGTACGTGCCGAAGGG
>JAOACB010000088.1 GCA_026418055.1 Fimbriimonadales bacterium
GCGCCGAGCGCAACCCGGCATCGTCGACGTCCAGCGCAACACGGTCGTGACCCTGCCGACGGGAGAGGACTTCGAACTGGATCTGCTCGCACTGGACGGCCGCGGGCGGCCGCTGTGGGTCGAGGCGAAGACCGGCGAGTTCGTCGGAAGCCTGCCCAAATACGCGCGCGTGCGCGACCAGCTGGGCGTGCCGATCGACCGAGCCATCCTCGTGCTTCCCGAGGTGCAGGACGCCGCGTGCAGGGCCCTCCGCACCCAGCACGGATTGCACGCCGTCAACCTCGGCGGATGGAACCGTCTGTTGCCTGAGCTGGCTGCCGCTCAGTAGAGGCCGATCTCGAAGAAGCTGCGGTCGAGCCTCTTGATCTCGTAGGTGCGCTCGACCGCGACTCCCAGGTTGTTCTCCACCATCAGCTTTGCCAGCGCGCGGCCGTCCACCAAAACCACCCTCTGGTCCTTGACGCCCTGCGCGAACTCAACGGCTTCCCTCGTGAACTCGCTGGTGGTTAGAAGGACGCCTTTGGAGGAGTTGCTGATCACCATGGAGCTTAGGAACGCCTGCACCTCGAGCCGACCCAGCTTGCCGGCGCTGAGGCGCTTGGCCCGCAAATAGATCGTGTCCAGGCCCAGCTTGTCCCCGGAAACCACGCCGTCCAAACCATCATCCCTCGGCACGAGCATGACCTCGCCGCGCAACCCGTCCGACGAGCCGTACCCGAGTTGGCTCAATAGCCGCAATACCAACCGCTCGAAGGCCATGGGGCTGAGCTTCTGTACCTCCCTGAGCACCCGGTCCTCCAGGGCGGAGTGGAGCGTCTCCCACGCTTGGGCGATCTGATCCTGTGAAGCCTGGTCGATCTGCTCCGGCGGAGCGGGTACGGAAGCAGGCAACCGGTGACCAGCCTTCGACCTCGTCTCTTTGTGGCGTGTAAGAAACTCGATGAACTCCGGGTAGGCCTCCAAGTCTTGGAGCGTTAGTTCGAAGCCACCGGCTCGTCCCAGCTTCCCCAAGAGCTCCAGACCCCTCTCCGTGATGCGGTTTCGGTTGCGCCCTGTGCTCTCGATCAGCTTTGCCTGCCTCAAGTAGGTTAGCGCCCAGGTAACAAGAGTCTCCACCTTGGATCGCCCCGAGCGCAACCGTTGCTCCAGATCTCCCTTGCCAAGATTCATCTGTTGCGCACAGAAGGTCACTGCCTCCTGCCAAGAGTGCTCGTTTCCGTCGCCGAACAAGAGCAAGCAGGGCGCCAAGAATCTGTGAAACGGAGGTACCGGCATGTTCGCACCCAGATTACTGCAATATGGTGCCCGATGAGAGCGCTGGCGGCGGGGGCGCCCAGCGCCCCCGCACTCCGATCCTCCCCAAGGCTCCCAGCTACTCGCGAGCCCAGAACATCTTGCCGGGCTGCTCCTTGATCACCGCCTGCCGCAGAACCTCCAGAGCCTTGCGCAGTCCCTCCATCGGCGGCATCATCCCGTCCTCGTGCTCGATGCTCAGCACGTAGTCGTAGCCGACCATCCGCAGGTTCGACACGAAGTCCTTCCACCACTCGATGCCGTGCCCGTAGCCCACGGAGCGGAACACCCACGAGCGGTGCAGGATGTCGCCGTACGACTTGGTGTCGAGGTTGCCGTTCAGCGAGGAGTTGATCGGGTCGATCCGCGTGTCCTTGGCGTGCACGTGGAACAGCGCCCCCTCGGCGCCCAGCTGCCGCACCGCGGCGATCGGGTCCACGCCCTGCCACCACAGGTGCGAAGGGTCGAAGTTCGCGCCGATCTGCTCGCCGTTCTTGCCCACGGCGTTGCGCAGCTTCAACAGGGTGTCGTTGCTGTACACCACGAAGCCCGGGTGCATCTCGATGCAGAACTTGACGTTGTGCTCCTTGAGGAACGCGGCCTGCTTGCGCCAGTAGGGGATCACCCTCTTCTGCCACTGCCACTCCAGGATGTCCCGGAACTCGTCCGGCCAGGCGCAGGTCACCCAGTTGGGGTTCTTGGCGTTCGGACCGTCTCCCGGGCAGCCGCTGAAGCCGTTCACGCAAGGCACCCCGAGGGCGGAGGCCAGCTTGACCGCGTCGACGAACGCCTGGTGGTGCTCCTCCGCGATCGCCTTGTTGGGGTGCAGAGGGTTGCCGTGCACGCTGATGGCCGAGAGAGTGAGGCCTCGGTCCGTGATCTCCTTCATCAGCCGGTCGCGCTCGGCCTTGCTCTCCAGCAGCTTGGGCACGTCCAAGTGCGCGCTGCCCGGATAGGCGCCGGCGCCCAACTCGACGGCCTCGATGCCCTCGGCCTTCACGATGTCGAGCGCCTCGGTGAGCGTCTTGTCGCCGAACAGCGCGGTGAAAATCCCGATCTTCATCGATGGTCCTCCATGTTTGGTTCGGCCCGATTCTGCACGATGCCAGATCGGACTCGCCACCGTTCGGCCGGGCTCAGAGCGACGCGAGCGTCTGGCGGACCGCCTCGAAGTTCGGCAGCTCGAGCGGCGAGGGCGTCTGCTCGGCGTACCGGATCACGCCCTGCTTGTCGATGACGAACGCCGCGCGCGCGGAGCCGGGTCCGAGGCCGATCAGGTCGGGCAGCAGCACGTCGTAAGCCTTGGCGACCTCCTTCTGGTAGTCGCTGAGCAGGGTGACGGTGATGCCGTTCTGCTTGGCCCACGCGTCTTGGGCGAACGGCGTGTCGGGGCTGATGCCATACACCTCGGCGTCCAGGTCGGCGTAGGCGGAGAAGCCGCTCGAGACGTCGCACAGCTCCTGCGTGCACACCCCGGTGAACGCCGCCGGGAAGAACAGCAGCACGACGTTCTTGGATCCCCGGACCGAGGAGAGGGTGACGTCCTTCAGGCCGTCGGCGGTCATGGTCTTCAACGTGAAGTCGGGCGCGGGTGTTCCTGGACTCAAGGGCATGGGTTTCCTCCGCCCCGGCTTGTACCCGCTCGCCTCAGCAACCCAGCGGGACGACCCGGCGGTTCCACCGGGATGGCACTCCTTCCGTCCTTTATGTTTTTAGCATCCGAGGATTTCCTGTAAGATTCTAGTAAGGAGGTACAGATGCTGCAAGTTTGGACCCTCGCTTCGATCGTCTGGGGTTTGGGTCTGCAGGCCGAGGCACCTCCGCTGGAGACCCAGTCGGACCCCCCGAGATCCGCCCGAACCGTCACGCCGGAGGCCAGGATCTTCTCCAAGGCCAAACCCGCGGTGGTGACGGTTCTCTGCGGCGCTTCGAAGGGCAGCGGATTCCTCTTCGACTCCAGCGGACTGATCCTCACCAACGCCCACGTCGTCCGGTCTCTCGCCGCACCCAGGCTCAAGACTCTGACCGGAAGAATGTACGGCGCTTCGTTGGTAGCGATGCACGAGAAGGCGGACGTGGCGGTGCTGTGGGCCAACCCGAAGGTGTTCGAGGGCGTGGAGTGCCTTCCCTTGGCCAAGCCGGAAGACGAGCCACCCTTCGAGGGGGAGCGGATCCTGGCCATCGGCAGTCCGCTGAATCAGGAGCTGATCGTCACTTCGGGAATCGTTTCCAAGACCACCAGCGACGCGATCCTCTCGGACGTCAACATCAATCACGGTAACTCCGGCGGACCGGTGCTGAACTTGGACGGAAAGGTGGTCGGCATCGCCACGTTTCTGGATCCGGGCGGCAACGGCCCCGGGTTGAGCGGCATCATCCGGATCGAGGTCGCCCAACCTGCCATCGAGAGGGCCCGTAGGGCCCAGGAGGGCAAGTCGCCGCCGGACGCCAAGGAGCTGCCTCAGCCGCGATCCCTGGAAATCCCCGAAGAGGAGCTGAACGCGCAGTCCGCCACGCTCAAGCGGAAGGAAGCCCCCTTCCTCAAGGCTCCGCGCAACTTCCGCACCTACGTGGAGACTCCTTTCATCGCGCAGAAAGCCGTCCTCGAGGAGCTGGCGGCCCTGCAGAGGGAGTGGAAGCGCACCGTGGGTCGAAGGTACAAGAACGCTCAACCGCCCTCCTTCACCCCACCGACCTCGGCCTTCTGGTGGAAGTACGTAGGGGGAATCCGCAAGCCCACGGTGGTGCTCAAGGTGATCCCTTGGCCCATGGAGAAGGCCGACAGCCAGTGGTGGACGATCTTGGGTGCTTTGGGGGGAGTGCCGAACACGGACCGAGAATTCGAGTTTCGTGACGACATCTCTCGTATCGAGGTCGAAGTGAACGGCAGGCGGATCGAGCCGTACGAGTTCGTGAGGGTCCTGCACGAAGAGTTTTTCGAGACAGCAGGGGTCTCGTTGAAGGACAAGGCCTTCGGAGCCGTGCTGCAGCTGGATCCGCTGATCTTCCAACCCGGGAACAAGATCGTGCTGCAAGTCTGGAAGAACGACCGCAAGGAGCCCGACACGGTCCGGATCCCCGAGTGGCTCCAGAAGGAGGTCTGGACCCCGTTCGAGCCTTGGTTTCGGCGCCTGCCGCCCGAGGAGCGCACGATCGCGTACCGTGACTGAGACGACCACCAGCGAGCCTGCGCCCAAGTAGACTGAACGCCGCCATGCTCTGGGGCATCGACTTGGGTGGGACGAAGATCGAGGGCGCCGTCGTGGATCCCTCCGACGGAGCCATCCTGTTGCGGCGGCGCATCGCCACCGAACAGGAGGGAGGCTACGAGCACATCGTGCGGCGCGTCGGGTTGCTGGTGCGGATCATGGAGGAGGAGACCGGTACCACCCGCCCCGCCCGCATCGGGATCGGCACGCCGGGCGCGTTCGACCCCCATCTGCAGGCGATGAAGAACTGCAACACCACTTGCCTGAACGGACGCGACCTGCCCTCCGACCTGCAGGCGGAGCTGGGGGTCGAGGTCCGCATGGCCAACGACGCCAACTGCTTCGCGCTGGCCGAGGCGCTGCACGGGTCGGCGCGAGGCTCCGAGACGGTGTTCGGCGTGATCCTGGGAACCGGGGTGGGCGGCGGCATCGTGGCGCACGGCAGGGTGCTGAACGGTTGCCACGGCATCGCGGGCGAATGGGGCCACAACGTCCTGCACGAGAACGGCGAGCCTTGCTACTGCGGGAAGAGGGGCTGCGTGGAGAAGTATTTGAGCGGCCCCGGCGTCGAACGGCAGTACTTCGAGCGCACGGGCCGGCGGCTGACCTGCGCGGAGATCGCCGCCAGAGCCTCGACCGATCCCGAGGCGCGAAGGGCGATCGATCGGCTCTGCAAGGACTTCGGCCGCGCGCTGGCGGTGGTGATCGACATCCTGGACCCTCACGCCATCGTGCTGGGAGGCGGCGTCGGCAACATCGCCGAGCTGTACACCCAAGGCCGCGAGGCGGTTCTTCCCTGGCTCTTCAACCCGCGCCTGGACGCGCCGATCCTGCGGCCGGCTTTGGGGGACAGCGCGGGCGTGCTGGGAGCCGCGCTGCTTTGTGCGCCCGGGGCCTAGGGGCGGCAAAGGGCGGGAGGATGCGGCAGGGCCTCTCTGGAAGCCGCCAGCCCCTACCGTCAGAAGTTTCGGTACCCTGGAATCGGTCTCCCCGACGGCGGGAGCCGGGTTTGGCCGACCGACGGCGGCCGTCTGGTCTGGGTCGAGGCGCACCACCTCGCCCCGATGGTGATGCTCCGGATCGGCTGGCTGCCGCCGCCGGCGATCCCCCGCTCCGGCTCCCGGATCCTGTGGTGGGCGCTGCGCGCCCTGCCGCGCTCGCAGATCAGGCAAGACGGCCCGCACAGGGATGAGGCCGTCGACGACCCCGAGGCTCCGACGCGCCTCGGGCGCCCGATGGATCGCGTGCCGGAGCGGCTACAACGCCATGGGCGCGGATCGGACCTCGGGGCTGACGAGCGCACGAGAGACTCCCTGAAAAAGGAACGGCCCGCCTTTCGGCGGGCCGTCGAAGTTTGGATCCGGGCAGCGTGCTTATCTCCCAAACCCTTGCGGGCTTAGTACTTCCGCCGCTGAGGAGCTTAACTGCCGTGTTCGGGATGGGAACGGGTGTTTCCTCCTCGCCATGGCCACCCGAATACATCTCGCTGCGCCAAAGCGCTTTGAGAGCTGCACACCGATCTAGCGGGACAGGCATCGAGCCTCGAGAAGCTTGCTTAAGCCCTCGGCCGATTAGTATCGCTTAGCTCAACGCATTGCTGCGCTTACACCTGCGACCTATCCACCCGGTGGTCTTCCGGGGGCCTTACTCGTACGATGGGAGATCTCATCTTGGGGTGCGCTTGGCGCTTAGATGCTTTCAGCGCTTATCGCTGCCCGACGTGGCTACCCAGCGTGTGCTCCTGGCGGAACAACTGGTACACCAGAGGTCGGTTCGCTTCGGTCCTCTCGTACTAGAAGCGACTCCCCTCAAATCTCCTGCGCGCGCAGTGGATAGGGACCGAACTGGCT
>JAOACB010000089.1 GCA_026418055.1 Fimbriimonadales bacterium
CGTTTTGTCACGCCGCTGGTTCATCCGCACGTGTTCCAAAGCGGAGAGGTTTGCACGGGGTACGCCCGCTCGGTATCGGAGTTCCTCGACCTCTTCGTGGTCAGGCTCTACAACCTGATCCGCTGGGACCCGAGCCTGATGAACCCCCACAGCCCCGCGGACCACGGCGCGCTGCTTCTGTGGGAATCCGGCTCGATCCGTTGCCCTCTGGACGAGCCGCTCGTGCTAACCTCGGACGACCGGACGCCTGCACCTGCGATGGAATGGACCGATCTATGAGGGGGATCCCAGCAACCATGGGTCGGGGGCTTCTTGGGTACGTCCTTGGGGCGGTGGTCGCCGTCGCTGCCGATCGCTGGATCCGCCGGCACCGACCGGGCGGCCGTTCCCCCGAAGGCGCGAGCAGGTTCGGACCTCGGGACAGGGTCTCACCGAACGGGCGATCGTTCGCCTCCGATCTTCAGGCCTCGCTCCAGCAGCAGGATACGGACCTCGTGTGGGAGGAGATCGAGGAGCGGCACCCGGTCGAGGCTCTGACGACCTCGGAGGCAGCGGCCCGGTGGGGCTTGCCGGAAGGCGAGCTGCGGCGCGGCGTCGGGGTGGTTCTTTCCAGCATCGCCTTCCGACAGCTCGCCCGACATCTCCTGTCCGACACCTCCGTGGAGCTCGGGGGCCTCCTGTTCGGCAGGCCCTTGCGTTTGACCGACTCGGAAGGGCACCTCGCGCTGGTCACGCGGGCCCTTCCCGCGCACGGGGCTCTATCGCAGGCGGCCAGCCTGGAGGTCGGCCCCGAGGCGTGGGCCAGCATCGTCCGCCAGATGCGGCAGACCCTCCTCGACGAGCCCCTGGTGGGCTGGTACCACTCCCACCCGGGGTTCGGCGCCTTCCTTTCCTGCACGGATCTTCGGACCCAAGAGCTGCACTTCTCCCATCCTTGGAGCGTGGCGCTGGTGCACGACCCCCTTCGAAGGGAGACCAAGGTCTTCCTGGGCGCCCAAGGCCGCGAAACTCCGTTCCTGGTCGCGGACCTTGACGTCCAACCGACCGTTGCGGCTAGGATGCTGGTTGCGCACCCCGGAGCGGTGCGAGCATGAGCCCATGAAGCTGAACACTTGGCCAGAGCGGATGCCGGACGACCTCGACGCGCAGCTGCGAGCGCTGGAGCGGCAGATCGAGGAACACGACCCGGACGCGGCCAAGGCCCTGTACGACCGAGAGTACTTTCCCCTGGCCTGCTTGCGCATCAGCCTTCAGGCGCAGGCCGTGTTTCGGCGGCGATTGGCGTTCATCCCCGTGGGAACCCAGCCGTACAGCCCGATTCTGGCCACCTTGGCCAATCCGGCGATGCGGACGGTGTACCTCTACACGCAGGGATCGAAGCCCTCGTTGGACATCGTCCTCGAGTCCGTGCAGCCGACAGAATTCGTGGCGCGGGACATCGGCGACGTCGAGGATCCGACCGGGTTGCTGCCGATCGTGGAAGCGGAGCTCGCCCTCTGCGGACGTCCGAATCCGTTGCACGTCGCCATGGACGTCACCAGCGGAAGGAAGGCGACGGTTGCGGTGCTCGGATCGATCGCGGCCGCGCTCGGTTTCCAGCAAACCTACATCCTCTCCCAACCCTTCGAGCGCCATCCGGCGCTGCACCGAGCGGGCCGGCTGGTTCATCTTCCCTGCGTGCGCGCCTACTGGGGCCTTCCCGAGCGTGCGACCGCCATCGCCCTGCTTCAGGCCGGCGCCTTCCACGCCGCCGAGAAGGCTTTTGAGACGCTCGCAGGGGCTTCCGCCGGGAGCTCCAACGACCGGGCTCTCCAAGCCTGTTGCCAGGCGTTCCGCGGATGGTTGGCCCAGGAGGCAACCGTCGTGGCCGGCCGCCTCGAACGAGCGGCCCAGCTCGCGGAGCCCGAGCTGGCCAAGCGGATCCGAAAGGCTGCCGAGAGGGCCGAGAGGGACCACGCGCTGGGGTGGCCGGCGGCGACGCGGGATGCCGAGACCCTCGCACGCGGCGGCGCCGCCGCCGCCAAGGCGGGCCCGCTCGCCTGCGCCAGAGAGCTGGCTCGCGAGGTGGTCTCTTAATGCGGCTTCCAGTACGCACAGACGGCCTCCTCCGGGCCATCGAGGCGGAGCGCCGTAAGGCTCGCCTCGGACGTTGCGAGGGGGTCGTGTACCATGTGGAGCCGATCCACGCCCTGGGCGACCCAACGCCGACGCACGCGCTTCTGTACCTTCAGAACGAGCCGAAAGCCAAGAAGCCAGGGAGCGAGCTCGACGAAAGGTTCGAAGGGGGCACCGCCGTGGTTCGGATGGCCCAAACGCTTCCCGTCCGCGCCAACGCCTCCAAGCAAGAACAGGCGGCGGATCGGAATGGGAACCTCCGCTACACCATCGTCGAGGTCAACGCGAACAACCTCGAGGTTCTTGTGGAACTGGAAGATCGTACCCTTCCGCTGCCGAACCAGCAGGTGACGCTGTACGAGCCGGACTTTCTCGCGGCCCTCGAGGAATGGGCCCGGGAGCTCCTTCCAACGCCCGTCTTCGAACAGTTGAGGACAGCCACCGGAGCCCACTTGGACCCGAAGACGGGAGACTTGGTCGTGCCGACCCCTTGTCCGATCCGCCTGCTGTGGGGCCCGCCCGGCACCGGCAAGACCTACGTTCTGGGAGAGCGCCTGGCGGACGCTTGGCAAAGAGGGGAGCGATGCTGCGCCATCGCTCCCTCGCACGTCGCCGCGGACCAGTTGGCCCTGTCCACGGGGGCGGCTCTCGAGCGACGCGGCTGGCACCCTCAGCCGGGCGTGGTCCTGCGCTTCGGTCAAAGGATGAAGAGCGCCCAAACCAAGCTCCCGAGGCACCTCACGATGGACTCCGACGAGCTGGCGGCGTTGAGAGAGGAGGCGGCCGATCTTCGCCAGTCTCTTCGACTGCTCAAGGCGTTCGTCTCGGAAGAGCGGCAACCCCATGGCGACAAGAGCAACGCCTGGTCGACCATCGCCGAAATCCACAAAGAGCTGTCCGAGATTCAGCGGAAGATTCGGGAGACCGAGGAGTCGATGGTCAAGGGCGCGCCGATCGTGATCTGCACGGCCCACGCCTTCGCCATGCACGAGGCGATCCACGGCCGGCGAGAGGATCGGAAGTTCGTGGACGAGAGCTCCATGGTTCCGCTGGCGTTCGTTGCGCGATTCCTCGACCGCATGCCCCGTTGCGCCACGTTCGGCGGAGACTTTCTGCAGCTACCCCCGGTGGTGCAGGCGAACGAACATCCCGACGCCAGGCGGTGGTTCGGCACCGACATCTTCGCGAGCTTCACTCTGCCCCACGCAAGCGTCGCGCGGACGCTCGAAACGGACGGAACCATGGAGATGCTGACCGCACAACGAAGGATGCGGCCGGAGATCTGCCAATACATCTCGAACGCGTTCTACGGCGGTCGTCTCTCCACCGTGGGGAGCCACTCGTTCACGCCGACGCTGGTCGACTGGCCGACAGAGGCCTTCCTGTGGGTCGATCCGTCCTTACTCGAGATTCCTGACACGACCGCCTACCCGACTTGGGGCAAGGGTTGCCAATGGGATCGGTCCGCGCGCGTCGCATCGGAATGGGCCCGCGTGGCCACACACGTCCTACCCAGCGCTCAGGTGGCGGCGATCACGCCGTGGAGGTCTCAGGAGGACCTTCTGCGCCGGCTGCTTGCCGCCGAGATCCACCAGCAAACGGTGAAGGTGGGAACGGTTCACAAGCTGCAGGGCCAAGAGGCGGACATCGTCGTGTTCGACGTGGTCAACGCCACCCACGGTCCACTCAAGTACGACCCCGAAAGGATCGTCAACGTCGCGGTGAGCAGGGCACGCAAGCAGGTGATCGTCGTGGCGACGAGAAGGATGATCCAAAGCCATCCGTTGCTCAGCTCCATGCCGCTGCCGGCCGAGCCGATGGCCTGGCCTCCTTCGGTCTCGGGCCCCGGCCTTCCCCCTCGGACCCTCTGACCGTGCGGCCCAGGGGGCGACTCCGGCATTGCCGCGAGGCACAGGTGCGACTGCTGGCGCCGAAAACGCCTTCGCCTCGGGTCGGCACGGCTGGCAGGCGACGGCGGCCACGGGCTGAGCATCCTTGCCGGGAGAAGGGAACTCTACGATTTTGACCGAGCGTAAAACCAAGATGAGGAGGGTTTGATCTCTGTGAGTTCGAAGCAAGACCAGGTCGTGCAGGCGCTGACCAAGGTGCTGGCTGGCACCTACGCGATCATGTTGAAGGCCCAGCATCACCATTGGAACGTGGAGGGACCCCGCTTCAAGGAACTCCACGATCAGTTCCAGGTTCTCTACGAGGCTCACTTCCTCGAGGTGGACGCCCTTGCCGAGCGCATCCGGGCCCTGGGTGGCTTCCCGCCCGGCACGCTGAAGGAGTTCGCCGAGCTCAGCAGCGTGCGCGAGTCGCCCGGATTGCGCGGCGAGGATGCGATGATCCAGGATCTCGTGGAGGGATACCAGGCCCTCGTCGAGGACCTGCGGGCTCTCTGGAAGGCCACGGACGAGGCGGGAGATCCCGTGACCCAAGGGATGGCCGAGAGCAGCATTCTGGCCCACGAGAAGACCATCTGGATGCTGCGCAGCATGCTGAAGAGCTGATTCCGATTCAACCTCCGCGCCGATCGAAGGTCAGGGCGGCCGCGTGCCGCCCTCGACCGCATATCCAGCGGCCTCTCCACCAAACGCTTCGGCGCTCGGCAGGTTTCTCGCGCGAGGCTTGGCTCTCGGCAACCGTCTCGGAGCGGCTCGGCTCGGATCGTGCGAGGGCCGTGCCGCCGGATCTCCCTAGCCGACCATGGAAAGGGCAGGGCCGAAGTCCCCGGCGATTTCGAATCCCGCAGGACCCCATGCCCCGCCTCGGGCCGCAGCCAACGACCCATCGAGAGGTCTTTCTCGCGGAAGATTCCCCATTCTTCCAACCTCCGCTGGGGAACCCTTCGACACGCGACGCCTTTCCTACGGGGATCCAGCGCACTTGATGGAATAAGGATCCCTGCCTGCGGCGGGCCGACCGAGACGGCGCGTCGGACGCTCCTGAGCGCCTAGCCTGCCTTTCGAGCAACCCAGCCTGCGTGCGCTCCGATCTGGGCGAGGCTCCGAGCCGCCCAACCCCGTGGCGCACCGGCTCGGCGAGGGGTAACCTGCGGCGTCGGAGGGAGGCAAGCATGAACCTCAGCATCGCATCGTTCTCGTTCCACGGAGCCCTCGCCGAGGGCACCATCGACGTGTTCGGCTACCTGGAGGCGTGCCGCTACCGCTACCACCTGCTCACCGCCGACATCTGGAACGGCCTTCTGGGAGCCGACGTGGAGGTGCAGCTGGACGAGGAGCGCCTTCGCAAGGTCCGCCGAGCGATGGACGAGCGCGACTTGGTGTGCGTCAACTACCACGCCGACGGTTGCCACGTCTGGGAGGACGATCCCGAGACACGGGCCCGCCATCGGCAGCTCGCAGAGCGCCACCTGCGCGCCGCGGAGATCCTCGGTGCCCGCACCGTGCGCATCGACACGGGAGGGAGGGACCGCCACTGGACCACCGAGCAGTTCGACGCCATCGTGGAGGCCTTCCGAGCGTTCAGCAGCCGAGCCTCCGACAACGGCTACAAGGTGGGTCCGGAGACGCACTGGGGCGCCGAGAACTACCCTGACAACATGCTCGAGCTGCATCGCGCCGTGGGATCCCCGGCGTTCGGCATCCTGCTGCACATGGGCAAGGACACTTGGAACACCCCGGACGAGTACGATCGGGCCTTGGCGCCGATCGCCATCCACACCCACATCGACCAGAAGACCACCTACAGCAGGATGGACGCCGCGTTGGCCATCCTCCTCGAAGCCGGCTACTCCGGCGTCCTCGGGGTCGAGCACCACACGGGCAAGAACGAGTTCGCCGAGGTCGAGGCCCAGTTGGCTCTCGTGCGGAGGGCGGTGCAGCACGCCAGATCTGGAAGGGGCGAAGGCTACCGAGGCAATCCGTTGCTGGATCCCGCGTCCGAGCGCTCCCACACCCGTTGATCGGCTTGCTGCTCCTCTGCGCGTCCTCCCTCCCGCCGGCATCCGGCTGGGTGCAGATGCCGCTCGTGTCGGGCGAGCTGCGCCGAGCCGGGTAC
>JAOACB010000090.1 GCA_026418055.1 Fimbriimonadales bacterium
CAGCTGCAGGCTCGCGTACCGTTCGGATGACCTTGAGTCGCTGTGGCGGGGGGAACGGGGCAGGGTTCTCATGGGTTGTTCATCAAGAACCTGAGGGCTCGGTCGAAGGCGGCCAGGTACATGCGAACGATGTCTCGAGCCTCCTCCCGGTCTCTGCTCCGCCATGCCCGCGTGAGGAGGATGTAGTTGTCCAGGATCTCCCGAGGCGTCGCGTCTTCGAAAAGACCAAGGATCATCAGCGCCTCCTGTCGGTTGCGCGGCGCCGTTGGGTCGACCAAGAGGCCCCAACCCCTTTCCAGCGCGGATTCCTCAGCATCGAACGGGTCGTTGCGCCGAGCCGCGGCTGAGCGGCGGCTCCTGCGCCTCCGCGGCTCTCGCGTCAACCGGCGCTCGGCCTCCGTCGCGAAGAAATCCTCGACGTCGGACGGATCGGGGCTTGGGCCGGTGTGTGGCTCCAAGTAGCCTCTGCAGGCTTGGCATCGCCCTCCCAGTTCCTCGAGGACATACCTGTAGGACGCTTCCGTGTAGCGCGCGCCGCACCGTCCGCACCGGCGGTGGGGATCGCTTGGACGAATCGTCTCGCCGGTGATCGGGTCGGTGACGGGCTCTTCCAAGGCTTCCATGGTGAGAGGCGGTTCGGATGTGCCACCGGGGTTTCCGGATCGGCGCGTCGGCTGGTTCGCCCGAGGTCTGCGTCCCCGGAAGTCGTTGCCGACTGGGTCACTGGTCTCGGGGGCAAGCAGCGCCTCGGCCGCCCAAGAGCCTTGGATGGCGGAACCGCTTGCACCCCTGAACGGGGTCGAGCCGCTTGGGTGGGCAGCGCTCCCCAAGGTCGACCGCCCGCCAGCGCCGTTGGCGGCAGAGGCGGTGCTGGTCTCCTTGCTCGCGAACATCGTGTGAACGATCGCGAAGATCGCCCACAGGGCGATGGGCAGCCAGAGGATCGGGTACTCGAACGGAAGCGAGAAGCCGAACACAAGGAAAAGGCATCCGCAACCGAGGCAAGATTCGGCGAAATCCGAGCCCGATCCGGCATCCGACGGCATGCGTCACCTCGCTCTGGGCCGCCTCGGCGCGGAGGCCCAAAGGCGCCCGATACCCAACCCTTCTAGGGCGGGGCGCCGTTTCGGGCGGACGAGAGCGGGGAGCCGGACGCTCGGTCAGAAACCCAGCTGACGGCGGTGGAACTCGATCGCCTCCCGCACGTGGAGGTCCCAGTAGCCCCACTCGTGATCGCCGGGGAACTCCTCGTACTCGTGCGGGAAGCCGAGCTTCGCCAGGTGCTCGTGGAAGCACCGGTTGGACTCCAGCAGGAAGTCCTCCGTGCCGCAGTCGAAGCGCAGCGCCGGTCTGCGCGCGGGCTCCAGCCGCTCCGCCAAGGCGAGCAGATCGAAGTCGCTGCCCTTAGGACTCGAACCCACCAGGCGCTCGAATTCGCGGGCGTCGGGCCGCTTCGGCAGCTCGGTGCTGTGGCCGAACGCCAAAGCGCCGGAGAGCGAGTGGGCGGAGACGAACCGCTCTGGATAGCGCAGGGCGAACCTCACCGCGCCGTAGCCTCCCATCGACAGGCCGGTGGCGCACCAACGGTCGGTCGTTGGGAAGTACGCCTGAAGCAGGCTCGGAAGCTCCACCGCGAGCGCCGTCTCGTAGGCGAAGCCGTCCAAGGCGTCGACGTAGAAGCCGCGGCCGCCGTCCGGCATCGCCACGAGGAGGGGCAAGCCGTCGCAGTAGCGCTCGATGCTGGTGCGGCGCATCCAGATCGTATGGTCGTCGCTGAGGCCATGGAGCAGGAACATCACGGGGTATGGCCCGGGCAGCTTGGGATCCGGGAGGAGCAGGTTGACGGCGGTGTGCTTCTGAAGAGCCTCGGAGAAGTACCGGAGTTCGGCGAAGGGCATGGCGCGAGTCTACCTATGCCTTTCCACGATGGTTCCAATCTAGCGGCCGGCGTGCCGACAATTGGGAGCGAGCATGCGCGCATTCTGGAAACCAACGACCCCTTCGGCGGGAGAGGACCCCGCGAGGCTGGCCCACGTTGCCCTGCCGGCTCTGACTCTGGCCTTGGAGGCGCTCGAGGGTGCCGCGAACCTGACCGTGAGTCCCGGCACGGCCGAGGCGGCGGAGTTCCGCCGACGCCTGCTCGCCTACGGCTCGGAGCTGGCGAGGCAGGAGCTCAGTGCGGGCCGCATCGACAAGATCCGCGAGGCGATCGGACCCGAGCTCGAGGCGTTCGGCGACCTGCAGAGGTCTCAGGTCGAGGAGTTCGTGCGCGAGGTCCGCGATTCGATCCGCGGCATCGTGGCGACGCTCCGCTCGGCCATGGACCCTGCGGACGATCTGGCTCACCGGATGGAGCGGATGCAGAGGCATCTGGCCTTCGCCTCCGAGTGCGACGATCTGGCGGAGCTGCGCAGGGTCGTCCGCGAGCAGGCTTCCGCGGCCAAGGAGGCCCTGTTGCGATTCACGGAGGACCGACACAACGCACAGGAACAGTTCGCCTCGACGGTCGGGGTTCTCGAGGAGAAGCTGGAGCGGGTGGAGCTGGCGAGCCAAACCGACCACCTCACCCAGCTGGCGAACCGCGCCGCTCTGGACTACTATCTCGAGGCGATCCTGCAGAAGGCCCGGCTCGGACCAGCTCCCTACAGCCTCGCGGTGGCGGATGTGGATGACTTGGCAGCCGTCAATCGGGACCTTGGTGAGTCCGCGGGAGACCAAGCGTTGAACGCGCTCGCGGGCAGGCTGAAGGCCTTCCTGGGGTCTCAGGGGTTCCTCTGCCGCCTGGGCGGCGACGAGTTCGTCGTGGTTGGTCCGTGGACTCCGCAGGGCCTCAAGCGCCGTCTGGACGATCTGGCGAGACATCTGCTGAAGAGCCGGATCGTGGTGCAGTGCGGCAGAGGCTCCAAGGCCCTCAGCCTCAGCATCAGCGCGGGAGTGACGCCCATCGGACGAGACGATTCGAGGGAGTCCGTGCTCTCCCGAGCCCAGAGGGCGTTGGAGGAGTCGAAGCAGGGCGGCAAGGGGAGGACCGGAATCCGCTTCCCACAGGCCGCCTGAGTACATCACGAGGCAGTTGCATCGAGGATCGGCCAGAGCGCGGTTGGCCACGAAGGCGCAGCGGCGAGCGTACGGCAAGCCCGCGATGGTTGGCTTCTGAACTTCGCCTCCGGCCCAGAGTCCCACCTCTCAGACTGGCTACGGCAACCCGGCACGGTTGATCGCGAAGCTGGGCCTGCCGCGAGCCCTGCAGACGTCTGTCCTAGGTCAGCCGGATGTCGGGGCGCCGTCGGAAGGGGCCTTTCACCGGCGGGAAGGTCCTCGACGGCGCAGCTCGCCGACGCTGGGAAGCGGCGCAGGCGTGAAGAGGATGGCCCTTCGCCGCTATGCCTAGCCTCCATGCTCCCGTCGTTGCCTTGGAGCATTCGGGCCATCGCGTGCCGTCCGGATGGGTGGCTCGGCGCTACCAGACGACCTAGGGCGCGCCCAGCGCAAACCGATGCCGTGATCGCCAAGGGAAGACCGATCGCCCAGCGGAGCCTGCCGCCTCAAGGCGTTCGGGCGACCGAGGGCTCCGGGAGTTGCGACCCGTTGGGAAGATCGATCGTGTTGGCAAGGATCAGCCGCGCCCAGTCCCGCAGAGAGTGGGCAGGGCGGGCAGACCCCGCGGCCTCGGCTAGCCACCGGCGGATGGGGATCTGGAAGCCCGTCTTGGGTCTGTGCACCACCGCCTCGGGGAGGGGTTTCGAGGTGGAGCGGACCAAGTCGTCCTTGGTCGGAGGGTGCTTGCTGACCACTCGCGGCCCCAGAGCACGGAACAGCTCGAGATCCACGAAAGGCACGCGCAGCTCGAGGGAATGGGCCATGCTCGCCCAGTCGGAGTCGCGCAGGAGCCTGGGGATCATGTAGGCGCCGATCTCCAGCATCGCGATCTTGCTGTGCAGCGTCGGCATCCCCGCGGCCAACGGCCGGAGCTCCTCAAGCGGGTCCCAGTGCGCCAACGCCTCGCGGGCAAGGTCCTCACCTAAGACCGCCGGAAGCTCCCAAGGAAGGAACAGAGCGCGGCGCAGCAGATAAGCCCCCTCCACGCTGTGCCCGTACTCGGCAACCGAGAGCGCCTTGGGGGAAAGCTTCGGCGGCATCGGGAGTCTCTGCAGAAGCCGCCGACCCCACGAGCCGGTCCAGCGGAAAGGACGCGTCAACCGAAGCAGGCGGGGTATCTGCTGGAAGGAGGGGTAGCCCCCCAGCAGCTCGTCGCCACCCAACCCCGACAGCGCCACCTTGACCCCCAGCTCGCGGGCGGCCCGGCACACGTAGTACGTGTTCACGCCGTCGATCGATGGCTGATCCATGGCGTCGAGGATGCGCTCCAGGTCGCCGTGGAAGTCCTTCGGTCCGATCGTGCGGACCTCATGCCGGGCTCCGTAGGCTTCGGCCACCTTGGTGGCGAGCAGCGTCTCGTCGTCCGCCGTGCCCGCGAACTCGTGGAATCCAAGCGTGACCGCGTGCAGGTCGGCGCCGTGGACCTCGCTGGCCAGCGCCAGCAGAGTGGTCGAGTCCTTGCCCGCCGACAGAAACACCGACACCGGCACGTCGGACACGAAGTGGTGGAGCACCGTGTCCCGGAAGGCCTCCGCCAGCGGCCTCGGATCGCCCGGACCGAGCAACAGGTCTGCGAAGGAGAGGTATTGCACCGGCTCCGTGACGCCGTCCTTGTCGATGCGCACCCACGTGCCGGGAGGCAGCTCGCGGACCTCGCGGTGTAGCGCGCGCCCGGTGGGGAGGTGGCCGAAGACGCAGAACGCCGCGATCCCCACCGGGTCGACGGTTGCCGTCAGCAGTCCCGACTCTAGCAGCGCCTTAGCTTGGGAGGCGAACAGCCAGCCGCGGTCCGTTCGAGAGTAGTAGAGGGGCTTGATGCCGGCGAAGTCGCGGGCCAGGTGCAACTCGCGTCGCAGCGAGTCCCACACCCCGAACGCGAACATCCCTCGCAGCCGGGGAAGACAGGACGGCCCCTCGCGGCGCCACAGCTCGAGCAGCACCTCGGTATCCGTGCCGGTGCGGAAGACGGCTCCGTCTTTCTCCAGCTCCTTCGCCAGGGCTTGGAAGTTGTAGATCTCGCCGTTGAAGACGATCGTCCAACGACCGTCCGACGTGGACATGGGCTGGTTGCCCGCTTCGGTGAGGCCGAGGATCGCGAGCCGCCGATGGCCGAAGCAGGCGTGCCCGTCCGCGGATCGCCACAACCCCGCGGCGTCCGGTCCGCGAGAGGCCATTCGGTCTCTCATCCGCACGACCGGGTCTGCCTCGGTGGGGCTTTCAAAAGACAGCCAGCCGCAGATCCCGCACATCGGTAACGCTCTTCAACGACACTCTGAAGGTACCTTCTCAGAACGGGCGGCGTCTCGTCCATCGGGGTTCTGGCTTTGGAAAATGCCGGCCGAACGGTGACTTTCGGCTTACGTTGCGTCGACGGTCCGGAGCGCAACGGGTCGCGCGGAAATCGTCGGCTTCCGAGACGGAGCGAGCGCGATTGGCCGCCGCCGCTCGGAGCGCACCAGGTCGGCACGGGTTGTCCAACAGCCGGATCGGCATGCTCAGGCCCCTATGGGACCCCTGCGCCGGGCGCGTCGGTGCGCGGCCTGCGCCGGCGCACGCGGAGGAGCCGAAGGGTGCCTCCTAGGGAAGTCCGCCGACCTCCGTAGGAGGTGGACGGCTCCTACGTTAAGAG
>JAOACB010000008.1 GCA_026418055.1 Fimbriimonadales bacterium
CTGCGGGACACGCGCGGCGACGACCGGTACCACGTTGGTCTGTTCGGGCAGGGGGCCGCGCGCACCGCGGGGGTAGGCCTGCTGAGCGACCTGAGCGGCAACGACGCCTACACCGCAGGGGGCGTCGAGAGCGGCGCGCCGCTGGTGCCGCAGAGCTGGCAGTGCTTCGCGCAGGGCTCCGCGTGCGGCTACCGCGAGGATTCCGGCGGCTTCAGCGGCGGCCTGGGAATGCTGGTCGACGAAGCGGGCGACGACGCCTACAGCGCGGGCACCTACTCGCAGGGCGCCAGCTACTGGTTCGCCATCGGCGTGCTGTGGGACCGCTCGGGGCACGACGGCTATTTGGCGCACTACTACTCACAGGCGAGCGCGATGCACCTGTGCGCCGCCTACCTGGTGGACGAGGCCGGCAACGACGCCTACACGGTGCGCACGGGCGCGATGCACGCCATCGGCCACGACTACGCGGTGGCGCTGCTTCTGGACCGTTCGGGCAACGACGTGTACGCCGGCGCGGACAGCCGCCCCGCGATCGGCAACGCCAACGGCGTCGGCCTGTTCTTGGACGTGGCCGGCGACGACCGCTACCAAGGCCCTCCGGGCGCGGCCAACCCCGCGCGCGACTTCGGCTCCGTGGGCCTCTTCGCCGATCTCTCGGGCGCGGACCTGTACGCTCGCGGCCTGGAGGATGCGGCCGTCCGGCTCGAGCCGACCTGGGCGGCCGCGCTGGACGCCGCGGGCAAGCCCGCCTCCGCCGCCCAGGCCGCTCGGACGCCTCCCAAGCCCGGAACGAGGCCGGAGCCTCCGACCGAGGAGCTGGAGAGGCTGTACCGCAAGGCGACGGCGTGGGGCGTGGGCACGCTGGAGGAGGAGGTTCGTTCGGCCACGGACGAGCTGATCGCCATCGGTAGGCCCGCTCTGGAGTGGATGCTGCGGGAGAAACTGGCCACGGCGGACCGGCTGGCGCTGCGGCTGTACGAAGGGTTGATCGCGGCTCTCGCGCCCGAGTCCGGCAGGATGCTCGCCCCCTACCTGTCGTCCTCCAAGTCTGCAGAGAGGGAGAACGCCTGGAGGTTGGCCCGCTCCCGGGCGATCCCCGAGGCCGCCTCCGCGCTGGACGCCGGTCTGGCCGACCCGAAGACGCGCCTCTCGGCGGTCGGGTGGATCGCCGCCACCAGGAACCGCGGCGCCACGGAGCGCCTGCTGCAGTGGGCCCAAGGCGAGGACCGCACGCTCGCGCTGGCCTGCGTGGTGGCGCTGCGGGCCCTGGAGACGCCGGACGCGATCCCCGTTCTGCGGCGTCTGGCCACCGCCGAGGACCTGGGCCTGCGCAAGGCCGCGGTGGCCGCCCTCGGGCGGTTTCCGGACGAGGCCATGGCGCTGGGCGGCGAGCTGCAGCAGAGGACGCTGCGGGAGCGGCGCATCGGTCTGGAGCTGTTGGCGGCTGCTGGCACCGAGGCCGCGCTGGCTCTGGTGGCCAGCGCCCTCGAGTCCTCGCAGCCCGAGCTGAGGCTCGAGGCCGTGAGGCTCCTGGCGGAGCGGAACCCGCAGCGCTACCGCGAGCCGATCGCTCGTTTGGCCGAGGACCCCGACCCGGACGTCCGGCTGGCGGTGCGCTGGGCTCTGGCCAAGGCGCCCGGCGGACCGGCGCGCTAGCCGCGGGAAGGCACGTACACCTTGTAGGTGTACGTGCGCTCGAGCGTCTCGCCGGGCTGGAGGGTCGCGTTCCACTCCAAGCGGGACACCGGGTTGGCCTCGCGCAGGCCGCGGGCCGACTTCGTGACCGAGGGGTTGCCCTCGGCGGACTCGACCTCTCCGGTCAGCTCCTTGCGGATCCTCAGCCGGATGGGCTCCGGCTTGGCGTTGCGCGCGGTCAGGGTTCCCTTCAGGGTGACCAGGTCGAACACCGGAGAGCCAGCCGAGTTCCGCACGGCGCCCCGCTCTCGGGACAGCTCCTCCTCGGTGGCCCGGGCGCGCACATCCAGGGCTTTGGTGACGCGCACGAGCGCCTCGGCGTCGCGGCCGGTGTAGCGCAGCGTGTCCTGGCCCAGGATCTGGCCGTCCTTGGTCACGGTCACCGGCGCGGTGGTCCAAGGCTGGCCGCTCCGATTGTGGAAGCGCAGGCAGTTCCACACCTCGCCCGGCTCGTCGGAGGGCCCTTCCGCGCCGGGCCGCAGGAGGCTGCCGTCGGCGACGTCCCAGGTGTGCAGGTGCTCGTACTCCGATTCGACGGCGAACACGTAGGCGATGGCCCGGTCGCCCTTGGCCAGCCTCAGCCCGGAAAGCCGGTAGAAGAACAGATCCTCCAGCTGCTCGCCGGGGATCTGCGGCGCGGGGGGAAACGCGGCGTCGAACGCCAGCCCTCCGGGCGCCGCCGCCATGTTCTGCGTCAGCAGGGCTCCCTCGCGCCTGGCCTCGTCGGGCGCTCCGGCCCGAACCAGCGCCGCCAAGGTCGGCTCGATGCCCGCTCCGGTCGAGAACGGCTCCCCGGTCGGCGCGAACGGCACGTTGGGGAATCCGGTGACTAGTCGCAGGTCCGCCTGCTTCAAGTCGGTCAGGTCGTTGACCAGCGTCGCCTTGCACAGGATGCGCAGCCGCTTCGGGTCGGAGGCGTCCAACGCGTACGAGGGAGCCCAAAGCAGGCCGCGCTCCAACGACACCATAAGCACCTTGCCAGAGCCGGCTCCGGTCGTTTCGATGCGCACCACCCGCTTGCGGGTCTCCACCTCCCTCTGCCACTTCAGCGCCCCGCCCGCGGCGACCACCGAGCGGATCGCCGCCTTCGGCAGCGCCACCGTGCCGGCGGCCGTGCGCAGGACCAGGAGCTGGCCCTCGGCGGATACGATGCGCCCGGTCTGCGCCTTGCCGAGCGCGGGGTCCTCGGTCGCGAAGGCGACCTGGACGCTTTGGCCGACGTTCGCCGCGAGGACCTCCTCCAGCGACGAGAGCGGCGCAGGCGTCTTGGTCTTCACGACCGAGCTGACGACCGACCGGAGCTGGGCGCCCTCCGCCGGGACGAACCAGAGCGTTCCGAGCGCGGCGCGGGGGACCTCGCCGACCGTCGCCTTGCCGTCCGTCACGGGAATCTCGCGCACGACGACGGCATAGCCGTTCTTGAAGAGCGAGGCCGCTACGACGCGACCCCCGGTGGGGGTCGGCGCGGCGGCAGAGAAGAGAACCGTTGCGGCTGCGAGCGGAACGAGCATGGGTTACCTCCTTTGCCTGAGACAAACGATAGACGTGCGAAGTCCAAAGCAGGCACCCCTCGCTCGCAGAAGCCCTCCAGCGCACGGCGCTCTGCCTGAAAATGGGTCTTTCGACCCCCCCCCCATCGGGATGGGTACTGTGACGCAAAGGAGGCTGTAGGATGAGACTGTGGATCCAATCCCTGTTGGCGGCCGTACTTGCGGTCTTGGTGGTCGTTGGGACGGTGCAGGCGAGCCTGGTGCGGGGCGCTCTGGTGGCGTTCCCGCCCTGTTGCTGGTACGTCGGCATCAGCGGACAGGCGAGCGGGCCCTGCGACGCTTGCCAGACCTTGGACTGCTGTCTGACCGGTTGCAGAGGATACTGCTCCGGGCTGGCCTATAACGCTTGAAGAGATGCCTGCTACATCAAGTTCACGTCCAACTAGGTGGTCGCCGGTGGCCGTGGCCGTCGGCCTCCTGGTGGGTCTGGCGGCTTCGTTCTGGGTGGTTCGATCGTGCAGCGTGGACCCGAAGAAGCTCCGGGATGCTCGCGAGCTAGGCTACAGCAGCCTCGCCGACTACGACTCGTACTGGGCGCTGGTGCACAAGGTCAGTGAGAAGCAACTCTTGAACGGCGACGAGATTGCGGAGATCGAGCGCCTGCTGCAGGCGAACCCGGAGGACAAGACGGGGATCGGGGGTCTGCTCGGCTACCAGGCCCGCGGCCCGCACCGGCAACGCTGCATCGAGCTGACCAAGGCCTACCTCCTGAACGACCCTCGTCCGAGGGTACAGACGTTCGCCCTGCTCAACCTGAAGCGGCTGAACGCGCCGGATTGGCGGCAGCAGTGCGAGGCTCGGCTGAACAGCCAGGACGAGGACCTCCGGTCGTTCGCCAAGGAGCTTCTGGATGGCACGATTCGATAGCCCTCCGCGGAGCGTCCGGCTCGGCTTCACGCTCGTGGAGCTGCTCGTGGTCGTGGTGATCCTCGTCCTGTTGGCCGCACTGCTCTTCCCGGTCCTGTCCAAGGCCCGGGAGAGGGGAAAGGACGCGGGGTGCATCTCGAACCTCGCTCAGATCGGCAAGTCGACGGCTCTGTACGCCGCGGACCACGACGACTGCCTGCCTTACGGACCTTCCGCGGTGGCGAAGTACCAGCACCTGGACGGGCCCTCCCCCGACCCGTTCTTCGCTCTGCCGACGGCAGAGTCCTTGCTCGCGCCGTACGGCGCTTCGAAGAGCCTGATGAGGTGCCCGCGGGACGCCTTCTACATGGGGCCGGACCCGAACACGCAGAACCGGGAGTTCGTGCACGACCTGTCGTCCAGCTTCTTCGGCAGGGTCGGCTCCAGCTACCTTCTGCTTACTTCTGCGCCCGGCGGGTTGCGGAGGCTGTCCGACGCTGCGTCCCCCTCCGAGAACGCCCTCGGGATGGACGCCGCCCCCTTCCACGGGGACGAGGATCGCTTCGGCGTGGTGTACCGCGATCTCCATGCGAAGATCGAGCCTTGGTCGAAGAGGGGCGATCTGATCGGCGCTTGGTGACGCGCCTCGCGCGGGAAGAAGCCCCGAGCGCGTAGGTAATCTGGCGCCATGGCAAAGAGCGCGCTGATCGTTTGGGGCGGCTGGGACGGCCACGAGCCGGACAAGGTCGCCGACCTGTTCCGAGAGATTCTCGTCGGCGAGGGGTTCGAGGTCGAGGTGGCGGACACCCTGGATGCGTTCCGGGACGCCGAGAAGCTGGCCGGCCTGAGCCTGATCATCCCCGTGTGGACCATGGGGAGCATCCAGCCCGAGCAGGAGCAGCCGGTGCTGCGGGCCGTCGCGGACCACGGAGTCGGCATCGCGGGTTGCCACGGGGGGATGTGCGACGCGTTCCGTCTGAACACCGAGTGGCAGTTCATGACCGGCGGCCAATGGGTCGCGCACCCGGGCAACGACGGCGTCCGGTACACCGTGAACATCAACCGCGCGAACCCGCACCCGATCACGGACGGTCTGCCCGACTTCGAGGTGGTCAGCGAGCAGTACTACCTGCACGTGGACCCGGCCGTGAACGTTCTGGCCACCACCGACTTCCCGACGCCCGGCGTGGACGGTCCGCACGTGGAGAACCCGTGCAAGATGCCGCAGGTGTGGACCAAGAAGTACGGCAAGGGCCGGGTGTTCTACACCGCGCTGGGGCACCATCGGGACGTTCTGGAGCCCGAGACTCCGCGCGAGATCTGCCGCCGCGGGTTCCTGTGGGCGGCCAAGGGCGTCGGTCTCTGACGCCTACACGCGGGGCTGGAGCCGTTCCCGCAGCCAGGCGTACCAATGCTCCAGCCCCGAGCCGGTCTTGGCGCTGACCTCGAGCACCTCGGCCTGCGGTGCCACCCCGTACACGGCGGCGAGAGCCTCCTCCCGGCGGAACTCCACGGCCTCCGCGAGGTCGATCTTGCTGACCAGCACCAGGTCGGCGGTCTTGAAGAGCGTGGGGTACTTCAGCGGCTTGTCCTCGCCCTCGGTGACGCTGAACAGCACCACGCGCGCGTGCTCGCCCAGGTCGTGGCTGGCCGGGCAGACCAGGTTGCCGACGTTTTCGACGATCAGCAACCGGAGACCATCCAGGCCGAGGGCGTCCAAGCCGGCCCGAACCATGTTCGCCTCCAGGTGGCAGTAGCCGTCGGTGGTGACCTGCACCACCCGCGCGCCCTTGCCCCGCAGGCGGGCGGCGTCGTGGTCCGTCGCAAGATCGCCCACCAGCACGCCGGTCGGGATTTGCCCTGCGAGATCGGCGAGCGTGCGCTCGAGCAGGGCCGTCTTGCCCGCGCCTGGCGAAGAGAG
The DNA here is from genome assembly GCA_026418055.1 of Fimbriimonadales bacterium. Classification (GTDB taxonomy): domain Bacteria; phylum Armatimonadota; class Fimbriimonadia; order Fimbriimonadales; family Fimbriimonadaceae; genus UBA8783. The sequence goes on from JAOACB010000008.1 coordinate 6,013, forward strand.
CACGTTGACGCAGAACAGGCCTCTCCGGTCGAACTCGGCGCGGAGCGCGGCGGCCATGCGGTCGTTCTCGGCCAGCACGGCCTGCGCGAAGTCGACGATCAGGCGATCCTCCATGGTCACTCCAGCTCGATCTGGGCCAGCTCCAGCTCGCGCCCGCTGACGATTCTGGCCGACGGAACGCCGCACGAGGGGCACGCGTACACCGCACCCTGTGGGCTGAACTCCTTCCCGCAAGGCTCGCACAGGCAGCGCACGGGAACGTGCTCCAGCTCCAGCCGCGAGCCCTCCGCGAGCGTGCCCCTGCAGACGACCGGGTAGGCGAAGTCCAAGGCCTCGGGCACGACGCCCGCCAGCGCCCCGATCCGGAGCCTCAGGACCGCGATGCGCCTGCCGCCCATCTCCTCGGCCTTGGCCACGGCGGCCCGAACCGCCGCCGCGCAGATCGACACCTCGTGCACGGCCCATTGTAGTCCAGGCCCACGGGCGGGCGGGATGAGGGCCATAATGCGCCATGGTTCGCATCCGAGCTTTCGCCGCTGCGGCGCTCGCGGCCCTCACCGTAGCCGCGGCCTCCGCGCAATCGCTGGCCCCCGGCGACCCCGCGCCCCCCATCCAGGTGGCCTCATGGGTCAAGGGCACCCCGGTCGCCTCCTTGGAGCCGGGCAAGATCTACGTCATCGAGTTCTGGGCGACCTGGTGCGGCCCCTGCCGCCAGAGCATCCCGCACCTGACCGAGCTGGCCCGGAAGTACGCCGGAAAGGTCACGTTCGTGGGGGTCGACGCCTACGAGCGCGGCGAGGACATCGAGGCCATCCGAGCGAACGTGAAGAAGTTCGTGGAGGAGATGGGCGACAAGATGGACTACAACGTCGCGATGGACCAGTCGAGCGGCAAGATGGCGGAGACGTACATGACCGCCGCGGGCCAGAACGGCATCCCCACGGCGTTCGTGGTCGCCGACCAGAAGGTGGTTTGGATAGGCCATCCGATGTCGATGGACGAGCCGCTGGCCAAGATCGTGGAGGGCTCGTTCGACGTCGCCAAGTTCCGTGCGGCGTTCTTGGAGCAGGCCGCCGCCGAGAAGAGGCAGATGGAGGCGCGGCAGAAGCTCGCCGCCGCCCGCGCCCAGTACGCCAAGGGCGAGAAGGCCGAGGCGCTGAAGGCCCTCGACGAGCTGGCCAAAGATCCCGCCTTGGCGAACATGGCCAAGGTGACGAAGCTCCAGCTCATCGCTCCCGACGACCCCAAGGCCGCCGAGAAGATGATCGACGAGCTGGGCAAGGCCAAGGGCGAGGACGCGTCGGCGCCGCTGATCACGTTCATGCTGTCCCAGCCCCCGAAGGACGAGTCGAAGAAGGCCGCCTTCGAGAAGCTGGTGGACCGCGCGATCGCCAAGGCCAAGGCCATCGAGAAGGACAGCGGCCCGGTGTTCTACTACTACGAGGCCCTGGTGTACCAGCGGCGGAACGACCGGAAGAACGGACTGGCGGCCGTCCAGAAGGCGGAGAGTCTGCTGGGCAAGATGCCCGCCGAGGAAGCGGAGCAGTTCAAACCCTATTTGGAGCGGCTGAAGAAGTTCTTCAGCGAGCAGTGAGGCTGGCCCGTTAGGCCGTCCACGGGGCCGCGGTCTCTGCGACCGCGGCCCCGAAGCGTTGCCGAGCGGGTCGCTGCGGCGGCCGGCGACTCATTGGACCCGGACCGTCAGCGAAACCATCAGCTGGTTCTGGCCGAGGTTCCTGCCGGCGGTTCCGCCGTTCGACAGGTGCAGGTAGTCGACGCCGATCCGGAACTCGCTTCCGCAACGGAAAATCATCCCGAAGCCCAGCACGGGCGAGGAGTTGAGCACGCTGTCCAGGTCGTTGCTGGTTCGGTTCTGGACCTGGATGCCCCAGCCCAAGCGGAGGTACGTGCCGAACTCCTTGGTCCACATGTCCTCCCACGAGGCCGCGGCGAGGAAGCCGACGGCGTCCGAGGCGACGTGCGGCACGTCGTCCTGCGGCGTCGACCACGAGCGCTCGAAATACAGGTAGAGGTCGAGGTTTCCCGGCCGCGTTCCAGCCTTCATCCGGGGGTCGGGCCGGCTGTACCCGATGCCCATCGCGAACGCCTCCCTCTCGTCCTCGCCGCCGATCCACACGACGGAGCGGCCCGTGTGGAAGCTGAGGAACCATTTGCCTTCGTCGGCGGAGGCGGAGGAGCAAGCCAGCGCGGCGAGAAGGAGCGTCAGAGGCCTCGGCATCGGCACCTTATACCTGCGGCGGGTACGGGCCCCACGACCGGGGGTTTCGGTGTAAAGTCGTTGGCAAGAGCACCGATGGACCGATGGGCCCGTCTGATGGGAGTCGACCACCGCGAGGGAGCGGCACGGATCGCGGTGCTCGTGGCCCTGATCCTCTGCCTGGGAGGAGGCGCCACCCTGGGGATCTGGTGGCGGGTGCGGGCTCTGGAGGAGGAGCGCTTCCAGGATCGCCTGGCGCGCTTGGCCGAACTTCGGATGCAGGGGGTGATGCGCAGCCTGAACCTTGCTGCGGCGCTCGAGCCGACGCGCGCCTTCTTCGAGAACAGCGACGAGGTGACGCAGGGAGAGTTCGAGCGGTTCGCGCGTCGCTTCGTCGGGGGTTCGGTCGTCGAGCTGTCGTGGCGGGACGATCGGCTGAGGCCCTTGCTGTGGCGGACGGATCGTCCCAATCCTGTGGGCCGGCCTGCCGATCTGCGCTACCTGGAACCGACCAGATCGGGACGCTACCGGCTGTGCGGCAGCCCAGACGGTCTCATCGGCGCGTGCACGCCGGCGAGGACGGGCCGAGGTCTGCAGGGCGTGCTGGTTGCGGTGTTCGATCCCGCGCGGTGGACCGAGACCGTCGCCGATGGCGGGGGAACGGACTTCAACGTGGTGCTTCGGCTGAACGCGGGGGACTCCACGCTGGAGTTCGGCCGAACGCAGGGGTTGCTGCACCGGCGATCGCCTTTGAAGCTCGCAGGACTCGACGGCACGGTGGAGCTTCGAGCCACCGACGCCCTGCTCCGCTCCCAGTCGGGCGGCGGGGCCAAGGCCATCCTCTTCGGCGGGCTCTCCACCACGCTGCTGCTGGTGTTGGTGACGCTCCACGCGCTCACCGAGGGCCGCAGGCTGGAGCGGCTGGTGCGGGAGCGCACCGAGGAGCTGGCCGAACAGGCGCAGAGGCTGCGGCAGATCATGGACGCCAGCCCGGACGGCATCGCGGTGCTGGACCCCGAACGGCGCGTTCTGCAAGCGAACCGACGCATCGGTCAGTTGCTGGGGCGGCAACCGGAGTCGCTGATGGGAGAGGATCCGATCTGCTGGCTGGCCGATTCGAACGACGCCGAGCGCTTTCTCGAAGACTGCGAGTCCGGTCGGGAGGTGGTTGTGGCTCGGCTGGCCGGGCCCGAGCGCGCCTTCGACGCCGAGATCACCGTGGCGCGGGCGACGGTGCCCACCGGGGAGGTGCAGGTTTGGGTGCTGCGCGACGCCTCCGAGCGTCTGGCGATGCTGCGCGCCCTGGAGGCGAGCGAGCGCCGGTTCCAGGACGTGGCCGAGGCCGCCGCGGAGTACATCACCGAGTTCGATCGCGAGGGGAGGGTGGTGTACGTGAGCGATCGGATCGAGCGGATCTTGGGCTACCGGCCCGAGGAGGTGGTCGGCAACAAGATCATGGTGGTCATGGATCCCGAGCGGTTCGTCGAGTACGAGCCGCTGTTCGACAGCCTCTTGGAGAGCCCGCGCCCGTTCCGCGACCTGGAGATTCCGTTCCGGAGCAAGCAGGGCCACACGGTTTGGCTGTCCAACAGCGGCAAGCCCGTGTTCGACGCCGATGGCCGGTTCACCGGCATCCGTTGCGTGTCGACCGACGTCACCGAGACGCGCCGCCAGCGCGAGGAGATCCAGCGGCTGAACGCCGAGCTGGAGGAGCGCGTTCGCCGGCGGACCGCCGAGCTGGAGGCGGCGGTGCAGGAGCTGGAGGCGTTCAGCTACTCCGTGGCCCACGACCTGCGCGCGCCGTTGCGCGCGGTGGAGGGCTTTGGGGCCATGCTCGAGATGGACTACGGCGATCGCCTGGACCATGCCGGTCGGGACATGGTGGCTCGGATGCGGGCGGCCAGCCGCAGGATGGCGTCGCTGATCGACGACCTGCTGGCGCTCTCGAGGGTCTCGCGCCAACCTCTGCAGCTGCAGACGGTCGACCTGAGCGCCATAGCCCGCCGCACCGTCGCCGAGCTGCAGTCCAGCAGGCTGGGAGCGTTCGAACAGCGCAGCCTCGAGGAGATGGCCGCGGAGCTGCGATTCTCCCGGCCGGAGCCGCCGAAGACCGAGTTCGTCGTGGAGGAAGGCGTGACCGTTCGAGCCGACCCTGGGCTGGCGGAGGTGCTGCTCACCAACCTGCTGTCCAACGCGCACAAGTACTCGTCCAAGAGCCCACGACCAAAGGTGGAGTTCTTCACGGAGCGCAGGAACGGCCGCCTCTGGTTCGTCGTTCGCGACAACGGCGTGGGCTTCGACCCTCAGTTCGCGGCGCAGCTGTTCAAGCCGTTCCACCGCCTGCACACGGAGGAGGAGTTCGAGGGCACCGGCATCGGCCTGGCCCTGGTGCAGCGCATCGTGCTGAGGCACGGCGGGATGATCGAGGTGGACAGCTCGCCCGGCCATGGGGCGACCTTCCGCGTCTGGCTGCCCGACTGACGCTGCGGCTCCAGCGGATCCCGCGCGGCTCGCTCGTGAGGCGGGTGTGGGCCGGGCGGATGGCCCCGGTGCCATAATGGCCTCGGATTCCAAAGGAGACGACCCAAGACCATGAAAGTCAGCATCATCGGTGGAGCCGGTCGCGTCGGGGCGGACGCCGCGTACGCGCTGCAGCTGGGCGGCCTGGTCCGCGACATCGCGATCGTCGACATGAACCGCGACATGGCGGACGGCGAGGCGCTCGACCTTCGGCACGGCGCGGCGCTCACGGACGGCACGCGGGTGTTCAGCGGCGGCTACGAGGTGGTGGACGGCAGCGACTGCGTGGTGATCACCGCCGGACTGCGCCGCAAGCCCGACGAGAGCCGCCTCGAGCTGATCAACCGCAACGTGGGCCTGTTCAAGAGCATCCTCGGATCCCTCAAGGAGTGCGAGCTGAAGCCGGACACCACCCTTCTGGTCGTCTCGAACCCGGTGGACATCCTCACCTACCTAGCGGTGAAGTCGGACATCCTGCCTCCCAACCAGGTGTTCGGGTTGGGCACGGTGCTCGACACGTGCCGCTTCCGCTCACTGCTGGGCGCGCATTTCAACGTGGGAGCCCAGCACGTGCACGCGCTCATCCTCGGCGAGCACGGCGACTCGATGGTGCCGATCTGGTCCTCCGCCACGATCAGCGGCGTTCCCCTGAGCAGCATCCCAGGCTTCTCGCAGGACCAGGCGCACGACATCTTCGAGCAGACGAAGAAGGCGGGCGCGGAGGTCATCCGCCTGAAGGGCGGCGCCGGCCGGGCGGTTGGCGTTTCGATCATGGCCGTGGTGCACGCGCTGTTCCTCGACCGGGGCACGATCCTGCCGATCTCCACGTACCAGAACGGCACCCTGGGCATCGAGGACGTGTGCCTGTCGATGCCGACGAAGATCGGGCGCAGGGGCGTGGTGCGCGTGCTGGAGCCGGTCACCAACTTCATCGAGCAGGAGGGCCTGCAGATGTCCGCCGAATCGCTGAAGAAGGTGATCCAGCAGGTCGGCGTGTAGCCCCCGCGCCGCCCGGGGCGGTCTGGGTTGCAGCGCGGCCCGGGATCGGGTATAAACCGTTTGCCTCGGGCCCATAGCTCAGTCGGTTAGAGCGCACCCCTGATAAGGGTGAGGTCACAAGTTCGAATCTTGTTGGGCCCACCAGAATCCCCTTGAGCCTGCCGATCGGCCTGCCCGGTGTTCCGTCTGGTGGGGTGGCGGAGCGGCCGCGCGCCTTCGGAGGCGCGCGGCCTGCGCGCTCTTTCGGGTCTCCAGGCTCCCGAACGCGGCGCGGGCGGTAGCCCCGGATGGGGTCCGCTTCGCTTCGTCCCAAACCTTCGCACCTTCGGAGCCCGGCATGCGTACGGAAAGCCATAATCCCGGAGATGGCATGGGACGATGCGGCCTGGCGGCGGATCGCCGAGCGCGGGGTCCACGCCGCGCTGAGCGGTTGGACCGACGAGCGGTCGATCGCAACCACGGAGCGCTTCGGCGCGCACAACTACCACCCGCTGCCGGTGAACATCGTGCGTGCCCGAGGGGCGCTTGCGTGGGATGCGTCCGGTCGCGAGTTCGTGGACTGCGTGGGAGCCTACTCCGCCATGGCGCACGGCCACCTGGCCGAGGCGCTGGTGCGCGAGGCGAAGGCCCAGCTGGAGCGCGCGACGCTGGTGAGCAGGGCGTTCTACACGCCGGAGATGGCGCTGTTTCTGGAGGCTCTGGCGGAGTACTCCGGTCTGGACATGGTGTGCCCCATGAACACGGGCGCCGAGGCCGTCGAGACGTGCCTGAAGCTCGCGCGCAAGTGGGCCTACACCGTGAAGGGGGTGCCCGAGGACCAGGCGGAGATCGTGGTGTGCGAGAACAACTTCCACGGGCGCACCACGACCATCGTCGGCTTCAGCACCGAGCAGCGCTACCGCCGCTTCTTCGGGCCGTACGGTCCTGGGTTCCGCACCATCCCGTTTGGCGACGCGGAGGCCCTCGAGGCGGCGATCGGTCCCTGCACGGCGGCGTTCCTCGCCGAGCCGATCCAGGCGGAGGCTGGGGTGATCGTTCCGCCTCCGGGATACCTGGCTCGCGTTCGGGAGATCTGCACGAGGCATCGCGTGCTGCTGATCTGGGACGAGGTGCAGACGGGCTTCTGCCGTACGGGCAGGCGGTTCGGGTGGAGCCACGAGGACGCCCGACCCGACCTGATGGCCGTGGGAAAGGCGCTGGGCGGCGGTCTGCTTCCGGTGAGCGCCGCGGTGGGGGTTCGCGGGGCGATGGAGGTCTTCGAGCCCGGGGACCACGGCTCGACGTTCGGCGGCAACCCGCTGGCTTGCGCCGTGGCCGTGGCCGCGATGGCGGTGATGGAGGCCGAGGACTATGCGGGCAGGGCCGAGCGGTCGGGGGCTTTCCTGCGCGAGGCTTTCGAGCGCGCGGGAGGTTGCGCGGTGCGGGAGATCCGGGGAAGGGGGTTGCTGCTGGGCGTCGAGTTCGCGCCGGAGCTCTCGCCGGACCGCCTGCAGGAGGCTTTTCTGGCCGAGGGCTTGCTGACGAAGGAGACGCGGAGCCGCACCTTCCGCTTCGCGCCGCCCATCGCCACCGAGCAGCCGGTGCTGGAGCGCATCGCCGAGCGGTTCGAGGCCGCCGTGCGCCGGGCCGCTGGGTCCGTGTGAAATCCCGGCCGTTTTGCGGAACAACCCTGTTGCCGGCTGGCGCCGGCGGGGGTGTAGGCAGGCGATGGCGGAAGAAGCCAAAGCGGCTGGCGGCAAGAAGGGCGGCGGCAAGCTGCCGATTCTCATCGTGCTCGCGCTGGTGCTGGGCGCCGGCGGGTTCTTCGCGATGAAGATGAAGGGAGGCGGCGAGAAGGCCTCCGAACCGGAGCTCAAGCTCGGCAAGATCGAGGAGCTGGACGAGTTCTTGGTGAATCTGGCGGGGGGCGGCAGCTACCTGAGGGCGCGGATCGCCCTGCACCTGGCCGAGGGCGCCAAGGAGGAGCAGATCAAGGGCAACCTGCCGGCGATCCGCGACGCGATCATTCTGACGCTGACCAACAAGACGCTGCGCGAGGTGGAGAGCCTGGACGGCAAGCGGAGGCTGAAGCGCGAGATCGCCGCCAAGGTGAACGGCCTGCTCGAGGGGCTCTCGGAAGAGGAGAAGCCGAGCAAGAAGAAGAGGAAGAAGTCCGCCGACGAGGAGGCCGACGCCGCCCAGGAGGAGCCGGAGAACCCGGACTGGGACAGCGACACGGGTCCCGTGCTGAAGGTGTACCTCACGGACTTCGCCACGCAGTAGACACGGCTTAGGGGTAGTGCCGGGCGGAGGGGGCCTGGCACGGAAGGGGACCGGGGGCTCCGCTTCGGCGGGGCCCTCCGGGTTTTCGGCGTGAGCGGAGCGTCCGAACTTTCGGCCTCGGCCGATCCGTCCTTGCTAGGCCCATGGCTCTCTTCCTCGCTTTGCCGACGCTGCTCGCGCTGTCTTGGACGCCGTCCGAGGCGCCCGACCGCAGGGCTCTGCGCGCCTGGTGCTCCGAGACCGCGGATCGGCTCGAGAGGTCGTTCTGGGATCCGGCCCAGAGGCTGTACGCCGACTTCGCGCTTCCGAGCGGGGACCGGGGCGGCAGAACCTGCTTCCTGTGGGGCATGGGGGTGCTGCTGTCGGCCTACGCGGCGGCCATCCCCGCCGACCCGGCTCGGTACCGGCCTCTGTTCGACAGAGCGCTGAAGGCGATCGAGCCGTACTGGTCGGAGGCGCGAGGCATCGGGGGGTACGCCGTGTGGCCGCGCCAGGATGACCCGGATCGGTACCACGACGACAACGCCTGGGTCGCTCTGGCGCTGGTCGAAGCCCACGAGGCCACGAAGAACCCGGCCTACCTGGAGCGGTCCGTTCGGACGCACCGCTTCGTGATGAGCGGAGAGGACGAGAAGCTGGGGGGCGGCCTGTATTGGCACGAGAAGAACCGACAGAGCAAGAACGCGTGCTCGTGCGGTCCGGCCATCGTGACCGCGCTGCGCCTGCACCGAGCCACGCGCGACCGAGAGTATCTTCGCCAGGCCCAGAGGCTGCGCGACTGGATGCGGCGCAACCTGCAGGATCCCGAGGACGGCCTGTACTGGGACAACATCCGCCTCGACGGCAGGATCGAGAAGACCAAGTGGACCTACAACACGGCGCTGATGCTGCGGGCCGAGTGCCTGCTGTTCGACGCGACCAAGGACGCCGCGCACCGGAGGGAGGCGCTGCGGGTGGCGGAGGCCGCCTGGAGGCGCTGGTGGGACCCTGAGATCGGCAGCCTGAAGGACGAGGCGCAGTTCGCCCACCACCTGTTCGAGGCGTTCTTCGAGGTGGCGCGGATCACGGGAGACCGGACCTGGATCGAGCGCGCCATGCCCGCGCTGGGATTCGTGCGGGAGCGCACCCGCAACCAGGCCGGGCTTTACGGCTCGCGGTGGGATCGCGCGCCGGAGAGCGACCGGCGGGAGTTCCAGTTGCTGCACACGGCCAGCGCCCTCCGAGCCTACGCCTACGCGCTGGTCCACGGGCAGGCCGTGCGATAAACTGGCTGCATGAACGGGAACTTCCAGAACTGGCTGGGCCGGCAGATCGAAGAGCTGAAGCGCCAGAACCTGTACAAGGTGCCCAAGATTCTGGAGACGCCCGCGGGCGGGCGCGTTCGGATGAACGGCAAGGAGGTCGTGAACCTCTCCAGCAACAACTACCTGGGCCTCGCCAACCACCCCAGGGTGCGGCAGGCCGCGCTCGAGGCGATCGAGCGGTGGGGAGTGGGCGCCGGAGCCGTGCGGTGGATCGGCGGCACGATGGAGGTGCACGACGAGCTGGAGCGCCGTTTGGCCGAGTTCAAGAAGGTCGAGGCCGTGCTGGTGTTCACCGGGGGCTTCACGGCCAACAGCGGCTGCATTCCTGCGGTGGTCACCGAGAAGGACGTGATCATCAGCGACGAGCTGAACCACGCGAGCATCATCGACGGCGTGCGGCTCGGCGCCGCCGCGTACAAGAAGTCCGAGGGCTACGTGTACCCGCACAAGGACATGGAGGCTCTGGAGCAGATCCTGAAGCGGACCCAGGGCTTCGAGAAGCGGCTGATCATCACGGACGGCGTGTTCAGCATGGACGGCGACATCGCGCCCCTGCCGGACATCGTGCGCCTGGCCGAGCAGTACGACGCGATCGTGTACGTGGACGACGCGCACGCCAGCGGGGTGCTGGGCAAGAACGGCGCGGGCACCACGTCGCACTTCGGCCTTTACGGCCGGGTGGACATCCAGCTGGGCACGCTGAGCAAGGCTCTGGGGGTGGTCGGCGGCTACATCGCGGGCAGCGCGCGCCTCAAGGAGTGGCTGATCAACCGTGGCCGGCCCTACCTGTTCAGCACCGCGCACCCGCCGATGGTGGCCGCCGCGCTGATCGCCGCCCTCGACATCATGGAGAACGACCCCGAGCCGATGCGCCGGCTTTGGGACAACACCCGCTGGTGGAAATCGGCGCTGCGCTCGGCAGGGTTCGACACGATGGGCAGCGAGACGCCGATCACTCCGGTGTACGTTGGCGACGAGGGCAAGGCCCAGGAGTTCGAGCGCGCCCTGTGGGACGAGGGCGTGTACGCGCTCTCGATCGTGTATCCCACCGTGCCTCGCGGCAAGGCTAGGATCCGCACCATGCCTTCGGCGGCGCACACGCAGGAGGACCTGGAGTTCGCGCTCGGCGCCTTCCAGCGCGCCCGCGACCGCATCGGCGGCCTCGGCTGAGGCGGGAGGCTGGCGGAGGGGGTGGGATTCGAACCCACGGAGGCCGTGAGACCTCACCGCATTTCGAGTGCGGCGCACTAGACCACTATGCGACCCCTCCGGTCCCAGGTGTTGTACCCGACCTCGCTCCGCTGAAGCCACCGAGTCCGGCCGCGACCCGTAGAATCAGCCATGAGGAAGCGCGCGGTCGTGGTCGGAGCGGGGTTCGGTGGGAGCGCTGCCGCCGCGCGGCTGGCCCGCCTGCTGCCCCCCGGCGAGTGGGAGGTCGTGCTGGTCGACCGCAACAACTACCTGCTGTTCTATCCGCTTCTGCCCGAGGTGGCTGCCGGCACTCTGGAGCCGAGGCACGTGGTGGTTCCGGCGCGGAGCTTCCTTCCCAAGGGTCGGGGGCGGTTCGTGTGCGCCGAGGTCACGGGCTTGGATCTGCAGCGCCGAAGGGTGCACCTGGCCACGGAGGACGAGCCCGCATGGTCCATGCCGTACGACCACCTGGTGCTGGCGCTGGGGTCCGTCACGCGCCTGCCCGCTGTCCCTGGCCTGCGGGAGCACGGCTTCGAGCTGAAGACGCTGGCGGACGCCGCGCGGCTGAGGGACCACGGCATCGGGCTGCTGGAGCGGGCTTCGCTGACGAGGGACCCCGAGCTCAGGCGCGAGCTGCTGCGCGTGGTGGTGGTCGGCGCGAACTTCACCGGCGTGGAGCTGGCGGGCGAGTACCAGGACTTCCTCCGCGACGCCTGCCGCGCGTATCCGGAGCTCAGGCCGGACGAGGTGGATGTGGTGGTGGTCGAGGCGCGCTCGCGCATCCTGCCGGCCCTTCCCGCCTCGCTGGCGGACTACGCCCGGGAGCACCTGGAGCGCCGCGGTCTGCGCTTCGCCACGGAGCGAACGGTGGCCAGGGTCGCGCGCAACGGCGCGGAGCTTTCGGACGGCGCGTGGCTGCCCTCCCGCACGGTCGTGTGGTGCGCGGGCATCGCCCCGAACCCTCTGGTCGCGGCGACCGAGGGCCTGCCCACCAACGATCTGGGCTACATCCGGACGGAGCCGACGCTGCGCGTGGAGGGATTCGAGAACGTATGGGCCATCGGCGACTCGGCGTTCGTGCCGACCGCGAGCGGCGAGGGCCACCCGGCGACCGCGCAGGTGGCCTCGAGGCAGGGAGACTGGGCGGCTCGGAACGTCGCCAGGGCCGCCGCGGGCAAGGAGCCGAAACCGTTCGCGTTCCGCTCGAGGGGCGCGCTGGCTGCGCTGGGATGCCGCACGGCGGTCGCGGAGGTGTTCGGCCTGAAGATCGCGGGCTTCCCGGCCTGGTTCCTGTACCGCACGGTGTACCTGCTGAAGGTTCCCACGTTCGGTCGCAAGCTCTCGATCGTCACGGACTGGACGGTGGACCTGGCGGCCAGACAGATGCCCGTCCAGCTGGGCCTGCACCGCCGTGCGGCCGAGACGCAAGGGTCGGAGCGGCCGAGCGAGGTCCGGCGTTAGCCCTCCGCCGTCCGTCGGATCATCCGCTCGACCTTGGCGATCTGGGTGGTTCGGTCGAAGCGCCGCTGGGCGGCGGCGCGGCCTCGGGCTCCCATCGCCCGCCGATCGGCCTCGGGCAGGTCCGCCAAGCGGCGGATGGCTTGCGCCATGGCTTCGGGATCCTCCGGCGGGCACGCCAGGCCGGCCGCGGCCTGCTCGACGATCGCTCGGGGATCCCCCTCCAGGGCGCACACGATCGGCTTGCCGACCGCCAGGTACGACTGCACCTTGTGCGGGATGGTGATCGCGGCCAGCGGGTCGCGCCGGAGATGCACCAGCAGGGCGTCCGCGAGCGCGTACACCGGGTTCATCTCGCTGGTCGGGAAGCTGCCGAGGAAGCGCACGTTGCGCAGGCCCTCGCTCTCGGCTCGGCGCCGCAGGGCCTCGCGCTCCACGCCGTCGCCGGCAAGGCAGATCTGGATGTCGGGACGGTCGCGCAACAGAGCCGCGGCGTCGAGCAGCGTGCCAAGCCCCTGCATCAGGCCGAGGTTGCCGGCGTACAGCACGTTGAAGCGGCCCGCCATCCCGAGGCGCTCGGCCAGCGCGGGATCCGGAGGCTCGGGCCGGTAGAAGTCGGTGTCGACCCAGTTCTCGATGACCTCGATCTTGGAGGGCGGGACTCCCTTGCCGATCAGGTTCTCGCGGAAGCCGGGGCTGATCACGCGGATGGCGCTGGCCCAGCGGTACGTCGCGTCGCACAGCCTCCCCACGACGGCCAGGGCCCTGCGCGACGCGACCATGCCGGTGCTATGGAGGGTTTCGGGCCACAGGTCTTGGATCTCGAGCGTGTGGGGTACCCGCCACAGGCCACCCACGAGCCGCGCCGAGGCGCACAGCGTCGCCAGCTGCACCACGTGCACGCACGAGGGCCGTCGGACGAGCCACGGGCCGAGCAGCGCGAACGACGAGGCCAGCGAGAACAGGTTCAGCACGCGGCGGAACCGGGACTTGGAATGGTCGGCGAACGTCAGGAGCCGCAGCACAGGCACCCCTGCGTGCTCGTCCCACTGGCGCAGGCGGTTGCGGTAGCCCGGGTAGATGCGCCCGGAGGGCCAGTTCGGGAAGCCCGTGACCACCACCACGTCGTGCCCGAGCTCCCTGAGGCCCACGGCCAGCTCGCCGTACAGCTGGGTCGGCTCGGGTGGGAAGTACTGGGTGAGCAGAACGACGCGCACCGCTAGCCCTTGGACCACACCGTGCGGTTCACGTAGTGCACGTAGCTGTGAATGATCCGCACGACCTTGTCGGAGACGTTCGGCACGTCGTAGTCCGCCACCAGGCGAAGGTCCCTGCGGTCTCCCCGGCTCTGACCCATCACCAGACGCAGGCCTCGCAGCACCGAGCTCGGCTCGAGACCGGTGAGCACCACGGCGGCCTCCTCCATGCCCTCGGGCCGCTCGTGGGCCTCGCGGATGTTCACCGCGGGGAAGTTCAGGATCGACGATTCCTCGGTGATCGTGCCGCTGTCGCTCAGCACGGCGGCCGAGTCCACCTGCAGGCGCACGTAGTCGCTCAGCCCGAGCGGCTTCATCAGCTCGACTTGGGGAGGAAGGCTCACTCCCTCGGACTCCAGGCGCTTGCGCGTTCGGGGATGGGTGCTGAAGATCATGCGCAGACCGAACTCGGCGGCGACCGCCTCCAGCGTCTCCACCAGGTTGCGGAACTGCCGCGGCGCGTCGATGTTCTCCTCGCGGTGCGCGCTGACCACGAAGTAGCGCCGGGGCTCCAGGCCGAGGCGCCGCAGCACGTCCGAGGCCTGGATCTTGGGCATGTAGTGGTGCAGCACCTCGTACATCGGGCTGCCGGTCTTGATCACGCGGTCCGGCGGCAGGCCCTCGCGCAGCAGGTACTCGCGGGAGATCGAGCTGTACGGCAGGTTGACGTCGCTGATGTGGTCGACGATGCGGCGGTTGATCTCCTCGGGGACGCGCTGGTCGAAGCAGCGGTTGCCGGCCTCCATGTGGAAGATGGGGATCTTGCGCCTCTTGGCGGGGATCGCGGCCAGGCAGCTGTTGGTGTCTCCGAGCACGAGGAACGCGTCCGGCCGCACCTCCGCCAGAACCGGGTCGATGCGCGCGATCACCTGGCCGATGGTCTCGGCGGCGGTCGCGCCCGCGGCCTCCAGGAAGCGGTCCGGCCGGCGGATGCCGAGGTCCTCGAAGAAGATCTCGTTCAGTTCGTAGTCGTAGTTCTGGCCCGTGTGCACCAGGGTGTGGTCGGTGTGCAGCTCCAGCTTGGCGATCACGCGGGAGAGTCGGATGATTTCGGGCCGGGTGCCCACCACGGTCATCACCTTGAGGCGGCTCACGGGCCGACCTCCTCGAACGTGGTGTCGGGCCGCTCGGGGTCGAACGGCTCGCTGGCCCAGAACAGCGTGACCAGGTCCCTGTCCCCGACGTTCTGGATGCAGTGGGTGTAGCCCGGGGGGATGTCGATCGGCCGCAGGTCCTCCCCGCGCACGCGCACCTCGACCCTTTCGCCGGTGTCGATGTGCCGGAAGCGCACCACGGCCTGGCCCTCGAGAACGAGGAACTTCTCAGTCTTGGTGCGGTGGTGGTGGTTGCCGCGCACGGCGCCCGGCTTGGTGCGCGACACGAAGATCTGTCCCGCGCCCGCGCTCTTCACGAACTCCGCGAGCACGCCGCGGGAGTCCTCGCGCCGCGAGAGCGGGTAGTCGAACGCGTCCTTCGGCAGATAGGACAGGTAGGTGGCGTACAGCCGGTGGGTCAGGGGGTCGGAGAAGTCGGGCAGCCAGAGGTCCCGCCGGAGGGCGCGGAACGACCGGATGCGGTCGGCCAGCTCGCCGAGGCGGATGCGTCCGGTCGGGGGCACGCTGGGACGCGCCAAGCCGGAGGGCCGCTCGTCGGCGACGCGCAGGAACGCGTCGACCACGTCGTCGATGTACACCAGCTCCAGCTCGCGGTCGGGGTCGTGGACCTCGATCGGCTCGTCGCGCGCGATCCGGTGGCAGAAGGTGGCGACCACGCTGTTGTAGTCCGGACGGCTCCACTTGCCGAACAGGTTGCCCAGACGGAACACCGCCGCATCGAGCACCCCAGCCTCCGCGGCCTCCATCAGGTGGTTCTCGGCGGCGAGCTTGCTGGCGCCGTAGGGGTTGTCCCGCTCGGCCTGGATGCTGGAGGAGAACACCACCAGCGGCCGTGTTCCCAGCTCCGCGGCCGCCCTGCACAGCTCGAGGGTCAGGTCGGCGTTGGTTCGCTGGAATTCGGAGGGGTCCGCCGGACGGTTGGCTCCGGCCAGGTGGAAGACCGTGTCGCAGCCCTCGAGCGCCTGCCGGATCGTCTCGGGTCCGACGCCGAGGTCGAACCGCAGCACCTCGACCTCGGGTCTGGATCGCAGGGCCGCACGGAGGTTCCGACCGACGAACCCCTCCGAGCCGGTGACCAGCGCGCGCCTCATTGCCCCGCTCCGCGCAGAGCCTCTTGGACGAACGGCAGCGAGGCGAGCAGGTCGCGCATCTCTTCCACGCACAGGCGGCGCGTGTTGTGCGAGTGGTAGTCGTCCAGCTCGTTGATGCGCGAAGACCCTTCGGTGAAGTACAGCGCGTAGTTGAGGTCGCGCGTGTCGGCGGGCACGCGGTAGTAGCCGCCTCGGTCCTCCGCCCTGGCCAGCTCCTCGCGGGTGAGCAGCGTCTCGTAGAGCTTCTCTCCGTGCCGGGTGCCGATGATCCGCACGGGGTTGTCGGCGAGGAACAGCAGCTTGAGAGCCCGGACCACGGTGTCGAGGGTGGCGGCCGGAGCCTTTTGCACGAAGATGTCGCCCGGCTGGGCGTTGTCGAACGCGTAGAGCACCAGGTCCACGGCGTCCTCGATCGACATCATGAAGCGCGTCATGTGCGGGTCGGTGACGGTGAGCGGCTGGCCCGACAGGATCTGCTCGATCCAGAGCGGGATCACCGAACCGCGCGAGCCCATGACGTTGCCGTAGCGCGTGGCGCACAGCACCGTGCCCTTGGCCGCCGCGACGCGGGACTTGGCCAGCATCAGCTTCTCCATGAGCGCCTTGCTGAGGCCCATGGCGTTGATCGGCGCCACGGCCTTGTCGGTGCTGAGCAGCACCACCGAGCGCACTCCCGCGTCGATGGCGGCGTTCATCACGTTCTCGGCTCCCAGGGAGTTGGTGCGGATGGCCTCGAGAGGATAGAACTCGCACGAGGGCACCTGCTTGAGCGCGGCGGCGTGGAACACGATGTCGACGCCCACCATCGCGTCCTTCAGGCTGTCGGCGTCCCTCACGTCGCCGATGTAGAACCTCAGCTTGGGGTCGCGGTAGTGGTTCCGCATGTCCTCCTGCTTCTTCTCGTCTCGGCTGAACACGCGGATCTCGCGGATTCCCGTTTGGAGGAAGCGGCGGAGCACGGCGTTGCCGAACGTTCCGGTGCCGCCGGTGACCAGCAGGGTCTTGCCCTCGAAGGTTGGATATCCGGGTGCCTCGCTCATGACAGGGTTGGGACGGACCAGGCGAAGCATACCTTCCGCATCCTGTGCCTCCCGGCACCGGCTCGGGGCGGTGGTAGACTGGCTGGCGATCCGAAGGTGGCCATGGGGAGCGGCTCAGGGATGCGGTCTTGGCGTTGGGTTGCTGCGGGCTCGGTGCTCGGTGTTGCGGCCATGGCGCTCTACACCTTCCTCACGCCTCCCCGTTGGATGGCTCGGGCGGAGTTGCTGATCCCGTACGACGAGAGCGCGACGGCCCGCCTCGCGTTGCCCACGCTGGCGCAGCAGGCGGATCCGCTGTCCGTGCTGCGCGGCATCGTGCTCAGCCGCGCCTCGATGGTGCGGGTGTCCGAGGCGACCGGCCTGACCGTGCGAGAGCTGAGGGACCGGCTGGACGTGCAGGTCAGCCCCGAGGACAACCAGCTGCTGCTGGCGTGCGCCCACACCGACAAGGCTTTGGCCGAGGAGGTGGTGCGTCAGGCGATCCGCAGCCTCGCGTACCTCGCCCGGGCCAACACCGTGTCGGTCAGCTCCCGCCAGGCCAGGTACCTGGAGGAGACGATCGTGCGGCGCAAGGCCGATCTGGAGGCGGCGCAGAGGGACCTGGCGGAATACGTTCGGGACTCCCGCACGGTGCTGGAACCCTCGTCGCCGCTCGCCAACGCAGAGTATGTGAGGCGCTACAGGGACGCCCGGCTGGAGCTCGCCAAGGTCGAGCGGCAGATCGAGGCTGAGCGGGCTTCGGCCTCGCGGCTGGGCAGCCCGACGCTGGAGACGCCCTCGGGCATCCCGGAGATCGAGGCCTGGCGCGCCAAAGCCGCGCAGGCGGAGTACGACCTGAAGGTGGCGCGCTCGCAGTACGGCGAGGAGGCTCCCGCCGTGGTCCGGGCCAGGCAGGCGCTGGATGCGGCAAGACAGTCGCTGCGGCAGGAGGTCAGCCGTTACGTGCAGTCGGTGGACCAAGGGATCACGAAGCAGGTCGCGGACCTGATCGGCCAGAAGGCTGTGCTGCAGTGGCAGGTCGAGACGCTGGGGAAGCTCGCCGAGGCGACCCCCGAGGAAGCCGTGGAGTTCTCGCGCAAGCTGCAGCGCGTGCAGGAGCTGAGCTCGGCGCTCGGCTTTCTGCAGGAGCAGTACGAGCAGGCCAAGGCGAAGGCCGAGGTGGAGCGCGTGCGCTGGAGCCTGCTCACGCCCCCGTACGTCGAGGAGAAGCCCGTGAACAAGAGCTACACCCGCAACGGCCTGATCGGGCTGCTGCTGGGCGGTTTCGCGGGCTTGGTCGCATCCTCCCGCCGGCGATCGGCGGAGGCCTGATGCCGATGCGCGGTCGGCTGGGTCGGGGTCTGTTGGCTCTGGTCTCGGGCACCGCCGGGGCGCAGGCAGTCACGCTGGTGTCGACGCCGATCCTGGTGCGGCTGTACGGCATGGAGCGCTGGGGCGAGTTCGGCGCCTTCTCGGCGCTCTACCTCACGCTCCTGACGGTGTCGGCGCTGCGGTTCGATCAGGCCGTGCCGGTGGCCAAGAGCGACACCGAGGCGAGGGCCGTGCTGGGCCTGGCGCAGCTCTCCTCGCTCACGCTGGCGTCCCTCAGCCTTGCGGCCTGCCTGGCGTTCGGCCCGGCTCTGGCTGCGGCGACGCGGGTGGGGTCTCTGCAGGACCAGCCGTGGCTCCTGCCCATGGCGCTGCTGGGCGGCGGTCTGTACGTGGCGTTCAGCGCGTGGCACGTCCGGCAGGGCTCTTTCCGCGTGGTGGCCGCCACCACGTTCACGCAGGCCTTGGCGATGGCCGGGGTGCAGCTCGCGGGGTGGTTCGCCGAGGCTGCGCGGGCGTTCGTCCTGCCGCTCGGTCTCGCGGTCGGGCGCTCCGCCGGGTTCGTGAACCTGTGGAGGGGTTACCTGAGGGACGCGCGCGCACGAACCGGCGAGCGCCCGAGCCTGATGGGGGCCTGGTCGGAGTACGGTTGGTTCGCGCTGTTCGGGGTGCCTTCCGCGTTGGCGAACGCCGCGGGCCTGCAGGCTCCCACGCTGCTGCTGAGCGCTCTGTTCGGCACGGCGGCCGCGGGGCAGTTCTACACGTCGATGCGCGTGCTCGGCTTGCCGATGGTGTTCCTAGGCTCGGCGGTCTCGCAGGTGTACCTCAGCGAGTTCGGACGTCTGATGCGCGAGGAGCCGTCGCGCCTGCACGGGTTCTTCCGGGGGGCAGTGCGCCGGCTGCTGCTGGCTGCGCCGGCGCTGGCTCTGCTCGGCGGCTCCGCGCCGCTGTGGTTCCCGTGGGTTTTCGGCTCCGAGGCGGCCACCGCCGGATGGTGGAGCCTTTGGCTCACGCCGAGCCTCTGTTTGGGGCTCGTATGCTCGCCTGTGAGCTCGACCGCCAACTCTCTGGGCCGACAGGACCTTCAGCTGGGGATGGACCTGCTTCGTCTCGCGCTCACGGTGGCCTGCTTCGCCTCGCCGCTCGCCGGGGCGTCTCCGGACGCGCGCGTGGCCGCGTATGGGGCCATGATGACGGCGATGTACCTCGGCTACCTGGCTCTCTACGATCGGCTGGCGGCCAGGGCCAGCTCCGCCACGGAGGCCGCGGCGTGAAGCGCCTGGCCGCGCGCCTGTTCAACCTGCTCGTCGGAGGGCCTCTCTGGCTGCTCGCGCCCGTGCTGGGGTTCGACCGGCGCTACTTCCGAGGCCGGCACTTCGAGAGGCACACCTCCGGCTACCGGATGGTGCTGCGCGCCCTCCTGTTCCAGAAGCTGCTCGGCTTCAACCGGTCCTGCCGCTTCCCCGTGAGCCACCAGAGTTCGGTATCGAACGGGCGGAACCTGATCTTCGATCCGGACGACTTCAACAACCTTTGGCACTTTGGGTGCTACTTCCAGAACTTCGACGCGACGATCACGATCGGCAAGGGCACGTACATCGCCCCGAACGTGGGGATCATCACCGCGGACCACGACCTGGAGGACCTCGATCGGCACCAGCCGGGCAAGCCCGTGGTGATCGGCGAGCGGTGCTGGATCGGCATGAACGCGGTCATCCTGCCCGGGGTGGTGCTGGGAGACCGCACCGTGGTCGGGGCCGGAGCGGTGGTGACCAAGAGCTTTCCCGAGGGGCGGTGCGTGCTGGCTGGGGTGCCGGCGCGCAAGATCCGCGACCTGTGAGGCGAAGATGGAAGACGCAGCCGCGCTCGCCTGGGGCCACCTGATCGCCGGAAGCGGCGCGCTGTGGCTGGCCGCGAGGACGGCGGGAGGTTCGCTGGCGGGCTTCGCGCGCTCGCCGCTGGCGGTGTTCCTGGCGTACTTCGGCTTCGCCTTCCTGGTCGTGCCGGGGTTCAACCTTGCCTTCGGGATCGCCTTCTGGCAGGCCTCGTACCGCCCGGAGTCGATCGAGCGGTCGCTGCTGCTTTCGCTTCTGTTCGCGGCCGCGGCCTGGGCCGGCTGGTTGGCCTGCCGCCCGGCGGAGCCCGCGGCGCCGGGCGACGTGCGGCCGCTGGGGCGCGGTCCCTGGCTCGCCACGCTGCTGGCGCTGGCGCTGGTCGGCTTCTCGGGTCTCGGTCTCCTCGCCAAGAGCGTGCGCGACGCCGGCGGCCTGTCGAAC
The DNA here is from genome assembly GCA_026418055.1 of Fimbriimonadales bacterium. GTDB lineage: Bacteria > Armatimonadota > Fimbriimonadia > Fimbriimonadales > Fimbriimonadaceae > UBA8783. The sequence goes on from JAOACB010000008.1 coordinate 26,051, forward strand.
TACTTCTTGCTCCGCAACCTGCTGGCCACCGGAGAGGGGCCCTCGCTGCTGCTCACGGCCGTTTGGCAGGCGATCCCGGCGCTGCTCGTCGTGGAGCTGCGCGCACGCCGCCTCGCGCAGAGGCCGACCGGATGGCTGCCTTGGTTGCTGGCCGGGGCGCTGGCGCTGGCGGTGGCTGTCGGGCTGTTCCAAGGCAGCCGAACGAAGGCCCTGTTCCCGATCTTGGCGGCAGGGCTTTGCTGGGCCGCGCTGCGGACCGGGGAACTGCCGCGCCGGTCCAAGCTCGGCCTGTTGGCGGCCGCCGCGAGCCTGGCCGTGCTGGGGGGACTTCTGGGGATCGCGCGGGAGTCGGTCGCCGCGGGCCAGGCCGTTCGCTCGGAGGCGTTCGCCGGCCCGCGGCTGGTCACGGAGGCTTTCCGGGAGTACGAGAACCTGTGGTACCTGGTCGAGCATGAGGCGCGGCTGGAGCCGCTGGGCGGCTCGTCGTTCCTGGCGGGCGTGGTGTTCTGGGTTCCCCGCAGCCTATGGCCGGACAAGCCGTTCGGCGGAGGGCCGGAGCTGGTGAACTTCATCTGGCCCTGGGGCTACGAGCCCGGCAGAACGGACAACCGCTCGTCGATCACCCCCGGCCTGATGGCGGAGGGATACATGAACTTCGGATGGCCGGGGATTCCGCTGGTGGGGGCGTTCTACGGGCTCGGGCTTGGTCTGCTCGCCCGGTTTTGGTCGTGTTGCCGCCGCGGGTACCAGGTCGGCTTGGCCGTGTGCCTGACCCTGCGGGGCGCCGAGTTCCTGGGTATGGAGTTCTTCGGCGGACTGTTCAACCTGCTCGCGGTGGCTCTGCCGTTCCTGGTCGCCTGGGCGGCGGAGGCCCGGCTCGCCGAGGGATCGGAGCGGACGGAGCCGGTGCCGGCCGGTTAGGCCAGCCACTCGCGGACGGTGTCCGCCATCGCCTCGTCCCAGGGGCGGAACGGGAGGCGCGAGAGCCGCTTGCCCATGGCCGCCGGTTCGCAAGGGTCGCTCGACCATCGCGCCAGGAGCGCCGCCAGAGCCCCCGGTTCCCCATACGGCACGGCCGCCGCGCCGCCGGCCTCCAGGTAGGGTCTCGCCGTGGCGACCTCCTCGTTCACCAGGATCGCGCAGCCCGTGAGCACGCAGTCGCCCCACTTGTTCGATTCGGCGAGACGGTTGATCGCCACCGATGGGTCGTAGAACGTGAGGCAAGCGTGCGACCTATGGTAGAGGGCGAGCGACTCCGCCGGCGTCAGCTCGTCCAGGTGCTCCACGAAGGGGTGCTCCAGCAGCCGGGCCGCCTGCGGAACCGAAGGGTCGATCCGGCCCGCCATCAGCACGCGGAAGGGCTGGCCCTGGTAGACCCTCAGCGCGCCCGCCAGCGCCTCCAAGCCCCGGGTGGGGGCCAGCCAGCCGTTCACGTAGAGCGTGAACGGCGGCTCGCGCCGGTAACCGCGCGCCAAGGCGATGGCTTCCGCCTCCTTGAGGTCTGAGCTCAGAGGGTAGTTCGGCACGACGCGAAGGTTGGCGTCGGCGGTGGGCCACCGGGCGGCGGACAGGCACCAGGTGGATCCTCGCCGAGGCAGCCGCCCGGCGCTCCATGCGGGCGATCCATGGGCGCAGGGGCGCGGGCCAAGGGTAGGCCATGCTCAGGGTGTCGTTGTCATCGAAGAACAGGTTCAGGCGCCCTCGCTGGGCGAGCCCCGCCGCTGGGAGCGCCGACCAGAGGCTGAGCGCGTACACCGGCGTGCCGGCCGGCAGCGACGCCATGGCCACCCGCAGGCGGGCCATGTACCGCAGGTACCAGCGCACCAGGGAGCGGTTCTTGTAGCCCCCGCCGACCAGCACGGTTCGTGTTTCGATCGGCGGGCCGTTGTCCGGCTCCGAGGGCGAGCGCTTCCAGGCCAGGTGCAACAGATCCAGCTCCATGGCTTGGAGAAGCGCCGCGATCTTCCTGGTCCGCACCAGGCTGGCCGCGTTGGCCACCGGCGCGGCGAGCACCACGCGCCGGCTCATGGCTTGCGAGCGATCCCGCAGAAGTCCATCAGGCGGTCGGCGGGCAACTCGGCCCGTCGGAACGGCGTGTGCGCCACGAGGGCCACCAGCAGATCGGCCTCGCTCGCCGCCTGCTCCAAGGTCACCAGCCTGGCGTCCGGCGGGGCCGCTTCGTCGGCGTAGGGCTCGACGGCCACGACGTGCAACCCCTGGGCCACCAGCGTCCGATGGATCCTGAGGGCGGGGCTCTCCCGGAAGTCGTCGATGTCCGGTTTGAAGGCCAGCCCGAGGCAGGCGACCAGCGGCTCCTTGCCGGTTTGGCGGATCTGGCTCACGCGCCGCAGGACCTGCGCCACGACCCACTCGGGCTTGTTGTCGTTGACCCGCCGGGCGGAGTGGATCAGGCGCGCAAGGTCGGGGTGGGCGTCGACCAGGAACCAAGGGTCGACGGCGATGCAGTGGCCGCCGACCCCGCAGCCGGGTTGCAGGATGTTCACCCGAGGATGGCGGTTGGCCAAGGCGATCAGCTCCCAGACGTCGATGCCCTCGCGCTCGCAGATCATCGAGAGCTCGTTGGCGAACGCGATGTTGACGTCGCGGTAGCTGTTCTCCACCAGCTTGGCCATCTCGGCGGTTCGGGCGTCGGTCAGGTGGATGCCCCCACGGACGAACATCCGGTAGATGGCCGCCGCGGCCTCCGCGGCCTCTGGGGTGAGCCCGCCCACGATGCGGTCGTTCTCGACGAGCTCGACCAGGATGCGACCGGGCAGAACCCTTTCGGGGCAATACGCCGCGTGGAACGACACGCCTGGCGCCGCCTCGCTCAGGGCCTTGGCGAGGCGCTCCGTGGTTCCCACGGGCGAGGTCGACTCCAGCACGACCACGGCGCCGTCGCGCAGCAGGGGGGCCAGGGAACGCCCCGCAGAGAACACGTAGCTGAGGTCGGGGGAGGGGATGTCGCCGCTGGCTCGGAACGGCGTCGGAACGCAGATGAAGTAGGCGTCGGCCTCGACCGGGGAGGGCCGCGCCAACAGCCGACCGGACTCCACCGCCTCGCGCAAGGCCGGCTCGAGGTCCGGCTCGACGATGTGGGGGACGGCGCAGTTCACCGCGCGGACGGCGTCCGGGTTGACGTCGACGCCGACGACCCGCAGGCCGGCCCGGGCCATCACGACCGCCGTGGGCAGCCCGATGTATCCCAAACCGACCACGCACACGGAAGGGGTGGGCATGGTGGCAACATTATGCCTCGCCCCGTCGGCTCGGTCGGCTGGCGCCGTAGGTAAACTGCGCGGGTTCGAGAGGCGGACCCCATGCGCAAGCGATCGTTGGCTCGGCTGATGTGGATCTTCGGCCTGCTCGGCCTGCTGGGCGCTTCTTCGGTCCGGGCGGCTCCGGACCTGCGGCTGGCCCCTATTTCCGAAAGGACCGTGCGAGCGGGCGAGACCGTGCGCTTCCGCGCCTCGGCTTCCGGGGGGCAGGTGCTTTACTCGCTGGTGGGTGGGCCGAAGGGCGCGGCCATCAGCGACGACGGGCTGTTCGTTTGGACGCCGACGCAGAAGGGGCTTTTCGCCTTCGAGATCGTGGCGGCCTCGGTGGCCGACCCGAAGCAGCGGGCGTCGACCGTGGTGCGGGTGCGCGTGATCGATCCGGACGCCCCGACGTTCGCGGAGATTCCCAGTCAGGTGGTCGCTCTGGGCACCGTGGTGCGTTTCCAGGCCAAGGCGGAGCCGAAGCCGGGAACGCTCGGAAGGATCGTGTACTCGCTGGCCAACCCGCCGGAGGGCGCGACGATCGACGCTTACAGCGGGCGCTTCGCTTGGCGCCCCCTGCGCGCGGGTTCGTACGAGCTCGAGGTTGTGGCCGCACCCGAGGGTTCGCCGTGGCTGCTCAACGTGCAGCGCGTCTCGATCACCGTGCAGGGCGTCGAGCGCCCGGAGCTCGAGCCGATCCCGGCTCGTTCGGTCGCCGTCGGCTCGACCTACACCGCGGTGGCCAGGCAGCGGTCGGGCGGCCGGCCGATGGAGGAGATGGTGTTCTCGCTGAAGGGCGCCCCGGACGGCATGACCATCGAGCCTCGCTCGGGACGCATCCAGTGGACGCCCAGGCAGCCGGGCACGTACAGCTTCACGGTCGTGGGCACGTCGACCGCGGACGCGGAGGTCCAAGCTTCGGCGTCGTCCGAGGTCAGGGTGTTCGGGGTGTTCGGCTCCAACTTCTTCGACGCCGCCAGGGCGATGCTGCAGGGCCGGATGGCGGCGATGCGCGACGGCAAGTTCGTGCCCGGCACCGCGACGATCATGGTCCAGCAGGGCGAGGCCAAAGCCTCCGAGACGGTCGAGCCGCTGCGCAACTTCGTGGGACCCGAAGCGATGGCGGCGTTCAACGTGGCCACGCCCGATCCGGAGCGCTACCAGCTGGGCCCCGGGGACGTTCTCAAGGTGCGCTTCTGGAGTCCGGCGTTCGAGCCCAAGGAGCACACGGTGAAGGTGGACGCCCGCGGCGTGGTCTCCCTGCCGGACACCAACGTGCGGGCGGTCGTTCGGGGACGCACGCTGGGCCAGGCCGAGAGCCTGCTGCGCTCCGAGCTGCGGCGCCTGATCCGCAACGCGGACGTCCTGGTGCAGCTGGAGGAGGTGCGCACCATGGCCATCACGGTGATGGGCGAGGCCTACCAGCCTGGGCGCTACCAGGTGCCCTCCGTGGCGACCCTGTTCAACGCCGTGTACCTGTTCGGAGGGCCGACGGACGACGGCTCTTTCCGCCGCATCGAGCTGAGGCGGAGCGACGGCACGCGCCGCGTGCTGGATCTTTACCGCTATCTGCTGGGCGGCGACGCCAGCCAAGACACGCCTCTGCAGCCGGGCGACGCGATCTTCGTGCCCCGAGCCGAGCGGAGGGTGGTGGTGAGCGGCGAAGTCGCGCGGCCGGGCGTGTACGAGATCCTTCCCGGAGAAACCCTCCGCGACGCGGTGCGGATGGCGGGAGGCCTGCGGCCCACCGCGGTCGCCGACGCCGCTCTGCTGGAGACGGTAGGCGAGAGCGGCAGCCTGCCCGGGCGGGTCCTGCTGAGGCTGGACCTGGACCGAGCGGGCGTGGAGCTGAAGGACGGCGACGTGCTGGACGTTCCCAGTCTGCCGAGCGCGATCCTGAACGAGGCGCTCGTCGAGGGAGCCGTGGAGCGCCCGGGGAGGTATCCCGTGGCGGAGGGAACCACGGTGGCGGAGCTGCTGCGGCTCGCCGGCGGCCTCAGCCGCGAGGCCTGGCGCGAGCGCTTCGACGTGTTCCGGCGCACGGAGGACGGCTCGAACGCGCTGGTGGCGTTGACGCCGGACCGCGCCGGGCGGGAGCCGGCCAAGCCCGGCGACCGCGTGGTGGTGTACCGCGAGTCGGACGTGGCTTTCCTCGGGCATCGGGTGGTGGAGGCCACCGGCGCGGTGCGCAAGGCGGGAACGTTCCAGCGTTCGGAGGGGATGCGCCTGCTCGACCTGCTGATCCAGGCCGGAGGCCTCGCTCCCGACGCGAACGCCGAGCGGGGCTTTCTGCAACGCACCGAGCCGGACGGCACGCCGGGCGAGCTGATCGCCGTGGACCTGCGCAAGGCGCTGGCCGGCGACCCCCAGGCGAACGTGGAGCTGCGCGACCGCGACGTGCTGAGGGTGCAAACTGTGGCGGAGAGCCGGTACCTGCCGGACCAGACCGTGCAGGTGCTGGGCGCGGTGCAGGCTCCGGGCATGTACACCAGGGCCAGCAACCTCACGCTCGGCGACCTGCTCAAGCTGGCGGGCGGGCCCACCCCGGACGCGGGGGATTTCTTGGAGATCGCCAAGGCGCGCGTCCCCGAAGGCACGCCGCCGATCCGCGTCAGTCTGAAGGAGGCCTGGGAAGGCGGGCCGGCCTCGGCCACGCGGCTGGAGGACGGAGACTTCGTGACCGTTCCCGCGCGGCGGGACTTCGTGGTGGCCCCCCGAACCGTGACCATCCTCGGCGAGGTGGCGAACCCCGGTCCCTACACGCTCTCGCGGGCGGGAGAGACGCTCAGCGATCTGGTGGCGCGCGCGGGCGGACTGACCGCCGCGGCGTTCCCCGAGGGCGCGCAGTTCCTGCGCAACCCCCGGCGCCTGCGCACGGACCCCCAGCAGGCGGTGGCGCCCAAGGTTCGCCAAATGATCGACCTGGTGAACGAGGCGGAGTATCGCCGGGCCCTGGCGCGCGGCGAGCTGGAGCGCACCCGCATCGCCGCCGGCATCAAGAGCGAGCCGATCGTGCTCGGTCTGCCGGGCCAGGCGGCCCAAGCCCCGCCCGCGGTATCGATCCCCGAGCTGAGGGGCGAGACGGTCACCCCCGCGCGCGAGCTCGGCCTGGCGGAGCTCAGCCCGACGGGGAACGTGAACGTGAACCTGCCCGCGGCGCTGAGCGCCAAGGGCGGTCCGCAGGACCTGCCGCTGGAGGACGGCGACGTGATCGTGGTGCCCCAGAGACCCACCACCGTGGCGGTCACGGGCGCGGTCGTGGTGCCCTCGTCGAACCTGTTCGTCAAGGGCCGGAACGTCGAGTACTACGTCGAGCGTTCCGGGGGCTACACGCTGGACGCGGCGACGGACGGCATCCTGCTGATCAAGCCGAACGGACAGGTGGTTCGCGCCGACCGCAGGACCCAGCCCGGGCTGGGAGACGTGATCTTCGTGCCCACCAAGGTGATGGCGGCTCGGCTGGCGGACCGCCAGGCGGAGGTCGACGCGGTGTCGCGCAACGTCACCAGCGCGGCCGTGGTGATCGCTCTGCTGAGGGCGCTGATTCCGTGACGGAGCCCGGGACGCGGCCCGACGGCGGTGACGATTCCTTCGACGGGAGCGTCATAATGACCGGAAAGCAACGCCCGCGGGGCCCGCGGGCCTTGGGCGTTTGCCGGAGGAAACCTGGATGAACCGTTGCTTGGCGACTTGGATCGGCTTGATCGCGGCGGGCTTGGCTTGGGCCCAGGCGCCGTTCACGATCGTGCGGCCGGCCGACGGCTCGAAGGTCCGCGAGAAGGTGCGCGTGCTGCTTCCCAAGGACAGCATCCCGGACGGCGGCTACGTCGGGGTGTTCGTCGGCGGCAAGTTCCTCGAGGCCACGGTGCCTCAGGTGCAGGGCAAGTACCGCGAGTACCTGCTCGACACCAAGGCCCGGGGCATTCCCGACGGCGAGACCACGATCGAGCTCGTGCTGTTCGTGGAGACCAACGACCAGGCGCGCGTGGTCGATCGGTCCTCGGTGGAGGTGAACGTCGCCAACTCCTCGTCGATTCCGATCCCCGAGGAGGGAGTGAAGCTGCGCTACCGCTGGCGCCCGGGCATGGAGCTGGTGTACAACCTCGAGGTCCGCACCCAGCTGGCCACGCTCACCGAGGCGCAGAACAAGCTCGGGGCGCGCGGCGCCGACCTGCCGATCGAGGCGGAGCGGATCCGCCTGCTGTACGCGGTGGACAACGCGTATCCCAACGGCGACGGCCTGGTGCGCATCCAGGCGATGCCGCTGCAGGGCAAGAACTACGCGTGGCTCACCACCAGCGACGAGACCCAGCCGCGCCGCTTCATGGACTACGAGATGCACTCGGTGTACATGAGGCTCACCAACACCGGCATGGAGGTGTTCGGCTCGGTGCCGTTCTACGTTCCCCTGGAGGGCACCATGGGCGAGGCTCGGCGCACGGACCTGTTCGCCGTGTTCCCGCTGCCCACGCTGCCCGCCAAGCCGGTCGCGCCGGGCGACATCTGGCAGGCGCGGTTCCTGGACAGCGCCCTCGACCTGGACAAGCTGTACGAGCAGGATCGCCTGACGGAGGCCCTGCTCGCCCGGGGCGAGTTCCTGGGCGTCGAATGGGAGTCGGGCTTCCCCTGCGCGAAAATCCGGCACACGCTGGAGGCTGGCCAGAAGCGCAAGCGCGACGAGCAGAACCGGCAGCAGCGAGCGGGCACGGGCTTCGCCAGCGGCGCGAGCGGCTCCTCCAGCGACATCGAGGATGAGAAGCTGTCGCTCGAAGAGACGGTGTGGTTCGCCCTCGATCGAGGAGTCGTGGTGAAGATGGTCCGCGAGGAGACCATCGACCGCAAGATCACGTCGCCGGCGTTCGGCGGCGCGGGCACCGGTCCGATGGGCGGCCCGATGGGTCCGATGGGCGGACCCCAGATGGGTCCGATGGGACCGATGGGGCCCGGCGGCATGCCTCCCGGCTACAGCGGCGGCCCCGGCTTCGGCCCGTTCGGCCCTCCCGGCATGGGCCGCAACCAGAACACCGTGGACTACCGGCAGGTGGTTGGTCCTGCGGGGAACAAGGGCGGCGGAGCCCAAGGGGGCGCGGTGGGCGGCCCCGCGATGGGTCCCGGAGGCATGGGCGGCATGTTCGGCGGCAACCGGGGCATGATGGGCGGCGGCAGCGCCGCACAGACGCGGTACTTCCGCATCAAGCGCCAGTTCGTGTTCACCCTCGAGCGATGATCGGGGCCTAGGTCTCCGGCCGTGGGCTTCTGGAAGCGTCGGCGCACGGAAGGCGGCTCCTCGGAGGAATCCGAGGAGCTGCGTCTGTCGTTGGGAGACCATCTCGAGGAGCTGAGGGTCCGCATCGTCCGCAGCCTGCTGTGGCTCGTGGCGGGCTGGGTGGTCGGCTGGCAGATCCAGCCGTGGCTCTACCAGGAGCTCAACCGGATGATCGTCGCGAACGTGACCGGCCCCGGCGTGGACTACAAGGAGGTGTTCCGCAACGCCACGGAGCCGTTCATGCTCAAGTTCCGTTTGAGCTTCCTGATCGGGCTGATCCTGGCGTTCCCGTTCATCGTGCTGCAGCTGTGGGGCTTCGTCGAGCCGGGGCTGAGGCCGCACGAGAGCCGCCCGATCAAGCGGCTGGCGCCGGTCAGCGTGCTGCTGTTCGCCATGGGCGTGTTCTTCTGCTGGATCATCCTGCCCAGAGCCTTCCGATGGTTCGTGGGCTACCTGGCGGAGTTCCCCGGCACTTCGCTGTACCAGGAGCCGGGCACGCTGGTGTTCTTCGTGCTGAAGATGCTCCTGGCCTTCGGTTTCGGTTTCCAGCTGCCGCTCGTGGTGTTCCTGCTGGGCAAGGTGGGCCTGCTGGAGCCCGCCACGCTGATGCGGTACTGGAGGCAGGCCGCGGTGGCGATCTTCACGATGTCGGCGATCGTGACGCCGAGCAACGACGCGTTCAGCATGCTGATGATGGCCGTGCCGTTGACGGCGCTGTTCGCCGTCAGCGTTTGGGCGATCCGCCTCACCACCCGCAACCGGCGCTCCGAGCCCGAAGAGGCGGAGCCCGCGGAACAGTCGCCGTGAGCCTCGAGGCGTTCGTTCGGGACGTGCGGGACCGGGGAATCCTGGGGGTTCCCGCCCAGAGGGTCGTGGAGGTTCCGCCGCAGAGCCCGGTGTACGGCGAGCTGTCGGCGCGTTTGAGGCCCTCCACCGCCGAGGCCCTGGCTCGCGCGGGGATCGGTAGGCTCTACCGCCACCAGGCGGCCGCGATCGACGCCGCGCTGGGTGGCCGGGACGTGGTGCTGGCCACCGGAACGAACAGCGGCAAGTCTCTAGCCTACCAGGTTCCCGCTCTCGAGGCCCTTGCGGGCGAGCCTTCGGCGCGGGCGCTGCTGCTGTTCCCGACCAAGGCGCTCGCGCAGGATCAGCTGGGCAAGCTGCAGTCGCTGGCGCCGCCCGGCGTGCACTGCGCCACGTACGACGGCGACACCCCGCCCCAGCACCGCGCGGCGATCCGGAGGAACGCGCACGTCGTGCTCACGAACCCCGACATGCTGCACGTCGGGATCCTGCCGAACCACGACCTGTGGGGCAAGTTTCTCAAGTCGCTGCGGCTGATCGTTCTGGACGAGATGCACGTGTACCGAGGGGTGTTCGGCTCGCACGTGGCCTCGGTGCTGTGGCGGCTGCTGCGGCTGTGCGAGTGGTACGGATCCCGGCCGCAGATCGTGGCGGCCAGCGCGACCATCGCCAACCCGCTCCGCGCGTTCTGGCTGTTGACCGGCCGCCAGGCCCAGCTGGTCCGGGACGACGCGTCGGTCAAGGGCAGGCGGTGGTTCGTGTTCTGGAGCCCTCCGATCGTGGACGGCGAGATGGAGCGCAGCCCTTCGGTGGCCACAGCCTGGCTGCTGGCGGCGCTCGCGTCGGCGGGCATCCGGACCTTGGCGTTCTCGCGGTCCCGGGGCGGCGCGGAGGTGGTGCTGCGCAGGGCCCGCAGGGCGGCGGCCTCGTCGGGCCTGCTGGATCCCTCCAAGCTCGAGTCGTACCGCGCGGGTTACTCGCCCGCGGAGCGCCGGCAGATCGAGCAGGCGCTGTTCCGGGGCGACGTGCTGGGGCTGTCGTCCACCAACGCGATGGAGCTCGGGGTCGACGTGGGGGGCTTGGACGCCGTCATCCTGAACGGCTATCCGGGCTCCGTGGCCAGCTTCTGGCAGCAGGCTGGCCGCGCGGGCAGGGGTGGGCGCGACGGCCTGGTGCTGTTCGTGGCGCACGCCGACGCTTTGGACCAGTTCCTGTGCCGCGAGCCGGAGCGGCTGCTGCAGGCCGAGTCGGAGTCGGTGGCGCTCAATCCCGAGAACCCCGTGATCCTGGGACGCCAGCTGTGTTGCGCGGCCCACGAGCGGCCTCTGTCGCCCTCGGAGCTGGCGGAGCGCGGCGAGTCGGCCCTGCGAACCGCCGAGGAGCTGGAGCAGGAGGGGTCCCTGCGCTTCACCGCGGGGCGGTTCTTCCATCCGCGGCACGAGCCTCCGGCCCAGTCGGTGGACATCCGCGGAGCCGGGGGCGACCAGGTGGTGCTGCTGGCCGGGGGCCAGCCGATCGGAACGATGGAGACCTGGAGGGCCCCCAGGCAGGCCCACCCTGGGGCGGTGTACCTGCATCGGGACGCCGTCTACGAGTGCGTGGAGCTGAACCTGGAGGCTCGGGTGGCTCGCCTCGAGCCCAGCGACACCGGGATGCTCACGCAGGCCCTGGCGCAAACGTCGATCGAGATCCTGGCGGAGTCGGACGCCGGGCCTTGGGGGCCATGGACCGCGAAGATCGGGGCGTTGCGCGTCACCGACCAGGTGGTGGGCTACCGCTACTACCCGTTCGAAGGCAGCGGGCCCCAGGGCGAGCTCCCGCTGGACCTGCCGCCGACGAGCTACGAGACGATCGGCGTTTGGCTGGAGATGCCGCCCCTGGAGGAGCCGGAGACGGTGGGAGCGCTGCACGGCCTCGAGCACGCGCTGCTGGCGGTCGGTCCGCTTCTGGCGGGATGCGACCGGGCCGACCTGGGCAGCTCGTGGTACACGGTGTTTCCGGAAACGATGCGGGCGGAGCTGTTCGTGTTCGACCAGATTCCCGGCGGCGTCGGCCTCTGCACCGAGCTGTTCCACCAGCGCGCGGCCTGGGCGTCGGCGGCCGCGCAGCTGCTGTCGGCCTGCCGCTGCGCCGAGGGATGCCCGGCCTGCCTGCTGAGTCCGCGATGCCCGGCGTCCAACGCGAGCCTGAGCAAGGCTGGCGCGGTCAGCCTGTTGCGGCGATTGCTGGAGGGTGGAGGCGCCGGGCGGATTCGAACCGCCGAATGAGGGTTTTGCAGACCCTTCCCTTAACCACTTGGGTACGACGCCCCTCTGGAGACGTTTATACCCCGAACGGTCCTTCCTGGAGCAGCTCGTCGTGGGCGAGGAAGAAGCTCTGGGTCTGCTCTCCGGGCCGGTAGAACACCACGCCGGCAGGCACGCCGTCCAGCACCCAGGCCGCCACCTCGCGGGCGTCGGCTTCGGGAAGGGGCCTCTCGTCGGGCCTCCACACCATCAGGTGCAACAGGTCGTCCTCTCCCTCGAAGCGGTAGGCGAAGGGTCCCACGGAGCCGGAGAACGGGTCTGGGCCTCCGGGCTTCGGCATGGGGATGCGCCGGTCGGCCCGAACGGCCTCGCGGATCGAGCCGAGGATCCGATCGCGCTCGGCGATCTCATCGGGTGTGGCGTCGATGGCCATGGCGGGTGGAGAGGGCTGGCGGAGCGGGTGGGATTCGAACCCACGACCCGGCTTTCACCGAGTACGCGATTTCCAGTCGCGCTCCTTAGACCACTCGGACACCACTCCGCGCCAAGGCTATTATGGCCGATCGGGGCGGCGCCATCGCACAGCCCGGGTCCCCCGAGCCGGCTGTCTCGGTCGGCCCGGCGGCGGGTCCGAACGCCTGCCGCGGTCGGGGTTGCCGTCGCCTGCGCGCTGGGTCCGTCGCGTCGGCAGGACGCGCGCAGCCGCCCCCTGCCGGGCGAGTTGGGAGAGGGAACCGGGAGCGCCTCGAAAGGGCGCCGATCGCCGGATGTCGGAAGCCCTCGCCGCGCAGACCTTGGCAGGCGCGGGGAGCCGCGGGCAGGGTGGCGATCGCGAGGACCCTCTCCTTGCGCGCGGGGCCGTTCGGCGTGCTTTCCGCCCGAGGTTGGGTTCGGACGCCCCGCGTGCGCGGAAACAGCCTGGGGCTTGGCGCGGAGATTTCAGGCTAACTTGTTAACCTGGGAGGCCGGGCGTTCGGACTCCTTCAAGGAAAGGGGGACCCGGGCTTGCGCCCGGGTCCCCGCTCGTCGCGGCCTGTGGTCGGACGACTCACTTGGGGGCCGGGGGTGCGGCGCCCCCTTGCCCCTGCATGAAGGCTTTCACGCGCTCGCGGTGCTCCGGCGGGACCTTGTTCAGGTCGAGGCCGCCCTTGCCCGCCTGGATGGCGTCCTCCATCTTCTTCTGCTCCTCGGCGGACAATTCCGAGCCGCCCCCTGAGCAACCCGCGGCGAGCGCCGCGATCAGCGCGACCAGCACCGACATCCTTATCGCCAGCATTCTGTCCATCCTCTAGGATCGCTGCGGATCAGTTCCGCAGAGCGTCCCACATGTTGTCGCCGGGCCGGGCCAGAGGATCCGGATTGGTGCCCACGGGGTTCATGGCCTTGGCGTGGCCGTCGGCGAACACCATGTTCGCGGAGTTGTTGACCACGGACACGGACCCTTCGCGCCCGAACGGCCAGGCCGCCGTGTTGCTCATCAGGCCGCTGGGCGTTGCCGCGCACTGATCCTGGTAGTAGTCGTTGTTGCCGTCGGGAACCCACAGGAACACGTTGGTGGGCCAGATGTAGGCGTAGTTGCCTCCCAGCCAAGCCGGGTGGGGCGGGCACTTGCGCACGTCGGCCGAGTACTTCGGCGCCAGCATGATCGTCGACGCGGGGTTGGTGACGGCGGTGGTGGACATGCCCGCGCCCGGTGTGAACCAAGAGAAGCCGGCCCACCCGTCGCTCCTCAACCCGAAGATGCCGCGGGAGACGTTGTCGGGGTTGACTCCTCCGCCGAACACCGCGTTGGCGCCCCAAGAGATCCACGGGCCGGTCCAGCTCGAGTTGTCGCCGCTGGTGATGCCGGAATCGAGGGGCGAGCGGAAGATGCCCAGGTTCTTCACGTACGGGAACAGACGGGGGACCCAGTGCTTCGTGGTGAGGTCACCGGCGAAGTCGTAAAGGTGGGTGGTCGGGAACACGTCGTCGTAGTCGGCGGAGTACATGAGCGCGGAGAGGCCGAGCTGCTTGACGTTGGACAGCTCCGACGCCTTCTTGGCAGAGACCTTGGCCTGGGCGAAGACCGGGAACAGGATCGCGGCCAGGATCGCGATGATGGCGATGACCACGAGCAACTCAATCAGCGTGAACGCTTTTCGCATCGAATGACCTCCGTTGGCTGAACGCTTCGTAGCGTCGCCTCCATTCTACATCAGAAAAAGAAAAACGCGTTCACCCATATCCCGACCTGAAGGAAACGACACCCCAGAGGGGGTCCTTCGCCCCGTCAGCGGGACTCGAGCAGCAGGCCCAGCGTGTGGTAGCGACGAGCCACCCGGAAGCCGTGGGCTCCGTAGTAGCGCTCCAGCGTCGTCCAGTCGATGATCGTGCGGCGCGCCCCGCGATCGCGCAGGCCCTCCAGCGAGGCGGAGAGCAGGGCGTCGCCCAAGCCCCGGCCGCGCAGGCCCCGGGACACGCCGATCGGCCCCAGGGCTCCCCAGCGTTCGCCCAGGTCCAAGTGCCACACGGCGCCGCACACCGGCAGGCGGTGCGTCCAATCCTGGGTGTGGGCGAACCCGTTCACCTGTCCGTTCACCCACAGCGCGTACACGAAGTCGGAGCGGCCCTCCTCGGCGATCTTGTTCAGCACGTCGTAGGTCCAGCGTCCGGGGAACTCGCGCTGCAGGAACGCCTCCAGCGCGCCGACCTCGTCCGGCTCTACGGGCCGAACCTCGGCGCCTTCGCGCTCCAAGGCCTCCAGGGTGCCGGGCTTCGGGCGATAGTCGGCAAGGTCCCTCTCGAGGTCCACCTCGACCCCTCGCTCCTGGAAGCCTTCGACCTCCAGGAACGAGCGCAGCAGGGGGAAGTCCTCGGGGCATCCGGGGAAGAAGTGCCGGGAGTCCTGGCCGAACACCACCTTGTACACGCCCCGGTCCCTCAGCACGCGCTTGGACTGCGCCAGCAGGTCCACGCCGAGCTGCGGGTCGGTGAAGGCGATCGCGGAGATGTGGGCCTGGTCCGGGTCCGGGCCCGCGTACAGGGACGGGTTGGCGGACCTCTTGACGGCCACGAAGCCCAGCACGCCCTCGGGCCCGGTTTCGATGAACGAGGCGCCCCAGTCGAACACGGGCGACTCGACCGTGTTGCGTCGGATCATGGCGGCGTCCACGCGGTAGCGCCCGGGATAGAAGCGCGACCAGCAGTCGGCGAGCGCTCCAAAGTCGGCCTGCAGGAAGTCGATGCGCATCACGGCTGACCCAGCAGCGCGCTCAGGTGGCGCCGGTAGAGCGCCACGGCCGCGCGCATGCGCTCCAAGGTTTCGACGGTCGGGGCGCGGTCTCCTGCCAGCACCCTTGCCAGGGTGGTTGGGTGGAACAGCCGCTCGAAGTCGTCGGGAGGCGAGCCGAAACGGTGGCGGGGCGGCTCGGTCGGCAGGTAGGCCCCCAGCACTGGCTTGAGCGCTGGATAGGAGCGCAGCAGCGCCGGGCGGGCCCGGCGGTACCGCTCCTCGAGGCGGTCGTCGGGGCCTTGCGCAAGGGCGTCGCGCAACACCCCGTCCAGGCTCTCCCAGGCCCGCTCGAACTCGCGCAGGCTTTCCAGCCTCTGGCGCCGGGCGCGGCCCGCCTCGGCCGCCGGCGCTCGGCCGAGGCGGCGGCCGATCCAGGCGCGCTCCGCCCGTCGGCCCAGCGTCGGCCAAGCAGGAAACAGGCTCAACGTCCCTCCTCGCGGGCCTTCTCGACGAAGTTCAGCCGGAGGTCCCGAACCAGCGTGTGCACGCGCCGGCGGTCCTCCTCGTCGAGCTTGGCCTCGAGCAGCGAGGACAGGTGCGCCACCAGGTCGATGGCCACCTTGGCCTCATCCAGGTCCCGGTGCAACCCGCCGGTGATCGGGTCGGGATGCAGGCCCAGCTTCTGCCAGGCCACCGAGGCCAGCTGATCCACCATCACCGCCAGCAACGCGAAGACGCTGATCGGCTCCTTCGGAACGGATGCCTCCTCTTTCCTTTCTTCGCTCATGGTTCTCTTTGAGGAAGGACGCTCCAGGCGGCTCGGAGGGATCCCGAAGGGACGCGAATCCGGCCGCGGGTAATCTGCCTCGCTAGGAAAGGACATGGCAGGAGAAGCGAGCATCCGCAACGTGGTGATCGTCGGGTCGGGGCCGGCCGGCTACACCGCCGCTCTGTACGCGGCCCGGGCGAACCTCGAGCCGCTGCTGTTCACGGGCCTGCAGCCCGGCGGCCAGCTGACCATCACCACCGAGGTGGAGAACTACCCGGGATTCGAGCACGGCGTGCAGGGGCCCGAGATGATGGAGATCTTCCGCCGGCAGGCCGAGCGGTTCGGCACCGAGGTCGTGATGGACCAGGTGGAGCAGGCGGATCTCAGCCAGAGGCCGTTCCGCCTGAGGACGATGGGTTCGGGAGAGGTGCTGGCCAGGACGCTGATCGTGGCGACCGGAGCCTCGGCCAAGTGGCTGGGTCTCGAGTCGGAGCAGACGTTCGGCGGCCACGGCGTGAGCGCGTGCGCCACGTGCGACGGGTTCTTCTTCCGCGGCAAGGTCGTGGCGGTGGTGGGGGGCGGCGACACCGCCATGGAGGAGGCGAACTACCTGACGCGCCACGCGAGCAAGGTGTACGTCATCCACCGTCGCGACCAGTTCCGAGCCAGCAAGATCATGCAGAAGCGCGTGCTGAGCAACCCCAAGATCGAGGTGGTTTGGAACGCGGTGGTGGACGAGATTCTGGGCGAGCTGGAGCCCAAGCATGTGACGGGCGTGCGCCTGCGCAGCACCGTGGACGGGGCGCTGTGGGAGCTGCCGCTCGACGGCGTGTTCATCGCCATCGGCCACGCGCCAGCGACGGCCCTGTTCTCGGGGCAGCTGGAGATGGACGAGACCGGCTACATCCTGACCGAGCCGCACAGCACGAGGACGAGCGTGCCCGGGGTGTTCGCGGCGGGCGACGTGGCCGACAAGCACTACCGCCAGGCGGGGACCGCCGCGGGCACCGGCTGCATGGCGGCCATCGACGCCGAGCGGTTCCTCGAGGCGGAGGGGTCGTAGGCGGGATGCTCGCGGCGCTGGCGTGCGCGGCGTCCCTGGCGCAGGTCGGGACGTTCGGACAGATGACCGAGCTGGCCAGCCACACGGGCGAGGAACGGCGCCTGTTGCTCTCGGTGCCGGACGAGAAGCTCGATCCCCCCAAGGCGTCGCCCCGGAACGGCTGGCTGTTCGAGTGGGTCGCGAACGGCTACGGGAAGCAGCCCAACGGAGCGTTCGCCCTGCGGTTCCGCGTGTTCTCGCAGGAGCGGAAGGCGGAGGGGGACCGCGCCCCGATGGTGGCGCGCATGCTGCTGAGGCTGTGGGACTTCAACGTGCAGAGGCTGAACCTGGAGCACGCGGAGGCCTACAACAACCGCATCGTCGACGTGTACCTCACCTGGGGCGGCACGCCGGGCGGCGAGCAGCGGTTCGACGAGGACACCGAGGGCGGGCGCCGCCGCAAGGTGAACACGATCTACATCTACGACCTGAGCAGCTTCACCGACCCCGTCGAGATGGCGAGGGAGATCGCGCACGAGTACGGCCACGCGGTTTTGCCTCCGGTGGGAGGCTTCCGCGAGCCCGAGGAATGGGGCAACGGCGTGCTGGGCGAGCGACTGTACCTGCGCTGGCTGCGCGACGCTCTGCGCGAGGGCCGCCTGAGGCCTGTCGACGCGATGGGGGCGGACCTCGCGCGGCTCGACCCCTGGGTCCGGCGCCATTGCGACGCCTTGCTGGAGCAGGCCGCGCGGCTCGGTCCTCGGCTCGGGGTGCTGGCCAAGGGAGGCCCAGCCGCGCTGGACGCGTACGTTGGGGTGGCGCTGCTAGCCGACGCGCTGCTGCCGGACCGAGCGTTCGGCAGGTCGCTGCGGCTGACCGGGTCCACGCGGCCCACGGACTACCCGGCGGCGGTGGTGGCCGCCGTCGAGGAGAGCCAGCCGTTCGAGATGCGGCCGCCGCTGGGCGGAGCGCAGGCGTTCTGGGCGCCGATCGGGACCTCCAAGGTCTCCGGGGCCAGGGTGCTGCAGTCGGCGTCGGGCTGGGCCAAGCTGCAGCCGACGGCGCCGACGGTGCGCGTCGTCCCTCCGGGCCCCTAGCAGGGAGGCACGCGGTCCCAACGGGGGCTGCAGGCCAGCGCGAAGCTCTGGGAGTAGTCGGGCTCTCCTCGGGCGGGCACGTATTCCCCCGCGGCGCGGTCCAGCCGATACTCGCCTCGGATCTCGCCTCGGGCCAAGCGAGCCACGGCCTCCAGCAGGCGGTCCACCTCGCTGTCCTCGTTGTAGAAGCCGAACGAGGCGCGCACGGCTCCCGGCAGGCGGCTCCGGTCGTCGGCCATCAGAGCCGCCACCATCCTGCGCTCCTCGTCGGGTCCGACCCGCAGCAGGGTCTTCACGTAGGGATGCGCGCAGAAGCAGCCCGCTCGCACGCCGATGCCGTGCTCGTAGGCCAGGACCGCCGCGGCGAGCGCGTGCGGCACTCCCTGGACGTTGAACGGCACCACCGCCAGCCGGTTCTCGAAGTCCTCCGGGTCGCTTCGCCCGTAGACGGTGACCCCCGGGATGGCGAGAAGGCCCCGCAGCAGGCGGGCTGCCAGGCGGTTTTCGGTCTGCTCGATCAGGCCGAAGCCGTGGCGGCGGTAGAAGCGGATCGCCTCGTGCAGGGCCACGGCTCCGACGACGTTGGGGCTGCCGGCCTCGTCGACCTCCGGCGTGTCGGCCCAGCCGACGTGGTCATGCGTGACCACGCGCACGGTGCCGCCGCCCCTCTGGTCGGGTCCCCGCTCGTCGTCCAGGGCGTCCCTGCGGGCCACCAGCACGCCGGAGCCGAACGGGGCGTACATCTTGTGGGCCGAGTAGACGACGAAGTCGATGCGCTCCGGGTCGTCGGGGGCGAGCATGTCGATGGGTCGGTGGGGTGCCAGCTGGGCCGCGTCGAGCAGGAACAGCGCGCCCGCCTCGTGCGCCGCGCGGGCCAGGCGTCGGAACGGGTTGACGTTGCCCGTGACGTTGCTCGCGCCGGTGGCGGCGACCAGCGCGAGCCGGCCGGCCTCCGCTCGGATCGCGGCCTCGGCGGCGTCGGCGTCGAGGGTCCCGTCTTCGGGGCGCACGGGGAGGAAGCCGACGCGGCAGCGGGCTCTCCAGGGCAGATCGTTGGAGTGGTGCTCCATCGCCGTGGTCAGCACGGTCGCGCCGGGCCTCAGCCGCAGGCGGTGCGCCAGCTTGTTGACCGCCTCGGTGGTGTTCTTCACGAACACCACGGTGTGGGCGCTTGGGTCGGCCCCCACGAACTCGCCGGCGGCCTCGCGGGCGCGGTCGTACGCCACGGTGGACAGGCGCGACTTGTAGCCGGAGCCGCGGTGCACCGAGCTGTACCAAGGCAGGAACTCGCTCAGCCGCTGCCAGACGGTCCGCAGGCAAGGGGTCGAGGCGGCGTTGTCGAAGTTCGCGTACGGGACGGTGGATCCATCGAGCAGGGGGACGGGGGCGTCGGCGCCCAGCACCTCGCAGCGCAGCGGATTGGCCATGTCGGCGCATTGTGGCCGAAGGCGCGCGGCGGTTGCGGTTTGGGAACCTCGGCGGGGTAGAATGCGTTGGTATTGAGTGCCATGGACTCAAATGTCCTATCTCCATGGCCATAATCAAGCGAGGAGCGATTATCGACAGGAGCGAACGATGGGCAGAACGGTCGGCATCGATTTGGGAACGACGAACAGCGTCGTGGCGGTGATGGAGGGCGGCGAGCCGGTGGTCATCCCCACCGCCGAAGGCTCGCGCACGTGCCCCAGCGTGGTGGCGTTCAAGGCGAACGGCGAGCGGCTGGTGGGCGTGGCCGCCAAGCGCCAGGCGGTGGTGAACCCCGAGAACACGATCTCTTCGATCAAGCGGCTGATGGGCCACACGCTGGCCGAGGTGCGCGGCGAGAAGGTGAGCTACAAGATCCAGGAGGGGCGCAACGGCATGGCCGTCGCGTTCGTGCCGGCGCTGAACAAGACCTTCATGCCGGAGGAGATCAGCGCGATGATCCTGCAGAAGCTCAAGGCGGACGCCGAGGCGTACCTCGGCGAGACGGTCGACCAGGCGGTGATCACGGTCCCGGCGTACTTCAACGACAGCCAGCGGACGGCCACGAAGAACGCCGGCGAGATCGCGGGCCTGAAGGTGCTGCGCATCATCAACGAGCCGACGGCGGCGGCTCTCGCGTACGGGCTGGACAAGAAGCGCAACGAGACCATCCTGGTGTTCGACCTGGGCGGCGGCACGTTCGACGTGTCGGTGCTGGACGTCGGCGAGGGGGTGTTCGAGGTGAAGTCCACCGCGGGCGACAGCCACCTGGGTGGCGACGACTTCGACAACAAGATCGTGGAGTGGCTGATCGCCGAGTTCAAGAAGGACCAGGGAGTGGACCTGGGCCGCGACAAGGCGGCGCTGCAGCGCCTGCGAGAGGCCGCCGAGAAGGCCAAGTGCGAGCTGAGCAGCCAGGTGACCACCACGATCAACCTGCCGTTCATCACGGCGGTCGACGGCGAGCCGCGGCACCTGGACTACAACCTGACCCGGGCGAAGTTCGAGGAGCTGACGGCCGACCTGATGGAGCGCATCAAGGGCCCGTTCCACCGCGCGCTCGAGGACGCCAAGCTCAAGCCCTCGGACATCGACGAGGTCATCCTGGTGGGCGGCTCGACGCGCATGCCGCAGGTGCAGGAGCTGGTGGAGAAGCTGACGGGCAAGAAGCCCAACCGCGGCGTGAACCCGGACGAGGTGGTGGCGGTGGGCGCGGCCATCCAAGCCGGCGTGCTGGGAGGCGAGGTCAAGGACATCGTGCTGCTGGACGTCACGCCGCTGTCGCTGGGCGTGGAGACGCAGGGCGGCATCTTCGACAAGCTGATCGAGCGCAACACCACGATCCCGACGAAGAAGAGCCGCATCTACACCACGGCGGTCGACAACCAGCCGGAAGTCGAGATCCACGTGCTGCAGGGCGAGCGGCCGCTGGCCAAGGACAACAAGAGCCTCGGTCGGTTCCACCTGGCGGGCATCCCGCCGGCGCCGGCCCGCGTGCCGCAGATCGAGGTGACGTTCGACATCGACGCCAACGGCATCCTGCACGTGAGCGCCGAGGACAAGGCCACGCGGCAGAAGCAGAGCATCACGATCACCGGCAGCGGCAACCTGACGCGCGAGGAGATCGACCGGATGATCCGCGAGGCCGAGCTGAACGCCGAGCGCGACCGCCAGGCGCAGGAGCACGCGGACCTGCGCAACCGTTGCGACCACCTGTGCTACAGCACCGAGAGGACCCTGCGCGACGCCGGCGACAGGATCTCCGAGGACGACCGCAAGCGCGTCGAGGAGAAGATCGCGGCGGTGCGCCAGGCGGTGGCCGAGGACGACGACGCCAAGATGCGCTCGGCGTTCCAGGAGCTGGAGGAGGAGACGCACCGGCTGGCCGAGCAGATGTACCGCAGCGCGGCCGGAGCGGCGACCGGCGGCGACGGCGCCGCGGACGTCGGATCTGCGGCCTCGCAGAGCGACGGGGACGTGATCGACGCGGACTACCGCGAGGAGAAGTGAGCGTCCCCTGCGGGGCGCGCCTAGGCGGGCGGGGCCTGACGGCCCCGCCCGCGCGTTGTCGGCAGAGGGGGAATCCTCCGGAGCGGCCCGCGCCTCTGTTGGGACAGAGTCCGGAGTTGGACCCGGCGAAACCGGGTCCATACTGAAGGCAGGGCGCCGCCGGCCCTCGATCGGCGGAACGGAGGAAAAGCCATGCAGGAAGGATCGAACCGGCTTCCTTTGATCGGCGAGCCCGCGCCGTCGTTCAAGGCGGAGACCACGCAGGGTCCGATCACGTTCCCGGATGACTTCCGCGGCAAGTGGGTCATCCTGTTCAGCCATCCGGCCGACTTCACGCCGGTCTGCACGACGGAGTTCATGACGTTCGCCGCCATGCAGCCGGAGTTCGAGAAGCTCAACTGCAAGCTGGTCGGCCTGTCGATCGACAGCACGTACAGCCACATCGCGTGGCTGCGCACGATCAAGGAGAAGATCGAGTACAAGGGCCTCAAGAACGTTGAGGTCACCTTCCCGGTGATCAGCGACCTCACCATGGAAGTGTCCAAGGCGTTCGGCATGCTGCAGCCGGCCGCCAGCACCACGCAGGCCGTTCGGGCGGTGTTCGTGATCGACCCGACGGGCATCGTGAGGGCGATTCTGTACTACCCGCTGACCAACGGCAGGAACGTGGAGGAGATCAAGCGGTTGCTGATCGCCCTGCAGACCAGCGACGCGCACAAGGTCGCAACCCCGGCGAACTGGCAGCCCGGCGAGGACGTCATCGTCCCGCCGCCGGGGTCGTGCGGCGTCGCCAAGCAGAGGGTGGAGAAGCCCGAGGCTGGCGCGAAGGTGCTGGACTGGTTCCTCACGCTGAAGCCGGACCCCGCGCACCACGCCAAGTGACGCGGCGGGCGCCGGCGGGAAGGGGCGGCGGGCTTGCGCCCGCCGCCCCGGTATGCTGGAGGCCATGCGCAAGCTTTGGGGGGGAGCCTTCGAGAGCGCGGCCGCCCAGGCCGTCGATCGCTTCGGCCAGTCGATCGATTCCGACCTGACCTTCTGGCGCGAGGACGTGCTCGGCTCGATCGCGCACGCACGCATGCTCGGCGCCTGCGGAGTGATCGCGCCGGAAGAGGCCGACAGGCTCGTCGAGGGACTGGAGCGCATCCTGCGGGAGGGGCCCGACGCGCTGCCGCGCGACGTCGAGGACGTCCACACCGCGGTCGAAGCCAGGCTGGGCGAGCTGGTAGGACCCTTGGCGGGCAAGCTGCACACGGCGCGCAGCCGCAACGACCAAGTGGCCACCGACGCGCGGCTGTGGCTGCGCGGGGCGATCGACGGCGTCCTAGAGGCGATCAAGGCGCTGCAGAACGCGCTGCTGGAGCAGGCGACGGCCCACCGGCGGAAGGTGATGCGAGGGTGGACGCACCAGCAGCCGGCCCAGCCGGTGACCCTGGGCTTCCATCTGGCGGCGCACTTCTGGGCTCTGCAGCGCGACGGCTGGCGGTTCGAGCGCGTGCGGGAGGCCGCCAACCTCTGTCCCTTGGGCTCCGCGGCCCTGGCGGGCACCACCTTCCCGATCGATCGGGAGGCCACCGCCCGAGAGCTGGGCTTCGCGGCTCCCATTCCCAACGCCTTGGACGCCACGTCCGACCGCTCGTTCGTTCTGGACGCCCTGCACGCGGCGGCCTGCACGCTGCTGGACCTCAGCCGGCTGTGCCAGGAGCTCGTGCTGTGGTCGGGAGCGGAGTTCGACCTGGTTCGGCTGGGAGACGAGGTCACCACCGGATCGAGCATCATGCCGCAGAAGCGCAACCCCGACATGGCGGAGCTGATCCGCGGCAGGGCGGCCCGGGCGATCGGCCACTGGACGGCGGTCGCCGCCATGCTGAAGGGCCTGCCGCTGGGCTACAACCGCGACACGCAGGACGACAAGCCCCCGCTGTTCGACGCGATGCGCCTGACGCGCGACGCGCTCGGTCTGTGCCGCCTGATGCTGGAGTCGGCCCAATGGAACACCGCCAAGATGGCGCGCGACGCCGGCGACCGGGCCAGCACCGCCACGGACCTGGCGGACTTCCTGGCCAGCAGGGGAGTGCCGTTCCGCGAGGCCCACGAGCGGGTGGGCAGGCTGGTGCGGGCCTGCGAGCAGAGGGGCTGGAGGCTGGACAGGCTGAACGGCGCGCGGCTGCGGGAGCTGGATCCCGATCTGCCCCCGGAGGCCGCGGAGCGCCTGGACGCGAGGAGGGCCGCCCTGCGGCGCGAGTCGCTCGGAGGGCCGGGAGAGAAGGCGATGGTGGCGCAGCTGAGGCACATGAAGCGCCTGCTGGCCAAGCCGGGCTTCCCGTCGCTGGTCTAGCCGGCGAACAGCAGCAGGTTGAGCGCCAGAAGGGTGCCGTTGTGCACCGCGTGCATCACGATCGACGGCACCAGGCTGCGCGTCTGGAACGTGAGCAGCGCCGCCATGGCTCCGATGGCGGCCAGAGCGGGCCAGGCGGGCACGCCGGTGGGATGCACCATGGCGAACAGCAGGCTGGAGAAGAACACGCCACCGAACACCCCGCCCATCGATCGCACCATCGCCGGCAGCAGAAGCCCGCGGAACCAGATCTCCTCGACGATCGGCGCGACCACCGCTCCCAGGAACAGCACGGCCGCGGCGACGGCCCAGCCTCCCTTGGCGATCTCGTTCGTGATCGGGTGCTCCGGCGCGGGCAGGTTCGGAAACAGGAACTGGCCGAACAGCACCGCGAAGACCAGCACCGGGATGTTGGCGACCGCGGCCCCCAAGCCCCACAGCAGATTCGGTCCGAGCCTTCGCGCGTCCACCCCGATGCGGCGCAGGCCCAGGCTCCGGCCCTGCAGAGGCAACGCCGCGATCAGCACCGCGGCCGCGACCAGCAGCGCGCCCCGGGCGAACGCCCCGGGCCCGAGTCCTTCTCCGGGCAGGAACGAGAACAGCGCGTCGGACCCGAGGAACACCACGAACATCAGACCAGCGCGCAACGCGAGGTGGTCCGAGAGCGCCGCGCTGCCGGCGTGCAGAGGAGGGCCCAAGGGCCGGAGAGCGCCCTTGGACCTGGCCACGAGGTACACCCCCCACAGAGCCAGGCTGAGCAGGAACACCGCCCCTCCCGCGAACACCACCAGCATCCACACGGCGGCCTGTTGCTGGCTGACCACGCCGCGCTCGGCGGGAGGCAGCCTTCGGCCCAAGGCCTGCTCCCGGGCGTGAGCGGCGGCATACCGGCCCACGATCCCGTCCCGGCCCAGGCGGCGGGCCAGCTCTTCCGCCGGCAACCTGGTCTCCCCCAGGTAGAAGGCGGCGAACAGGCGGTCGTCGGGGTTCCCCGAGGCCAGGAGGGGCTGGAGACGCTCCCTGGGAATCGGCATGCCTAGCTCGCGCGAGGCGACCGCGTAGACCCGGGCAGCCGCGGGGTCGCGATGCCTTCCGGCGTCGTCGCGGAGAGCCTCGAGCGTCGGGCGCAGCATCGCGGGAGCGGCCTTCTGCCTGTTCGGCGCAGGGTCGGCCATCGCCAGCAGGGTCTCCTGCACGGCCACGAGCCGCAGGGCGATCTCGGCGCCCGTGGTTTGGAACGCCTCGCGCTTCGGCCTCTGCAGGTAGGTGGCCAGCTGCACGATGACGATGAACGAGGAGAGCAGGATGACCAGGTACCAGCCCAGCCTGTTGCGGGCCGCTGGCGGCTCGAGCGACAGGTCGAACCGGGGCGGGTCGGGCGGCGTTGGACCGGGCTGCACGCTAGGGAAGGTACCCCACGATCGGAGCGGCTCCGGGCTGGGATCGGACCGGGGAGCAGACCCAGCAATTTTGCCGGTTCGCCGGCGCACTTCTGCAAGAACTGCCGGGAACAGGAGCTGAGACGTGTTACACTGGAGGCATAGGAACGGTGGTCGATGGAGCCAACGTCGTGCCCCGTGGGGATGGAGTCATGAGAAAGGCATGGGCCGTGATGGCCGCAGCGATGGGATCGGTTGCCGGCGCCCACGCCATCGCGTTCCTGAACCTGCCCGGCGAGGGCAACACGGGCATCTCCGGGGGAGCTTGGATCGCTGCGGGCCAACTGGATCCGGACTGGATCAACGTGAGCCGGCCGGCCACGGAGCCGAACGTGCCGCGGGTGGTCGGGGCGGCATCGGGATGGCTGGCGACCTCCGCGACCTCGCGGTGGATCGGCCCGGGCCGCTCGAACGGCGTGGCCGTGGTCGCTGCGGCCGGCACCTACGTGTACCGCATCGACATCGACCTCGGGGGCATGTCCACGGTGGGCTACCTGGAGGGCCGCCTGCTGTCGGACAACACGGCGAACGTGTATCTGAACGGCGACCGCACGACCTCTTGGGCCACCTCGACATCCGCTCAGACTTGGACGAACTTCAAGATCGACAAGGGCTGGATCCTCGGTCAGATGAACTTCCTCGAGGTCGTGGTCCAGAACTCCACCGACTCCGTCACAGGGTTCCGGGTGGAGTTCACCAAGGCGGAGCCGGTGCCCGAGCCGGCGACGCTGGCGGGTCTGGCGGCCGGCTTGGCGTTGCTGGCGCGCCGACGGCGGCGCTGACGGTTTCGGTCCGGAAGCAACCTGCTTGGGAGGCTCGCCCGAAAGGGCGAGCCTCTTGCTTTTCCTCCGCCGCTTTGGGAGACCGCGGCGCGCTCAGGCGACGGCCTGGCCTGCCTTTCGGCGCTCCTGCAGGCTCACGTTGATCTCGAACTCGCCGATCTCTGGCAATTGCAGAGGGATCACCAGAGCCGGAATGTCCAGCGTGGTGATCTTCACGTTGCTGCCGCGGATGATCGTCGGCGGGGTGATGTCGCAGGTGAAGCCCTTGGAGGCCAGCAGCGCGAGGCTGTTGCCGCTGATCATGTTTCCCAGCTCGGCGATGGCGCTCGCCGCCAGTCCGTCGAAGGTGACCACGGGCGCGCCGATCATCTTCGAGGCGATGCGGTCGGCCGTCACCATCGACATTCCGTAGATCACGAGGCCCTCGACCATGCCCGTGATGCCGCACACGATGTTGATCTGCTGCGTGGTGAAGATCTGGGGCCGGGCGCTCAGCTGGCCGCGCTCGGGCGTGGCGCCCAGCACCATCTTCATCACGCTGACCGCCGCCTCGGCGAACGGCCCGACGTATTCCACCTTCATGGTTCCTCCAGTCCACCTCAAGCGGCGAGCAGCTTCTGCAGGGCCTCGACCACCCGGTCTGGCTGGAACGGCTTCACGATGAAGTCCTTGGCGCCGGCCTGGATGGCCTCGACGACCATGTTCTTCTGGCCCATCGCCGTGCACATCACGACCTTGGCGTCGGGATCGATGGCGCGGATCTCCTTCAGGGCGGCGATGCCGTCCATCTCGGGCATGGTGATGTCCATGGTGACGAGGTCCGGCTTGAGCTGCTTGTACAGCTCGACGGCCTCGGCTCCGTTGGAGGCCTCCCCGGCCACCTCGTAGCCGTTCTGGGTCAGGATGTTCTTCAAGGTCACGCGCATGAACAGCGCGTCGTCCGTGATCAAGATGCGTTTCGCCATGCAAGGTCTCCCAATGGTTTGCGATAGAAGAAGGGCATCGTGGATTCGAATCCGATGGTCTGGCTGTTGAAGATGCGCTCGGTGCTGCCCACGAACAGCACTCCTCCGGGCTTGAGCGCCTGGAAGAACTTCCGGTAGAGCCGGTCCTTGGCCTCGTCGTTGAAGTAGATCACGACGTTGCGGCACAGGATCAGGTCGTAGCCTTGGTCGAAGCGGTCGGCCAGCAGGTCTCCGTTGCGGAAGGAGAGGTAGCGGCGCAGGCGTGGGTCGGCCTCCCAGCCGGCTTCGGTTCTGCGCAGGTAACGCCGCTTCAGCTCCTCGGGCACGCCGCGCACGTCGTTGTCGTGGAACACGCCCTTGTTGGCCTGGGCGAGCGCGGCCTGATCGATGTCGGTTCCGAGGATGCTGTGGGCGCCGGGGAACCACGCATCGAGCGTCATGGCCAGGCTGTAGGCCTCGGCCCCGTAGCTGCAGCCGGCGCTCCAGCACTTGAGGGAGCGCGAGCGGCCGAGCAGCTCGGGCAGCACGCGGCGCCTCAGCTCCTCCCACTTCTCCGGGTTGCGGAAGAGCTCGGAGACGTTGATGGCGAGCTTGTCCTGAAACCACCGCAGGTCCTTTTCGGAGGCGCTGAGCAAGGCCCAGAACTCCTCGAGGGACTTGCAGCCTCGGGTTTCCGCCATGCTGACGATGCGCCGGCGCAGCTGGTCCTGCTTGTAGTGGGCCAGGTCGAGGCCCGTCCTGCGGCGGAAGGCGTTGTGGAACGTCAGCCACTGCTCGTTGCTAGGATGCATGGGCGATCCTCCTCTGCAGGTTGGCGACGATCGCCTGGCCCATCTCGTGGATCGGGTATTCGGCGTGGGTCGCCCCGACGGCCGTCGCGGCCTTGGGCATGCCGTACACGGTGGCGGTGGCCTCGCTCTCGGCCAGCACGGTGCCGCCGGCCTTGCGGATGGCGAGCGCGCCCTCCGCTCCGTCCCGCCCCATTCCGGTGAGCACCACCGCCAGGCAGCGGGGACCGAACAGCCGCGCGGCCGAGAGGAACAGCGGGTCGGCCGCGGGTCGCACGCCGTGCACCGGCGGGTCGTCGGTCAGCTGGATGCGTCCGTCGGAACCCAGCACCATGTGCCGTCCTCCCGGCGCGAGCCAAGCCACTCCCGGCTCGAGCGGCTTGCCTTCCGAGGCCTCGAAGCAGGGCACGGTGCGCAGGGCCGTCAGGCGCTCGGCGAGGCTCTTGGTGAAGCCGGCGGGCATGTGCTGCACCACCAGCAGGGGGGCGCCCAGGTTGCTGGGGAGCGCCTCGAACAGCGTGGTCAGCGCCCGGGGACCTCCTGTCGAGCTGGCGACCAGCACCACGCGGTCGGTGGAGCGGACGGGCGCCGGGGCGCGCACCACGGGATGGGGCCGCGGTTGCAGCACGCGCGCTCCCGCGGCTGCCTTCAGCTTGGCCAGCAGCTCCTCGCGGATCGATTCGAGGCTCAGAACCGTGCCGGTCGGCTTGGCGACGAAATCGAAGGCTCCCAGCTCGAGGGCCTCCAGCGTGGCGGCGGCACCCCTGGTGGTCAGGGTCGAGACCATCACCACCTTGGTGGGGCAGCGGCGCATGATCTCGGCCAGGGCGGTCAGACCGCCTCCGCCCGGCATCTGCACGTCCATCGTCACGACGTCCGGCTTGAGGCGCTCGGTCAGGGCCACCGCCTGCACTCCGTCCGACGCGGTTCCCACCACCTCGATGGCGGGGTCGGAGCGCAGGATGTCGCCGATCAGGCGGCGCATCAGCGCGGAGTCGTCGACGATCAGGACGCGGATGCTCATGCTGCTTGGTCCAGGTCTTGGAAGAGCTTCTCGTAGGCCTCGTAGGAGGCGACGAAGTCGCAGACGATGCGGTCGGTGGCCTCGGGGTCCACCGAGAGGCGCTCCAGGGCGTGGGTCGAGAACTCGTAGCGCAGGCCGTCTCCGCCCAGCCCGAAGCCCATGCTCATCGTGAGGTAGTCGCCGAAGTGCACGCAGTCGACGATCGGCTCGTGGGGCTGGCACTCGTCCGGGTGGTGGTGGAA
This sequence comes from Fimbriimonadales bacterium, assembly GCA_026418055.1. Taxonomy (GTDB): domain Bacteria; phylum Armatimonadota; class Fimbriimonadia; order Fimbriimonadales; family Fimbriimonadaceae; genus UBA8783. The sequence continues at coordinate 54,795 of JAOACB010000008.1, forward strand.
GCGGATGGCGAGGACCAGCGGCTCGGGCAGGTTCCACTCCTCGGCGAGGTAGGCGCCGACCTCGGCGTGGTCGAAGCCGAGGATCTTTCGCTCGACCTCGTCGAACGTGAGGTCGTCGCGCACGGCCATGGCCATCATGGCGGGCAGCTTGTTCTCGAGCCAGATGCTGAGGGCGACCTTGCCGATGTTGTGCAGCAGGCCCGCCGTGAACGCCGCGTCCGGGTCGGCCTTGCCCGTCTCCCTCGCGATGAGCTGGGCCCCGACCGCTGTGCCGAAGGAGTGGCACCACATCTGTTTGGGTCCGAGGTTGTAGCCCTTGAGCGGCCGGATCATCCAAGGATAGGTGGAGGCGACCATCGCCAGGTTGCGCACGCTGCGCAGGCCGAGCACCACCACGGCCTCTCGGGCGTCCAGAATCCTTCGCGCGAGCCCGAAGTAGGCGCTGTTGGCCAGGCGCAGCACCCGGGCCGTGAGCGACTGGTCCTGGCGGATGTACTCGGCGACCTTCTGGGCCGATGCGTCGGGCTTGTCCGCTTCGCGGATGACCGCCAGAGCCGCCGACGGGATCGACGGGAGGTCGGTGGTCTTGCGGACGATGTCTTCCAGAGTCAGGGTTCCAGCCATGGGTTCAGCTACCCCTCAGGTTGCACAGGGCGCGCTCCATCGACGTCACCGTCCGGACCTTGACGAGGCCCGAGCCGGAGTCGAACGTCATCGTTCGGCCTTGGTTGCCGCCCACATCCTTGCCGAGGCACCGCAGGCCCAGGAGGCGGACCTGCTCCTCGACGGCGTCGGCGTTGCGCTTGCCGATGTCGAGACGTCCCGAGTTGCCCGATCCGAAGTTGAAGACCTGCGCGCCGCCGGCCATCGCCACGACGATGCGGCTCTTCGAGGCTCCCAGCCGCGCCATCTGCTCCAGCATCGCCGAAACGCCGGTGTCGGCGAATTTGCCGGGCTTGTCGACAGGCTTGTCGGCGAACGCCGCAGGCAGCATGACGTGCACCATGCCGGCCACCCTGGCGACCGGGTCGTAGGCGGCGAGCCCGATGCAGCTGCCCAAACCCAGGCACACGAACAGCGGCCCTTCCTTGGACACCTGGATCTCGGCCATGCCGACCAGCAGCTGCGTCCCCAGCATCTCAGGCCGCCTCCGAAAGTCCGAGAGCCCCGAACAGGCGCTTCAGGCCACCCAGGGTCGGAATGAACAGGAAGTGGCCCTCGGCGTGCTCCTCCTCGCAGCTCACCTTGGTTTCGATCGACAGCGCGTGGCTGTCGGTGTTGGTCGCCTCCAGCACGATGGTCTGCAGGATCGCCGCCGCCATCTCGATCGCCAGCAGCGGAGGCGTGGCGTGGATCGGAAGGCCGCACATCTCGCTGATGGCGTTCAGGAAGCTGGAGTTGAGGATGTTGCCCACCTCGAGCATGACCGAGGCCTCCAGCTCGCCGACCTGCTCCGGGCTGTCGGGCGCCTGGCCGAGCAGCATCCGCCAGAACGCCTGGGCGCTGCGCCAAGGGAACAGGAAGGCCATGTGGCCGGGCACGTCGCCGTCGACAGGCATGTAGATGCCCACCGTCAGCTCCTCCACCGAGCCGACCAGCAAGGGGATGGACTCGAGCTCGACGGAACGGACGATGGGCACGCTCATCTGGAACGACTTGCTGGTCATCTGGGCGATCGCCGTCGCCGCGTGGCCCACGCCGATGTTGGCCATCTCGCTCAGGCACGAGATCTGGATCGCGTTGAATTCGGTCTCGCTGCCGCTCATGTCCCCCTCACCGGAGCCTCATTCCGTTATCGGCGGTTCCGAGCCGAAGGCTCAGGAGCCGAGCATGCCGAAGCCGGAATGGGACCCCCTCTTGGGTGAGGTTCCACGTCGGGATGGGCCAGGAGCCCAGCAGGATTGCGGGGCTAGGCGCCGGCGGCCCGCTCGGCGGCGGCCACGGTGTTGGCAAGGAGCGAGGCCACGGTCATCGGGCCCACGCCGCCCGGCACAGGGGTGATCCAGGAGGCCACCCGCGCGGCGGACTCGAAGTGCACGTCGCCCACGTCGGTGTCGCGCCCCTCGACCCGGTTGTATCCCGCGTCGACGACCACCGCCCCGGGTTGCAGCCAGTCTCCCCGCACCATCTCCGCGCGGCCGACGGCCGCCACGACCAGGTCGGATTGCCGGCACAGCTCGGGCAGGTCTCGGGTGCGCGAGTGGGCGATGGTCACCGTCGCGTGCCTCTGCAGCAGCAGCAGAGCCATCGGCTTGCCGAGGATCACGCTTCGGCCGATCACCAGGGCGCGCCTACCCTGCAGGTCGATGCCGTGGTGATCCAGCAGCGTCACGATGCCGAGCGGCGTGGCGGAGCGGAATCCGGGCAGGTCCGCCACCAGACGCCCGAGCGACTGCGGCGTGATGCCGTCGACGTCCTTCTCGGCGCCCAGGGCCAGCAGAGCCTCGTGCTCGTCCAGGTGCTTGGGCAGAGGGTGTTGGATGAGCACGCCGTGCACCCTCGGGTCCTCGTTGAGGCGGTGGATCTGCTCGAGCAGCTGGCTCTGGGACGTGCCGGCGTCGACCTCGAAGGCGCCGCTCTCCAGACCTGCCAGCTCGCACCACTTGCGCTTCATCCGCACGTAGGCCACGCTGGCGGGATCCTGGGTGGCCACGATGACCTCCAGCCTCGGCACGACGCCGCGCCTCCGCAGGGCCTCCGTTCGCTCCTTCAGCGAGGCGCGGATCTGCCGCGCGAGACCGATGCCGTCGAGGATCTGGGCGCTCATGGCTGATTCTGGTCCGTGGCCTCGCGGATCCGCCAGAAGCTCGGCGGCTCAGGCGGCTGGGGCTCCTCCTCCAGCTCGTCCGGCTGCTCCTCGGGCTCCTCCGGTTCGGGCTCCGGCGGCTCCTCCTCGTCGGGCGGGGTCTCCATGCGGCTCGGGTCCCAGTGCGCCTTGTCGGAGTTCTCCAGGAGGCGGGCGAGCACGCCGTTGACGAAGCGCCCGCTGTCGGCGGTGCTGAACTTCTTGGCGATGTCGATGGCCTCGTCGAGCGTGACTCTGGGAGGGATGCCTGGGAAGTGCAGCAGCTCGCATGCGGCCATGCGCAGCACGGCTCGGTCGACGGCCGCCAGACGGTTGAACGACCAGTCCTCGAGCAGCTCGGAGAGCCTGGCGTCGATCTCGCTGCGGTTGGTCTGCACGCCGACGACGAGCCTGCGGGCATAGTCGGCAAGGTCGGGAGCCAGGCCCGACTCGCGGATCGCGTCCTCGACGGCCCAGTCCGCCCGGACGCGGCCCACGTCCACGGCGTAGAGAGTCTGCACGGCGACCTCGCGGGCTCGCCTACGCGACTTCGCCCGCACCTTCGATCTCCCCGAGGAAGCGCGCGACGAACGACGTGTCCAGCCGGCCCTCCTCATATTGAGGGTGCTCCGCGAGCTTGCGCAGGAACGGGATGTTGGTGGCGATGCCCTCGACGTGGAAGTCGTGCAGCGCGGCGCGCAGGCGCCGCACGGCCGCGGGCCGGTCCTCTCCCCACACGATGAGCTTGGCGATCATCGGGTCGTAGAAGGGGGCGACCTCGAAGCCTGCGTAGGCGTGGGTGTCGACCCTCACGCCGAGGCCCCCCGGCTGGATCCACTTCTGGATGCGGCCCGTGGAGGGGGCGAAGTCGCGCTCGGGGTCCTGCGCGGTGACGCGGGCCTCGATCGCGTGTCCGTGGATGCGCACGTCCTTCTGGCGGAACGGCAGGGGCTCCCCAGCGGCGATGCGGATCATCGTCTGCACGACGTCGACGCCGGTCACCGCCTCGGTCACCGGGTGCTCCACCTGCAGGCGCGTGTTCATCTCCAGGAAGTAGAAGTGCCCCGAGGAATCCACGAGGAACTCCACGGTGCCCGCGTTCTGGTAGCCGACCTGCTTGGCCACCGCCACGGCGGCCTCGCCCATGCGCCGCCTCAGGCGCTCGCCCATGCCCGCGTAGGGCGCCTCCTCGAGGATCTTCTGGTGGCGCAGGTTCTGCACCGAGCACTCGCGCTCACCCAGGTGCACCACGTTGCCGTGCTCGTCGGCGAGGATCTGGATCTCGACGTGCCGGGGGGCCACCACGCACTTCTCGACCAGCAGGTCGCCGTTGCCGAAGCTCGCCTTGGCTTCGGCGGAGGCCATGCGGAACAGGCCCGGCAGCTCGCTGGGGTCCTCGACGCGCCGGATGCCTCGGCCTCCGCCCCCTGCCACCGCCTTGAGCAGCACGGGGTATCCGATCTTGTGGGCCACTCGGAGGGCCGTGGCCTCGTCGGGGATCGGCTCCTCGCTGCCCGGCACCACGGGGCATCCCGCCTGCTTGGCGGCCTGCTTGGCGGCGGCCTTGTCGCCCATCGCCTCGATCGCCGAGGGCGGCGGGCCGATGAACTTCGCACCGATCGACTGCAGAGCCTGGGCGAAGTGCGCTCTCTCGCTGAAGTAGCCGTAGCCAGGGTGCACGGCCTCGGCGCCGCTGATCTGCACCGCCATCAGCACGTTGCCCAGGTTCAGGTAGCTGTCGCCGTTGGGGCCCTCTCCCACGCACACGGCTTCGTCGGCCATCAGGCGGTGCAGGCTGTCTCGGTCGGCCTTGCTGTACACGGCCACGGTGCGGATGCCCATCTCGCGGCACGCCCGGATGACGCGGCAGGCGATCTCTCCCCTGTTGGCAACCAGAATCTTGCGGAACATTCAGAACCCCTCGTGCCCCGGATGAGCGCAGCGCACGGTCTGGTCGGCTGGCTGGTAGACGTAGGGCTCTGCGCCGATGGGGCAGCGCAGCATCTGCTGGGGAAGCCTCAGCTCCTCGAGCGAGGCGGGCGGCTCGTCGTTGGCAGCGGCGGCCAGACGGAGCGCCTGGCGAACCTGGCCCAGATTGGAGCGGCACTCCGCGTCGCGCGCCGCCATCTTGGCCGCTCCCAGCGTGGTCTGGCCCAGCCCGTCCGGGCGAGCCGCGGGGGCGCCCCCCGCCTTAGGCCACAGAAGGTAGCCGATCAGGAGCACCAGCACGATGGCCCCGGCCGACAGCACGGAGGCCAGCGCGGCTCCCCGTCTACGCATCGCCCCTCCTCTTGCGGATGACGGCGACCGTCTGTCCGTACTCCAGCGGTTCGCCCTCCTTGGCCTCGATCGACACGAGCTCGCCCGAGCAGGGCGCGGTGAGGTCGGTGTCGAGGCCAAGGGCCGTGACGCAGGCCAGCCTCTCGCCCTCCTCCACCTTCGAGCCCACCTTGAGCGAGGGTCGGACCTTCGACAGGTAACCGACGACCGGCGAGGCAACGGGCACCTCCTGCTCGGTCGGCTCGGCGGGCGCGGGCGGCCGAGGTGGCGTCTTGGCGGAAAGGCCAGCGGAAAAGCGCGTCTCGCCGATCTCGAGCTCCACCTCTCGGAATCCCTTCTCGCGAGCCAGACTCAGCGCGTGCCGAATCGCGTCCAGATCGACGCTAGCCATGGATCGCAGAGTGTACCCAAGGGGCCTGAGAGCCCCCGGAACCTGGGCCGTGACGAAAAAAGCGGGCGCGGATCCTTGGTGGTCATCTTCCGCGCCCAAGCTGCGTTTACTCTCTTGCCTTTGTTCCCTTCGTTCTGGCCACAGGCCGGGAATCTATCTCTGACCTACGTCGGGGGAGGCCCGAGGAGTTCCCGCAGGCAGGCCTCCGGAAGGGAACGCTCTAGAATCTCTCGGAAGCCCGGCCTTCCCAGCAGGTCTCGGACGGCTCGGCGCTCCGCGGCGCGCCAAGGCCAAGGCGGGCCCCACGCGCGGGCGTCGGCGAGCAGTCGGGCCGCCTCCGGAGCCATGCGCGTGCGGCTCGCCAGGCACCAGGCCAGCAGCAGCCGGAGCCGGCCGTGGTCGCACCACTGGAGGGCGGCGTCCAGGAACTTCGCGGCCGAATCCCACTGGCCCGCCTCGACCAGCCGCTCCGCCGCCTCGAGCGCGGCCTCGGGGTCGTCGGCGAACGGTCGAAGCAGCGGATTGGGGCCATGCCCCTCTTGCGCCGGTTGCGAGAGGAACGCCTCGGCGCGCAACAGGGGGTCGCAGGGGCACAGATAGTGGGCGTTCTGGAGCTGGGGCCGGTTGTCGAGGTTGCCCGCCAGGCGCTCGACGGCAGCGGATTCCCACCAAGCGAGAGGATCCTCCGCGTTCCAGCTCAACGCGTCCAGAAGGTGCTCGCGGGCCGTCTCGCGGTCCTCTCGGCCCAAGGCTTGCCGGGCGAGCATCAGCCTCGCGGCGGGCCGCAGGATGGGGTTCGCTTCGGCCTCCCAGAGCCTCCCGGCGTGCAGAGGATCCTCGGCCGGGGGATGCGGGTGGGGAGCGGGGATCGGTGGCTCTGGCTCGCAGGCGGAGGCCGGCCACTGGGCCAGCACGGCGCCGCCCCTGGCCACCCAGGCGACGCTGCGCACGTTCGGCGGCAGGGAGGACGCGGGGATGCGCAGCAGGGGCGGGTCGGGCAGCTGGATGGCCGCGCGGAAGGTCTGGCCGTCCTCGGCGAGCAGCTGCAGCTCGGTGGGGCCGGCTTCGGCGAAGGCCTGCAGCCGGATGCCCTGCTCGTCGAGCAGGAGCGCCCCGGAGGGATGCGCAGCGGCATGGCCGCCGAACCCCACGGGCGCGAGACGGAACGCGTGGCGGTCGACCCCCCGCGGGGGCAAGGCCGCCGGCCCCTCGAAGCGCACGCCCGCCAGGCCGCCCTCCCGCACGATCCAAGCCAAGGGCAGACCGGTCGGTCGCACCGCCAGCGAACCCGAGGCTCCGCGCAGCAGCGCGGCTTCCGTGGAGAAGCCGGGGACGAGCGGGGAGCCGAGCATCCAGACCGGCGAGAACGCCGCCCAGTCCATCGAACGGTTCCAGACGCGCGTCTCGACCCTCAGCCATGCGTCCGAGTCGGTCAGCGTGTAGCGCACCTGCGCCGCCAGCGGCTCTCCGGGAGCGAGCCAGAAGCACACCAGCGAGACCGAGCCTTCGTCCTCTTGGGCGGACAGCTCGACGGGAGCGAGCCCCGCAAGGCGATCGCGGCACCCGACCTCGAACCAGAGGCCCGCGGGCAGGCGCAGGCCGCGCGCTCCGCCGGGCTGCAGCCGCACGGGGCCGGTGCGGGCCAGAGGATCGGAACCCCCGCGCGGCGCGAAGGCGAACAGACGCCCTCCCAGCGCGGGGCAGATCCGGGCTTCCACCCACCGGTTGGCCAGCACCACAGCCTGGAACTCGCGCTCCTCGAGCCTCTGCGCGGAGCGGAGGGCCGGCATCGGATACGCCGCCTTGCGGGCCTCCTCGGCTGCCTCGCAAGGCTCGCCTCCACCGCCTCGGCCACGAGCCGCCAAGAATCCTCGTAGATCTCCGCCATCGCCCCATCCTGACCGACCGCGGGGCCCCGATGCCATAATGTCCGAGTGGCGAGATCCCGGCGGCGCAGCCCGCTGTACCTGACCGTGAAGTGGCTCGTGATCCCCGCGGGCTTCTTCCTGCTCGGGTTCTACGTGCTCGGCCCCAAACTCGGCAGCACCGGAGCGGAGATGCTCGCCAAGCTCACGCAGCGCCACCGAGAGGAGGCCGCGCAACAGGCGGCCGCCGAGGCGCCCGATCGGCCGAAGTACGAGGGACCTCCCGAGGTCGACGTGGGGGATCCGCCCCGCTGAGTCAGCTGTAGTAGAACCGATACCGTTCCAAGGCCTCGAAGATCGCCCGGCAGGTCGCCAGCGGCACGTCGTCTCCGATCTCCGCCTTCAGCCACAAGCCGCCTTGCGGCGAGCCGAGCTTCCGCACGGCCTCCCGCACGTGGGCGTCCACGTCGGCCGCGGTGCAGAACGGGAACATCTGGCGGTCGAGGTCCAGGTCGATGCACACGCGCCCCTTGGCGATCGCCGCCAGGTTGTCGATGCCGTTGGCGCGCACCTGCGGGTTCAGAACGTCGACGCCGCAGTCGATGAGGTCGGGAATGATCTCGAGGATGTGGCCGTCGGTGTGCATGTACACCCAGTGGCCCGCCTTCTTGAAGCGGCTGTAGATGGCGCTATACGCGGGCTTGAGCCATTGGCGCCACTTCTCGGGACTGATGGGAAGGCTGGTCTGCATGCCCAGGTCGTCGCCGAAGAACACGATCTGAGGCTCGGCGAGACGCTCCAGCAGGCGGTCGGCCTGGCGCAGGTTGTAGGCGAGGACGGTGTCGATCAGCAACCGCAGCTCCGGCGGCTCCTCGGCGAAGTCCAGCATCGCCTCCTCGAACCCGCGCAGGTCGGTCAGCCGAAGGAACAGGAATCCGTGAGGGAAGCCCGCATCTTCCTCCGGCATGCGGATGGACCGCACGGACTCGCGCGTGGGGTACGGGTGGCCGGTCACGATCGCCTCGCAGCCGTGGCGGATGTTCTCCCAGACGCAGCCCCAGGCGTCCACGTGGCGGCCCTGAGCGTACGTGCCGTACACGGCGTCGTAGTCCCTCGGGCCGCGCCCGGCGCCGAACAGGCCCGGGAACTCCGCGACCAGGTCGTCGAGAGCCTCGCGGTGGCGGATCCAGGCCGCGGGCAGGATGCCGACGGACACCGGGATCGCCGAGGGGCGCTCGAACAGCAGAGAGCGGAGGCGGTCGTCCACGCGCGCACTCTACCCTCGGGCCGAGAGGAGGTCGCGCGCGTTGGCGAGGGCGGTTTCGGCGAGGTCGTCGCCGGCCAGCATGCGCGCGATCTCCCGCACGCGCTCGTCGCCCGCCGGCTCCAGCACCCGGGTCCGCACCCGGTCGCCGGTCTCCTCCTTGGCCACATGCAGGTGCCGCTCGGCGCGGCTGGCGATCTGCGGCAGATGGCTGATCACGATCACCTGCCGCGCGCGGGCCAGCTCGGTCAGCTTCCGGGCGACCACCGCGGCCGTGCGTCCGCCCAGCCCTGCGTCCACCTCGTCGAACACCAGCGTCGGCACGCCCTTGGCGTGGCCTCCGACCGTCTTGATGGCGAGCATCGCGCGGGAGATCTCGCCGCCGCTGGCGATCTTGGCCAAGGGCCTGCAAGGCTCCCCGAGGTTCGCGGTGAACAGGAACTCCACGGACTCCGCGCCGCCCGGTCCCGGCTCGCAGGGCCTCAGGTCGACCCGGAACTCGGCCTTGCCCATGGCCAGCTCCCTCAGTTGCCCGGTCACGCCTTCGGAGAACCTCCCGGCTGCCTCGGCTCTCACCCGCGACAGCTCGGCGCAGGCTTCCCGCAAGCTGCGCTCCGCCGCTGCCAAGTCCGCCTCCAGGGTTCCCGCGGCGGATTCGGCGCTCTCCAGGTCTTCCCTCTCGGCCCGGGCTCGCGCGAGGAACGCGAGCACGGCGGCCTCGTCCTCGCCGTACTTGCGGCGCAGGCGCTTGAGGTCGTCCAGCCGGTCGGAGATCCGCTCGAGCTCGCCGGGTTCCACGTCGATCGAATCCAGGTAGGCGCGCAGCGCGCTGGACGCCTCGTCGGCCCAGGCGAGCGCGGACCGCAGCGCCTCCGCGGCCTCCGCGGCTCCGGGATCCAGACGGACGGCGGTTTCGGCTTGGCGCAGGGCCTCGCCCAGGGCGTCGCGGGCCGGGCTGTCGCCCTCCGCCACCAGCAACAGCGCGGCGGCGGTCGCCTCGCGCAGGTGCTCGGCATGGCGCAGGCGCTCGAAGCGCGCGGCCAGCTCCTCCATCTCGCCTGCCTGCGGGGCGACGGCCTCGATCTCGGCGATCTGGAAGCGCAGCATGTCGAGTCGCTGCTCGCGGTCGCGCTGGCTCTGGCGCACGGCGGCCAGCCGCCGGCGCAGCGTCTCGGCCTGTTGCCAGGCCTCGCGCACGCGATGCAGGGCGTCCGAGGCGGGTTGGCCGGCGAAGGCGTCGAGAAGGCCGGCGTGGGTCTCGGGGTCGAGCAGGCTCTGGTGGTCGTGCTGGCCGTGAAGGTCCACCAATTCCCTGCCGATGCGCCTCAGGGCCGAGGCGGGTGCGAGCCTTCCACCCAGGCGGGCTTGGGACCGCCCTTCGGCGAGCACCTCGCGCTGCACGTAGAGCAGACCGTCCTCCAGCGGGTAGCCCAGATCGTCGCACAGCTCCGCAAGGTCCGGTCGGGCGGTCAGGTCGAACACCGCCGAGACCACGGCCCGGGTGGCTCCCGCCCGCACGAGGTCGCTGTCGGCGCGGCCGCCGAGCGCCAGCTCGAGGGCGTCGACCAACAGGGACTTTCCCGCTCCGGTCTCGCCGGTGAGGACGGTGAATCCCGGGCCCAGCTGCACCGACGCCCGCTCGATCACCGCCAGGTTCTCGACGTTCAGCTCGACGATCATCGCGCGATCCGCTTCCGTACAGACGAAGCGGCGGCGGCGTTGGGAGCCGGGATCTCGAAGGTCCTTTCCGTCCACCGGCCCCGCGCGAAGGCCCGCACCGTCGCCGGACCGGGGCGAAGGGCCCGCAGCGTTCCCCCCTGGTCGATCCAGGCCGATCCGGAAGCCGTCCACAGCACCTCCGCGTGGGGACCCGCCGAGCCGTCCGACCGCTCCAGGCGCAGCTCCACGCTGCCACCCACGGGCGGGATCGCCGCCAAGGGGATGCGCAGGTCGCCGTCCTCCGGCCGGGGTCTGGGACCGTAGAACAGCACGGCGTTCGACACGGCTCGCTCCGAGCCGTCGCTGGGTCGGTTCATCGCGAAGCCGAACAGGCTGAGCACGCTGCTGCCGCCTCCATCCAGGTTGATGCCTTCGACGCAACCCAGGCGGATCAGCGCGCGGGCGGCCTCCTCGAGCGTCGCCCCGGCGCTCATCGGCTGGCGGCCGTCGATGTTCACCAGCCACACGTCTCCTTCGCGCGTGAGTCCCACGACCGTGCGCGGGTGGCGGTTGGAGGCGAAGCCTCCGCTGAAGCCTTGGGCCGCCGCATCGATCGCGGGCCTGCCGTCGCGGACCAGCCACGGGCCGCCCCCCACGGCCTGCCTCACCTTGGCCCAGTCGAACCCTTCGGTCCGCCATTCGCAGGCCACGGCGTCGCCCGGCCGGAGAGCCGCGAGCTGGCCCGATGCGGAGCCGCCGGCGACCAGCACCGCCGTTCCCGGGTCGATCGGGAGGCGCTGCACGTCGGTCCGGACCGCCAGCACCGTGCCGCTGAAGGCGCCGACCGGGGCAGGCTCGAGCGGCGCCTCCAGCACGACCATCACGGAGCCCTGCGGCGCCCGGGCGAGTCCGGCGGCAGGGAAGTTCAGCACCGCCTCCCCTCCGGCCGCCTCGCGGTTGATGCCGCGCAGAGGGACGGTCTGGCCGTCCGGCAGGCGGACCGAGCCGGACCACCTGCCGAAGCCGAACACCACGTCCGAGGGTCCCCACGCGAACACGCAGCGGCGCGGTTCCGGCTCGCTCAGCAACTCGCCGTTGCGCACCATCAGTCCCAGCACGTCGCCGGTGTACGGGAAGAAGTCGGCGTTGATTCCCGCCAAGGCTCCCGTTCGGCGCACCAGCGAGGAAACGGTCTCGCGGCCTTGGGACGGGTCCTCGGCGTACACGCGCTGCTGGGCCAGCTCAGCCTCCGCCCGCACGACGGGGCTGCCCAGGCTGAAGCGCAGCGCGTGGATCACCCTCGGCGTCTGCAGGTCGACCTCCATGCGGTAGGTCAGGCCTGGCGCGAGCCACTTCTCCCAGGTTTGGGCGGGCGCTGTAGCGGCTGCTACAGCGCAAAGCAGCGCGAGGTTCAGTCTTCGCACAGCGGCTCCAGGTACTCCAAGGTGCCGGCCTCGGCGTTCAGGCGGGCTCGGATGCCCATGGGGACGCTCAGCATGGCCCGGTTGTGACCGAACGGATAGTCCCACACCAGCGGGATGCCGAGCGGGGCGAGGCGGTCGCGCACCACCTGCTTCCATTTCCAGCCGTCGATCGTGGGCTCGCGCTTGTCGTCGCTGCGCGTCATCTCGCCCACCACGATGCCCGCGGCTCGCTGGATGCGCCCTGCGTTGAGCAGGTGGGTGAGCATGGCGTCGACGCGGTAGTTGTACTCGTCGACGTCCTCGATCATCACGATCTTGCCCGTGAGGTCCAGCTCCTCGGGGGTTCCGATGGCGTCGGTGAGCAGGCACAGGGTTCCGCCCACCACGGTGCCCTCGGCGATCCCTGGCACCACGCATTCGGCCTTGGGGGCCTCCTCCGGGACCCGAGTGTCTCCGGCAAAGGCGCGGAACAGCGACTCGTACACCCAAGGCTCCTTGGGGCTGGCCAGGGTGATCGGCATGGGAGCGTACACCGTGGGCAGGCCCCGCTTGTTGAGCGCCAGGTGCAGCACGGTGACGTCCGAGTAGCCGAGGAACAGCGTGCGCGAGGCGGCCATGGCGTCGAGATCCAGCAGAGGCAGAATGCGCGAAGTGCCGTAGCCGCCGCGCGAGCAGAACACCGCCTTGATTTCGGGGTCCAGGAAAGCCTCCTGCAGGTCCTTGGCGCGCAACTCGTCGGGTCCCGCAAGGTACCCTTGGTCGAGCAGGGCGTGCGGTCCGAGGTCGACCCTGTAGCCCCTGTCCTCGAGCAGGCGCATGCCCTTCCGGACGGTGGCTTCGTCGAGCGGCGAGGCGGGTGAAACGATGCGCACGCGGTCGCCTGGTCGTACCGGGGAGGGCTTGCGGACGGCGGGGCTCATGGCAGCGGCTCCATTATGGCCCGGGGGCCCGAGGGTACACTCGAGCCATGCCCTCTTGGAAGGAAGGGGACCGCGTGCGCGTGGTCTCCCGGCCGGTGACCGCCGACGACCGCAAGTCCGGCCGCTATTACGAGCACATGGCCGGTCTGGTCGGCACGGTGCAGGCGGTGTACTCGCCCGACGAGGTGGCGGTGAAGGTCGACCCGGAGCGCCTGGGCGAGATCACTTCGAACGTGCACGCGACGGCGGTGCAGCGCATGCGCGACAAGTTCCTGTCGTCGATCAGCGAGGAGCAGAAGAAGACGCTGACGAAGGAGGAGCTGGCGTTCCACGCGCACTTCGTGCTGCTGGTCCGCTCGTCGGACCTGGAGCCGGCCCCGGCCTGAGGGGGGACGGGCCGCGCCGTCGGCGGGTGACCGTGGGTGGCGGAAGAGCGCAAGGCTTACGGGATCCTGAAGCTGCGCGACACGTGGGTCGTGGCGGAGTCCACGCACGCCAGCATGGTGGCGAACCGCTCGAAGGACACGAGGCCCGAGCAGACTCTGCGCAAGGCACTGTGGGCCGCGGGCCTGCGCGGCTACCGGAAGAACGTGCGCACGCTGCCAGGCCGGCCCGACGTGGTGTACGGGCGCGCCAAGCTGGCGGTGTTCGTGCATGGATGCTTCTGGCACGGATGCCCTTTGTGCGGCCGCAGGCGGATCCCCAAGACGAACCGCGCCTATTGGGAGGCCAAGTTCCAGCAGAACGCCGAGCGCGACGCGAGGAACCTGGCCTCGCTGGAGGCCGCCGGTTACCGCGTGCTGGTGCTGTGGGAGTGCCAGCTGCGGGGGGACGGCCTCCAGCGGTGCGTGCAGGCGGTGCGCGAGGCGCTGGGGCGGTAGCCGTCAGGCCCAGCCGCCCTTGGCGAACGGGCTCGGTTCCAGCGGCTCGAACTCGTAACGCGGCAAGGGGCCCGGGCCGAAGTTCAGCTCGACCAGCGGTCGGATGATCTGCTCGGTGAGCACGGCGTCGGCCAGGTCCCTGCGGATGGCCGCCAGCTGCAGCAGAAGCACCTGGAAGTGCACCTTGCCGAGAGCCATCGATCCCACCCGGCGGCCCTCGTCGGTGGTGAGCGTCTGCCCCAGGATCGCGCGGGCGATCTCGCGGTTGTGGAAGTCGACCGCCTCGAGGAAACCGGTGGAAGACTCCCTCTCGCCGCCGATCGTTCCCACCTCGATCTGGTTCGGGAACACCAGAGCGAGGTTCCGGTGCAGGTTCTGCAGGGCCTCCAGCAGCGCCGACTGCTCCTCGGGAGGCAGGCCTGGCTCGAAGCGTCCGGTCACGGTCGGCGAGGCGAAGCGCTCCAGGTGCAGCCGCCACGCCTCGAGCAGCGCTCGCTTGGCCTGCCAGTGGGGCAGGGCCGCCTCCAGGTCGCTGCGGCCGGTGGGACGGGCGTAGGTCGGACGGTGCGCGTAGATCGCGAACTTGGAGGCTGGAGCTCGGCGCTCCGGCTCTCCCGGCAGGCGCAGAATCAGCCCGCGGATGCGCCCGAAGCGGTCGACGTCCAGGCCGAACAGCGAGGGGTCCTTGGGACGCACCGCCCGCAGCCAAACGCCCCGGGGGTCGGATTCGAAGACCAGCTCCTGCACCGACCATCCTTTGGCGAAGGCGTCCATGGCGGCCTCCAGAACGGTGGCAGGCGACCCCTCCATGCGATCGAACGCCTCTTCGACGAAGCGGGCTCGGCGCAGGGCCTCGGCCGAGCCGTCGGCGGGGACCACGCGGCCCTCGGCGGCCAGCACCCCCAGCTTCTTGAGCGTGAGCGCCGTCTGCACCATGGCGTCGCGCTGCATCTCATCCAGCAGCGCGTAGCCAGGCGCTCCGGGTGGCGCGGCGGAGCGGGCGAGAGCGTCGACCTGCCAGCGGGTGAGCTGGGGCGTCTGACGGTCGCGCGGCCTTTGCTTGCGGAACAGGTTCTTCCAGAGGTTCATGGTTCGGGAGGGACGGAGAATCGACGGGGCTCGCCGACGAGCACGGTGGGTCGGTAGGGCTGGGGCAGGCGCCAGGCGGCCAGAGCCAGGGCGCACACGAGGTCGTCGTGGTAGCCGCCGGCCGCGCCGAGGCGCCGGTGGCCCGAGGCGGCGGTGCGCGCCTCGAAGTGCTCCAGCTCGCGCAGCAGCTCGGGATCGGGGCGCAGGCTCAGCGCGCCTCGGTCGAACAGCAGCGCCAGGTTGTCGATCAGCTGCAGCTTCGAGGCGGCCGTGAAGACGAACCCCTCGGCGGGAAGGTTCGGGCAGGCTCGCCGCAGCGCCTCGAGCATCGGGTCTCCCAGGCCGGTGGAGTCGCACAGCACGCGCACCCCCGGGTAGGGCCGGAGCGCGCCGCGGATCTCCTCGACCTGTGCCGCCCAAGACGGAGCGTCGATGCGGCGTGATTCCAGCAGCAGAGCCTCCTCGCGGTTGCCGCACACCACCGCGAGGGCGGTGGCGTCGCCGTAGCGGCCCCAGTCGACGCCCGCCCAGAAGGGAGCTTCGGGCTCCCGCGGCAGCTCGGCCACGAGGCAGCGATCGACCGCCTCGGCGGGGAACACGCGCCCTTCCGAGTCGACGAACTCCGCCTCGTATTCGACGCGGAAGGCTCGGTCGCTGATCAGGCTCCGCTGGGCCTCGAGGAACTCCCGGGAGACCAACGGAGACTCGCGGCTGGGGGCCCGGCGGCTCCACACGCGCCTTCCATCGGCCTCTCCCATGCGGAAGAAGCGCCAAAAGTGGTTGCGGCCTTTGGGCGTGCTGATCAGCGTGAGGCGCCCGTCGGTGGTGGCGAGCATCGGCATCAGCACGTCGGCGACGAGCTCCTCCGGAACGAACGCCGCCTCGTCGACCACGATGTGCGTGGCCTCGTTGCCGCGAAGGGCGCGCGCCACGTGCCCGGACCGCGCCGCAAGGCGGTGCGGACCCAGCTGCAGGGCCGGATACGGCGTCCAGCGCACCTTGGGCGGAGCGGGACCGGGCACAGCCTCGAGCAGATCCAGCGCGCGCTGGAAGAGCAGTCGAGCTTGGTCCAGGGTGGGAGCCACCACCAACTGGCGGGTGGGTTGGGTCCCCAGCAGGTTCAGCACGGCCTCTGCGGCGCAGGCGTCCGTCTTGCCCCAGCGGCGTCCGCAGGCCAGCACGCGGATCGGTGCGTCGGCCTCCAGGAACGCCCTCTGGCCGGGGTGAGGCCGCCAGGCGGCCTCGAGCAGCTTCCGAGGGTCCACGCTCGGTAGGAGCCGGCGGGCGGCCTCCGTCAACCGGGTGACGGGAGGCGGGTCCGGCCGCCGAAGAGGGCGATGTTGGAAGAAGCGGATTGGACGATCCACGCCCGGGCCCTCGAGCGGGCGATCCGGGCTCTGGAGGGTTGCCGCGGCCTGCGGTACCGTCTCGGCAGCGGAGGCTTCCACCCGGAGGACCCCTGGCCCAGCCGCGACGGCTTCTGCGACTGCTCGGGCTTCGCGGCTTGGTGCCTGGGGCTTTCGCGCGACCAGAGGCGGCGGTTCGGCCTTTGGATCAGCTCGGAGGGGATCTGGCGCGACGGGTTGGGGGAGAGGAGGCTGTTCGCCGCCGTGGCGCAGCCGTTTCCCGGCTGTCTCGTGGCGTTCCCCGATCGCGACGGCCGACAGGGCCACGTGGGGGTGGTGACGAGGCCGATCCCTCTCGAGGGCATCGACTGCTCGACTTCGGGCCTGCGGCGCAGACCGTTCGGGTTCTTCCTAGCCCGCGGCTCGCGCTTCTTCGCGGTGCGCCGGGGCTCGGTGGGAGAGGGTCGGAGTTGAGGCTCGCGCTCGAGGGAACCTGGACGGTAGGCCTCTCCGCGCGGGTGTTCGGAAAGCCGCTGGAGATCGGACCGTGGACCGGCCGGATCCGCGAGAGCC
This sequence comes from Fimbriimonadales bacterium, assembly GCA_026418055.1. Classification (GTDB taxonomy): domain Bacteria; phylum Armatimonadota; class Fimbriimonadia; order Fimbriimonadales; family Fimbriimonadaceae; genus UBA8783. The sequence continues at coordinate 71,272 of JAOACB010000008.1, forward strand.
TCGTCCTCGTCGCCCAGGCGAGGATCCGCACGGGCCCATGGCAGTGGGTCCTGCGGGAGGAGGACGGGGCGGTGGCCGTGGAGGCCCGGCTGGGTGGCTCGACCCTGTGGCGCGGCCGCTGGCGACCGAGCCGCGGCGAGTGGCCGGTGCGGGTCGCGTCGCGTTGGGCCAGCCTCGACGCGGTGCTGCGCCTGACCGAACCCGGCGAGGCGGTTTGAGCCACAATGGGAGGGACCTGCGGCAGGTCCCTCCTTCCGAAACCGCCATGCGCTGGATCGACGCCCGCACCGAAGACCCGTTCGCCCAACTGGCCAGGCGCACCGCCGAGTCGGACGCCGAAACGCGGCGCGTCGTCTCGGAGCTGGTGGAGGACGTGCGTCGGCGCGGCGACGAGGCTCTGCTCGAGGCCGCCCGCTCGTTCGATGCCCCCAAGCTGGAGTCGATCTGGGTGACCGAGGAGGAGATCCGTTCGGCGCGCGTGTCCGAGGAGGAGGAGCGCGCGCTGGCGGAGGCCGCCAAGCGCATCCTGCTGTTCCACTGGGGCCAGATGGCCAAGCTGCAGGAAGGCTGGTCGAGCGCGGTCTGGTGGTCGGATGAGGGCGAGGTGGGCCAGCGGATGCTGCCGGTGGATTCCGCGGGGATCTACGTGCCCGGAGGCCGCGCCGCGTACCCGAGCAGCGTGCTGATGAACGCCCTGCCCGCGGTGGCGGCAGGCGTGCGGCGCATCGTGGTGGCCACCCCCGCGCGCCCCGACGGGTCGATCGCTCCGGCGGTGCTGGTGGCCCTGCGGCTGGCCGGCGTGCGCGAGGCGATCAAGGTGGGAGGCGCTTCCGCGATCGCCGCTCTGGCGCTGGGCACGCAGACCCTGCGCCGCGTGGACGTCGTCGCGGGCCCCGGCAACCGCTTCGTGAACGAGGCCAAGCGCCAGCTTTGGGGCCAGGTGGGTTTGGACGGCTTCGCCGGTCCGAGCGAGGTGTGCGTGCTGACGGACGAGACCACCAACCCGACGTTCGCCGCCGCCGACCTGCTGACGCAGATCGAGCACGCGCCGGACAACGTGGGTTACCTGGTGGGGACCTCCGAGCGGACGCTGCGCGCGATCCTGGGCGAGGTCGAGCGGCAGACGGCCTCCGCGGAGCGCCGCTCCACCCTCGAGGCCGCTTTGCAGGGCAGCCTGGCTTTCCTGGCCAGCGACGACCGGCAGGCGGCCGACATCGTGAACGCCATCGCCCCCGAGCATCTGAGCGTGGCCACGGCCGAGCCCGAGCGGTGGCTGGGGAGCATCCGCAACGCCGGGTGCGTGCTGCTGGGGGAGTGGTCTCCCGAGTCGGCCGGGGACTTCGTCGCGGGGCCCTCGCACACGCTGCCGACGGGCGGCTCCGCGCGCTTCCAGTCGCCCGTCAGCGCGCTCACGTTCCTCAAGCTGCAGAGCCTGATCCGACTGGAGCGCGCGACCTTGGAGGGACTGGCCCCGACCATCGCCGCGTTCGGCAGGATGGAGGGCTTCCCCGCGCACGCTCGCGGTGCCACAATCCGCTTCGAGGATCCCGCATGAGCTGCAGGGTGGGTTTCGTCGGCTTGGGGGTGATGGGAGGCCCGATGGCGGGCCATCTGCTGGCCAAGGGCTTCGACCTGACGGTGTGGAACCGAACGGCCAGCAAGACGCGCCCTCTGGCGGAGGCCGGCGCGAGGGTCGCCGAGAGCCTGGAGGCGCTGGGAGCGGCTTGCGACGCGGTGGTGCTGTGCGTCAACAGGACCGAGGACGTGCGGGAGTGCCTCGAACGGCTGGCGCCCGCCCTGGCGCGCGGTTCGCTGGCGATCGACCACTCCACGATCTCGCCCGTGGCCGCCAGGGAGTTCCAGGCGCGGCTGAGGGCCGAGGGCATCGGGTTCGTGGACGCTCCGGTGACGGGCGGCAGCATGGGCGCCCAGAAAGGCCAGCTGACGGTGTTCTGCGGGGGCGAGGAGGACGACGTGCGGCGAGCCCTGCCGATCGTGGGGGCCTACGCTCGGCGCGCCGAGCGCGTCGGCGGGCCCGGATCCGGCCAGATGATGAAGATGGCCAACCAGATCGCCGTCGCCGGGTCGTTGCTCGGCCTCTGCGAGGCCCTGGCCTTCGCCCGCAAGGCTGGCCTGGACCTCGGCCAGACGGTGGAGCTGGTGGGCTCGGGCGCGGCGGGCAGCTGGGCGTTCCAGAACTACGGGCCGAAGATCCTCGCCGAGGACTGGTCGCCGGGCTTCAGCATCGACAACCAGCTGAAGGACTTCGCCTATTGCGAGGAGGCCGCGAAGGCCGTTGGAGCGGCCATCCCGGGCACCGAGCTGGTGGAGCGGCTGCTGGCGGACCTCCGGGACCAGGGCCTGGGCGGGCAGACGACCGCCGCGCTGTACCGCAGACTCCTGCAGCTGGGGTCGGACTCGTGAGCCTGGCGGTTCGTCTGCAAGGCATCTCGAAGCGGTTCGGCGCCGTGCAGGCGCTCGAGCGCGTGGACCTGACGGTGGACGCCGGGAGCCTGCACGCGGTCGTCGGCGAGAACGGCGCGGGCAAGACCACGCTGATGCGCGTGCTGTACGGCGCCATCCATCCGGACGCCGGCATCGTCGAGGTCGAGGGAGAGCGCAGAGCCTTCCGCAACTCCCGGGACGCGATCGCCGCGGGCATCGGCATGGTCAGCCAGCACTACAGCATCCTTCCGCAGCTGACCTGCCTGCAGAACCTGATGCTCGGCGCGGAGCCCGGAGCGTGGATCGACGAGGCGGCCGCCGCGCGCCGGGCCGACGAGCTGGCGGAGCGCATGGGGTTCTCCTTCGACTGGAGGTCCGACGCCGCCGCGCTCAGTCCCGCCGCGGCCCAGAAGCTGGAGATCCTGAAGCTGCTGTGGCGCCGTGCGAGGATTCTGATCCTGGACGAGCCGACGGCCATGCTGTCTCCGGCAGACAGCGACGCCCTCTTCGAGAGCCTCGAGCAGCTGCGTCGGGAAGGAGCCACGGTGCTGCTGGTGACCCACCGCCTTCCGGAGGTGATGCAGCATGCCGACGAGGTGACCGTGCTGAGGGGAGGAAGGCTCGTCGCGTCGTTGCCGGTCGCTCAGACCGACGCGCAGCAGCTCGCGCAGCTGATCGTCGGGCACGCCCTGGGAGACGGTCGGACCGGGCCGCCGGGTGAGGTCGGTGGGGAGTTGCTCGAGCTGCGGGGCCTGACCGTGCGTGGCTACCGTGGGGATGACGCCGTGCGGGGGGCCGACC
>JAOACB010000091.1 GCA_026418055.1 Fimbriimonadales bacterium
CTCCCGCTCGGCGGCCGCGGCGACCCGCCGCAGCTTCGAGCGCAGGACCTTGTGGTAGTCCCGACCCAGAGCGTAGCGCGCGATCTTCGGTCGGCCCGCCTCCCGCCGGGGCTGCTGGACATACCCTAGGGCCACCATCAGCACGGCTCGCGCCCCCGGAAGCAGGCTCTCGAGCGAGCGCCGAGCCTCGCGCTGCGCGGCCATGTATCCCAGCGGCCCATGGAGGCCCGCTGCCAGCCAGGCCTCGTAGGCCTCCCAAGCCGCCTGCGGCAGGCCCGTGGCCACACCGGCGCGGTCGAACCCCGCGTCCAGCGCCAGCCGCTTCAGAAGCTCCGACCGGGACTTTCTACCCTGCTCCATGGGAAACACCGGGCGTCTTGCGAGGATGCCCTATACTGGACTTTGGACCGTCGACGTGCGGCGGTCTGGCGATGCCGCCGGGTCGGTGCGACCGACCTGCAGCCTCGCCGTTCGTTGGTTGGCCTCAATGGCCGTGGTTCGAAAGTCGAGGTTCAAAGCATGTCCTACCGCACACTGGGCACACTCGCCCTGTTTTCCGTCGTCGGGGTGGCGGCCGCCGCTCCGTTCGTCTCGCTGTTCGAAAAGGACGCGCTGTCCTACATCAAGGACGTCACCATCCAGCGCGATGGTCCGACGTTCGGCGCCACGCCGTGGGTCTACGGCCGGGTGATCATCGACGAGGCCGACTCGTCCTCCCCGAACCCGCAGAGCTACCTGACGCAGGTCGCGCGCCTCAAGGCGCTCGAGGACGGCGTCCTCAACACCAACTTCCTGTGCGTCGAGGTCAACGAAGGGCTGGTGCCCGCCCCCGTGCCGTACTCCAAGTTCTACGCCTACGGTCGCGCGGGCTACTTGGTGAACCTGGTGCGCGACCCGCTGCTCCGGGACGACCGCGACGCCATGGCCGGTCTGCAGCTCGCGCTGTGGGAGGTCGCCTACGACGACACCAACGGCAACAGCGACGACCTGCTGGCGGACAGGTTCCAACTGTTCTCGCCGACTCAGTTCAACGCCACGGCCCGGAACTGGGCCAACACCTTCCTGGCTTGGAGCCAGGGTCAGGCCGCCGGCTACTACTACTACAAGTCGCCGACTTGGCGAGACCAGCAAGGCGTGGCCCATCAGGACCTCGTCTCGACGGTCCCGTCGCCGGCTGCCCTTCTGCCGTTCGCCGCGGGGTTGCTCGCGTCCCTGCGGCGCAGACGCCACTGATTCGCCAACCCGGAACCGCGGCCATTGGGGCCGGTCTCCGCGCCACGCGCAGGCCGGCCTTCTCAGTTCTGCACGGCCGCCAGCGCCCCGGCCCTGCGCTGGAGCGCGGCCGCCACCAGCCCGCGGAACAGCGGGTGCGGCCGGTTCGGCCGGCTGCGGAACTCCGGGTGCGCCTGCGTCGCCACGAAGAACGGGTGCGACGGCAGCTCGATCATCTCGACCAGCCGATAGTCCGGCGACACCCCCGACACCACCATGCCGTGCTGGATCAGCGTCTCGCGGTAGTCGTTGTTCACCTCGTACCGGTGCCGGTGCCGCTCGGAGACGCGGTTCGAGCCGTACAGTCTGGCCGCCAGCGAGCCGTGCGCCAGGTTGCAGGGGTACGAGCCCAGGCGCATGCTGGCCCCCTTCGTCTTCACGTGCTTCTGCTCGGGCAGCAGGTGGATCACCGGGTGCGGCGTGTTCTCGTCCATCTCCTCGCTGTTCGCCCCCAGCAGCCCGCACACGTTCCGCGCGAACTCGATCACCGCCATCTGCAGGCCCAGGCAGATCCCCAGGAACGGCAAGCCCGCCTCCCGCGCGTGGCGGATCGCGCGGATCTTCCCCTCGATCCCGCGCCCCCCGAAGCCCGGAGCCACCACCAGCCCGTCCATGCCGGCCAGCGCCTCCTCGGGCGAAACGCCGTTCTCCAGCGAGTCGCTCTCGATCCACTCCACCCTCACCCGGGCGTCGTTGGGGATGCCCGCGTGCACCAGCGCCTCGCCGATCGACTTGTACGCGTCGCCGTTGCTCGTGTACTTGCCCACCACCGCGATGCGGCACTCCCGCTTCGGGCTCTTCAGAACCTTCACCAGCTTGCGCCACTCGCCCATCGAGGGCTCCCGCTTCTCCAGCCCAAGCCGCTCGACCACGAACTCGCCCAGGCCGGCGTCCTCGTACACCAGCGGGACCTCGTAGATGGTGTCCACGTTCAGCGACTCAACGATCGCCTGCGTGGGAACGTCGCAGAACAGGCTGATCTTCTCCTTCACGTCGGCGGGAATCGGCGCCTCGCTGCGGCACACCAGCACGTCCGGCGTGATGCCGATCTCGCGCAGCTTGTGCACGCTGTGCTGGGTGGGCTTGGTCTTGATCTCGCGCCACGGCCCCACGGTCGGCACCAGCGTCACGTGCACGAACAGCGTGTTGGGCCAGCCCACGTCCTTGCGCATCTGGCGGATCGCCTCCAGGAACGGCAGGCTCTCGATGTCGCCCACCGTGCCGCCGATCTCCGCCAGAACCACGTCCGCCGACGTGCGCTCGCCCACCTCGATGATCGAGCGCTTGATCTCGTTCGTCACGTGCGGGATCACCTGAACCGTGCCGCCCAGGTAGTCGCCGCGGCGCTCCGCCTCGATCACCGCCCGGTAGACCTTGCCGGTGGTCACCGAAGACAGGCTGGAGCAGTTCACGTCGATGAACCGCTCGTAGTGCCCCAGGTCCAGGTCGGTCTCAGCGCCGTCCTCCGTCACGAACACCTCGCCGTGCTGGTACGGGTTCATCGTGCCGGCGTCCACGTTGATGTATGGGTCCAGCTTCATCGGCGCGACGACGAAACCGCGGTTGCGCAGCAGCCGCCCGAGGCTCGCGGCGGCGATCCCTTTGCCGATCGAACTCACCACGCCGCCCGTGACGAAGATGTACTTGACCATCGCCTCCCGCTCCCAGTGCCCCGACTCCCACCGGGCACGCCGAACCGCCGCGCCGCGTCGCGGCCGTGCTTCGGGGGCACGCTCCATTATACGGGACGGGGACCCTCGGACGTTTGGAGCATAATGCCCGCATGCTCCGCCCGTTCCGCCTGCTCGCCGGCGCCGCCCTGGCGCTCTCGGCGGCCTCCGCGCTCGCCGCCGCCACGCTCGAGGACCGCATCGTCGTCGAGGCCAGGAACCGCAGCCAGGCGATGCGCATCCTGTCCCACCTTTGCGACAGGATCGGACCTCGCCTCACCGGCTCCGAGAACCTCGACAAGGCAGTCCGATGGGCCATGGGACGCTTCCGGGCCTGGGGCCTGAAGAACGTGCGCTACGAGGTCTACGGCACCATGCCCGGCTTCGACCGAGAGCCGGGAGCCTACGCGCGCATGGTCGCCCCCGTGCGCCGCGACCTGCAGTTCACCGCCATGGCTTGGACCGTCGGCACCGAGGGAGCCGTGCGTGGAAGGGCCGTCGTCGCCCCGGCCACCCTGGACGAGCTGCGCGCCGTGCGCGACCGCCTGCCCGGCGCCTGGGTCGTGTACCGCGAGAAGGCCGGAGGCAGGGGATCCCAGCCCGCCGCCCAGCCCGACCCCGAGGTCGAGGCGCTGCTCGACCAGGCCGGCATCGCCGGGCGAGTGCGAGGATCCGCCAGCGAGCGCCTCATGACCCACGGGCGACCCGGACGTCCCGACCCCGCCAAGCCCGCCAAGCCGTCGTTCCTCGTGCGCGCCTCCGACCTCGACGCCATCCTCGACTTCCTGGCCCTGGGAACCCCCGTGGAGCTCGAGTTCCGCTCGGTCCACCGCTTCTCCGCCGAGGACAGGCCCATCGGCAACGTGATCGCCGAGATCCCCGGCCGCGAGAAGCCCGACGAGGTCGTCATCCTCTCCGCGCACCTCGACAGCTGGGATGGACCCGGCTCGCAGGGCTGCCAGGACAACGGCACCGGAACGACCATCGTCATGGAGGCCGCGCGCGTGCTCGCCTCCCTCGAGGTCCAGCCGCGCCGCACCATCCGCTTCATCCTCTGGACCGGAGAGGAGCAGGGCCTGCTGGGCTCCAGCGCCTACGTGCGCGCCAACGAGCCCAACCTGTCCAAGATCAGCGCGGTGTTCGTCGAGGACAACGGCGGCGGCTTCGACGCGGGCCTCGCCTGCACCGAGGGGCAGGCGGCGTTCTTCCGGCCCGTGTTCGAGCGCATCGCGCGCGAGTTCCCCGGCATGGCTCCCGCCGAGCGCATCGTCGAGCGCATGCCCACCCGTTCGGGAGGCAGCGACCACGCGCCGTTCGTGGCCAGGGGCGTGCCCGCGTTCTTCTGGCGCAAGGGCGGCGGCCTCAGCTACGGCCTGATCTGGCACACCCAGTACGACCGCCTGGACCAGGTCAACCCCGCGTTCCTGGTGCAGTCCTGCGCCACCAACGCCCTCACCGTGTGGACCCTGGCCGAGACCCCCGAGCTGCTGCCGCGGGAGTGACCCTCCGATCCGCGCCGCCAAGGTGGAACAAACCCCTTGGAATGGCACCGAGGATGGACCCGTCGGAGGCTTTGGCACGCTTGCTCGAGGGCAACCGCCGCTACCTGGAGGGACGGTTGCGCCCCGTGCTGCACGACCGACCCGAGCACCGGCCCTTCGCCGCCGTGCTGGGGTGCTGCGACGCGCGCGTGCCCCCCGAGCTGCTGTTCGACGCTCAGCCCGGGGACCTGCTGGTGTTGCGCACGCCGGCGCACATCGCCGATCCGATGGTTGTGGGCGCGCTCGAGCACGCCGTGCAGGCCGAGGGTGTGCCGCTGATCGCGGTGCTCGGACACACGGGCTGCCGCCTGCTGTCGGCCGCCGTGGACCTGCACCTCAAGGGCCTCACCGAGGCGCAGGGGCCCAACGTGCACTCCGTGCTGCGCCAGCTGCTGCCCAGCGTGCTGCAGGCGTTCGGCCAGCATGCGATCGACGCCCGCAAGGTGCCGCGCCTGCACCTGGAGGCCACGCTGCGCGCGCTGCGAAGGAGCTTCGCGCTGTCGCGCCCGCTGCAGTCCGGGCGCCTGCAGATCGTGCCGCTCATGGCCGAGGTCGCCACCGGTCGCGTCGAGCCCGCCTGGGAGTCGCTGGGCGCGCTGGCCGCCTGAACCGCCGTGCAAGCGGGGCGGAGATCGGTCGCAGGGCGCCGCCGAGGGCTCCCGCGCGGCGGGTGGCGCGATGCCCGCTGCGGCCCGCCTCGAGGGCTGGCGCGCGACGGCGAACGGCCCCCGCGGCCCGAACACGGGCTCTTAACAATCAGTGGCAAAATCGGCGGTCTTCGGGCTTTTGCAGCGCCCAAACGGCGAAGATTCTTCTTCTGGACCCGCCTGTTCTCGAAGATCCTGAGAAAATGGCGCCGAACACTGGAGTGCCACCCCTCAGGGCCTCCCGGCGCACCCTCGAACTCGGGCTGCTGTCGGTTTTCGGAGGTTTTCCTGCGGATTTCGGTAGCCGGTGGCAAAATGGCCCCGAAACCCCTTGCTCCAGACTCGAAAAACGTGTAGACTCCAGTCATAGGGTCTCAGGGGAAACCCTGGGGCCGTGAGTTGAAACGCGCCGCCGGGCGCGGCGCTTCTACCGGATCCTGCGCCGGTCTCAGGGGAAACCCTGGGGCCGTGAGTTGAAACATCGCCGCGGCCCGTAGTTTGTCGGCGAGAC
>JAOACB010000092.1:0-5009 GCA_026418055.1 Fimbriimonadales bacterium
GTGTTCCGAGCCTCTGACAGGCCCTTGTTCTCCTGCCTGACCAGCCTGATCCTGGAGTCCGTCTCGGCGACCTCGAGCACCTTCGCGGCAGTGGAGTCCGTGCTGCCGTCGTCGACCACCACCAGAGCATCCTGCTCCGTGAGGGCCCCTGTGGCGGAGCGAATGGCCTCGGCGAGGTATATCTCACCGTTGTAGCAAGGAATCACGATACCGATCTTCATGGTGCTGTGCTGCAAGGCGGGCTGTGGCAACCTTCCGGTTTCTCCCCTCATCCGTTTCGGATTCACCGCTGGAACACGGTCCCGATTTCGGGCACCGAGGAGGGGCTGAACCCATCAGTCAGTGCTGGCTTCCACCCTCTCGAGGGCCGTCGTGATGGTCTAGGCGAGCCGAGCAAAGTCTTGGGGCCCTTCTCATCACACCCTCGTGAAGCGTGCGGATGTTGCTCGGGATGGCCCTAGCACCAACAGGCTGTTGGAGAGACTCATAGCTCGGCCATCTGGGGACCTCCGTCCAGTCTCCAAGCGTCGGTCCCACCACGCTGTCGAGGCGCTCCCGCAGGTTGGGCTCGACGTTGTGCACGGGCACGATGATCGAAACCTTCGGAGTCGCCATGGGATGGTTCACCGCGTTTTGTGCCCATTCCTGAAGACCAATGGCGGATAGGTCCGCAATGCCGGTTGGGTGGTAAGAGGCGCCATCGCCAGTGCCGAGAAGCCGACCTTAGGTCGGCGGCATGTCCCCGAAGGGTCGAAGGTCCAACTCCCCGCAGGCGGGCCAAGCGCCTCCTTGAGAGGTGATGGGTCGCCATATTTGCTGACTGCTTGGGACAAAGGGCGCTCGGCGCCGAACGCGCGCTGGTCCGATTTCGATCTCTGCTCCGGGACGGACCGGCGAAGGCTGCTCTGCAAAAGCCTCGCTCCGGTTGCGGCGACGCGCTCGGTGCCGCCTTCCGTGGAGCGCGCCTTGCGGGAGCGGGCGACTCGGCGAGCGGTACCTCTGTTGAAGCTCTCCATCCTGAGCACGGATTCTGCAAGAAACGTGCCCAAGCCCACGGGCATGGCCCAAGGGTCGGCCTGCGCGGGCGGAGGAACCTCCAAGAAACGCTAGATCCTCCCCGGTGGCGCGAAGGGACTCGCCGCAGCGTGCAACAGCAACCGAGCGGCGAAGCGCAGCTTGGAGGGGTCGCGGCTGATGACGAACTCCATCAGCGCCTTGCGCGCAACCTTCAAGTCGCGCAAAGGCACGTGAACCTTGTAGTAGTAGCGCTTGGCTCGGTCGATCTCCGCCTGCCGGCGCGGATCGTGGTGTTGGTAATCCCGCCACTTGCGGTGGAAAGCATCGCCGCCGCCCCTCTGTTGCCCGACCTGCGTCAGCGTGCCGGGCATCTCGCGCTTGGCGTAGAGCCTCTCGGGCAGGTAGATGACGCAGCCTTCCAGGGCCATGCGGCAGAAAAGGTCCGCGTCCTCATGGCTCCACAGCCGCTCGTCGTATCCGCCGATGCGATCCAGAACGGACCGCCGATGCAATGCGAAGGGGCCCATGCCGGTGACGCAGTAGAACGCCACAAACGGAGTTTCCAGCTCGTCGGCCCTCAAGTCCCGGGGCAACGGGAATGCAGGGACGTAACGGGATCGGTGCCCGGGGCCCAAAGGGGTCCCGTCCTCCGCGATCCGCTCGAACTGCGTGCCAACCGTGACCACCTCCGGCCGTTCCCGCAAGATCTGGAGGCAGCGCTCCAAAGCCGCCGGCTTGAGGAGGTCGTCGGCATCCAGAAACCAGCAGGCTTCCACCGAGGGAGAGCACGCCCTGAGCGCTCGGTTGCGTGCGGCTCCAGGCCCAGCGTTCTGTTGAGCAAGAACCTTGAACCTCGGATCCGACTCCGCCCACTCCTCCGCGATCCGTTGCGTGTCGTCCGTGCTGCCATCGTCGACCACCCAGCATTCCCAGTTCGGGAACGTCTGACTGCGAACGCTCGCAAGGGCGTCCGCCAAGTACTTGGCGGCGTTGTAGGCGGCTATGATCACCGCCACGGAGGGCTGTTTCGACTCAGTCATGGCTCACAACCGGCCTCCATTGTATCGGGTGAAGGGATCACCTCCCGAAGGATGTCCTCCGCCCACAGTCCTCGCGGCATCGCAGCGTTGCCATCGCTGTCGGCAACCGTCACCGGCGAAGATGTCTTCGGGCTTCCCCAGCAGCCCGACCAGACACCGATGGCAGCCTCCTTGCTCCCGATCTCCCACGCTCGCGAAGGTGTCCAGCCCCGGCTTCCCAACGCCTGGCCGGCAAGGGACCCGCCGCTGCGACTTCGGATACTCCCGACGACGGGCCGTGCCCGCCGAATCCGTGGCACCAGCCACGGCGTGCCGGGCAGACTCTGCAGCCTCACGGCCTGTTTTCGCCTCGCCTTCCGTAGGGAAGGCATCGGGCGCGGCGTGGCCGCTCGATCCCGACTCGAGGGTTGCCCGATTTCGGTGGGGTTAGGCGGCTTCCACGCCGAGGAAGCCGCCTTTTCTCCCAGGGGCAAGCCCCCGATTCTCCAGCGAGGAAAGGCCCTCTCCTCGCCCGAGGATGGCCCGCTTCCTCGGCGAGGAAGCCGCCCGTTCTCCTAGGGGAAAACTCCCTATTCTCCGGCGGGGAAAGGCCGTCTCCCCACCCGAGAGCGGCCCGCATCCTCAGCGAGGAAAGGCCGTTCCCGATGGAGGCGGGGCGGACCTCCTCTGGGAGGCTCCGCCCCTAGCCCTTCGAGGCGCGGACCCGCAGAGCCGGGCCGGGAGCGGACCGCCCCCGGCCACGGCATTCCTCGGAGGACGGGCTACGGACCGACCGGGCCGCCGCCCGAGCTCGCCGCCGTGCGGACCATCGGAGACCCCGTCTCCCCCTTGCGCAGCTGCGTGGAGTTCGGCCGACGCGCCCGCACCTGCAGCATGTAGCCGGTGTTCGGCGCGAGGCCCTGGGGCACCGGCAGCTCCAGCACCTTGTCCCCCACGCGGTAGTAGCTCGGGGCGCGCACCTGCGCCCCGGTGCCGGGATGCACGAAGAACAGGCCCTCGTCCGGCTTGTTCGGGTTGAACCGCAGCCACTCGCCGATCACGCGCAGCAGGTCGCCCTGTCTCAGCGACTGAGGGTTGCCGAGCGGCACCCGGACCTCCTGGATCAGAGGCACCGGCTGAGGCGAGGGGACCCGCTCGTACTCCACCTCGGTTCGCAGGCGGCGCAGCAGGCTGCGGTCCACCCGGAACCGGACCTGCACCCTGGCGTCCTCCGGCAACGGCTCCGTCTTGCTGGCCATTCGGGCCGAAACGGACGGAAACAGGGTTCCCACCCGCTCCAGACGGACGGCACGACCGTTCATCATGTCGTCCACCAAGCATTGCTGGAGAGCCGCGAGCACCGCCTCGACGTCGGAGCGGGTCAGCGACGTGGCGTTGGAAATGCGGGCCGCCAGCTGATGGGTCGTCACCGTCGGCCCGTGGTCGACGCGGGCGCAGTACGACGGGGGATTGGTGAGACGGTTGGAGGTGAGGTAGTAGCGGAAGCTCACGCCGCCACCTCCTGAACCTGAGAACCGGTAGGGATCGAGAGACCCCCTGGATACATTCGATGAAGTTTGATGAAATGTTTCTTCATAGACTGTACCTTTTGTTTTGATGATGAAGGTTCCATCTTCCGAGCCTGCGAGCCTCGCCACCCGGTGGAGAGACGGAAGGGTCTGACCCTTCTTTGGTCCCGCTCTCGGACCTATGGAAGCCCCCCATTAAAAGCAACGCATCGTTCTGCGGGTCGGAATGTGCCCGGCCGCGGATTCGGGGCCGAAAAGGCGGTTGCCGAAAGAAGTCACCGTGCCAAGGCCGCTCGTCCGATCCGGCTCGGGTGCCCTCGCGCGGGACGCGGCCCCGCAACCAGCGGCCGGCTGAGGCTCCGGTCCCCCGAGGCGCCCCGGGTTGCGCCATGCTGGAGGGCATGCGCTCGCTCTGCGTGCTGCTGGCGGCGCTGGGGACGCTCGCCCTGGCGCAAGGCCCGGCTCTGCCGCGCCCCTCTCAGCCCGGGCCGGAGGACAAGCCGGCGTTTCCCTCCCCGCCCGAGGGGTTCGACTCCGTGCCGGAGAGGGGCCTGGCGGGCCGCGTGGAGACGTTCGAGTACCACTCGAACGCCGTCGGCTTTGCGCGCAAGGCCGAGGTGTACCTTCCTCCCGGCTACTCGGCGGCTCGGCGCTACCCGGTGCTGTTCCTGCTGCACGGCTTCGGCGGCAACGAGCGCGTCTGGAGGATGGCGGGCAGGGCGGACGCGATCCTGGACAACCTGATCCGGCAGGGAAAGGCCCAGCCGATGGTGGTGGTGATGCCCAACGGGCGGGCCAGCCTCGAGCGGGAGCTGGCCAACCCCTTGGGCGGCGACGTGGCCGGCGACTTCGCGCGGTTCGAGAGGGACCTTGTCGAGGACCTTCTGCCGGCCGTGGAGGCCCGGTACTCCGTGCGCCGCGACCGAGAGGGGCGCGCGATCGCCGGCCTGTCCATGGGCGGGGGGCAGGCGCTCAACGTGGGGCTCGGGCGCTCCGACCTGTTCGCGTGGGTCGGCGCGATGGCTCCCGCCGGCAACGCCCGCCCCTTCGAGTCCCTCGTGCCCAAGCCCGCAGAGCTGCGGCTGAGGCTGCTGTGGCTGTCCTGCGGCGACCGCGACGTGCTGCTGGGGCTGTCGCAGGCCTGGCGACGCAGGCTCAAGGAGGCCGGCGTGGAGCACGTGTGGCACGTTGGTCCTGGCATCCACAGCTTCGCCGTTTGGCGCGCCGACCTGTACTGGCTGGCTCAGAGGCTTTTCCGGTGACCCGCGCGTTCCTCGCCTTGCCGGCTCCCTCCGCAGGCGGGGTGCCCCGCACCGGGCGCGGCCGCGCTCCGCGACCACCATCGCCCGCGCCGGCGCGTCCCCTGCCTGCGGCCGGCGAGTCGGGCCCTGGGTGCGGAAGCACGGCGGGCTCCCAGCCGACCGGCGGGGCCCTTCCCCGCCCC
>JAOACB010000092.1:5019-5456 GCA_026418055.1 Fimbriimonadales bacterium
GTCCCTCGGAGGCGGGGGTGCCGCCGAGGCGGGGTTGCGCGAGGCGGCCTCGGCGAGTCGCGATCCTAGGCGATGCGCGGCCTGGACGCGAGCAAGCTGCAGGTGCCGCTCTATCTGGCAGCCATCGCGGCGGGATGGGCCGCAGGGATCGCTCGGCCCGAGGCCTCCGGGGCGTTCGAGGCGGCGCTGTGGCCCGCGCTGGCGGCCCTGCTGTTCGCCACGTTTCTGCACGTGCCGCTGTGGAGGCTGAAGGAGGCCTCGCGGGACGGGCGGTTCCTGCTCGCGGTGCTCGTCGGCAACTTCGTGGTGGTGCCGGTCCTCCTGCGGCTCACCCAGGCCGTGTGGCCTTCGGATCCAGCGTTGCGGCTGGGGGTGGCGCTGGTGCTGCTGGCGCCGTGCACCGACTGGTTCCTGACGTTCAACCTGCTGGGCAAGGG
>JAOACB010000093.1 GCA_026418055.1 Fimbriimonadales bacterium
GCATAAGGAACAGCAGGGCCACCCCGAGGAACGTCGGCATGAGCCAGAACGCGGCGTGCACCAGGTTGCGGCTGCGCACCACCCAGAACCCGCTGGCGAGCGTGACGAGGCTGAGCAGCGCGAACAGCACGACCTCCTGGCTCATGCACCCTCCTCCGCGGCGCGGCGCTCGGTCGGCTTGTCGCCCGCCGCCTTCGACTTCTCGGCCTCCTCTTGCAGGCGCCGCAGCGTCTCCAGGTTGCGGCGGTAGTTCTCCGGCCCTCCCTGCGCGAGGTCGGCGATCCGCAGCACGCTGCCCTCCTTGTGCGTGACGGCGAACTCGTACTGGTCGCCCATGTAGATGGCGTCGAACGGGCAGGCCTCCACGCAGAGGTTGCAGAACATGCACCGGCCGAGGTCCATCGTGAACTCGTCCACTCCCGCGGTGGTGCCCTTGCCCACCTTGTTCATCGAGATCACGTTCGTGGGGCAGGCTTGGGCGCAGAGGGTGCAGCCGACGCAGTTCAGCCTCTGCTTCTCCTCGTTCCACTTCAGATAGAACATCCCCCGGTAGCGCGGGCTGACCGGTCTCCGCTCGTACGGGTACCGGATCGTCGCCTTGCGCCGGAAGAAGTTGCGCAGGGTGAGGCCCATGCCCCCGAAGATTTTCCAGAGCCCGCCGAGCAAGGATCGCACAGGGTTCAAGGCTTCGCGCCTCCCGCATACACCACGCTGGCCGCAGCCCACAGCACCACGATCAGGCCGATCGGCACCAGGACCTTCCAGGCGAAGCCCAGGAGCTGGTCCACCCGCACTCTCGGCAGCGTCCAGCGAATCCACATCAGCACGAACACCAGCACGTAGCTCTTGGCCACCAGCCAAAGCGCGCCCGTGAGGCCCGGCAAGCCGTCCCAGCCGCCGAAGAACAGCACCACGGCGAGCGCCGCGGCGAAGAACGTGTTGGCGAACTCGGCCAGGAAGAACATCGCGAAGCGGATGCCAGAGTACTCGGTGTGGAAGCCGCTGACCAGCTCGGATTCCGCCTCGGGCAGGTCGAACGGCGTTCGGTTCGTCTCGGCCAGCTGACCGATCATGTACACGAACGCGGCCACGAGCAGCGGCGGGTGGAAGATGAACCAGCCGAAGCCGCGCTGCGCCTCGGCGATGTCCACCAGGCTCATGGACTGCGCGTAGAACACCACCGCCAGGATCGCGAGCACCACGGGGATCTCGTAGCTGACCAGCTGCGCCGCGGAACGCAGACCACCCAGAAGCGAATACTTGTTGTTCGTTCCCCACCCGGCCATCACGATGCCCATGATCGCCACGGTGCCCGCGGCGATCACGTACAGCGCCGCCAGGCTGAAATCGTGCGCCACCCAGCCCGCGTTGAACGGCAGCACCAGGAACACGGCGAGAACCGGCACGAACACGAAGAACGGCGCCAGAACGAACAGGAAGCGGTCCGCCGGCGCCGGGATGATGTCCTCCTTCAGGATCAGCTTGAGGGCGTCGGCCACCGACTGCAGCCAGCCGCGCGGACCGACGTGCACCGGCCCCAGGCGCGACTGGATGAACCCCGCCACCTTGCGCTCCATGTAGATGAGCACCAACACGCCGAGGTTGATCACCGCCAGCAGCAGCGCCGCGTTCGCCAGCTGGCGGATCCAGGGATTCGCCAAGGCCTGCTCGATCATCGGTCCACCTCCCCAAGCACGATGTCGATGCTTCCGAGGATCGCCACCACATCGGCCACCTTGTTGCCCACCACCAGATCGGCCAGCACCGTGAGGTTGGCGAACGACGGAGCGCGGATGTGCACCCTCTGCGGGTTCGGCGAGCCGTCCGAAACCATGGTGAACGACAGCTCTCCCCTGGGAGACTCCACCTGCGAGAACGCAATGCCGGGCGGAGCCTTGAGCACCTTGCCGACCTTGGAGGCGATCGGTCCCTCGGGCATCCGATCGAACACCTGGCGGAGGATGCGCACGCTCTGCTCGAGCTCCAGCCTCCGGGCCAGGTACCGGGCGAAGGTGTCGCCGTCTCGGAGCACCACCACGTCGAAGTCGATCTCCGCGTACTTCTCGTAGGGCGCCCAGCGCCGGACGTCGTACTCCACCCCCGAGGCGCGCAGGGTCGGGCCGGTCAGGCCGTAGGCGATGGCGTCCTCGGCGGGGATCACCCCCACGCCCTCGGTGCGCCTCCGAAAGATCGGGTTGTCGGTGAGCAACCGGTCGTACTCGCCCACGCGCGACTCCAGCAGGTCGCAGAACGCCAGCACGCCTTTGTCCCAGTTCTCAGGCATGTCGTCCGGCAAGCCTCCGACGCGGATCCAGTTGTAGGTGAGGCGCGCGCCCGTGATCGCCTCCAGCAGCGCCAGCGCCTCCTCGCGCTCCCGGAACGCGTACAGCAGCATCGTCGTCGCTCCGAGGTCCGTTCCGAACGTGCCCAGGAACAGCAGGTGGCTGGCGATGCGGTTGAGCTCCATCAGGGCCACCCGAATCCACTGGGCTCGGTCGGGAACCTCGATGCCCGCGAGCCTCTCGATCGCCTGGGCGCAGGCCAGGTTGTTCGCCAGCGAGCAGACGTAGTCGAGCCGATCCGTGAACGGGAGGAAGTGGCGGTAGGGCCGCCGCTCGGCCATCTTCTCCAGGCCCCGGTGCAGGTAGCCGATCACCGGTTCGCAGGCCATCACCTCCTCGCCGTCGAGCGTGAGGATCAGCCGCAGCACGCCGTGCGTGCTGGGGTGCTGCGGCCCCATGTTCATCACCATGCCCTGCGTGCCGAGGTCCAGAATCTCCTGGTGGAGGTCCCTCAGGTCGCCGTTCACGCTTGCTCCCCCAGGTCGGTCGGTTGCGGTCCCTTCAGAGGCGATCCGCTGGGTTTGGAGACGTAGTCCTTGCGGAACGGGAAGCCCTCCCAGTCGTCCGGCAGAAGGATGCGCCTGAGATCCGGGTGGCCCTCGAACGCCACGCCGAACATGTCGTACACCTCCCGCTCGAACCAATTGAAGCCGGGCCAAAGGTCGGCGACCGACGGAGCCTTGGGGTCTTCCCTGTCCAGCGGGCAAGAGACCAGCGCCTGCCAGCGGTTCGGGATCGACGCCAGGCGGTACAGAAGAGTCATCTCTTGGCCTGTGTCGAAGGCGGTGAGGTTGGCGGGGAAGTCGCAGGCGGTGTCCGGGCTGGTCTTGAGCGCCAGCAGCGCGGCCCTCAGGTTCGGCAGCGCCACCCGGACGCGCACGAGCGACCCTTCGGCCTCGACAGCCTCGGCGAGGCCGCCCAGCGCTCCCTCGAACCTCTCCTTCAGCTCCGCCTGCGCCATCCCTACCCCTGCACCGTGATCGGCTCGCGCTTCCGGACACCCAGAATGCTCTCCTCCCGGATGCGTTCCTGCAGCAGGATCAGTCCGTGGATCAGGTTCTCCGGGCGCGGCGGGCAACCGTAGACGAACACGTCGACCGGCACGATCTCCCCAACGCCCTTCACGATGGTCTCCGAGTCTCGGTACGGGCCTCCCGCGCAGGCGCAACCTCCCATCGCCAGCACGTGCTTGGGGTCCGGCATCTGATCGTACAGCCTCCGGATGAACGGCGCCATCTTCACGCTGACCCATCCTGCGACGATCATCACGTCGGCCTGCCGCGGCGTGGCGCGGAACAGGATGCCGAAGCGGTCGAGGTCGTAGTGCGAGGCCGCGGTGGCCATCATCTCGATCGCGCAGCACGACAGGCCGAAGGTGAGCGACCACATGGAGTTGCTGCGGGCCCAGTTGAAGATCTCGTCGATGCCCGCCACGAGCACCCCGCCGCCGGGGAACTTCACCACGCGGCTCTGCAAGTCGGGGTTCACCTCTCCCATTCCATCCCCCCGACGCGCTTGGCGTAGTACCAGCCCACGAGCAGCAGCCCCACGAACAAGAGAACCTCGAAGAACGCGAACCAGCCCAGCTTGCCCAGCGCCAGCGCCACCGGAAAGAGGAACGCCGCCTCCACGTCGAACAGCACGAACAGGATGGCGAACACGTAGTAGTGCAGGTTCATCTGCCGCCAAGCGTCGCTGAACGGCTCGGGGCCGCACTCGTACGACTGGAGCTTCACCGGGTTCGGTCGGTGGGGCCGAAGGAGCCTGGAGAGCAGGAATGTGGCCCCCATGAACAGGATCCCGACGGCCACGAACACGATCAGCGCGATGAGCATAGCTGCCTGTCCTCGGGTCTATCCTTCCCGGGACCCTGGGCGATATGATGGCACGGCCCATTGGGCCGAAAGGCCTTGCTTGCGGCAAAGACAGCAAGAACGGAAGCTGGTCAGGACTCCGTTTCGGCGCGGATGCCGAGTCCGACCCCCAGCAGCAGCACCGCGGCGCCGAAAGCCTGCAGCGGGGTCACCGGCTCCCCGAAGATCGGCCAGGCGAGCAGCGCGGCGAACACAGGCTCCAGCAACGTCGCCAAACCGACCGCGCTGGCTGGGAACCACCGCATGGACCAGTTCAGCGCCGTGTGGCCCACCAGCTGCGGGACCAGCGCCATGCCGAGCACGGCCACCCACACCCCAACCGCCTGGGGCGGCTGCAACGCCTCGATCCCTCCCGCGGCGAGCGCCGGCGCCAGCGAGAGCCCACCCACTCCGTAGGTCCAGCCCACCGAACGCCACAGACCGTAGCGTCGCTGCAGCACCTTTCCGGCGAGCAGATAGGGGACGATGCACGCGGCTCCCCCCACCGCCGCGAGGCCGCCCAGCAGCAGGTTCGACCCCGCGCCCACGCTTTCCGCCCGCGCCACCAGGGCCACGCCGACCAGCGCCACGACCACACCGAGCCAGAAGCGCGGCTTGGGAGGTCGGCGCAGCACCACGGCCTCCACCAAACCCGCCCAGATCGGGCTCGTGCACACGAGCAGCGTCGACAGGGCCACCGAGATGCGCCCAAGGGAGTAGAACCACAGCCCGAAGTGCCAACCCAGGAAGAGCCCTCCCAGCACGGCGATTCCGCAGTCCCGAAGCGTCAGCGTCGCCTTGGGGGTGGGCAACACCGCGGCCAGCAGGCTCACGATCGCCCAAGCCGCCACCAAGCGCCAGAACGCGAGCCCGACGGGACTCGCTCCCTCGCTCAACCCACCCCGGGCCATCAGCGCGGCCGAACCGATGGCCAGCTGGGCCCCGAGCAGCACCCCGAGCTGGACAGGCCTAGAGCTCACGTCGGAAGCGCAGCGCGCTGTGCAGCGTGGCCGTGTCGGCGTAGTCGAGCTCTCCGCCGTACGGCATGCCGTGGGCCAGGCGGGTCACCCGGACGCCGAGCGGCTTGATCAGCCGAGCCAGGTACAGGGCCGTGGCGTCGCCCTCCGCCGTGGGGTTCGTGGCCACGATGACCTCCTGCACTCCCGAGCCCAGCCTCGCGAGCAG
>JAOACB010000094.1 GCA_026418055.1 Fimbriimonadales bacterium
GGCGTACACCAGGGGAAGCTCCACGTTCTTGAGGGCGGTGGTTCTCGGCAACAGGTTGAAGGTTTGGAACACGAAGCCGATGTAGCGGTTGCGGATCTCGGCCAGCTCGTTCTCGCTCAGGCCCGCGGTGCGTTGGCCGTTCAGCACGTACTCGCCCCTCGTCGGGCGGTCGAGGCAGCCGATGAGGTTCATGAAGGTCGACTTGCCGGAGCCGGAGGGTCCCATGATCGCCACGAACTCCCCCTCGCCGATCTCCAGGTTGATGTGCCTCAGGGCGTGCACCACCACGTCCCCCATCACGTAGTCCTTGCACAGGTCGTGGGTCTGGATGATCTTCCTCATGGGCGTCACTCGTAGCGCAGGGCCTCGATCGGCTCCAGCTTGCTGGCGCGCAGGGCCGGGTAAAGGCCGAAGAACAGGCCGACCATCGCCGAGAACCCGAAGGCCAGCGCGACGGCCTGGGGGCTGATGAGCGGCGGAACCTTGAGCAGGCTGGCCACGAAGATCGTCGCCGTGTAGCCCAGCAGGATGCCGATGACTCCTCCCGACAGGCACATCACCACCGACTCGAGCAGGAACTGCGCCAGGATCGAGCCGCGCTTGGCGCCGATCGCCTTGCGCAGGCCGATCTCGCGCGTGCGCTCGGTCACCGAGACCAGCATGATGTTCATGATGCCGATGCCGCCCACCAGCAGCGAGACGCTGGCGATGCCGGCCAGCAGGAAGCCCAGCAGGCGCGTCTGGGTCTGGATCTGCTCGATCCACTCGCCCTGGTTGAACACGCGGAACAGCTCGTCGCCCGCCGCCGTGCGGCGCTTCATCGCCAGGATCTCCTCGACGCGCGCCTGCGTGTAGGGCAGGAACTCGGTGTTCATCGCCTGGATGGCGATCAGGTCGAGGCGGTCGGTCTTGCCCATCAGGCGTCGCTGGGCGGTCTGCAGCGGGATGTAGATCTGGTCGTCCGGGTTCATCCAGCCCGAGCCTCCCTTGTAGGCGACGACCCCCACCACCTCGTAGTTGCGGCCCTTGATCTTGATGGTGGCGCCGATCGGGTTCTCGCCTTCGAACAGCTGGTCGTACACCAGCCATCCCAGCACGGCCTTCTCGGCGAGCATGGCGTTGTCCTCCTCGGTGAACCACTTGCCCGCCTGCATCCGGGTGGCGTTGCGGATGACCGCCATCTGCGGCTCGCATCCCAGCACCGTGGTGTTGTAGCTGCGGCTGCCGAACTTGACCATCACGCCGCGGTCCTGCACGCCGCCGCTGATGAGGTTGATGGTCGGCACGGAGCGCTTCACGTCCTCCACGTCCTCCGGCCGGAGGGTGGCCGCTCCCTGCGCGCCCATCGACCTGCCGCCGCGCTGCCAGTTGGGCACCACGGTGAGCATGTTGGTGCCCATGATCTCGATGTTCTCGAGCGACTTGCGCTTGGTGCCCTCGCCGATGCCGATCATGGCGATCACCGAGCCCACGCCGATCACCACGCCCAGCATGGTCAGGAACGACCGGCGCTTGTTGGCCGCGATGGCCCGCAGCGCGCTCTCCAGGCTGTCGCCGATGTTCATGTCCGACCTCCTACCGCGGTCTTCCTCCTCCGCCTCCGCCCATGCCCGCGGGCCTTCCGGCGCCTCCCGGCCTGCCGCCTCCCGGCCTCGGTCCGCCTGCCGCCAAGCCCCCGCCCTGCTGGGCCTCCAGCATCTTGCGCTGGGTCTCCCGCAGCGCGACCAGGTCGATCTCGGCCACCACGACCTCCTCGCCCTCCTTGAGGCCCTCGAGCACCTCGACGCCGTCGTTGCCCGACTCGCCGACCTTGACGTCCCGCTGGGCGGGCTTCTTCGGGTCGGCCGTCTTCACCTTGACGTACGTGCGGCCGTTCTCGTTGTGCAGGGCCTGGGCCGGAGCGACCAGCACGTTCGGCTTGGCCAGAAGGATGAACTCGCACGTGGCGCTCATTCCGGGCCTCAGGTCCAGCTTCTCGAAGTTCAGGATCTCGACCCGCACCTTGATGGCGGTGATGTTCTGCTCGGTGGTGGCCGCAGGGTTGATCCGCCGCACCACGCCGGGCAGCTGCCGACCGGGATAGGCTTCGGCGAGGATGCGCACCGGCTGGCCGACACGGATCTTGCCGATGTCGGTCTCGTCCACGGCGCAGTCCACGAACATCCGGGTCACGTCGCTGATCTGCACGATGCTGGTGCCCTGCGAGAACGTGCTGGTGCCGGGCGGGATGATGGTGCCCTCCTCCAGGTACTTGAGCGTGACCACGCCGTCGCGGGGGGCGACCACCGTGGTGCTGTCGAGCTGCACCTTGGCGTTGTCGCGGCTGACCCGGCTGCGCACCGTGCCCGCCTTGGCGGCCTCGATCTCGCTGCGGCGGATCAGCACGTTCAGCCGGGCGGCCTCGGCGTTCCGGAGCTGCACGCGCGCGGCCTCCAGGTTCGCCCTCGCCTCCTCCAGGTTCCTGCGGCTCAGGTCCACGTCGGACTGCGCGGCCTTGGCCTGCTCCAGCGCGGCGGCGGCTCGCCGCACGGCGTTGTCCTGGGCCTCGGTCTGTGCCGCGATGTCCCGCTCCAGCGTGTCGGCCTTCTGCTGAGCGGTCGAGAACGCCGCTCGGGCGGACGCGTGCGCCGACTCGGCGCGCTCCACCTCGGCCTGGCTCACATAGCCCTTGGCCAGCAGCTCGCGCGCTCGGCGCAGCGCGGCCTCGGCGGTCTGCAGGTCGGTGCGCGCGCGCTCCAGGTTGGCCGCGGTTTCGCGCCGCAGCTGCGGCACCGTGACCTCCCTCAGGCGGCGCTGGTCCGCGACCGCGACGTCGTAGGCGGCCTGCGCGCTGGCCAGCTGGCTGCGCGACACCGAGGGCTGGCGCTCGGCCTCGATGCGCGCCCTCTCGAAGCGCGCCCGGGCGGTCTCCAGATTGGCCCGCGCCTGGCGGATGCCGTTCTCCGTCTGGGCCAGCTGCAGCTCGTAGTTCTTCTCCGCCTGCAGCGCCCGGGCCTCGGCGGCCGCCAGGTCCGCGCTGGCTTGGTCGAACGCCGCCTGCGTGTCGGACGGGTCGATCACTGCGATGAGGTCGCCCGCCTTCACGCGCGAGCCCTCGTCCACCGCCAGCCGGATCACCTTGCCCCCGGCCTTCGACTTCACGTCGACGGTGGTCAGCGGCACGAGCTGGCCGGTGGCGGAGGTCGACAGCACGAGCTCCTTGCGCTCGACGGGCGCGTACCGGTACTCGATCTCGGGTTCGCCGTCCCCTCGGAAGAACGCCGCGTAGGCCAGCACTCCCGCCACCACGCCCGCGAGCAACAACCACCAGCGTTTCAAGCCGTCACCTCTCTCCCGAAATCTCCCTTCCGACCGCCAGCCGGAGCCGCACGTCGGCGATGTGCGTGTCGTACACGGCCTCCACGTAGTTCGATTCGGCCGTCGCGAGGCTCACCCTGGCGGTCAGCGTGGCGATCAGGTCGCTGGCGCCCGCCAGTCGGGAGCCCTCGGCGGCCTCGAAGTTCTTGCGGGCGGCCTCGACGGCCGACCTGGCCGCGGCGACCCGCTCGGCGTTCTGCACGTACTCCCTGTACGCCGACTCGATCTCCGCGCGGGCGTCCCTCTCCAGCTGTGCCAGCGACTCCAGGTTGGCCTCCCACGCGAGCCTGGCCTGCCGCGCGGCCTCGCGCGACCTGCCTCCGTCGAACAGAGGCAGCGAGACCACGAAGCTCAGCGACTGCCGCTCGACGACGTCCTCGCTGAACTGCCGCCCGTAGTTCGCGTCCAGCGACCAGGTCGCCTTTGCCGCTCGGTCGGCCCGCAGGAAGTCGTAGCGGTCGGCCCTCGTCCGCAGCCGCTCGGCCTGCAGATCAGGTCGGGACGCGATGCCTTGGCTCAAGAGAGAAGCCAGGTCGCCCGGGTCGTCCGCCTTGGGCTCCTCGACCGCCGCCAGCGAGGGCAGCGCCTGGCCGGCCGGCCAGCCGATCGCGGCCCGCAGGGACGCCTCTGCGGTCGAGACGCGGTTCTTCGCCACCAGCAGCTGCACTTTGGCGTTCAGGTAGTCCGCCTCGGCCTGCAGGATGTCCTTGGCGGGGCTCTCGCCCTGCTCGACGAGCGCCCGGGTCTGCCGGAGGATGTTCTCGGCGAGCGAGACCTGCTCCTCGGCCACCCGCATCAGCTCCTGGGCCCTCAGGGCGTCGAAGTACTGCTGGTGCACGGAGAACAGCACCCGGCGCAGGGTCTGCAGCGCCGTCAGCCGCTGGGCCTCCTCCCCAAGCCGGCTGGCGCTGAGGGCCCAAGCGCGCTCGCCCGAGTCCAGCAGCTGCCAGCGCGCGGCGATCTCGGCGGTGTGCGCGTCCGTCTTCGTCAGGCCCCGGAACGGGCCCGTCTCGCGGTCCACCCGGCTCGACAGGTACTCGTAGCTCGGCGTGACCGAAGGGAAGAACGCCGAGAGGGCCTGCAGCCTGCGGCTGCGGGCGGCCTCGACGGCCAGGAAGGCGGCCCGCACCGTGCCGTTGCGCTCCCGCGCCAGCGACAGGCACCGCTGCAGGTCCAGGCGCTCCTGAGCGGGCCACGCGAGCGAGGCGGCCGCGAGCGCCAAACCGGCGACGGCGAATTTGGACCAAGCGAGAAACATGGCGAAACCTTACCGCCCGACGAAGGCGTCCTGCAGGTCCGGCGATCCCTCCGCGCTATCCTACGCCGCTCGGTCGGCCCTCGGTTCCAACCTCAGGATCGCTCCACCCGGAACACGAAGCGCACGTTGCCGAAAGCCAGCTCCGCGCCGTCCGAGACCTCGGCCTCCTGCACGCGCTCGAACTGGCCGGTGGAGGGGTTCAGCAGGAACGTCCCGTTGGACGAGCCTAGGTCCGCGATCCGCCACACGCCGCCCTCGAGCTCGACCCGGGCGTGCCTGCGCGAGACGTACACGCCCTCCGGCAGCAGGCCCAGGTCGATGTCGATGGGACCAACGTCCGGGTCGAACCGGCCCACCACGGCCGGCGGCCGCACGACGAAGTCCACCTCCGTCTCCGCTCCCGAGCGCTTCAGCACGAGCCGCGCCTTCGGCTCGGCCTCCGTCTGCGCAGCCTGCTCCACCGGTTCGTCGCTCATGCTCGCCTGCTCCTCGCCAGAGCCTCACCCAGCCCGATGCCGACCAGCGACACCGCGAGGCCCGGCAGAACGGTACCCAACGTGACCGTGTGTCCCAACACCTGGACGTCCAGGGACGGGTTGCCCGTTCGGAACCCGTGCACCTGTCTCTTATACACATCTCCG
>JAOACB010000095.1 GCA_026418055.1 Fimbriimonadales bacterium
CGCTTGGAGCAAGGCTTCGCGGCGGTGGCTCGGCAGGGTGGCGGACAGCACCACCACCTGACAGTTCAAGGCCTTGAGCCATTGCAGCAGGCGAACGATCAGCTCGCTCATGTACACGTCGTAAGCGTGCACTTCGTCCAGCACCACCGTTTTGCCCGCCAGAGCGAACAACCGCACGAAGTGGTGTCGGGCCTGAAGCACAGAGACGAGAGCTTGATCGATCGTCCCGACTCCATACGGCCACAGGAGGGCCCGTTTTCGACCAGCGAACCAGTCCTCAGCTTCAGGATCTTTCGAGCCCGCATCCCAGGAAGCCCAGGAGTCTCCATGGATGAGTCGGACACGGAGCCCGGGTTCGCTCCCTTGAACGATCCTCAAATAGGCCTCCACTCGTCCGCAGAGGCCGTTCGCAGTCGCGCGGGTTGGCAGGGCGAAGTAGATACCTCCGCCTTTTGAGCGGTGAGGCTCGGCGAGCGCCAAAGACGCCTCGGTCTTGCCGCAGCCCATCGGTGCCTCAACGAGGGAGAGCTTCGCCATCGGGCCGAGCTGCTCGGCCCTCCTTTGGAGGCTGTTCGGGGATGCCGACGGCGGCAGGAGCCGCGACACCTCCACCACCGGGGTTGGGACCGGGTAGGGCCAGCCGAACCCATCGAGCAGTTTCCGCGCGACCTCCCTGGCCGCGCGCAAGTGGCTCTGCGGGTCCTGCAGCCGCTGGCACCATCCCACCATCTCTCGGTGGGAGCCGATCCAGTCGCTGACGCTCACGAATCCCGCGAGCCAAGCTAGCAGCTCGTGGAAGCGCGGCGCGTCCACCATGGGATGCAGGCTGGGCTGGAAAAGATCGCGCAGGAGGGTCCAGCATTCCTGGATCAGACTAATCCAGGGCTCGGTTGCCAGGTTTTGCAAATGGAGGCTTAGGCTCTCCGAGAAGCAACCATGGTGCCCACCGACGGCCTTCGCGATCGCGGCGGCTCTCGGTTGTGGGAGGCCCTCGACCCTCATCAGAAAGTGGAACACCGCCGCCGTCGTGGCTTGACCGTGCCCGTAGGGCTCCTCGCCGATGCACTGGACCCCCAGCTTCCGAAGCCGCTGAGCCTGCACCCGGCTCTTGGTCTGGAAAAAAGGGTTGGCTTTGCCAATGTCGTGAACTGCCGCCAAGAAGCAGCAAGTGCGTTTCGCGTCCTCCTCGTTGCCCCAGCAACGAGAAGCCACGTCCCGGCAGGACCTTGGCAATCTCTCCCAAAGTTCCAAACCGGCGGCGGCCACGTCCAGCAGGTGAGCGGGAAGGCAGTGATAGATTTCAGAGGAGGAGTCCAAGGTCTTCGCCCAGAGATCACACAGCTGAAGTCTTTGCATGCAATCTTGAGGCTACCTCAGCTTGAGCGATCCTCTTGCTTTCGTTGAGTAGGAAAAATACGAAGATACTTTATCGCCGGGAAATCCAACTTGGCAGGGCGGCCTCGAGCCACGAGCCATGCCTCCAAAGGGGGATCGCTTCTTGTAGTTTCGTCACGCAGTCAGTGTCGCTTTCGTTGCGGATCAGCGGCTTGGCGGGGAGACCCTAGGACGAGGCTGGCTGTCTCCAGTGCCATCTCTCGGATCGGGCTCACGCAATGGAGAGGCGAGGGCACCATCATGCCCCCGCTGCCGATTGGTCGGCTTGGAGTCCATCCGGCGACAGCGTCCCATCCCCCAACCGGATCTCACGACCTTTGTGAGCATCGGTGGAGAAGGTTTCCAGGATTTCACCTCGGCGCGGGCATGGGCTCACTTGCCTCGTCCCGTTCGCCGATTGGGACGCTGGCCAACTTTCGCCTCGGCTGTTTCGGGCGCACGACAACTTGTCGTCGAGGATTGCCGCTCCGGCCGCTCACTTCGGCGATCTGGATCATGCCGGAAGCGCTTTTCTTCCTCAGTTAGGCCCTCCGGCGCCGGCGCGTCGGCGCCTCCGCTCGCCTGTGCGAGACGAGGCTGAACTTCCTTGAGCTGAACGGTCTTGGGCTCTCCGGAGCCGACCCTCCCTATTCGTGCGCAGTTTGCACGAGTGCGCGCCGCTTCCCTCCATCTCAGCCCGAGAGACGATGGATGCGGATTCACAGCAAAGTCGGATGTTCCGTTGTCAGAACGATAACCTTGCTCGCGAGAGAGGCGATTCAGCACCCAGCATGGGGCGACCGAAGCTCGCCTCGCGCAAGCTTCTTAGGCGTGCGAAACGGAGGAATGGGCCTACACTGGGGGTTATGGCGATGGGCTGGGTTTTGCTTGCGTTGGGTTCGGCGATGGCCTTTCCGGCCTCCTCCAGCAACCTCGAGCGCTTCGAGGTGGACGTCGCGTTGCGCGGGAGCGCTCTGGCTCGGCTCGTCTTCGGCAGCGAGGCGACCGCGGGCAGCGCCTCGGCCACGCTCGTCTTCCGCCTCCGCAACGTGCCCGAAGGGGCCACCCGCGTGAGGATGCTCAACGTGCCCGAGCGCGGCGGAGTGTTCCGCCTGGGCGAGGCCTCCGCTCGCGAGTACCTCGTGCCGCCGCCGTCTCCTCTGCGGGGCATGCAACGACTGATCGACGTGCCGCTCTCCCGACTCAACGGACTGGAGCCGGGCAAGCCGAGTCGGCATCGGGTCTGGTTCGTTGNCCTCGGACCGCGCTCGGTCGCCTCACCCGCCGTGACCGTGATCTACGAGCCACCCCTGCAGGATCCGCTCGGTCCCCATCCGGTTCGCATCGTCTTCGAGCGCTTTCGCGCGGTCGCGATCCAAGAGAGCGGGGTCTTGGGCGACGGGGACGAACCGTACTACCTGGCAACGGTGCACGTTCTGGACCATCCGGGCTACGAGCCCATGCGGACGAACCTCGCGACGGTCCGCGAAGCCTTGGCGGTCGGTTCTCCGGGCAATTTGGGCAGCGGGTCGGTGAAGACGGCGCGGAGCCTGCCGCTTCCGCCGAGGGCCTCTTGGCAGCTCGCCCTGACCCCCGTGCGGGGAAGCTCCTCCGAGCAGAACGCGCGCTCGACGCTGGCGGTGCTCACGGTCTTCTGGATGGAGGAGGACGCCACCCCGGCGTCCGCCATCCGAGAGCTCTTGGAGCTGGCGCTCTCACCCCGATTGAGGTTCTACCTGCAAGACCGCGCTCAGCAGAGCCGAGGAGCCCTGGAAGTGGCAAGGTTGCGCGAGGCCACGCAGGCCGCGGCAGAGTCGATCCTGAGGGATTGGGGCACCGCGGCGGCTGCCAGCGCCAACCCGTTCCACCGCTGGGCGTCGCACGCCGATCCCGACGACCTGATCGGCGTGGCCACCATGGTGTTCTCGTTGCAGGATCTGCTGGAGGCCGGAGACAGGGGGCTTCCCGTCGACATGGTGTTCCGAGGCGACGGGGCTCACTACGAGCTCGTTGGAACGGTTCGGTACGACCCGCCGCGCTAGGGCGGTGGATGGAGCCACTGCCCGTAGCAACTCGTCGCAACCCAGAGCCATCCCGTCTTCGGGTGCACCCTCAGCGTTTCGGCCTCTCGTCCGCCGTCCTTCCGACCATGCTGCAAAGGGCTCTGCAGCGTGAGCACCCTCCACGTTCGGCCACCGTCCAGCGAGCGGGACACCGACGCTCCGTAGGACCACACGTGGGCCGCCGATCCGACGTACACCACGTTCGGACGGCGCGGATCGACCGCGACCGAACGCACGCGGTGCTGGCCTGTGGCGTCCGTCGGTGTCTGCAAGGTCTGCACCCGATCTGCCTCCCACACGTGGGCGCGGAGGCCGGCGACGAAGTACAGGCGCCTCGCTCGGGNATCCCAGGCCAGGTCGGTCACCTCGTCGGGCCATTCGAACAGCACCCTCCACGTGCGCCCGCCATCGCCGCTCCGGACGACGCGGCACGGCGAACCACGCTTCACGCCGAACAGCTCGCCGTCGGGTCCGTCCGCGAGCACCCCGTCGCAACCTTCCATGCGCCGCCAGGATCTCCCTCGATCCTCGGTGCGGAGGTCGCCGAGGAAGGCGACGTCGGTGTCTCGCGCCCACCCGAGGCCGCAGTCCAGGCCGCGGTTCACGACGCCGAGGTCGATCCAACTGCGGCCGCCGTCGCGGCTCACCTTGAGCCGGCGCGGTTCGTGCCAACCGGAAGCCTCGCCGACGACGAGCGTCGAGCGATCGATCGCGTATCCTCCATAGGCGAATCCGCCCCATGGCTGGCCGCTGACGTTCGTGTAGGTCCACGTCCGGCCCCCGTCCGTCGTCAGGGCGCCGTTGTAGTCCTGGCTGCCGAAAAAGACCACATCGGGGTCCGATCGGCTGAACGCGAAACGCCCGCCAACCAGCAGGCAGGCGTACCCGGTGGAGGAGTAGCGAAGGGTGCGGCCCCCGTCCTCGCTGCGCGCGACCCAGTCTCCGCCGAGGCTCCACAGGACGTCGGGGTTCGTCGGATGCCAGACGGCGATGCCGTGCCGGGTGTTGTCCGGCAGAAACGCCCCGCGGGAGTCCTTGCGGGACAGTTGCCACGTTCTGCCACCGTCGTGCGAAACGAACCTCGGCCAGTTCCAGTCGTTGGGTTCGGATTCGGCCCAGACCCAGATGCGCCGGGGATCGGCCGGGCTCACTTCGACGTCCCGCAGGCGGTGGTTGCCTCGCAGCAGGCTTCCAAGTGGGAGCTCGCGCCACGTGGCTCCTCCGTCGTCGCTCGTCAGGAGCCTGCCGGGTTCGCACACCCACACGCTGCGGGGCAGGGTTGGGACCGCGGACAAGCCCACCAACGGACCTTCGCGCACCATCCGCACGGCGCCGCTCGACGGGTCGAGCAGACCGAGGCCGCTCGCTCCGGCCAGCCACAGGCGGCCGTCTCCGGTGGGCGCCAAAATGGCGCCTCCCCACGCCTCCGATCGAGGCAGTCGGCGCCACGTGCGGCCGCCGTCGTCGCTGCGGTACAAACCAGGCTCGCTACGCACCGACCCGTAGCTCGGGCGGTCGTTGGCGACCCTCGACCAGAAGGCCAGCCTCGTGAAGCCCCGGTCCGAGGGTCTCGGAACGAACGCGACCTGGCGCCGGAACTCGTTGCCGGAGAGGTTCGCCTCGAGCACGGG
>JAOACB010000096.1 GCA_026418055.1 Fimbriimonadales bacterium
AGATGTGTATAAGAGACAGGCGCCAGGACGCGCTGCAGGCCGATTGGCCGGGCTTGCTGGAGGCCCTGCCCAAGCCGAGGGCCATCGTTTCCAACCTGCCGTACTACATCACCGGAGCGTTGCTGCAGAGGGTCGCCGAATGCTCGTGCCTCATCGAGAGGGCGGTGCTGATGATGCAGCGCGAGGTCGCCGAGAGGGTCCGCGCGCAGCCGGGCGACTCCGAGCGGGGCTCGCTGTCGGTGCACCTGCAGGGAAGGTTCCGCATCTCGAAGCTGGCCGACGCGCCTCCGGGCGCCTTCCTGCCGCCTCCCAAGGTCAGCAGCACCGTGCTGGCTTTCGAGCCGCGCCCCGATCCCTTGGACCCGCGGGTGGAGCCGCTCGTGCGCCTCGGGTTCTCCCAGCCGCGCAAGACCCTGGCGAACAACCTCGCCTCCTCCGGACGGTGGCGGCGCGAGAGCGTGGCCGACGCCCTCTCCGGAGCCGGACTCCCCGCGGGAGTCCGACCCCATCAGCTCGCCGAGGGCCAGTGGCTGGCCCTGGCGGCGCGGCTCGGTCTACTCTGAATCGACCCGATGCTCGTAGACGAGCCGCCCCGCGCGCTCGTGCTTCACCTCGATGCGGTACAGGCCCGCGCCGCGCACCACCCACTCGAACACACCCACGTCGTCGGTCGCGTTCAGCTGGCTGCCGAAGCCGCCCGCTGAAACGTGGTTCCAGCCGGCGAGCTGGCCGATGTCCTTGCGCAGCTGGCCCGCCACCAGCCAGTCCGGCTCCATCGACCCCGGGCCCCCGACGGGAGCCCCCTCCTTCTGGATCTCTCCCACGACCCCGCGAACCAGCCTCTTCTCGGCAGCGAGCTTGGTCACGTTGGTCGGCAGCCATCCGGTGTTCTGCACCGCCAGCCTCAGCCTCCAAACCTCCGGCTCCAACCGGTCCGCGACGAACTTGCGCACCTCGAGCTTCGGCGAGGCGGCCGCCTGCCACAGCACCCAGTCGCTGAACGGCGCGATCTCCGCCTCCAGGAACTCGGGCGGAGGGTTGCGGAAGCAGTACTGCGCGTCCAAGCCTCCCAGCTCCACCGGGCCCAGCTGAGGGTGCTCGAACGGGTACCAGTCCACGTAGCCCTTGCCACCGAGCTTCTCGTCGATCCAAGCCAGGATCTTCTCGTCGTCCTCCACCGGGTGGTCGCGGAACCAGTCGATGTACTTGTAATCCGTGATGCCGGCCTGCCTCTGTGGGGACCAGATCTCGGTGGTCCAGGCGTACACGCCACGGTGCTCGTACATCCAGTCGTCGAACACCCCCGTGATCACCTCCTTCGGGTGGTAGCGGAACTCGTGGAACACGGCGATCGCGGGGTAGCCGGTCAGGTCCGTCCCGACCTGACCGATCTTCTTGTAGGTCCACACGTCCTCTGCAGGAAGGTCGTCGTCGGGCTTGGCGCTGGGCGGCCGCAGGTGCACGCCGCTGAAGGTGTGGAAGGTGATCGCGCCGCAGATGTTCGGCCGCGCCACGATCGCCTCCACCTCCGCCCGCACCTCCGGCTCGCTGGTCGGGAACGGACCCGCTCCGTGCTGCTCGCTCTCGACGCGCCAACCCGAGGGGTAGTTCCGGTTCATATCCAGACCCTCCTTGTTCCTTCGGCCCCGGATGCGCAGGCCGTCGAAGTTGTGGAACAGCCCCTCGGGCAACAGCCGGTAGTAGACGCCTCCGACCTCGCCCGGCTCGCGCCGCACCATCAGCCGGGGGTTCTTCTCGTAGACCTTCCAAGGCCCGTTGGGATCTGGAACCCGCATGTTCAGGATGCGGCCGTCCCCGTCCACGTCCATCCGCTCGAGTCCGTACGGGTCCTCCTCGTCGAACGGCCAGGGCCGCACCGACGAGCGGATGATCCTGGGCTTGTCTGCCAACGCCCACTCCGCGCCGTCCGGGTTCAGACGGGGGATCAGGTAGAAGGCGCGCGTCCGGAGCGCGTGCGTCACCTTTTCGTCTCTGCCGAACCCCGTGCAGAGCCGGTTCAGGAGGTACAGCACGGCGCTCGAGGCGCTAACCTCCGTCGCGTGGATGTTGCCGTCGCAGAAGAACGCCGGCTTGTCCGCGTCGGGCCCGGTCGAGAAATCCGTGACCGTGGCCATCCAGATGTCCCGCCCCTCGTACGACTTGCCGATCGACTCCAACCGAACCAAACCCGGGTGTTCTTCGGCGAAGGCCCGGAGAATGCGCGAGAGATCCTCGTAGCGGTAGTAGCGGTCGAAAGCGACTTCGGGCATGCGGGCAGGTTACCCGCCGACGGAACCTACACCGGAACCGACTGCCTGCGCTCGGCCACGCGCCTCTCGCTGTGGTCCAGGATCTTCTTGCGGAAGCGCAGCTGCTTCGGGGTGACCTCCAGCAGCTCGTCGTCGCGCAACCAGGCCAGAGCCTGTTCGAGCGAGAACTCCCGGTGCGGGTCGAGCACCGTGGTTGCCTCGGCCGTGGACGAGCGGATGTTGGTGGCGGCCTTGGTCTTGGTGATGTTGACCACCATGTCCTCGTCGCGGCTGCAGGCGCCCACGATCATGCCCCCGTACACCTCGGTTCCCACCTCGTAGAACAGCGTGCCGCGCTCCTGGATGTCCTCGTAGGCGTAGCGGGTGATCTTGCCCGAGTCCTTGGCGATCAGCGAGCCCTGCGTGCGGGTCTCGACCTCGCCCTTGGCCGGCTTGTAGCCCTCGAACAGCGTGTTCAGCAGACCGAGGCCGCGCGTCAGCGTCAGGTACACGGAACGGAAGCCGATGAAGCCTCGCGTGGGGATGCTGTACTCCACCTTCACCTTGCCTCCCGGCAGGGGCTCCATATGCGTCATGTCGGCCTTGCGTCGGCTCAGCTCCTCCATCACCGGCCCCAGGGCGTCCTCCGGCACCTCGAGCGCGAGCGTCTCGAACGGCTCCGTCAGGCGCCCCTCGTCATCCCTCCGAAAGATCACCTGCGGCCGGGAGATCTGCATCTCGTAGCCCTCGCGGCGCATCGTCTCGATCAGGATCGCGAGCTGCAGCTCGCCGCGGGCCGCCACCTTCCCCGTGTCGGCGGGCGCGTCCCGGTCGATCTTGAGCGAGACGCTGACCGCCTCCTCCTTCTCGAGCCGCTCGCGGATCTTGTGGATCGTGAGGAACTTCCCGCCGTCCTTGCCGGCCAAAGGCGAGTTGTTCGCGTAAAAGTTCATCGTCAGGGTCGACGGCTCGACGGAGATCGGCGGCAGCTCCTCGGGTTGCGTCGCGTCGCACACCGTGTCGCTGATCAGCACGCCGTCGAGGCCGGACATCATCGCGATCTCCCCGGCGGACACCGAATCGACCTCCCGCATCTGGATGCCCTCGTACACCCACAGTTTGGTGACACCGAACGTCCGCGTCTTGCCGTCCCGGCATACCGCGAGACGGTCCCCCACGCTCACCCGGCCCCGCAGCACCTTTCCCCCGAACATCCTGCCCAGGTAGTCGGAGTAATCCAGGTTGTTCACCTGAAGCAGGAACGGGCCCTCGGCCTGCACCGCCGGCGGAGGCACGGCGTTCACGATCATCTCGAAGAGCTCGCGCATGTCCTGCTCGCCGCCGTCGGGCGAGACCCTGGCGAACCCCGCCGCCCCCGACGTGTAGAGGTGCGGGAAGAACAGGTCGTCCTCGCTCGCCCCCAGGTCGATGAACAGGTCGATGGTCTTGTCGTAGGCCTCCAGCGGCCGTGCGCCGTCGCGGTCGATCTTGTTGATGCACACGATCGGCTTGAGGCCGTTCTCCAGGGCCTTCTTCAGCACGAAGCGCGTCTGGGGCATCGGTCCCTCGCAGGCGTCCACCACCAGCAGCACCCCGTCCACCATCGACAGCACCCGCTCCACCTCCCCGCCGAAGTCCACATGCCCGGGTGTGTCGACGATGTTGATCTTGTAGTCCTTGTAGCGCACCGACGCGACCTTCGACAGGATCGTGATGCCCTTCTCGCGCTCCAGCTCGTTGCTGTCGAGCACGCGCTCTTGGACGGCCTGGTTCTCGCGGAAGATGCCGGCCTGCTTGAAGATCGCGTCGACCAGCGTGGTCTTGCCGTGGTCGACGTGGGCGATGATGCCGACGTTGCGGATGTGGGAGGCAGGCATGGGACCCCCTAAGGATACCGCCGCGGAATGCCGACCCCCCGCCGACCGTCCGGCCGTAGCCCGGCCTCGGCTAGCACCCGAAGGTGGCCCGCACGCTGCGCGCGATCGCAGGAGCTGCGCGTTCGTCGTCCGTCGCCTGCACGAACGCCACGCTGAAGCGGAACGGCTCCGGGCGCACCCAGTACTCCGGGCCCGGCCCCGGTCCGCAGCTGTTGCTGCCCAAACCCATCTGCGCCAGATCGAGGTACAGGCGCAGGCTGCCGGCCTCCTGCAGATCCGGAAGGTGCCGGGCCGACGTCAGCGTCCGCAGGTCGAACGGGTGAACGCTGAACGAGAAGGTTGGGAAGCCCACCACCATCACCCCCTGGCCGTAATCGTCCGTCAGCCTCAGCCAGCGCGTCTCCATGCGGTTGCCGTACTCCTGCGGGCGCACGTACGGCACGAGCATGTCGGCCACCGTCGTCCGGTGCAGCCCGAGCAATGCGGCCTCCCGACTGTCCGGGTAGTTCTCCTCCGGACCGAGACCGAAGTACAGCACCCTCGTCAGCGCCTTGGGAACCTGCACCTCCAGCCCGATGCGCGGCAGCGACTCCGGCCAATCGCCCTCGAACCGACCCGCCACGTCCAGATGCACGGCTCGGGAGGGATCGAAGGTCCATTCGAAGCGGCAGCGCACGCAGCGATCGCGCACCGGCCTGT
>JAOACB010000097.1 GCA_026418055.1 Fimbriimonadales bacterium
ATATCGACACGCAGGTGCTGGCGCACGGCGAGCGCGGCGTCTATCGCGTCGACGCGCTGCGCGCCTGCGGCGCGGAACGGGTGCGCCGCTTTTTCCTGCGCGGCACCGGCGCCAACGCCGGGCTGGCGCGCGTGCGGCCCGAGGACCTTGCGGAGCGCGAGCCGGACCTCGGCAGGCTCGCGCCCCTCCGCGAGCTCGAGGGCTTGGGTTTGGAGGACTGGTCTCTCGCGCGGATCGGCTTCCTGCCCGCGGAGGTTGCCGTGGAGCCCGGGGAGAGCGCCGCCGCGCGGCGGTTCGAGGCGTTCCTGCGGCGCATCGACCGCTACGGCGAGCTGCGCGACTTTCCCGCCGCCGACGGCGTGTCGAACCTATCCCCACACTTCCGCTTCGGGACGCTCTCCGTCCGGCGGGCGGCTCGGGAGGCCATGGCCAGGGGCACCGAGGGCGCCCGGAAGTGGCTGCTGGAGCTGATCTGGAGGGAGTTCTACCAGGCGATCCTGTGGCGGTTCCCCCACGTCGGGGGCCGCGCGTTCCGCCCGGAGCTCGACGGCGTGGAGTGGCCCGGTGGAGACGAGGAGTTCGCGGCTTGGTGCGAGGGCCGCACGGGGTATCCGATCGTCGACGCGGCCATGCGCTGCCTGCGCCAGACCGGCCAGATGCACAACCGCCTGCGCATGGTGGCGGCCTCGTTCCTCACCAAGGACCTGCTGGTGGACTGGCGCCGCGGAGAGGCTTGGTTCGCGCGCTGGCTGCTGGATTTCGAGCTGGCGTCGAACAACGGCGGCTGGCAGTGGGCCGCCTCGACGGGATGCGACGCCCAGCCGTACTTCCGGATCTTCAACCCGGTGCTGCAGTCGCGGAAGTTCGACGCGAGGGGGGAGTTCCTGCGGCGCTGGTGTCCGGAGCTGGCGGGATTCCCCGACGAGAGCATCCACGCGCCTTGGGAGGCCTCGGAGATGGAGCAGCGCTTGGCCGGCTGCGTCATCGGACGCGACTATCCCGCGCCGATCGTCGACCATGCCACGCAGAAGGCTAGGGCGGTCGCGCTGCTGTCCTCGCACGGCAACCCCGGAAGATGAGGATCAGTCTGGAAGGGGCCTGCCCTTGGTCTCGGGGGCCATGGCGACGGCGGCGAGCCCGAGCAGGTACACCAGGGCGGTGAGCCCGACGCCCACCCCCACCCCTCCGACGGTGGCGATGATCCAGCCGGTGAGGATCGGCCAGGGCACCTGCAGCACGCGCCCGGTGTTGTACGCGAAGCCCATGCCCGTGGCCCGGAACCGCGTGGGGAACAGCTCGGGGAAGTACAGCGGAAAGCCGGAGGTGAGGCCGATCGCGAGGAGCGCCATCAGCGGCACGACGATCAGCAGCCCGGAGTAGTCGGGTTTGGAGAAGGTGGCGGCCGCCACCGCCAGCGGCGTGAGGGCGAAGGCGACGGCGAAGCAGCGCTTGCGCCCGAACCGCTCGCACAGCGCGGGGAACGCGAACACCCCGACGATCGTGCCGACGTGCAGGATCATCTGCGCGTAGCTCTGCCGCGCGCGGATCGCCTCCTGCGGCAGGCCCGGGCTGGCCTCCGAGACCAGGTTCGGGAGCCAGTAGCTGATGTTGCTGGCGCCCAGGATGCCGACCACCGCCAGGGTGAGCGCGATCCACGCGTGGCGAGCCCACGGCTGGGATCCGAACAGGCCGCGCAGGGTGGCCAAGGGATCGCCGCCCTCGCGCACGCGCTCCGCCTGCCAACGCCCGGGCTCCCTTACCTTCCAGCGGATCCAGATGGTGAGCAGCGCTGGAGCCACGCCGACCACGAACAGCCAGCGCCAGGACTGGTCCTTGAGCGCGAGGTTGGCCAAGGCGGCCAGCACGGGGCCGAGGGCCGCGGCCGACTGGAGGAATCCGGCGGCCATCGCCCTGGTGCGGTTCGGCAGCGCCTCGGCCACCAGCGCCGTGCCCGCGGCCCACTCGCCGCCGATTCCCAGCGCCGTGAGGAACCGGATCGCAGCCATCTGCTCCCAGGTCTGCACGAAGTAGGTGAGCCCGGTGAACAGGCTGTAGAGGAGGATGGTGAGCACCATCGTGCGGGCTCGGCCCCACCGGTCGGCGAGGATGCCGAACACCAGCCCGCCCAGCGCCCAACCGGCGTAGAAGCAACCCAGGATGACGCCCTCGACGACGGGCCCTCGTCCGCCGGGGGCATAGGCCTCGGGGCCGAAGAACTCGAGCACGATGGGCTGCTTGGCGAGGAAGAACAGCGACGTGTCGAACACGTCGAACACCCAGCCCAGCCAGGCCACGAGCAGCACCGTCCACTGGTAGCCGCTCAGCTCCCTCCACCAAGGCTTGGCGGCCTCGCGCATCGGGCCCACGTTACCCGCACGAGCCTCGGCGCTTCACCGGGATCGCGGCTCGACGCCGTGCAACGCCCGCACGAAGAAGTCTCGCTGGCGGCGAAGACCATAGGGCGACCCGCCGGGGCAGTGGCCTCCCCCCGGCACGAACAGGAACTCGTAGTCCTTGCCGGCCCGGTTCAGCGCGTCCACCACTTGCAGCGTGCTGGCCGGGTCCACGTTCGTGTCCAGCTCGCCCAGAATCAGCAGCAGCTTGCCCTGCAGACGGTGGGCGTGGACGACGTTCGAGCTCTCCTCGTACCACGGGCCGATGGGATAGCCCATCCACTGCTCGTTCCACCAGATCTTGTCCATGCGGTTGTCGTGGCATCCGCAGTCGGCCACGGCGGCCTTGTAGAAGTCGCCGTGGAACAGCAGCGCGCCCAGAGCGTTCTGGCCCCCGGCCGAGCCGCCGAAGATGCCCACGCGCGTCAGGTCCATCCACGGGCGCGTCTCCGCCGCTGCCTTCATCCAGAGGATGCGGTCGGGAAAGCCGGCGTCCTTGAGGTTGCGCCAGCACACGTCGTGGAACGCCTTGGAGCGGCCCGAGGTGCCCATGCCGTCGATCTGCACGATGACGAAGCCCAGCTCGGCCAGCTCCAGCTGCCCCGCGAACAGGCCCCAGGCCTTGGGCACGTGGAACCCGTGGGGTCCGGCGTAGATCGACTCGATGACGGGGTACCTGCGCGCGGGATCGAACGTGATCGGCCGGACGATGATGCCGTAGATGTCGGTCTTGCCGTCTCGCCCCTTGGCCACGAAGCGCTCGGGCGGACGCCATCCCGTGGCCAGCAGCTCGCTCGCGTCGGCCTCCTCCAGTTTGCAGAGCAGCGCTCCATCCTCGGTTCGCCGGAGCTCGTGCACGGGCGGCAGATCCACGCGGGAATACCGGTCGATGTAGAAGCGGCCGTCGGGGGAGTACTCGATCGTGTGGGTCCCGTCGCCGGGGGTGAGGTCCACGATCCTGCCGGAGTCGATGTCCACGCGGCAGAAGTGGGTGTGGTAGGGATCCTGCGCGGGGTCGATGCCCCCCGCGCGGAACCAGATCTGCCGCTTGGCGGGGTCGAGACGGTCGACGCCCTGCACCACCCACTCCCCCTTGGTGATCCGGCGCTTCACGCGGCCCGTCTCTTGGTCGATCAGGTACAGGTGGTTCCATCCGTCGCGCTCGGACATCCACACCAGCTCGCGCCGGTCGTCGAGGAACTCCAGGAAGAACTTGCCGGAGTAGTGGATGAAGGTCGGAGAGCGCTCCTCGACCATCGCGCGCGTCTGGCCGGTGCTCGCGTCCACGGCGATCACGCGCAGCACCTGGTGGCCGCGCTCGTTGTACACGAACGTGAAGCGGCTGGAATCGGGGAACCACCGAAGCCCCCAGGTCTCGTAGGCGTTGGGGAACAGGTCGGTCGGAATGGGGATCTCCCTGCCGGACGGCACCTCGAACAGGTGCGGCCTCGGCTGATCGAGCTCGTCGCCGGGTTTGGGGTAGTCGATGGTGCGCACCTTCGGTTGGAGCTGGTCCCTAGGGCTGGATTCGACGAGCGTGATCTTCCGGCGGTCCCCGTCCTCGACCTTGAACACGGCGATCCTGGTGGAATCCGGCGACCAAGCGATCTCTCCGCGGTAGGCGTGGCCGGGCGCGCCGTCGGAGCTCAGTCGCGTCTCCTTGCCGGTGGACGCCTCGCGGATCCACAGGTTGTGGTCCCGGAAGAAGGCGACCCATTTCCCGTCCGGCGACGAGCCGTCGGGCCGTTGCGGACGGCGGGGCCGCTGGGGCCGCTCCGCCGCGCGGCCGTCCACCACCGCGGTGGCCGGTTTGGCGGTGGCCCGGAAAGCCGCCACGGGGCGTCCCTCGGCGTCGGCGACCAGCCACACGTGGTTCTCGTAGGTGTGCTGCCGCCGGCTGGAGCCCGGCGCAAGCTCCCCGTACGCCTGCCGCGCGCCCTCCGGGTCGATCCAGTAGAGGCGCAGCGTTTGGCGCAGGCGGTTGACGAACAGGATCTCCGTCTCCTCGCCCGCTGGGCCGGAAGGCTCGGGCCTGCCGAGGTTCGGCAGCGAGGGCAGCGGGATCTCGGCGGGGCCCAGCTCGCGCAGCTCCCGCCGGGCGTCGTCCCAGCGGAACCCGCGCTCGCCGACGGTGAAGCGAACCGAACCCCGGTCGAACTCCAAGGCGTCGATCGGAAGGCCGTCGGCGCGCACCTCCCGGCCGAGCCGCCGCGAGAGCGCCTCGGCCAGGCGCGCGTGGTCGAACGCGGGGGCGCGGCGGCCCTTGGGGGCGTCCACCAGAACGAACTCGCGCCTCCCCCCGGAAAGGTCGTTGCGGTACCAGAAGCGGTCGCCTCCGGGCAGCCAGCTCGGCCGGATGCGCTCCTTGTAGACCTTGCCCGAG
>JAOACB010000098.1 GCA_026418055.1 Fimbriimonadales bacterium
GGGTTGCTGCTGCTGGACGACCAAGGAAGGATCGAGCTCTCCAACCGTGCGGCATGGGAGCTGCTCGGCGAGGGCGCCGACTCCCTCGTGGGAACCCAGCTGAAGGATCTCCCGATCCGATGGCAGGACGATCCCGAAGCGTTGCTCAAGCGCAGCCGCTCGATCGGGGTGTGCAGCGCGGAGTGCAGCGTCGCAGCGCCTGGAGCCGAGCGGCAGCTCGAAGCAACGGTCTTCCGCGTCGAAGAGAAGTTCGGAGTGCTGTTCCAAGACGAAACGGAGAGGATCAAGGCCCAACAGGCCTTGACCGAGGCGCTGCAGAGCAGCGTGGACTTCCAGAGGCTGTTCGACGGCATCCCGGAGGGTGCCCTTCTGCTTCGAGAGGACTTCACGGTCCGCCGCTGCAACCAAGCCTGGCGCGACCTCTCCGGTTGGCCGGAGGGCCTCGACCGGCCGTTCCCAGAGGCTTTCCACGAGAGCGACCGCAACCAAGTCCGGCAGGCCTTGGAGGAGTGCCTCCGGAGCGCCACCGGGCAGGCGAGCGTCGAGGCCCGTCTTCGGTCTCCCGAGGGGGTCTTGCGGTGGGTCGTTGTGGTCGCGGCCGCCTGCCGTGAAGATTCGGCGTTGCTGGTCTGTTTGCACGACGTGTCGGCAATGCGCCAAGACATCCAGCGGCTCCAGCGCTCCCTGGAGCACTTGGAAAGGATGGGGCGGGCTTTCGATGCGCTGCCGACGTACTTCGCTGTCGCCGACGCAGGCGGCCGCATCCTGCTGGTCAACGAGGCGCTCGGGAGGGCGGTCCACGACGACCCGATCGAAGCGATCGGAGGCCACCTCGCGGATCTCGTCGCCGAGGGGGATCGTCCGGCGTGGAGAGAGGCGATCGCCTCGGTCGAACGAACGGGCGCCACCCTGAGGGGGTTCCTGGCGAGGATGGAAACGGCGAACGGGCCCACCGCCTGGGTCTCGTGGCAAGCTTCGTTCGATGCGGACCGCGGCCTCCTGTACGCTTCGGGAACCGAGGTGACTCTGCTCGCGGAATCGAGGGATCGGATCGCCCGGGAGGCCGCCGAGCTGACGGAGTTCTTCTCTGGGATCCGCGAGGCGGTCGTCGTCACCGATCCGAAGGGCCTCATCCGGTTCTGGAGCCAGTCCGCAGAGAGGGTGTTCGGCTTCGGCGCCAAGAACGCTCTCGGAAGAAGGATCGCCGACCTGCTGGCAACCCCCGAGGACGCGGAGCGTCTCGAGGTGAACTTCGAACTGTCCAAGGCCTGCGGCCAGATGGACCTAACCGCGACCTGCCGCACCGCTACGGGTCGGACCGTCGAGATCGAGGGCAACATCCGGTGGAGGTCGGCCGAAGCGCCGAACCCAATGGCGATCTGGGTGTTGCGGGACGTCACGGCAGAGGTCGAGGAGCGGAGCCGCCTGAGCGCCGCCGGCTCGCGCCTCACGCAGGCCGAGGAGGCGCTGCGGGAGTCCTCGAACTCGATCTGGTCCTGGAGTGCGCAAGAACCGTACGAGGCCGAATGGTGCCTCGGCGATTGCCGAGCCCTCACCGGCCGAGAGGCTCCCTGTTCGCTGCGGTCGCTGGTGAGCGGGCTCGACCGGGACTGGCTGTTCGAGCGGCTCTCGCAGTGCCTCGCCGAGGAGAAGCCCCTGCTCGACGCCACCTTCCGGGTCAAGGGCGCGGGAGAGCTGAAGTGGGTGCGGGCGAGGTTCCTGTTGCCCGGGCACCATGGCCAACGCTCGATCCGTTGCGTGCTCGGGGAGATCACCGAGTGGAAGCGGATCGAGGAATCCGTGCGGGAGCAGAACCGCGAACTCGAACGCCTTCGGACTCTGCTGGAGGAGCGGAACACGATCCTGGCGCAACAGACCGAGCGCCTCGGAGCGTCGCTGCGCGAGTCCGAGTCGGCCCGGCGCAAGTTCGAGGCCGCGGCCCAGAGGTACCGCAGGTTCGTGGACGGCCTTCCGGTCGCGTGCGTCGTGTGCGACGCCGAGGGCAAGGTGGTCGAATGGAACCAATCGGCAGAGCGCGTTTTCGAGCGCCGACCGCACGAGGCGATCGGCAAGGAGCTGGTCCGGCTCCTGGCTCAGAACCCGCTGGAGGCCCATGATTGGGACGACCTCGTGCGGCGCACTTTGCGGGGAGAGTCCTGGCCGGCGGTCGAGCGGCCTTTCCGCAAGCCGAGCGGCTCTGCAGGTTGGGTGCTCGTCGGAGCGATCGGCCTCACCGACTTGGACGGAGCGTCGTCCGGGGCTCTGTTCGCCTGCTACGACATCACGAGCCGCAAGGAGGAGGAGGCCCATCGGGAGGAGCGGATTCTGCAGGTGCACGAGCTCGCCGCCAAGCTCGCCGAGACCCAAGCGGAACTGGACCGCCTTCGCGGCCTGCTGGACGACCAGCGGTCGGACGCCGCCTGATCAGCGGCGTTCCCGAGACTCTCGCTCCCTGCTCTGGGCGTTGCGGATGAAGGTCGGGATGTCGATGTCCTCCTCGTCCGGCAGGTCCACGGCGGGAAACGCACGGCCGGCGCCGCGGGCTTGC
Organism: Fimbriimonadales bacterium; assembly: GCA_026418055.1. Classification (GTDB taxonomy): domain Bacteria; phylum Armatimonadota; class Fimbriimonadia; order Fimbriimonadales; family Fimbriimonadaceae; genus UBA8783. The sequence goes on from JAOACB010000098.1 coordinate 2,549, forward strand.
GGGGCTTCGTGGTCCGCGGCGGCGCGCTGGTCGGGCGACGGCGCGAGCTGGGTGGGCGGGCCCGACTCGACGCCCTTGGGAGCGAGCTGGGTGGCTCGGGCCGCGGCCGCGGGGCTTTCCGCGCCGGGCACGAATCCGGTCGCCAGCACGGTGACCCTCACGCGGCCTTGCATCTCGGGATCCACGACGGCCCCAACGATGATGTTCGCCTCGCCCTCGTCGCACTGGCCCATGATGTAGTTCATCGCCTCATCCAGCTCCGCCAGCGTGAAGTCCTCTCCGCAGGTGACGTTCACCAAGACGCCCCTCGCCCCGGAGATGTCCTGCTCGAGCAGCTTGCTGTTGGTGGCCGACTGGGCCGCCTGAATCGCCCGATGGTCGCCGATGCCGTAGCCGATCCCCATCAGGGCGGGACCGGCGCCGGTCATGATCGCCCGGACGTCGGCGAAGTCGACGTTGATGAGCCCCGGCACGGTGATGATCTCGCTGATGCCTTGCACTCCCTGCCGGAGCACGTCGTCGGCGACTCGGAAGGCGTCCACGAACGCGGTGCTGCGTTCCACCACGTGCATGAGGCGGTCGTTGGGGATCACGATGATCGTGTCGACGCGGCTGGTCAGCTCGGCGATGCCCTTGGCCGCCTGCCTGGCCCTCAGGGCGCCTTCGAAACGGAACGGCTTGGTGACCACTCCAACGGTGAGCGCCCCCATCTCCTTGGCGAGGTCGGCGATCACGGGCGCCGCTCCGGTGCCCGTCCCGCCTCCCATGCCCGCCGTGACGAACACCATGTCGGCGCCCTCCAGAACCTTGCGGATCTCGTTCTTGGTCTCCTCCGCCGCCGCCCGGCCCACCTCGGGGTCGCCGCCGGCTCCCAGGCCGCGGGTGAGGTTCGCTCCCAGCTGCAGCTTGCGCGGCGCCTTGCTGCGGTCGAGCGCCTGCACGTCGGTGTTCATCGCTAGGAACTCGACGCCCTGGATGCCCGCTTCGATCATGCGGTCGACGGCGTTGGAGCCTCCCCCGCCCGCGCCGATCACTTTGATGGTCGCCTTCCTCTCGTCGCTCATCGTCGTTTGATCCCTCAGCTGCGGCCGCCCAGAAGCGACCAGAATGTGCGAATCCTATCCCGCCAGCCCATGCCTCCGCTGGCCGGCACCAGCTCGTGCTCGCGGCTCTCGATCGCGAAGGCGGCCAGCCCGCAGGCCGCCGCGAGGCCCATGCGATCCGCGCGGGCTCCACCCAGCCCCACGGCCGAGGGAGCCGCGACGCTGACAGGCAGGCCCTCGAAGACGTTCTGGAACAGCTCGACGGCACCCTCGAGCAACGCCCCGCGACCGGTGAGCACGAGCCCGGCCCCGAGCTGGGATCCAGCGCCGCTCCTGTCCACGTGCTTTTGCACGAAGCCTGCAATCTCGCGCGCACGGCACTCGATGATCTCGCAGAGCACCCTCCGCCGCATCGGCCTGGCTTGGGTGTGCCCGAGCTGCAGCACGTCCACGACGTCGCCCTCGTTCACGGCCGCGGCCCATGCGCAGCCGTGCTGGACCTTGAGCCTCTCGGCCTCCTCGGGCGAGGTCTGCACGAGCGCCGCGATGTCGGACGTCACCAGCTCGGAGCCCAAAGGAATCGAAGCCCCGTAAACGAAGGCCCCGCCCGAGAACACCGCCAGGTCGGTGTTTCCCGCTCCCAGGTCCACGACGGCCGCGCCGCGCTTGCGGGCTTCCTCTCCCAGCACTCCGAGCCCCGACCCTAGGCTCTTCAACACCATCTGCTCCACGCGCAGGCCCGCCGCGTTCACCGCCCGCTCCAGACTCTGCAGCTGCTCCGTCTTCCCCGTGGCGAGGAACGTCAGCACCTCGAGCTGCGTGCCGCGCACGCCGATCGGCCGAAGGATGCCCCTCTGCCCGTCCACGCGGAACTCCCGCGGCAGCGCCTGGATCTGCTCTCGGTCCGGCGGGACCAGGATCTGTCTGCTGTGGTTCACGGCCTGGAGCACGTCCTCGCGCTGAATCTGCCTTCCAGGGGGAATGATGGGAACGAAGCCCCGTGCGTTGTGACCCTCCAGGTGGCCTCCGGACACCCCTACGACCGCGCTCTCGGGCTCGAAGCCCGTTTTGGCCGCCAGGCCCCGCAGCGCGGAGGAAACGGCCCCGGCAGCGGCGTCGGGATCAACCACCTGGCCCCGGCGCATTCCCCGGCTGGGAACGGTGTGGTGGCCCGTCACGCGCC
>JAOACB010000099.1 GCA_026418055.1 Fimbriimonadales bacterium
ATAAGAGACAGGTGTATGTAGTGCGTGGAGAGGGCGCGGGAGGCGCCTTCCGCGCCGCGTCGGCCACGGCCGCAGAGGCCGTCCCAAACGACTTCGACGGGCGCGCCGGTCTCGTCCGCGAAGGCGCGACCGATCGCGTAGGCGACGTCCTCGTTCAGTTCGGCGGGAACCTTTCCCCGCACGTCGTAGGCCTTGAAGCACGGCAGAAACTGGCCCATGGCTCGGTTCTACCCGAAGGAGCCCCCTGGGTTCGGAGGGGCCGCCAGACCCCGGCATTTTTGCCTGTTTCGCTGGGCGCGCGCGGTCGGATCGGAGCACCTAGAGAATAATGCCGTGTAGGGACGGTGCCCCTCGGGCGCCGCCCTGTTTCGATGGCATTCCTTCCGAGTGCGTCGAGGTGGAGAGGATGAAAAAGTCTTTGTGGATTTCCGCGGCGGTCGGTCTCGCCTCGGCTGGCCATTCCGCCGTGCTGTTCTCCAGCTTGGTGAAGGACGGCAACACAGGCCACGATGGATCGGCCGTCATCACCTACAGCAACGCCGACGATGACTGGGCGCTCGTCTCGCGCCCAAGCGCGCCCAACCAGTTGCAGCACGCGGTGGTGAAGCCCGCCTCCGGTTGGCTCGGCGACACGCAGGACTACCGCTGGATCGGCGCCGAGTCGGCCCGCGGCTTTCCGGGAGCGGATGTTCCGGGCGACTACGTGTACCGCCTGCAGATCGACCTTCCTGGCAGCTTCGACCCGAGCTCCCAGTATGCGCAGATCGACGGTAGGTTCGCGTCGGACAACGTCGGCTATCTGTTCCTGAAGAGCTATTCCCTGGGCCCCGGCTACAACGGGCACCTGGTGAACAACTCCGGCGCGACGCCGTCCACGTCCGGTGGCTGGACGAGCTTCTCGCTGATCCCGACCCTGGGGCAACTGAGCGGCACGGCGGGCAACTACTCGCTCGACCTGTTCTTCGTGGTGAACAACGCCGGCTCTTCGAACTCGGAAGTCGGCCTTCTGGTGCAGTTCCAGGAAGCGCGGATCCAATCGATCCCCGTGGTGCCGGAGCCTGCCACGCTGGCGCTCGGCGCAGGGGCGCTGGCCGCGGCGCTGGCAAGGCGCCGCAGGCGCTGAGTCCGACCCCGGCGTCGGTTCGAGGGTCCGGGCCTCAAGGCCCGGACCCTCGGCGCGTCAGCACACCAGGGCTCGGAAGAACTCCACGGTGCGGCGCAGACCCTCCTCCAGCGGGGTCGTCGGCTCCCAGCCCAGGATCGTGCGGGCGCGCGTCAGGTCGGGGCGTCGGCGCTGAGGATCGTCCGGCATCGGGGGCAGGTGCGCGATGGGAGACGAAGAGCCCGTGGCCCTGAGGACCGCCTCCGCGAACTCCAAGATGGTGCTCTCGCGGTCGTTGCCGATGTTCACCGGCTCGTGGAAGTCGCTGTGGGCCAGGCGCCACACGCCCTCGATGGTGTCGTCCACGTAGCCGAACGAGCGCGTCTGCGAGCCGTCGCCGTACACCGTGAGGGGCTCGCCGCGCAATGCCTGCGCCACGAAGTTCGGCACCACGCGCCCGTCGTCCAGGCGCATCCGCGGCCCGTAGGTGTTGAAGAACCGCACGATGCGCGTGTCGAGGCCGTGCACGTGGTGGTACGCCATGGTCATCGCCTCGGCGTAGCGTTTGGCCTCGTCGTAGACGCCGCGCGGACCGATCGGATTCACGTTGCCCCAGTAGGTCTCGGGCTGGGGCGTCACCTCCGGGTCGCCGTACACCTCGCTGGTGCTGGCCAGCATGAATTTGGCGCCCTTCGCCTTCGCCAGCCCCAGCGCCTTGTGCGTCCCCAGGGCTCCCACCTTCAGAACCTGGATCGGGTAGCGCTGGAAGTCGATCGGCGAGGCCGGCGAGGCGAAGTGGAACACGAAGTCCACCGGACCGTCCACGTACAGGTACTCCGACACGTCCTGCTTGATGAACCGGAAGCGGGGGTCTCCCAGCCGGTGCGCCAGGTTGTCCATGTTGCCGGTGATCAGGTTGTCGATCACCACCACCTCCCAGCCCTCGTCCAGGCAGCGGTCTACCAAGTGGGACCCGAGGAATCCCGCGCCTCCGGTGATGACGGCTCGCATACCGAGAGGCTACCGCAGGCAAACGCCGTGCCAAACGGACGCCCGCGTTATAATGGGAACCAAGCCTCCTGCCGGAACGAAGATGTTTGCGAGGGCCATGACGCGAGAGGCCGCCAAGCGCCGAGAGGTCGTTCCCGACTCCACGATCACGCGGCGCATCCTGGGCATGCGCGTCGACGCCACCACCTACGACCGGGCCACCGAGCGCGTGCTGCGCTGGGCAACCGAGGGTAGCTCCCGCTACGTGTGCATCGCCAACGTGCATATGGTCATGGAGGCCTACGACGACGACGAGCTCCAGCAGATCGTCAACGGCGCGGACCTCGTAACCAGCGACGGCATGCCTCTGGTGTGGGGCCTCAAAATGATGGGGGTTCCGGAGGCCGAGCGCGTTTGCGGGCCGCTGCTCACGCCGGCCGTGATGGAGCGGGCCGCGCGCGACGGCGTTCCGATCGGCCTCTACGGCGGGGTGAACGAGAGGGCCCTGCGGCGCCTCATCGATGCCCTGTACGCGCGCTTTCCGACGCTCAAGATCACCTTCGCCGCCGTGCCGCCGTTCCGCGCGATGACCCCCGAGGAGGACGACCTCCTGATGGCCCGGCTGAGGGAGTCCGGCGCGCGCATCCTGTTCGTCGGCCTCGGTTGCCCCAAGCAGGAGTTCTGGATGGCCCAGCACCGCGGCAAGGCTCCGTGCGTGATGCTGGGGGTGGGAGCGGCGTTCAGCTTCCTCTCGGGAGACAAGCCGATCGCTCCCGCGTGGATGCAGCGCAACGGCCTGGAGTGGCTGTTCCGACTGATGACCGAGCCCGGACGGCTCTGGCGCCGCTACGTCCGCCAGAACCCGCGGTTCCTCGTGCTGTTCCTGTTCCAGCTGCTCGGGTTGCGCCGCTACCCGTCCGTGGGTTGAGTCCTGCCCGCACCGTGCCGAAAATGCCGGAGTAGACTGCCTGCAAAAGGGGAGTCGAGAGGAACCATGCGCAGAGCGCTCATCACCGGGATCACAGGGCAGGACGGCGCCTACCTCGCCGAGTTTCTGCTGAAGAAAGGCTACGAGGTGCACGGCATCAAGCGGCGCGCCTCCCTGTTCAACACCCACCGCATCGACCACCTGTTCCACGACGTGCACGAGGAGGGCGTGCCGCTCTTCCTGCACTACGGCGACCTGACCGACTCCTCCTCGCTGATCCGGGTGATCGAGCAGACCCAGCCCGACGAGATCTACAACCTGGGGGCGCAGTCGCACGTGAAGGTCAGCTTCGAGGCCCCCGAGTACACCGCCGAGACCGACGGCATGGGCACCCTGCGGCTGCTCGAGGCCATCCGCATCCTCCACCTGGAGGAGAAGGTCCGCTTCTACCAGGCCAGCACCAGCGAGCTGTACGGCCTGGTGCAGGAGATCCCCCAGAAGGAGACCACGCCGTTCTACCCGCGCAGCCCGTACGCTGCCGCCAAGCTCTACGCCTATTGGATCGTCCGCAACTACCGCGAGGCGTACGGCATCTTCGCGTGCAACGGCATCCTGTTCAACCACGAGTCGCCGATCCGCGGGGAGACCTTCGTGACCCGCAAGGTCACCCGGGCCGCCGCGCGCATCGCCGCCGGCCTGCAGGACAGGCTGTACATGGGCAACCTCGACGCCCTGCGCGACTGGGGGCACGCGCGCGACTACGTCGAGGCCATGTGGCTCATGCTCCAACAGGACGAGCCCGACGACTACGTGGTGGCCACCGGAGAGCAGCATTCCGTGCGCGAGCTGGTCGAGCTCACCTTCGACCTGGTGGGCATGCCGATCGAGTGGCGGGGCTCCGGCGTCAACGAGGTCGGCGTGCAGAGGGGCACCGACCGGGTGCTGGTGGCGATCGACCCGCGCTACTACCGACCCACGGAAGTCGACACGCTGCTCGGCGACCCCACCAAGGCCAAGACCAAGCTGGGATGGCAGCCCCGGGTGACGTTCCACGAGCTCATCCGGGAGATGGTGCACAGCGACGTGGCGGAGGCCCAGCGCGACGCCATGGTCCGGCGCCAGGGCTTCCGGCAGTACGAGAGCATCGAGGAGATCTCGTCGTGAATCCCGACGCCAGGATCTTCGTGGCTGGCCACCGCGGCCTCGTGGGCTCGGCGATCGTGCGCAGGCTGCAGGCCGAGGGTTGCCGCAACCTGCTGCTGCGCACCCGGCAGGAGCTGGATCTGACGGACCAGGCGGCCGTGCACCGGTTCCTCCGCGAGGAGAAGCCCGACTGGGTCGTGCTGGCCGCGGCGAAGGTCGGCGGCATCCACGCCAACAACACGTATCCGGCCGACTTCATCGGACTGAACCTCGTCATCGAGGCCAACGTCATCTGGGGCGCGCACCTGGCCGGCGTGCCGAACTTCCTGTTTCTGGGCAGCAGCTGCATCTATCCCCGCGAGGCCCCGCAGCCGATCCCGGAGACGGCGCTGCTCACGGGCCCGCTGGAGCCGACCAACGCGCCGTACGCGGTGGCCAAGATCGCGGGCCTGGTGCTGTGCGACGCCATCCGCCGCCAGCACGGCAGGAACTACTTCACCGTCATGCCGCCCAACGTCTACGGGCCGAACGACAACTTCGACCTGCAGACGTCGCACGTGCTGCCGGCGCTGATCCGACGGTTCCACGAGGCCCTGCCCGAC
>JAOACB010000100.1 GCA_026418055.1 Fimbriimonadales bacterium
CCCATGCCTTGGTGGCGGCCGGCAAGGACAACCCCGAATGGCACGAGGAGGTCCGGGAGTTCTTCGACGACCTGCTCGGCAAGCCGGTGCTGAGCGACGATTCGCGCCCGGGCCGGCCCACGGAGTTCGAGCCCGCCCAAGCGTTGGCGGAGCGCCTGCGGCTGCTGGCTGTCGAGGTGGAAAAGGCCACCCTGGAGCTACCTCGGGACGAGGCCGCGAAGGCCTTCAGTTCGCTCTCCTCGCTGGACGCGACGCTGCACGAGCTCAGGCAGGTGCGCCAGGCCGAGGAGGAGATGCGGCAGCACCTGGACCAGCACTGAGAGCCTCCCGGCGCGCCTCGCGCAGCGCCTCCGCCATGCACAGCGCGATGGTGAGAACGAGGGGGCCTGCCATCAGGCCGACCGGCCCCAGCAGGAACACGCCCCCCAAAAGGCTGAAGAACACCGCCATCGGGTGCAGGTTCGTCTGCGCGCCGATCACGAAGGGTCGCAAGAGGTTGTCGATGTTGCTCACGACGACGAACCCATAGGCCATCAGGGCGACTCCCGCGATGGGTCTTCCCTGGGTGATCAGGGTGACGCCTAGCGGCACGTAGACCAAGGGGGACCCGAGCAGAGGGATCGCGCACAGCAGGATCGTCACCAGGGTCCAAACCAGCGGGTTCGGCACTCCGGCGACGAAGTAGCCAGCACCCGCCGCCAGTCCCTGCGCCACGGCGACGAGGATGATGCCCACGAACACCGCACGCACGGTCTGACCGATCCTTGCGAAAAGCGCCTCGGTCTGCTCCCGCGTCAGCGGCGACAGATCGATGGCGGGCTCCCGAAGCTGATGGCCGTCGCGCAGCATGAAGAACATCGTCAGGAGGGCCACGACGGCGGTGAAAACGGCCTTGCCCATCCCCACGGCCGCTTGGCCGAGCGGTTGCCGCACGGCTTCCATGAGCATTTCGCGGTTCCGCGCGACCCAGTCCGTCAGACTGAACCCGTCCTGGCCGACAGCCCTGAGAACGGGGGCTACGGCCTTGGTGATGCCGTCCAACACCACCTGGAACGAGTTGCGCGTGGCGGTGGATTGGTTGCCGATGGCCTGCAGGGCCTCGAGGATCTGCACGTATAGGAAGGCCCCGACCACCGACATCGGCAAGCCGACGAACAGCACCGCCGCCAGCACCGACACCACGGCCCCCAGGCTGTCCCCCACCCTGCGGCGCACGCGATCGTAGATCGGCTGCGTGAGGATCGACAGCACCAGCGCCCATACGAGCGCCGGAACGAAAGGACGCACGATGAGTGCGCCGACGGCGAGCACCGCGAGGCCGAGGATGAGCCAGGCGGCATGCCGATAGCGTTGGGCGAGCTCCATCGTCTGCGGGTCCTACGTTCGCCGCGCGGGGAGGGTTGCGGCCCAAAGCGAGCGGGGGCCCTCGCCGAGAGCCCCCGCTCGAAGAGCGAAGCCGGGACTCACTCGTAGCGCGGCTTCTTGAGCCACTCCTTGGGGATCGGCTTGAGGCCCGCCGCGACGGCTTGGAATTCCGGGTTGCGCATCGCCGCGGCGCTGACTTGGAGCGTGACCTTGCCGCCCGGGGTCTGGATCCGCACGGTGCGGAGGTTTGGGAGCTGCTGGCGGTTCTTCTTGGGAGCGCGGAACTTCCAAGCGCCGGAGTGCCGGTGCCGGATGTGCTTGGCGTTGTTCGCCTTCTTGCCTGTGACCTGACAGATCTTCGCCATGGCTAACCTCCGCGCCGAACACGATGGCGAGCGCGGCAAACGGGGAGGATACTCCAGAGAACCCGGCCTCGTCAAGTCGTGGGCCTCGAGCCGGGGTGCTGAGTCTTCGGGTAAACCGCCGCCGATGGATTCGGTGAGTCTGTCGTCGCTGGTGGATCAGGCGAAGAAGGCCTTCTCGGAGCGCTTCGGCGGCGAGCCCGAGGTTGTGACGGCCGCGCCGGGGCGGGTGAATCTGATCGGGGAGCACACCGACTACAACGGCGGATACGTCTTCCCGGCCGCGATCGACCGGTACATCGTCGTGGCCGGCAGGAGGAGCGACGCGCCGTCCCGTTTGGTCTCGTTGGAGCCTGGACTCGGAGAGGCTCCGGCTTTCGCCGCCGCCGATCTGCACCGGCGCGAGGTGCAGGGCTGGGCGGCCTACGCCGCCGGCGTGGCATGGGTGCTGCAGCAGGAGGGCTTCGAGGGCGTGCCGGATGTCGAGGCCGTGGTGGCCTCCAACGTTCCGATGGGCAGCGGTGTGAGCAGCAGCGCCGCCTTGGAGATGGCCTTCGGCAAGCTGTACGACGCGCTAGGCCGCTTCCAGCTCTCGAACAAGGAGCTGGCGCTGTACGGCCAGCGCTGCGAAAACCGGTTCGTGGGCGTCAACTGCGGCGTCATGGACCAGATGGCCAGCGCGATGGGTGTGGCGGGTTCGGCGATCTTTCTGGACACGCTCACCTTAGACCTCGAGCCGTGCCCCCTGCCCCATGGCCTGGACATCGTGCTGTGCGACACGCGGAAGTCCCGCAAGCTTGCTGGATCGGAGTACAACGAGCGGCGCGCGCAGTGCGAGGCCGCCGCTCAGGCTCTGGGCGTGGGCCTCCTCCGCGAGGCGAACCTGGAGATGCTCGAGAGCGCCAAGGGCACGCTCGACCCTCTGGTCTACCGCCGGGCTTACCACGTGATCACCGAGAACGCCCGCTGCCTGGAGTTCCGCTCGGCGCTCAAGGCCGGAGACACCGAGCTGTGCGGGTGGTTGCTGCGGGACAGCCACCTGACGCTGCGCGACGACTACGAGGTGTCTTGCCGAGAGCTCAACGTGATGGCGGAGGCGGCCAACGCCGCCCCGGGATGCATCGGCGCGCGCATGACCGGTGCGGGGTTCGGCGGCGCGTGCGTGGCGCTCGTGCAGGCTGAGGCGCTGGGGGACTTCGTGAACAAAGCCAGCGCGGAGTACGTCAAACGCGCAGGACGCGAAGGAGCGTTCCTGGTCTGTCGGGCGGTGGACGGCGCGCGGGTCGTGGAATCCAACCTCTGAGCCCTTCGAGGAGGGACCTCACCCGGTAAGAATCCCGTTTTCCTGAATTGCCGGCAGGTCCATCTCAAGTTCCTCGCCTGGCTGTGGAATCAGACAGGTAGGCGGTTGAGAAGAAATCGAGGGGTGGAACATGCCAATGCCAGCAACTTCTAGGTCGGAGAACTCCCAGAGGGCCGTTCGTCTGACGAAGCGCGAGATCGAGGTTCTGAGCCTGATCGCGCAGGGCCACAGCAGCAAGGAGGCCGCCGATGTCCTGTTCGTGTCGAAGCGGACCGTCGACTTCCACCTGGCCAACATCTACGACAAGCTCGGAGTGAACAACCGCGTCCAGGCCTTCCGCGCCGCGACGCGCATGGGTCTGATCCCCTTCGAGCCGACGTTCGTCCACACCATGGGCGAGTCGTAGTCCCGGGTTTCCGCCGAAGAGCCGAAAGGGGCCGGCCAGAGGCCGGCCCCTTCGCGCTTCGAAGTGCGTCGCCACGGGGTGCGCCGGGCTTCCGTGCCTCCGCATAATGGGCCATGACGGCTTTGGAGGCGCGCGTGCGGCTTGAGCGAGCCTTCTGGACGCTCGCTGGCGCCTTGAACGAGCGCTGGGAGCCGCGGCCCGGCTCGGGTTACGACCGTCGCTGGCTCGAGTGGAACAGCCGGGTGAGGCAGGGCCGGCCGCTGGATCTGTTGCACCCGCGGACGACCGTCGACAAGTACAGCTGGCTCAGGCTCCATCACCGCAGCCCGCTCTTGCCGATCGTGTCGGACAAGGTGCGTGTGAGGCGCTACGTCGCGCTCCGAGGGTTGGGGAGCCTCTTGCTGCCGGGGGTCAGGGTGTACCGGAGGCCGACGGACATCGAATGGTCCGAGCTGCCCGAGCGCTTCGTCGCCAAGCCCAACCATGGCTCGCACATGGTGCTGTTCTGCAAGGATCGCAAAGCGTTCGATCTGAAGGCCGCCGAACGCCGCCTAGGCCGCTGGCTGCGCAGGAACTACTCGCTGCGCTACGCGGAGACGAACTACCGTGGCATCCCCCGGCGCATCGTCGTGGAGCCGCTCCTCGGTCTGCAGGAGCCCTTCGTCGAGTACAAGATCCATTGCGCCTGCGGCGTTCCCTTCCGAGTGGTTACGGTGCTGGACCGCGCGAACGGCGTCTTGACGCTCGGCCGGAACGACCTCGACTGGAACCGCCTGCCGAAGACGAACACGTCGCGAAAGACCATCGAGGTGGAAGCGCCGCGCCCGGCCGATCTCGACTGGCTCCTGCATTGCGCGACCGTGCTCTCCCAAGACCTTCTGCGTTGCCGGGTGGATTTGGTGCGGGCGGACGGTAGGTTGCTGTTCGGCGAACTCACCATCTTCCACGAGGGCGGCCACGTACCCAGGGCCACGGAGGAGTGGGACCTTCAGGAGGCAGCCTACATCGACCTGGAGCGCAGCGACGAGTTCGTCGAGAGGGGGCGTCGAGCGGTGGCTCAGCTCGAGCAATCGGCCGAGTGCGAGGACGGTTCCGAGGAGCCGTCGGGATCGCATTGATCCGGCTGCCGGGAAGAGGGAAGGAAACCGCCTGCGAGGGGGGTCCTGCCGCTTTGCCGAGGGTCTGGCGGAGAGCCCGCAGCCGACGAT
>JAOACB010000009.1 GCA_026418055.1 Fimbriimonadales bacterium
GAGACAGGTATTGGATCGCCAATACCGGTACAACAGCGACCTGGCCAACGACCTTGGCAACGCCCTGAACCGCAGCCTGGCGATGGCCCACCGCTTCGTCGGAGGCAGGGTGCCGGATGCGCCCCTCGAGGCAGAGGCGGAGGAGGCCATCCGAGGAGCGTTCGACGCCTACGCCGGCGCGATGGACGACTATCGTCTGGAGCGTGCGGCCGAGGCCGCCTGGGGCTTGGTGCGCTTTCTGAACAAGTACATCGACTCGAGGGCCCCGTGGGCCTTGGCCAAGACCGAGGATCCGGCTCTCGGGTCGGTGGTGCGCTCGATGCTCGCTTGCCTGGCCGCCTCGGCCACGATGGTCGCGCCGTACATGCCGCACACCGCCAAAGAGATCGCGGCTCAGCTCGGCCTGACGGACGTGCCGGCATGGGATGCGGCTCTGCAGGCTCTGCCCCCGGGAGGCGAGCTGCGGCAGCCGAAGCCGATCTTCCCGAGGCTCGACGCACGCAAGGTTCCGACTGTGCAACCCGAGAAGCCCCAGAGGGCCGCTCCCGAGCCCCAGCCCGCCCAGAGGAAGACAGAGTCTCGCCTGCCCGAGATCAGCATCGATGACTTCGCGAAGGTGGAGCTTCGCATCGCGCGCGTGCTGGAGGCCGAGGCGTTGGAGGGAAGCGACAAGCTGCTGAAGCTGGTGGTGGTGGTGGGCGACGAGAGGCGGCAGATCGTGGCCGGCATCCGCAAGAACTACAGCCCGCTCGACCTGATCGGCCGGCAGGTGGTGGTGGTGTTCAACCTGAAGCCGGCGACCTTGCGAGGCACCGAGAGCCAGGGCATGCTGCTGGCGGCCGTGGATGAGGACGGCGGCGCGATCCTGCTCCAGCCGGACAAGGAGGCGCCGGAAGGCGCGCGGGTCCGCTGAGCCGCCTCAGGCGTCCACGCTCAACACCCAGTCGCGGTTGTCGGGAGCGCGCAGACGCAGGCATCGGGCGCTGGGCCCGTCGTTGTGCGCCGGCAAGGTCGCGCCGGTGCGGGGGTCGTGCCACTCCAGCCGGCTCGGATCGAAGCGGGCGGTCATCCGGAGCTCGCCGCCGAACGGCAGCCACACCAGGGTCCAGGGCCGAGGCTGGTCGCCGTGCAGGGCCCAACGCCCTCCGATCAGGCTCTCGGGTGTTCGGCCGATCAGGCTTCGTTCGCAGAACAGGTCCTGGAGCCATCGAGCCTGCTCCGCCCCGGGTTTGTGCAGCGCCTCCAGCCAAGGCTGGTCGGCGGCGAGGAACGGTGGCGGCACGATGTCGGCGATCGGCTCCCACCTGGGTTCCCAGCACATCCACACGGCGTTGCAGCCGTAGGTGACGCCGATCGAACCGGCGAACACCGCGGCGTACCAGTGCAGGCGCACGTCGTCGGCGTCCAGCAGGTCGTCGTGCCGCTCCAAGCGGTCGGGAATCGCCTCGTAGGCGGGCTCGCCCAGCAGCGTCGGCTTGGGAGGCTCCCTCAGCCAGTCTCGTTGCACCCACCAGGCCGGATCGACCTCTCGCACATGCCCGGTTTGGATCATGTGGAAGTCCAGCCACGGTTCATGGTGGAGCAGATCCCCCGAGGAGCTGAGGCCTGTGGGGTGGTAGGTGATCAGGCATCGATCGCCCACCGCGGAGCGGATGCCCCTCGCCATGGCTCTCCACACCTCGGGCGCCAGCTTGGGGTCCCGATCCCCGCCGAGCACGTACACGAGGTTGGGACGGTCGCCGAGCGCCTCGGCGAGCCTCCTGGCATACGCCTCGGAGTTGCCGTCGTGGAAGATTCGTTTGTTGCGGAACAGAGGATGCTTCTCCTCGACCGCCCAAGATCCCCAAGTCGGCAGCAGCGCCACGCGGATGCCTCGCAGCTCCGCCTGGTCGAGGAGGAAGGAAGCGAGGCCGAGGTAGCCCTCGCTGGGCTTCGGGTCGTCGAGGTCGGTCAGAGGAAGCTGTCCCTCGGCGTTCGGTCGGAACGGACCCTCGATCTCCGGCACGAACACCGTCTGCACGACGTTGAAGCCCTGTCGTTGCCGAACCTCCAGATAGCGGACGATCTCGTCCCTCGAGGCGTGGTGCAGCAGCTCCCACGCGGTGTCCCCGAGCCAGAAGAACGGCTGGCCGTCTTCCGTGCAAAGAGTCCTGCCGTCCGAAGCGACCCTAAGCCTCTGCATGGCCGATTGTGGACCGGCCGCCGAGCCCGGCGCGCAGGGGTGTTTGCGGAACCTGAGGATTCGGCAAGGAGTTCGACCTTTACAGGAGGAGACTCGCCGCCCGGAGGTCTTGCGAAATCGTTTCCGCAGAGTTAAGCTGGACACATGCTGCATGCGCTTCTCGCGGCCGCGACCCTCGCTCCTTCGGTTTCGGAGTGCCGCCTCGGCGTGCACTTCCTCGACGACCGCTACACGATCGGCGCACGCAGGCTGGTCGCGGCGGGGCCCCGCGTGCTGAAGCTGTTCGACCTTGGGCCGGGCATGCGCGAGGCGCTGCGCGACTACAAGACCCGCTGGCCGGACGGAACCGTCGTGGTGAGGATCTGGTTCCAACGCCGGTGGAACCTGCAGGACGACCCCGAGGCAGCCGGCCGGGCGTTCTGGAACGAGATCCTCAAGCCCCAGCACGACCGACTCACCGACCGGGAGAGGAGCTGGATCGACTATTGGGAGGGCCCGAACGAGGGGGACAGCACCCCCACCTGGGGTTCGGTGGAGGACGCGCGGTGGTTCGCCCGCTTCACCGTGGCCATGGTTGAGGCGATGCGCCGCGACGGCGCGCGGCCGCTGATCGGCAACATCGCGGTGGGAAACCCCGGTGGGACGCCCGAGGAGGTGGCCGCCAAGGTGGAGGCGTTCCTGCCGGCCTTCGAGGCCGCGGCTCGCGCCCGCGGCGCTTGGGGCTACCACGCGTATACGCTGGAGTACAGCACCGATCCCGAGAAGGAGAGCTGGACGTCGCTGCGATACCGGCGCATCCTGGACGCCGTGCGCCGCAAGCGCCCCGACCTTGCCCGTCTTCCTCTGATCCTCACGGAGGCGGGCGTCGACCGCGCGGGCAACAGCCACGAGGATGGCTGGGTCAGCCGCGGCAGCGCCGACCAGTTCGAGCGTTGGCTGCGCTGGTTCGACTCGGAGCTTCGAAAGGACCCCACGGTGGTCGGAGCGACGCTGTTCGCGAGCGGAGGCTTCGAGAGTTGGCCCTCCTTCGAGCTGGAGGCGTTCCTGCCGCGGCTTGCCCGCATGGTCGGGGAAGGGCATCGCTGAGGGCCGCCAAGCCGAGGGCCCCTGCCGCGGCAGGGGCCCCCTTCCGTCTCGGAGGTCTGTGGTGGTTGGTCTTCAGCGCTGGGATTCGAAAGCCTGGCGCATCTTCTGGATCTGCTCCATCGCCTCGGGCGGAGGCTTGGGGAACCGATCGGGGTCCGGCTGGGGCGGGTTCATCGACCGATAGCCCGACACGATGGCGACCACCAGCGCCAGGACCGCCAGAATCAGCGCTCCGGTCAGGCCGAGCTTCCTCATAGCGGTCCCGGCCTCTCCTCATAGTCGAGCTTGGCACCGGTCTGCAGCTTCGCATGGCCGTCCACGTACACCGTGTGCTTCTTGCTGGTGTTGCTGTTGCCGGTGTCCCACATGTAGTACCAGAGCTCACCGATCATGGGCCTCCGGGCGGGGTCGCTGAAGACCGTGAGGGAGCGCCCGGTTCGGCCGGATCCCACGGCTCCGGGAGGGTCGCCTCCGGGGATCGGCGGCGCCATGCCGCTGTCGCACGGCTGGGGCGCCGACGCGGTTCCGCAAAGCTGCGGCATCCATCCGAACTCCGTGGCTCCCTTGGCGTAGTACTCGAAGCTGGTCTTTCCGAACCAGTCGGGCTCCCACATCGCCCTCACGGGAATGCCCCAAGCGGTGAAGGGGAAGCCGTTGTCGCCCGGAGACCGGAAGATCTCCATGTTCTTGGTGTAGGGCCGAAGCCGGAACACGATGCCTCCGGGCCAGGTCTGCGGGTTGCTCTGTTCGGCGCCCCACTCCCAAGCCTCCCAGCCTCCCGCGTTCGGCGCGACGTCGTCGTAGTCGGCGGAGTACTGGAGGATCGCGAGCCCGGTCTGCTTGATGTTGCTCAGGCACTGGGTCCGCTTGGCCGCGGCCTTGGCTTGGGCGAAGACCGGAAACAGGATGGCGGCGAGGATCGCGATGATGGCGATCACGACGAGAAGCTCGATCAAGGTGAAGGCAGTGCGCTTCATGGTTGCTCCTTCGCAGCGAGAGGTTCGCTCGATCGTCGAGCGATCAGTCTGGGCGGCAGCCTCAGCGCGGCCGCCGGCAGGTCGGGCTCCTCGATGCGTTCCAGCAGCCGGCGGGCGGCTTGCAGTCCGATCTCTCGGAGCGGTTGGCGAATGGTGGTGAGCGACGGCTCCGTGTAGCCGGTGAAGTCATGGTCGTCGAACCCCACGACGCCCACGTCCTCCGGCACGCGGAGGCCAGCCGCCTTCAGCGCATCGATCAGCGCGAGCGCGAAATGGTCGTACTGGGCGAAGACGGAGTCGTAGGGGAAGCCGTCCAGGGGCTCCAGGGCTCCGGCCACCGCATGGCGGCACAGCTCGCTGAACGTTTCGGGCTGGGGGGCCTCGGGGTGGTCCTCTTGGTAGCGCTCGGCGCTGGCCACGAAGGGGAACTCGAGCAGCGCGGCGTTGCGGAACACCGACCGGAAGCCGCACCAGCGGTCCTCGACGCTTCCGATGCGCCGAGGCGAGTCGGTCATGGAGAGGAACGCGGGCCTGCGGTAGCCCCGCTCGCGGAGGTGCTCTCCCAAGAGCACGCCGCCCTGGAAATGGTCGGTGGCCACGAGGTCGGCGTGCAACCCCGGGACCTCGCGGTCGATGAACACGATCGGAACGCGCCGCTCGAGCAGGCGCGTGTAGAACTCCGGCTCGTCGGTCTCCGACGCGACGATCAGGCCGTCCACCTGCATGTCGAGCAGGCTCTCCACCAGCTCGTACTCGCGCTGTCCGCGGGACATCGTCAGCAGCACCCGGTGGTCGACGTCCTGCAGGGCCTTTTCGACGCCCTCGAGCAGTCGAGCGTAGAACTGGCCCTCGATGCCGGGCACCACCACGCCGATCAGTCCGGTGCGGGCCCGGCGCAGACCGCGGGCAAGGCGGTTCGGTCGGTAGCCGGCGCGCTCGGCGATGTCCAGCACCCTGCGGCGGGTGGACTCCCCGATGCGTCCCTGGCCCGAGAGCGCCCGGTACACCGTGGTCTTGCTGACCCCGGCCTGCCGCGCGATCTCGTCCATCACCGGCCTTGCGTAACCGATTCCGCGACCCACGAAGGAAGCATAACACGGAAACCGCGGAACGGCCCGGAGGATTCCGTCCGGGCCAAG
Organism: Fimbriimonadales bacterium; assembly: GCA_026418055.1. GTDB lineage: Bacteria > Armatimonadota > Fimbriimonadia > Fimbriimonadales > Fimbriimonadaceae > UBA8783. Next base: position 5,385 of record JAOACB010000009.1, read on the forward strand.
GCATTTTCCAGTGGTGCTCCCTCGGGCGACCGCCGGGCCGCCAGCCTGCGGAATGGATTTCGCGGATCAGGACCCGAAGCGCGGGGGCTCCTCCCCGGTCTCCGGCTCGGCGTGCGGGTCGGCCGGGCAGCAAGGCGGCTCGCAGCGATGGGGCAGCGAGCTCTCGGACTCGTCCGGATCCTTGGGCTCGGCGAACAGAGGCGTGCCATCCTCCAGGCAGTACCTCGCATCGGGAGGGTTCGCCCTCCCGCAGCTCGGACAGAGGATCTCCACGCGGCTCTCCAGCCGGGCCCCGTCGCGCGGGCATTCCAGCGTGCCGACGGGACAGCGCGCCCCGCAGCGCGGGCACACCAGCACGAAGCGCTTCTTGTGCGGGTCCGATCGGGCCATGGCGCCGGCGTCCAACAGTTTAGACGCTCGGACCGGGTGCCCCGCTAGGCTCGGTCGGCGCCTGCACGGCGCAACCGGAGCTTCGGACGCGCCTCAGGTACTCCCGGGGCGACTCGCCGAAGAACGATCGGAACGCCGTGGAGAAGTGGCTGGGGCTGGCGAAGCCCATTTCGAGCGCCACCTCCCTCATGCTCAGGCGGCCGAAGCGCAGCATTTGCTCGGCGGTGAGCAGCCGAAGACGGTTGAGGAACCTCTTCGGGGACTCGCCGACCACCTCCCGGAACAGCTGGTTCAGGTACCGTTCGGACACGCCCTCCTCCGTCGCCAGGCGGGCCACGGTCCACTCGTCCCCGATCCGCTCATAGACCCGCTCGAGGATCGCCGCGACCTTGGCGTGGCTCGAAGGCACCGACCATCGTCCGCACCATCCGGCGACCCAGCGCCAAAACATCCCGGCGAACGCCGCCGAAGCCCACTGCCGCTGGCACCGGCTGGGGGATCCGAGCCCCGCCACCAGGGTCGCGAAGTCCTCGCCGTCCCTCGCGTGCTCGGCGATCGGCATGGGACGCTCCACCGGAGCGTCCAGGGGACCGAGGCAACAGAAGTGGAACCGCCAACACCGCCAGCCGGGGGCCAGCGCCTGCCACCGCTCGAGAAGCGCGGCACGCGCCACGATCAGCGACGCCGGCGGAACCTCGAGAACCCGCCCGTCGCGGAACTCCAACCGGCCTCTCCCTTCGAACGTCCTCCAAGCAACGAAGCCGGGTCGGTCCTGCTCGACAAGATCCCCCGCGCCGACCGGCGCCTCGATGCTCCAAGCTTCCAGCAAACTCAGCCCGCAGACCTCGGCGGGCCCTGCTCCCCTCGCGCCACTGCAAAGCATCGTTGAGGCTTGGACGAACCTTGCCAGCCGGCGGTTCGTTGCCGCGGGACCACTGCCGGACAACGTACAATGGAGAGGATGCCCTTCGCCTCGATCGAGCAAGCCCTGGACGACCTCCGCGCCGGAAGGATGGTCATCGTCGTGGACGATCCGGACCGCGAGAACGAGGGCGACCTCATCATGGCGGGCGAGAAGTGCACCCCCGAGGCGATGAACTTCATGATCGTCCACGGACGGGGAGTACCCTTCATCCCCACCACCGGCGAGCGCCTGCAGCAGCTGGGCATCCCAATGATGACCAAGCAGACCACCGCCCGCCACGGCACAGCGATGGCGGAGACGGTGGACGCCCGCCACGGAACCACCACCGGCGTTTCGGCCCACGATCGGGCTCAGACCGTTCGCGTGTTCTGCGACCCCCACGCCAAGCCCGAGGACCTGATGCGGCCTGGGCACATCATTCCGCTGCGGGCCGAGCCTGGAGGCGTGCTGAAGCGCGCGGGACACACCGAGGCGGCCGTCGACCTCTGCAGATTGGCGGGATTCCAGCCCGTGGCGGTGGGCGTCGAGATCCTGTCGGACGACGGCACGATGATGCGCCTGCCCGAGCTGGAACGTTACGCCGAGCGGCACGGCCTGCGCATCATCACCATCGCGGACCTCATCCGGTACCGGCGCGCGCACGAGAAGCTCGTGTCCCTTGCGGCAGGTCCGATCCGCTTCCCCACCAAGTTCGGCGAGTTCCGCCTGTACGTTTACGAGACCACCGTGGAGCCGACGCCCTACCTTGCGATCGTCAAGGGCGAGGTAGCGGGCGAGGAGCCCGTCCTCGTCCGGGTGCATTCCAGCTGCCTCACCGGCGACATCCTGGGGTCGTTGCGCTGCGACTGCGGCGACCAGCTGCAGCTGGCCTTGGAGAAGATCGAAGCCGAGCGCAGGGGCCTCGTGCTGTACGTCGCGCAGGAGGGCCGGGGCATCGGCCTGGTCAACAAGCTCAAGGCGTACGAGCTGCAGGACTGCGGTCTGGACACGGTGGAGGCCAACGAGGCCCTGGGCTTCAAGGCCGACCTGCGCGACTACGGCCTAGGCGCGCAGGTTCTGCTCGATCTCGGCGTGCGGAGGCTCCGGCTGATGACCAACAACCCCTCCAAGCTCGCCGCGCTGCAGGGCTACGGCCTGGAGGTCGTGGAACACGTGCCGCTCGTGGTTCGGCCCGGCGAGCACAACCGGCGCTACCTCGAGACCAAGCGCCGCAAGATGGGTCACCAGTTGCCGAAGGAGCCGAGCGGCTCGTAGACGGCCTCCCGGAGGGCGGCGGCGTTCTCCCACGGCACGTCCGGCTCCAGCACGTGCGTCGGTGCGACCACGATCCGCACCCCGCGCCGGGCCCAGCCGCGCAGATGCCGCACCGCGGCGCGAACCTCCGGCGGCGTTCCGAACGGCATCGTGGTCTGCGTGCCGATCATGCCCCAGAAGGCCAGGCGGTCGCCGTATTCGGAGAACAGCTCGTCGATCGGCATGCACTCCGGTTGGACCGGGTTCAGAATCTCCACCCCGATCTCCACGAGGTCGGGCACGATGGCCCTCACGTCGCCGTCGGAGTGGTAGAAGATCCTGGTGCAGGGGTTGGCCTCCTTGGCCGATCGGATGACGCGCGCCAGCCTCGGCTTCAGGTGCTCCCGCCACATCGGCACGGACATCAGCATGCCGCGCTGGGACCCGACGTCGTCTCCGAGCTGCAGCACGTCGGCGCCCGCGCGCGCGTACTCTCGCGCCATCCGGACCGCTCGATGCTCGAACCAGTCCATCAGCCACAACGAGATCGGGTTGCCGTCCACAAGGTCCTCGAAGAATCGGTCCATGCCCCGCAGGTACCAAGCGGATTCGAAGACCGTGCAGGCGAGCCCGCCGATGGCCCCGCGACCCTCTCGGTGCACGGCGCGGACCCGCTCCTCTAGGTCGGCGTACAGCGCCGGATCGTCGAAGTCGGGCCACGGAAGCCGCTCGAGCTGGGAAACGCTCTCGGCCGCAGCCAGAGGATGGGCCATCTCCAGCAGGTGGTAGGCCGACCCGAGCGTCTCCCGCTTCGGGATAGCGTGGGCGACTCCCAGCGAGTCCACCGTGTGGTCGGGCCCGAGGTCCAGACCCAGCACCTCGCGGTAGGCCTCGCGCCAGCGCTCTCCCGAGACGGGCGAGCCGATCCACAGGCCGCGGAAGTCTCCTCCCAGGGCCTCCACCACGTCGCGCGTGCCCGCCTCGCGCTCGGCCACGTCGCAGAACGGGGGCGTCGCCGACACATCGAAGGGCAACCGCTCGGCCTGGGCGCCCACCATCATGGCTTGGAAGTTCTCGAGGCCGTTCATACGCTCGACCTCATGGCCGCCAGATGGTCCGGCGTTGTGCCGCAGCAACCCCCTATCCAGGCGAATCCCAGCTCCTTCAGACGGGCCGCCAGCCGGGCCATGGCCTCGGGGCTGGCGTCGTAGACCAGGCGGCCCTCTTCGGTGCGCGGCGCCCCGGCGTTGGGTTGCAGGATCTTGGGCACGCCAGGGAAGAGGCGTGCGATCTGCTCCCCGAGCCGGGCGTAGTCCTCCAGGGTGAGGTTCGCACCGCAGTTCGCGCCGACGGCCACGGCCCCGGCCTCCACAGCGATCCTTAGGGCTTGCTCCACTCCCAGTCCCATCATCGTGCGGAACTCCGGGCCGCTGTCGAAAGCGAAGGTGGCGCACACGGGAAGGCCGGTGGCTCCCGCCGCTGCCTCCACCGCCGCGCGCAGCTCCTCGCCGTCCGTCATCGTCTCGACGAGGATCAGATCGGCCCCAGCCGACTCCAGCGCGGCGGCCTGCTCGGCGAACGCGGCCTTCGCCTCCTCGAACGGAACGTCGCCCAGCGGTTCGAGGAACGTCCCCAGCGGACCGATGTCGCCCGCGACCAGGCACGTGGGGGCGCCCTCGCGCGCTCGCTGAACCGCCGCTCTGCACAGCTCCCCGACCCGATCTCCAAGGCCGTGACGGGACAGCGCGACGCGCGTCGCTCCGAACGTGTTGGTCGTGGCCACGTCGCACCCCGCCTCGGCGTACAGCGCGTGGATGTCGCGCACGGCTTCGGGCCGCTCGACGTTCCAGAGCTCGCCGCAGGAGCCGGGCCGCAACCCCCGCAGCATCAGTTGCGTGCCCATGGCTCCGTCGCCAAGGATCGGACCCCTGGAGAGGATTTCGAGCAACCGAATCGTCATGCCAGCATTATGGTTCGTTCGGGTTTTCGAGGAGCATCGCCAAGGCGCGCCGCAACGCGGGCTCGCTCTCCCGCAGCGCCAGCGCCACGAGGGACGGGATCGCCCCGTCGGGCGCCGCCGCGAACTCCCATCGGTGGCCGTCGAAGCTGGCGGCCACTAGGCCGCGGCCGTCGTGGAAGAAGCCCTTGGCCCGGAGCAGGCCCTCTCCGACTTGGTCGCTCAGGCGGACCAGGGCTTCCGGCTGGACCGCGTCCGGCAAGCGCAGCTCGTGTCGAACCACCCGATCGTCGGGGTGGTCCGGCATGGCCCGCTCTAGGGCCGGCCGTTCTCTGGCTGCCGGCGCGGGGAACGGCAGGGCGGCCCGCACCGTTCGGACGATGTCTGCCGTGGGGTTCATCGCGCGGAGCTCGCGCTCGAGCCCGCTCAGGTCGTACTCGTCGTGCAGGTCCGCCTTGTTGATCGCCAGCGTGTCCGCCGAGGCGACCTGGGCCTCAACCGCGGGGAGCGTGCGCCGGAGCTTCCAAAACGTCGCGGGGTCGACCAAGCAGATCACCCGGTCGAGCGAGAAGAGGCCGTCCAGGCGCGTTTCTCTCAGCAGCGTGCGGGTCGCGGTCGGGTCGGCGATGCCCGATGCCTCGGCGACCAAGGCGTGCCACTCTCGCGCCGCCAGCGCCTCCATGGTTCTGCGGAAGTCGGCGGCCAGGCACCTGCAAAAGATGCTGCCGCCGGGCAGGGGCACCACTTCGGACGTCTCTGCAGCGAGCACGATCGAGTCGACGTCCCTGGAGGAGAACTCGTTGACGACGTAGGCAACGCGGCGGTTGCGCTCCGTGCGGGCCCAGTGCCGCAACAGAGTGGTCTTTCCGGCTCCGAGGAAACCGCAGACGAGGATCAGGGGCGTCATCCGCGCTTGGTGGCGACCCTCTCGCGCAGCACTTGCGCGAGCCGCTCCGGGTCCGGAAGGATCGAAACGTACTCCGGCTTGCCGTCGATGCAGATGGTCGGCAGGTTGGAGACCCCCAAGGCCGCCATGACGCTCAGCCCCTCCTTGGTGATGATCTTGTGCTCCTGGAAGCGCACTCCCTGGCCCACCTGCAGCACCGCGCGCCGCACGGCGTCCACCATGTACTGGCAGGGCGCGCACGTCTCGCTGTTCAGGGTGATCACGTCGACCACCACGTCGGGCTCGTTCGGGTAGTCGGGCAGCCGCACGGAGCCCAGTTCCAGCTCGGGTGCCTTGAGCGTCGCGCGAGCGACGTCCCGGCGGTACTCGTCGTGCACCATCTCGGCCACGGCCTGCAGGTTCGCTGGCGGCACATCGAACGGCAGGTCGCAGCCCGGCGCGAGCACGAAGCCATCCGTGCCGCAGGCGTCGATGCAGCGGATCGCATCCAGGCGGGCGTCGTCCGGAGTGCCGAGCAGCAGCACGGCCGTGAGCTTCAGGTTGCCCCCGATCGACTTGCCCGCGGGGCGGGCCAAGTCGCGCAGGTAGGCCAAGTCGATGTTCTCGTCGATCGACAGGCTGTCGCAGCGCGTGGCCACCATCTCCGCGAGGTTCCGGGTGGCGTCTCCGCACACGAACAGCGAAGACAGCCCTCCGCGCTCCCGGATGGCGTCGAACACATGGTTCGCCGGGCCGGAGACGAACTCGCGGAAGTGCTCGGGGGAGATCTGGCTGGTCATCGGGTCGACCACCGCGACCACGTCGGCACCGTTGTCGAGGTAGAAGGCCGCCGCGCGACGGCCCACGTCCGCCGTGAACCGCAGCAGCTCGTGCACCTTGTCCGGGTCGTCGAACATCGTCAGGAAGATGGTCGGGCCGACGAGGTGCAGCGCCAGCGTGAAAGGCCCGGTGATCAGCCCGTAGAGGGCCACCTCGCCGCCGAACTCGGATCGAAGGCGCGACAGAGCCTCGCCGATGATCGGGAACCGGCCCGAAGCGGTGTCGAACGGCGGCAGATCGGCGGGAGATCCTCCCAGTTCCAGAGGGTGGCTCGAGACCGAGGGCGGCCCCTTGGGAGCCCACACGAGGTCGCAACCCAGGATCTCCGCCTCGACCTGCAGGTCGAACACGATCGGGAGGCCGTCCGGTTGGTAGAGCTCGCGCGCCTTCAACAGGCCCTGGACGATCGCGTCGGAGGACTTCAGGTAGCTCTCGGCGTCCCAACCGATCAGGCTGGCGCCGTGCGTGCCGACGAACGGCAGCCAAGCCGGGCGGGGCGTTCGCTCGCCGCGCAACGCGGAAAGAAGGAGATCGCGGCCGGTCATCATGCTCTCAGTCTAACGGAATCTCGGGAAAGGGTGGAAGGTTCGTTTCGCGCCCCCAGACGGCTCGCGCGCGACGGAGGTAGTGCACGTAGTTGCTCAGGCTGACCGTCGGGGGCACCCGGTGGTCGCAGAACGGGATGTAGCCTCCCTCCTCGACGAGCGGCGTGAGACGCTCGATCTCGGCGTCGATCGCCTCGGGGCCTTGCGCGAGGATCTGCTTGTCGAAGCCCCCCATCATGAGCAGGTCCCTGCCGTACTGCCGCCGCCACTGCACCGGGTCCGCGCGCCAGGTGCCTACCTCGATCGGGAACATGCAGTTCACACCGGCGTCCAACCAAAGGGGCAGAAGGGCGTCGATCTTCCCATCGCAGTCCAGCCAGACGATCTCGACCCCGTGGCGGTGCAGCAGGTCCGTGATCTTGCGGTAACGGGGCACCAGATACCGCTTGAAGTGCTCGATCCCGAGCAGCGGGCCGCCGCTGTAGCACATGTCCTCCCACATCGCGCAGGCGTCCGCGGGAACCCCCGCCGAGAGCGTCTTCTCCAAGTGCCAGTAGATCAGCTGGAACACGGTGTCGACCATCTCCTCGAACCAGGCTGGGTCGTCGTAGACGCAGTAGGCGACGTTCTCGATGCCCATCCAGTTGCGGATCCAGCCGAAGAGGCTCCCCCCGCCGATCACCTGGCAGTGGGGCCTGTCGGGGCGCTTCCAACGCTCGACCTTAGCGTCCCAGTCCTCGGGCACTCGGCCCGGGGAGTCGGGTTGGAGCCTGGGCAGGTAGTGCTTGCGCCACGACTCCCTGTCCACCAGCGTGTGCCCCAGGTGCATCGGGATCGACGACATCCACTTGTGGCGTCGCTGGATGGTGCCCTCCCAGGTCCTCTCGATCACCTCGTCGCCGAGATCCTCGAGCACCTCCGGTTCGAAGCCGGGGTGCAGACCGTGGTTCGCACCGACGTACACGCGGTCGTACCGGTCCATGCCGAAGAAGTCCGTGGCCGACCATTCGTCCAGGTGTTCGGGCAACCCTTGGCGCTTCCAAAGCTCGATCGTTTCGGTCCAGAAGCCGAAGTCGCAAAGGGGTGCCCTGTCGCGCGGCTGGTACCGCATGGTGGCCAAGAAGCGTTCGCGCTCGGTCATGACGGGGTTGGCTCCGAGGAAAAGGAGCCCCCGGGCGCTGTCGGCATCCGGGGGCTCGAGGGTGGCTGGTTCGCGTTCCTCCTAGGACTTGACCAGCTGGCGCGCCACCTGCACGGCGGTGGCTGCGTCCGGCGCGTAGCCGTCCGCCCCGATGGACTGGGCGAACTCGGCGGTGATCGGAGCCCCGCCGATCATGACCTTGACGTTCGTGAGCCCGGCCGCCTTCAGGGCCTCTACCGTGGTCTTCATCGCGGGCATGGTGGTCGTGAGCAGCGCCGAGAGCCCGACGATGTGCGCGTTGTGCTCCTTGGCGGCCTGCGCGAAGCGCTCGGGCGACACGTTGGTTCCCAAGTCGATCACGTTGAAGTTGGCTCCCTTCCACATCATCGCCACCAGGTTCTTCCCGATGTCGTGGAGGTCGCCCTGCACGGTGCCGATCACGGCGGTGTACTCGGGTCGGATGCCGCTGGCGATGAGCACCGGCTCGAGCTTCGCCATGGCCTCCTTCATGGCGCGGGCGGCGATCAGCATCTCGGGCACGAACACCTCGTTGCGCTGGAACTTCCCGCCGATGTCGTCCATGCCGGCCACGAGAGCGTCGAGGATGAGCTTCGGGTCGACGCCCTCCTCCAGCGCCTCTTCGGTCAGCTGAGCGGCGATGTCCCGCTTGCCGTTCACGATGGAGTCGGAAAGGGCTTTCAAATCTGCCATGGGTGGTGGGGCTCCTCAAACGTTGTTCGAATCGTCGTCTTCCGCACGGAACTTCGAGTGGTCCAAGGCTGGTGGTCCAAGGGCGACGAAATCCGCCTCTTGCTGAAGCGAATCCTGCGGCGCCCGGGTCCATGATATCCGACCAGCCGAGCACGCTGTCTACCAATCGTAGCCGGATTTGGCCTCGGCGTCCAAGGATGCTTCGGCAACTTGCCGGCTCCGCCCGACCGGCCCTCGGGGCTGGGTGGTAAGGTGGGGAACGTGTCCGAAGTGAGAATCATCCCGCTCGGCGGCGCAGGCGAAATCGGCAAGAACTGCACGGTGATCGAGCAGGGAGACGACCTGGTGGTCATCGATTGCGGACTCTCCTTCCCCAACGAGGAGATGCCAGGGGTGGATGTCGTCCTGCCCGACTTCACCTACATCCTGCAGAACCTCCACAAGGTGCGCGGGGTGTTCCTCACGCACGCCCACGAGGACCACGTCGGCGCCCTGCCGTACCTGTTGCGACAGGCCAGCGTTCCCGTCTACGCCACGGAGTTCACGCACGCGCTCATCCGGTCGAAGCTGGAGGAGATGACCCCGGTGGGCAGCCTGCAGCTGGAGACCTTCAAGCCGGGCGACGTCATCGACGCGGGCTCGCTGTCCGTGGAGCCGATCCGTGTGACGCACAGCATCCCCGAGAGCTGCAGCGTGGCGGTGCGCACGCAGTTCGGCGTCGTGCTGATGACGAGCGACTTCAAGTTCGACTTCACGCCGGTCGACGGCAAGCTGGCGAACATCACGCGCCTCGGCGAGCTGGCCAAGGAGGGCGTGGTGGTGCTGCTCAGCGACTCGACGAACATCGACCGCCCGGGGTGGAGCGCCAGCGAGCGCGAGGTGGCCGCGGGCCTTCGAGCGGCGTTCGCCGAGGCTCCCGGAAGGATCATCCTCACGACCTTCGCCAGCCAGATCCACCGGATTCAGCAGTTCTTCGAGGTCTCGGCGGAGTTCGGCCGCAAGGTGGTGGCGGTGGGGCGCCGGATGGAGCAGAACATCGAGGTTTGCGCCCGCCTGGGTTACGTGAGGATCCCCAAGGGCACGCAGATCAAGCTCGAGGATGCGCGCTACTACCCGCCGGAGCAGCTGTCGGTGCTCATGACGGGCAGCCAGGGCGAGCCGATGTCGGCTCTGGTGCAGGCTTCGAAGGAGTCGTACGGCCGGTTGCGCATCCAGGAGGGAGACACGATCCTGTACTCGGCGCGGCCGATCCCCGGCAACGAGGCGGCCATCTGGCGCACCGTCAACCGGCTGTTCCGGCTGGGAGCCCGCGTGATCTACGAGAGCCCGGTGCCGATCCACGTGAGCGGCCACGGCCACGCCGAGGAGCTCAAGCTGATGATCAACCTCACGCGGCCGTTCTACCTGGCTCCGGTGCACGGCGAGCCGCGCCACACGTGGCAGTACCGCGAGATGGCCCGCGCGATGGGCTATCCCGAGCACCGGCTGTTCGCCATGGAGGACGGGGTGCCCCTGGTGATCACGGAGAACGAGGCGCACTTGGGAGAGCCGGTGCCCTGCGGCCGGATCCTGGTGGACAACGGTGGGAACCCGGGTGTGACCGAGGACCTTCTGCGCGACCGCTCGAACCTCGCCCAGTATGGGGTCGTCACGGTCACCCTGGTCGTGGACCCCGAGGCGGGCGACTTGGTGGGCGAGCCGATCCTGAGCCACAAGGGGCTGCACGATCCGGACGGCACGGTGTTGCAGGCCGCCTCCCAGGCTCTGTGCCTCGAGCTCAAGCAGTTCCGGAAGGAGGACGTGATGGATCCCGACACCCTTCGGCACGCCGCCTCGGACGTGGTTCGCCGCGCGATCTTCCGGCAGGGCCAGATCCGCCCGCTCGTGGTGACCACGGTGGTGGAGGCCTGAAGAGCGGGGCCGGGTCGGCGAACGCCGACCCGGCCCCAGCGGTTGGAGGCGAGGCTCCCGGTCCTACGGGCGGGGCATCGGCTTGCCGTCGAGGCTCGCCGGGTGAGCCGCCACGGCCCGGTCGCGATCGTCCACCACCTTCGCGGTGAGGAAGAACACGATCTCGCTGCGGGTCTTCAGGTTCTCGGTCCGGCCGAACAGCTGCCCGAGGATCGGCAGATCCTTCAGCAGCGGGATGCCCGAGAACGACTTGCGGTCCTGCTCCTGGATGAGGCCGCCGATCGCGATGGTGTCGCCGCTCTTGATCGACGTCACCATCTTGGCGGAACGCTCGCTGGTCTGGGGCAGCTGGCCGCCACCGGGAACCGGGGTGAACCCCTTCAGGAACGTGAGCACCGGGTTGAAGTCCAGCACCACGTTGCCGTCGGCCCCGATCCTCGGGGTGAGCTTGAGCTGCACGCCCACGTTCACCGAGTTGGTGGTCACGGTCGTGCCGTTCTGGCTCGCCTGGATCGTCTCGATGTACCGCACCACGTCTCCCACGAAGATCTCGGTCGGCCGGCCGTCGGTCGAGAGCACGTTCGGTCGGGCGATGACCTTGTTCTTCAGAGCGCCGCTGTCCAGCGTAGCCAGCACCGAGCCCGAGGTGTCCGAGTTGAAGCGCAGGTCGCTGGAGATCGTGCCGGGCGTGTCGATCGTGCCGCCGACGCTCTGGTTGACGCGGATCGCCTGCAACGTACCGCCGGTGAGGAGGTTCCAATCCAAGCCGATCTTCATGGCGTCCTCCTTCGACAGCTCCATCACCCGCAGCTCGATCGCCACTTGGCGCGGCGCCGCGTCGAGCATCGCCAGCAGCTCCTGGGCGTCCGAAAGGTCGGACTTGGTGCCCTGCAGCAGCAGCTTCATCGGCAGCGTGGACGTGGGCCGCGACGTGGCCTCGGCCTTGTCCTTGCCGCCCGGCTCGCTGGGCTTGGTGCCCGAGCCCGACGTGATCGAGCCGACCAGCGAGGGGAACACCGACGCGTACACTCCCGGAAGCCGAGTGCGCAGCGCCTCGATCGCGTCCACCGGCTCGATGTGCTTCAGGTCGTACACGGCGTAGTGCCGCCGGGCCTCCTCGGTGGTGAGCGGGTAGCGCACGCCGGTCACCGCGCAGATGGTCTGGTCGAGCTGGCGGGCGAAGTCCGAGATCCCCTCGAGGGCGTCCTTGGGACCGGAGACCACGATCAGGGTCTGGGTTGGCACGGCTTGGGTGGCCGGGCCGCCGTTCGACGAGGCCTGCGGAGCCGACTCCTGGCCCAACGAAGCGGGGGGAACCGCGCCCGGCGCGAGGTACGGGTTGCCCGTCTGCTGCGGCACCTGCACGACGCTCTTGAGCTGCTCCTCGGTCAGTTTCTCCCGCACCGGCTCGCCGTTGATCGTGAACGCGTTCCGGTTCGGGTTGCGCAGGCACAGGTTGTGCACCGCCTTAACGATCTCGTCCGACCGCTGGCTGTACACGGGGATGACCACGTGGCCCATGCCCTCTCCAGCGACGCGGTTGCTGGCCTTGGCCAATTGGCGGTCGAGGTTGGCGACGAACTCCGCCACCTCGTCGATGCGCTCGGGAGAGCCCACGACCACCACGTAGGTGGACATCGCGCCCTCGCCCTTGCGCTCGGCCTTCAGCTCCACCTTGCTGCTGGAGGAGCGTCCCTCGCTGCCGCTTTGGGCACCCACCGCGGCGCCCGAGCCCGACTGGCCCTCGCCAGCGGCGCCTGCGGCCTGTCCGCCGCCCTCGCCGGACGATCGGCCCGCCGAGCCCTGCGTCGTGGTTGCCGTCGTGCGCTTGCCGACGTTCGTCTCGGCGCTGGTGCTGGCGGAAATCTCCTCGTTCTCCAGAACGATGTCGTACACGCCCTTGGAAGTGAATTGAGGCAGCGCCTTGAAGGCCGCAGCCTTGATCTGCACGCCCTCGCCGCTCAGCAGGGGCACCACGCGCGTCGCGCCGGGCGACTCGGCCTTGCCTCCGAGCTGCGCCAGAGACTCGCTGAAGCGGGCTGTGGTGGTCACCACGAAGGTCTGCCCGAGCTTGGCGTACCGCAGCCCGGCCATGGTTGTGACCAGGTCCAGGGCCTCGGTGAGGCTCACCTTGTTCAGCGACACGGTGATGTTGCCGCTCACCTCCGGCGAGGTCACGATGTTCACGCCGGCCTCGCGGGCGATCGCCCGGAGAACCAGCACGACGTCGGTGTTGCCGAACTCGAGAGTCACCGTCTTGGCCCGATCGGCCGGGGCCGCCGAGGGTCGGCGCACCTGCTCGAGGGGTGGAACCTTAGACGGGAACGGGGGCGCGGCCTGAGAGCGCGCGGCCACCCTGGTCGGCTCGCGATCCATCGCCACGGGCGACGGAGGCGCGGGCTCCGGCGGCCTAGGGGCTGCCTTCAGAGGCGGAACCGCCGTGGGGAAGGCCTCCTGCCGCAGGGCGCGCTCACTCGTGGATGCGTTGATCCGAATCGCCCAACCGTCCTCCCGCTGCTCGACGAGCGGCTGAGCTGCCTTGGCCAGCCAAGCGTGCACGCGCACCTTGGGCGGCCGGGCTGAGAACCATCCGACGGTCGCGTATTGGACGCCGCCCTGCCGCACCCGCACGTAGGCGGGCTTGCCGGTCAGGTTCGCGTCGAACTCCGCGAGCACCGAGCGCCCGGCGTTCACCGTGAAGACCTTCGGCTTGGCCAGGTTCTTCCCGATCACCCGGATCTCGCATCCGGAACCGGCCTTGAAGGCCCGGATGCCTTGGACGTCGCCGACCGCCGCGGCCGAGGCCGCAAGGGCCAAGGCCGCCAAAGCGGCGGCATGCTTCCTGAATTGGGTCATTGTGCTTCGCCTCCAACAGTGAGCACCACTGTCTTTCCTCTCTGCCGCAACACCACGCGGTTGCGGTCGACGGCCACCACGCGGGTGTCGCCGTCCAAAGCTTCTCCTTGGCCGACGAGCTTCTGGTTGCCCTGCTCGTCCTGAATCACCGCCGCGGACTTCTCCCCCAGGAACACCCCGGTCACCACGAACTTCGGCGCGGGGGGCTCGGCGGGCTTGTCCGGGGACAGCCGCAGCGACCCGCTCAGACCCGATGGCATCACCGGCGGCAACGGCTCGAGCTTGCCGGTCAACGGCTTGGGCTCGGGTGCCGGCTTCGGCTCCGGCTCTTGGGGCGTCTGGCGCTGCAGGCTGGCCACCGCGGTCGTCGGATCGAAGGGGTCCCTCGGCGGCAGGGGGTTCGCGAACTGCGGGTTCGGCAGGGAGGGTTCCGACGGCCTCCGTGCCTCGGCCGCCTCCTTCTTGGGTTCCTCCTTCGGCTTCGGCGGCTCGCCGCCCGCGCCGACGAACTGGAACGCGCCCACGGCCAGGATCACCACCGCCAGCACGGCCAGCACGATCAGTTTCTTCTTGTCATCCATCCTTCCTGGCCTCCTCGCTGTTGCGAACCGAGCGGCCATCCTCGGCGGGCTTGGCCGGCGGGAAGACGAACGTTCGGATCACGATGGTGAGGTCGAGGTCCGGTTTGAGGCTGGCGCCCGCACCCGCTTGCGACTTCGGGGCGAGCGTCAGGCTCTTCACCGCCACGATGCGCGGGAACGCCTGCAGGGCCTTGAGGAAGTTCAGCGATGCGCGGTACGACCCGCGCCCCTTGACCTCGATGTCGAGCTCCTGATAAGGCTTGCGCCTCTTCGGAGCGTCCTTCCCGTCCTTCGTCGTGGGCTTGGGCGCCTCGATCGGCCGGACCCCCAGCACGGTGAGACCCGCCTCTTTGCCCGTCCGCTCCAGCTCGGTGAGCATCGTGGGAATGTAGGCCGCCTGGCTCACGCTCAGTTCGAGGTGCGAGAGCCGGGCGGCTGTCCGCTTGAGCCGCGCCGCGGTCTCCTCCGCCCGCTGGGCGATCTGGGACTGCTGCTCGACCTCCTTGCGGAGTCCGGCGGCTCGCTCCCGCATCGCGGTGAGGGCCGAGTACTGCCATCCGCACAGGGCCAGGCCGGACGCGGTCAGGGCGAACATCGTGACGCCGATGGCCTTGACGTTGGGTGCCTTCTTCATGCCCTCTTCGCCTCCTCGCCGCCCTCGGCCTCGCCGTCCCTCTTCTCTTCCTCCTCCTGCGTGCCGACGACGCTTCCAGAGATCTCGAACTCGAGGGTCGGGCCGAACTGGGTGGCCTTCTCCTGGGTGAACTTCAGGTTCACGTCCGCCAGCTCGGGGCAGTTCTGCAGACGCAGGATGTAGCCGCCCACCGAGTCTTGGTCGCCGCTCAGCCCGGTGAAGCTCACCTGCACGGGGTTCTTCGGGTCGGTCATCGTGGAGCGGACGTTGGTCAGCCAGATCCCGGGCGGGGTGTTCTGGGTCAGGTGCTCCATCACGCGCTGCCATTTGGCGGTGGCCTGCTGCGCGTTCTCCAAGATCGCGACCTTGGGGCCCATCTCCGCCAGGCGCTTCTCCTCGGCCTCGATCTGCTCGACGATCGGGCGCATCTTCTGCAGCTTCGCCTGCATCTGCGAGCAGTCCGCCTCGGTCGAGGTGGCCAGGAACAGCAGGAACAGGAAGCCGAGGTAGGAGCCGGCGGTCAGGAAGCCCAGGCCGAACACCAGCGCCCTGGCCTTCGCCGCGGCAGCCCGCTGAGCTTGGCGCTGTTCGTGGATGAGGTTGATCATCGGCATGGCGTGTCTCCTTCAGGCCGCCTTGGCGATCGAGCGCATCGCGAGCCCGCAGGCCACCGCGAACGACTCGGACCGGTCGGCCACGGCCTCGCAGCGGAAGGCGGGGTTGGATCGCAGCCCCACCGCCTCCACGGGCAGCGAGAGCTTGTGCGCGAAGTAGCGATCGATGGACGCCAGCTTCGCGCCGCCTCCGGTCAGGAGGACGGTGGCGATGGTGTTGCCGGTCGAGCGCTCGCTCTGTTGCGACTGGTAGTAGTTCAGCGATCGGCGGACTTCCCGCACCAGCTCGTCGACCAGCGGCTGGATGACGCGGAGCGGAGGGTTCTCCTTGGGGCCCGCCTCGGTGAGCAGGCCCGCGAGGTCCAGTTGCCTCTTGCCGGCCTCGGCGTCGCCAGGGGACAGCTTGAAGTAGCTGGCGAGGGCGTCCGTCATCGCCTGGCTGCCCTGGGCGATCGACCGGGTCATCGCGAACACCCCTCGCTCCACCACGCTGACGTTGGTGGTGACGGACCCGATGTCGACCAGCGCGACCACGGAATCGCTCCAGTCGTGCAGCTGGTTGGTCTCCACCAAAGAGCGGTACGCGGCGAACGCCTCGACCTCGACGACGTCCACCTCCAGCCCGGCCGACTGGCAGGCGTGGATCCGGCTGTCGACCACGTCTCGCGGGGCGGCGGCCACGATGATGTCCATCTGGTTCTCGCCCGCATCTCCCACGATCTCGAATTCGATGTAGCTCTCCTCCGGGGACGTCGGGACGTACCGGCTAGCCTCGTAGCGGATCGACTTCCGCAGGGTGGCCTCCGGCATCTTGGGCACCCGCACGGTCCTCACCAGCACGGGGCCTCCCGAGACGGCGATGTTCGCGGTCTGGACGCCGAAGCGTCCCTCGCGCAGCACGGCCTTGACGGCTTCGGTCATCGCGGCTTGGTCGATTACCACGCCGTCCTTCACGGCGTCCTGCGGCGTGGGCGCCTCGGCGGCCCGGGTGACGACCCACGCCTCGTTCGAGCGCTCCAGTTGAACCGCCTTGATCGAGTGGTGGCCGATGTCCAGACCGACGCAACCGGGCTTCTGGAACAGGCTAAGCTGCATGGCTGTCTCCCCGGGCCTTTCGGGCCCGCATCTCGATCCACTCGTCCAGCTTCGTCTTGAGGAACCTCCAGCGGCCGTCGACCAGCAGCCCGGGCACCTCGCCGTTCTCGGCCATCTCCTGCAGCTTGCGGGAGTGCAGGCGGAGGTAGCTGGCCGCCTCGCGCAGCGTCATCACGCTGTGGTGGTTGGCCACGGCGTTCTTCAGCAGGTTCGCGAGCTGCTCGGGCGTGAGCAGGAGCTCGAGCCGAACCGCTCCGCCCGAGGCGATCTGCTTGGCGTCGGCGGTCGCCACCGGGTTGGCGAAGGCGTCCTGAGGCTCCGGCGCGGACGAGGGATGAGCCGGCTCGGGCTGTCGCGGCTCCGCGTCGGTCCTGGCTTCGAGCAGCACCTCCGGCATCGGAACGGTCTTGCCGGCGTCGGGCGAAAGGCCCTGTGCGGCTTTGCGGATGGCGTCGGCGAGATTCATGCGGCTAGGTCCTCCCCGGAGTACTCGGAGATCACGCTGTGCATCAGGAAGCCGTCGATGACCTTGACCTTCTGCACCATGCCCATGAGCAGGGCGTTGTCGGCCATCTGGCACACGAGGCGCGGCGCGCCCTTGCTGGCCTTGTGCAGCTCGAAGATCGCGTCCGGCGTGAACGGGCTGTGCTCGCCCGTGTAGCCCGCGACGCGGAGACGGTGCATCACCATGTCGCCGACCTCCGTCACGTCGAGCGGGTGCAGGTGGTAGCGCACCGCCAGCCTCTGCTCGAGCGCGGGCACCTTGGCGATCTTGGGCCGCAGCTCGGGCTGGCCCAGCAGCAGGAGGCTGATGAGGAACTGGTCGTTCATCTGGCAGTTCAGCAGAAGGCGCAGCTCTTCGAAGGTGGCCGTCGACTTGATCAGGTGCGCCTCGTCGACGATGAGGATCACCCTCTGGCCCCGCTCGTAGTGCCACAGCAGGGCCTTGTGCAGCTCCTGCACGAGCAACTGCCGGTTGCGCGAGTTCACCGGGCGGTCCAGCTGGCTGAGGATCTCTTGGAACATCTGCACCGGCGTGAGCAGCGGGTTGACGATCATCACCACCCGGTTCTTCACCGGCTCGAGCAGCTCGAGCAGCTTGCGGCTGATGGTCGTCTTGCCCAGACCGATGTCGCCGGACAGCATCGCCGCTCCCTTGTTCCGCGTGATGGCGTAGTGCAGCATCATCAGCGCGTCCTCGTGGGATCGGCTGAGGAACAGGAAGCGGGGGTCCGGCGTCAGGCTGAACGGTTGCTCGGTCAGGCCCCAGTAGGTTTCATGCATAAGGCGTCATCTCCGAATGGACGATCCCAGTAACAATGTCGGGATCCCCTCCGAGAAACCTCAGAGGAGGCCCCGGGTTGGGGGGCGCGCCGGCCCTAGCCTCGGCCGGCGGAACGGAGGAAGACCGCCGCCCGCTCGGCGGCCGCCGCCGCGAGGTCGTCGCGTCCGCCGGCGCGGTAGAGCCGGATCGCGAGCGCGTAGGCGTTGCGGACGTGGTGGGGGCGGGCTGCCAGGAAGGCCATGCCCGCGGCGGTCTCGGGGTCGACGACGGTCCGTTCGTGGATGGCGATCGCATCCTCCAACAATCGGGCTAGTTCCACGTCTCGACCCCGGTTGAGGGAGGCCGGAACGATTTCGAGCAAGACTGCTGGGAGGATCGGGGCCGATTCCTCGGGACGCGTGTCGAACACGCTCCGGGCGGCGGCGATCGCCTCGTCGGTCCTTCCCAGCTCGGCCAGGCAGTGCGCCAGCCGCAGCGAGTCGTTCACCCGGCGGTCCTCGTTCTTCGCGAACCGCACCGCCACCCGGAAGCACGCCAGAGCTTCGTCCCACTCCTTGGCGGCGCGGAAGAACTCGCCGTAGCGCCATGCCTGCGAGACCGGGATCAGCCGGAGGTCGACGCCCTCGACCATGCGGCGCGCGATCGCGGCCATCATCTCCCTGGCCTGGCGATCCGAGATCTCGCCGCGCAGCACGCGCTCGTTGAGGAAGTCCGAGGCGTGCTTCAGGTTGCGCTGCAGCACGTCGGGGTCGACGTTCGCGCCCCTGCCGGGGTCGTTCGGGTCCGGCGGGGGAGGCAGACGGCAACCGGCCGCGGCGAAGGCCAAGACCAGCCCGGCGAGCTTACGCCAGCTGCCGAATCCGGCCATGGTCGAAGCGAGCGTCCCGATAGATCTCCCCGCCGCAGAACGTCGCCACGGCCTTGCCCTTGAACGCCATCCCCTGGAAGGGCGAGTTCTTCCCCTTGCTGAAGGTCCGGTGCACGTCGAACGTCCACTCGAGGTCGGGGTCGATGATCGTCACCTGGGCGACGGGCGTCTCGCCCGGCCGCAGGGTTCCGGCCTCCAGCCGCAGCAGCCTGGCCGGCGCGGTGCTGAGCTTCTCGATGGTCTGCAGCGGCGTCAGCACGCCTGTGTGGCACAGGTAGGTCAGGGTCGCTCCGACGGTCGACTCCAGCCCGGCATGGCCCATGGGGGCCTCGGAGAACGGCGCCTGCACCTCGTGGGACGCGTGCGGCGAGTGGTCGCTGGAGATGCAGTCGATGGTGCCGTCGTTGAGGGCCTGCAGGATCAGGTCCACGTCGACCTGCGTGCGCAGCGGCGGGTCGCTCTTGAAGTTGGTGTCGAAGTCGCCCACCATGTCCTCGGTCAGCGCGAAGTGGTGCGGAGCGACGTCGCAGCTCACCGGGGCCCCCAGATACTTGGCCTGGCGGATCAGCTCGACCGCGCCCCAGGTGCTCACCCGCATCACGTGCAGCTGGCATCCCGTGTGCAGCGAGAGGATGCAGTTGCGCATGACCATGATCTCCTCGGCGCTGCGGGGGATGCCCTTCAGGCCGAGCATCGCGCTGACGGCGCCGTCGTTCATCGAGCCGCCCGCAGAAAGCGACGCGTCCTCGCAGTGCGCCATCACCGGCAGGTTGAGCTGCACGCAGAACTCCATCGCGCGGGTCATCACGGCCGAGCTCTGGATCGGCCTTCCCTCGTCGCTGGCGGCGACGATGCCGGCCTTCTTCAGGGCGCCGAGGTCGGTGAGCTGCTCCCCGGAGGAGCCACGGGTGAGCGCGCCCACCGGCGCGACGAACACCCCTCCCGCCTCGGGCGACGCCGCGCGGTCGAGGATGAAGTCCACCAGAGCGGGGTTGTCGAGCGGAGGGTTCGTGTTGGGCATGCAGCAGATCGTGGTGTAGCCTCCGGCGGCGGCGGCCTGCGTGCCCGTCACGATGGTCTCCTTGTACTCGTGGCCGGGCTCCCTCAGGTGCACGTGAGGATCCACCAGGCCCGGGGTGATCCACAGGCCGGTGCAGTCGTACACCTCGTCGGCGTCCACCTCGGGAAGGTTCGGACCGACGTAGTCCAGCTGGTCGTCGTCGATCACCACGGAACCGACCAGGTCGAGGTCCTGCGACGGGTCCAGGATCCGTCCGTTGTACAGCAGCGTTTTCATGCTTGGTCCACCATCCGTTCGCGGCGGCCGGCGCTCACTTCTTGGCCTTGTCCTTGGGCTTGGCGGCCTGCTCGACGCGGCGGGCCGGGGTCACGCCCTCGAACACCCAGGCCAAGGCCGCCATGCGCACGAAGATGCCGTTCTCCACCTGGGCGCTGATGGCGCTCAGCTCCGAGTCTGCGGCGGTGTCGTCCAGCTCGATCCCCCGGTTGAGCGGGCCGGGGTGCATCACCAGGCAGTCGCGCTTGGCCCACTTCACCGTGTCCTTGTTGATCTGGTAGAGCTTGGAGTACTCGGCGATCGAGCCGATGATGCCGCCGTCCATGCGCTCCTTCTGCAGGCGCAGGCACATCACCACGTCCGCGTCGGCGATCCCGGACGCCAGATCGTGGAACACCTGGCCCGGCAACATGCCGGTGTGCGAGGGCATCAGCGTCTTGGGCCCGACGAACCGCACCTCGGCTCCCATCTTGCTCAGCAGCCACGCGTTGGAGCGCGCGACCCGCGAATGGTCCACGTCCCCCACGATCGCAACCACCAGCCCCTCCAGGGTGCCCTTGCGCTCGAGGATCGTCAGCGCGTCCGCCAGCGCCTGCGTGGGGTGCTCGTGCTGGCCGTCTCCCGCGTTCACGACCGGCCCGCCGAAGTAGCGTGCCGCCAGCGTGGGCGCTCCCGACTCCTTGTGGCGCATCACCAGGCCGTCCAGCCTCTCGAAGCGCAGCGTGAGCACCGTGTCCTTGAGGGTCTCGCCCTTGGCCATCGAGCTGGCCTGCGCCGCGAAGTTGGCGGTGCGCAGGTTCAGATACGACGCCGCCTGCTCGAACGACACGCGGGTGCGGGTGGAGTTCTCGAAGAACAGCATCCCCAGCACGTGCCCCCCGAGCGAGGGAACCGGCTTGCCGAGGTTCACCCGCTTCTTGAAGTCCTTCGCCATCGCGAGGAGGTGCTCGATCTGCTCGGGCTCCAGATGGCGGATGCCGAGAAGGTTCCTGCTCATCGCTTCAGTCTCCTTGGGCGCGGTGCAGCAGCACGGCGTCCTCCCCATCGATCTCGCTGACGCGCACCTCGATGCGGTCGCCTCGCTCGGTGTCGACCGCCCTGCCGCAGAAGTTCGGCTGGATCGGCAGCTCTCGGTGCCCACGGTCGATCAGCGCCGCCAGCTGCACGCTCGCCGGCCGGCCGAACCGCATCAGGGCGTCCATGGCCGCGCGGACCGTTCGGCCGGTGAAGATCACCTCGTCGACCAGAAGCACCGTCTTGCCGGTGACCGAGAACGGGATCTCGCTCTCCGACTCGCCCTTCGGAGGGCGGTCGTCCCGATGGTCCGAGATGTCGAGCTTGCCACAGGGCGCGGTCACACCCTCGATCTGGGTCAGGAGGAACGCCAGCCTCTTCGCGATCGGCCATCCGCGCCTGAGAATGCCCACGACCACGAGATCGTCGAGCCCCTTGTTGGCCTCCAGGATCTCGTGCGCCATGCGCCCGAGGGTGCGCCTCATGTCGTTGGCATCGAGCACGACGATGGCCATCCCGGTCATTATGGCGATCCCGATGCCGAGGATTCCATTCCGGTCTCACCCGAGTGTCAGGGAATCGCGACCCAGAACGGTGGCCTCCGCCTCGGCGTTCTCCTCGATCCACCGAAGGATCGCATCCATGTCCTCCCGCGCCCTCGCCGCCGATCCGCTGACCACCGCGACCCCGATCTCCGCCCGCCGCAGCAGGTTCTGATCGCCCACCTCCGCCAGGCTCGCCCCGAAGCGGCGGCGGGCGGCGTCGATCAGCCCGCGCACCACCCTCCGTTTGTCCTTCAGGGATTCCGCGGAGGCGAGCCGCAGCTCGACCAACGCCGCCTCGACGTGCATGGCCGCCGAAGGCTACTTGCCCATCTTGCGCAGGTTCTGCAGGCAGCGCTCCACCGACTCGATCGGCGGACCCTGCTCCTCGCTCTCGTGCTCGACGACGTACCACTCGACGCCGCCGACCTTCTCCGCTGCCTCGAACACCTTGTCCCAGGGAATGTCCCCCTCACCGACCACAGCCTTGCCGTGCCCGCCCTTGTACTCCTTGAGGTGCACCGACTTCGCCCGGCCTGGCACGTCCAAGATCGGCTGCACGGCGTCGGCCCCTCCGTCCACGCCGTTGGCGGTGTCGTACTGCATGATGAAGTCGGCGGGCGTGTTCTCGGCGATGAGCTGCCACGCCGACTTGCCGCCGTCGAGCGGCCTCATGTCGCCGGCGTGCGCGTGGAAGCCCAGGCAAAGTCCCTCGGCCGCCAGCCGCTGCGTGAGCTCCGTGAGCCGCTTGCAGGTCTCTTTCGTCGAGGCCTCGGTGTTGCGCATCTCCTCCGGAATCCAGGGGATGATGACGTACTTCGTGTCGAGAACCTTGTGCAGGCGCACCGTCTCGGCGAAGTTCTCGTCGTCCAGGGCGCTGATCGGCGTGTGTGTTCCAGCGCACTTCAGGCCGGTCTCGTCCAGCACCGCCTTGATGGCCTCGGGGGAGTGACCGTGGTAGCCGGCGAACTCCACGCCGTCGTAGCCCATCTGGGCGACTCTGCGGATCGTGCCAAGGAGGTCCTGGGCGCAGTCGTTGCGCACGGAGTAGAGCTGAAGCGCGATGGGAATGCTTGCCATGCGGCCATCTTAGCACCAGGTTTCCAACCCTGTACAATGGCCGCCATGGCGAGCGGCGGGAACTGGCGGAACATCCGGCTGATGGGATGGACGAGCTTCTTCGCCGACGTCAGCAGCGAGATGACCTATCCCGCCATCCCGCTGTTCCTGAAGAACACCCTGCAGGCGCCCGCCTCGGCCCTGGGGTGGACGGAGGGTCTGTCCCAGCTGATCATCGGCGCCATGGCGTTCCTTTCTGGGCGGCGCAGCGACCGCACCGGTAGGCGCACCGGCTGGATCCGCCTGGGCTACCTGCTCGCCGCGCTCGGCAAGCCGCTGATGGCCCTCGCCCACGTGTGGACGGTGGTGCTGGGGGCCCGGGCCGTGGACCGCATCGGCAAGGGGTTGCGCACGTCCTCCCGCGACGCTCTGCTGGCCGATAGCGCGGGTCCCGGCGAGGCCGGAAAGGCGTTCGGTTTCCAGCGGGCGATGGACAACGCCGGGGCTCTCGTCGGCTCCGCCCTGGCGGTGCTGCTGATGGCGGCCCTGGCGGAGAACTACCGCGTCCTGTTCCTGATGGCGTTCGTTCCCGGCATGGTGGCCGTGGCCCTCACCCTCGGGCTGCGGGATCTGCCGCAGACGCCGCGGCAGGCTGAGGGAAGTGCCGTTCGGCTTCCGCGCTCCAAGCCGTTCTGGTGGTGCGTCGGCCTCGTGGCGTTCTTCGAGCTGGCCAACAGCAGCGACGCGTTCCTGATCCTGCGCGCCAACGATCTCGGGCTGGCTCCCGCCGCGAGCGCGGGGGCGTACCTCGTGTTCACGCTCGTGGCGGCGGCCTCCAGCTACAAGCTAGCCAGCCTGTCCGACCGCGTGGGCCGCGCGCCGCTCATCGTGGCCGGGTGGCTGGCCTACGCCGCCGTGTACCTCGGCATGGCTCTCGGATCGGCTTGGACGGTGTGGCCCCTGCTGGCCCTGTACGGCCTGTACTTCGGCGCGACCGATGGCGTCGCCAAGGCGCTGGTCCGAGACGCCTCCGAGCCTGAATTCAGGGGCCAGGCCATGGGGGTTCTGGCCCTGATCCGCGGAGTTGCGCTGTTCCTCGGCAATCTGCTGGCGGGCTGGCTCTGGGACGGCGTCGGCCACGCCGCTCCGTTCCTGTTCGGCGCGTCGGTGGCGGCTGCCGCCTCCCTGGCGATGCTGCTGGCCTGGAGAACCCGCCTGCTGCCGGCCTTGAGCTAGGCGGCGCGGGCCATCGCACCGAGCTCGCGGTCCAGGCGCTGGATGTGGCTCACGAGCCAGTCGCCGAGACGGTTCTTGAGGTCGATGCTGAGCGCAGCGCTGCCGCCGTCCCGCGCGTACCTGGCCTGCAGCTCCGCCAGGGTCTTGCGGAACTGGGCATGCTCGCGCGCGTTTTCGAGCTTCACCGGGCAGTCGAGCCGCGCGAAGGCGGCCTCCTCGTGTCGGAAATGCTCGTCGGCGTACCGGGCGAGGAACGCGAGCATCGGCTCGATCGCGTCTTTGCCCCTGCCTTCCCTCATCGCGCCGAGCAGTCGGTTGACCTGCTCGAGGAGTGTTCGGTGCTCGAGGTCCATGCAAGGGTTGCCGGTGGCCAGAGAATCGCTCCACACGTACGCCATACCAGTCGCTTCGGCTGAGGATGCGCGAATCTTGACCGAGAAAGAGCAATCTTCGGTGCGCTTCCCGAAGGGTATCGTTGACTCGGAGAGGTCCCGCGATGCCGGATCCGATCGCGTTCCGCCAAGGCCACTGGTCGTTCGAAGTGGACCCGGGCACGGGTTTCATCCGCCGCGTGCGGTTCGGCAGGGAGACGCTCGCGCTCGCGGTGTACTGCGCCGTGCGGGGCACGGACTGGAGCACGCTGGGGTTCCGAGCCTCGGGTTACTCGGCAACCCCCGAGGGATGCTCGTGGACATCGGATGCGGTCGGAGCCCCGTTCCGCTGGACGACCACGGCGCGCTTGACCGAATCCGGCTTCGCGTACGCCGTCGAGGGTGAGGCGCTGGACGCTTTCGAAACGTGCCGCACCGGCGTGTGCGTGCTGCATCCGATGGAGGTTGCCGGCTGTCCCGCCACGGCGGTGCACACCGACGGAACCACCGAGGACAAGCCGTTTCCCACGCACATCAGTCCGCACCAACCGTTCCTGGACCTCAAGGAGCTGCGCTATCGGGGTCGGCACGGCCATCGCGTGGAGATCGCCTTCGAGGGTGAGGTCTTCGAGATGGAGGACCAGCGAAACTGGTCCGACGCCTCCTTCAAGACGTACTGCCGGCCGCTCGGTTCGGGGAGGCCTTACCGTCTGGAGAAGGGTCAGAAGCTGCGCCACGTGGTGCGGATCCGTTGCGCCGGGGACCCCGCGATGGAGCAGATGCCGCACGGTCTGTTCGGCAAGCTCCCCCGACTGAGCGTTTGGCTCGACGGGTTGGCCGACCAGCAGCTCCCCGCCATCGCCGCCCTCGGCCAGCGGCGGGCCGCGACGTCGGACCCCAAGGCGGCCGGCCCGGCGAGGCGGGTCGGAGTCGGGCTCGACCTGCTGGTTCCGATCGGCTCCTGGGTCTCCGTGGCGGCGGTGCAGGCGCCGACGGAAGACTCGGTGCTTTGGCTGGTCTCGGACGGCTGGAGTCCGGCCGCCGAGCAGGCGCTCTTGGCGGCGCGCAAAGCCTGGGGCGGACTCGGATGGCAGATCGGTTGCGCTACCAGCCAGAACTTCACCGAGCTCAATCGCTCCCGGCCGGTCGACTCGAAGGCCGATTGGGTGGGGTTCGCCGCCAGCCCGCAGGTGCACGCGTTCGACGACTGGTCGATCGTGGAGAACGCCGCGACCTTCGCGCCGATCGGCGAGACGATCCGGGGCTTCGCAGGAGCCGCTCGGGTGGCGGCCATGCCCATCCGGTTCGAGTCTCCCTACCGGCCGCAGGATCCCCGCGCGGGAGGCAGCGTGGGGGCTCTGTACACGCTGCTCGCTCTCGCCGCGGCTTCGGTCGGACGCTTGGATGCCGTGGCGATCGGCAAGGCCTCTCAGCTCACGGACTCCGCGTCGCAGGCTGGGGAGGTTCTGCGCAACCTAGCGGCCAGCGGCGCGACGCAGGTCGAGTGGCGCCGCGCCGAAGGCAGCGAGACGATCGCCTTCAAGGGCGGCCGCACCGCGCTGCTCTGGAGGGTGAATCCCGAGCCTCGGGCCAGCCAGGGGCTCGGACGGTTCGGATACCGCTTGGAGCCGGGCCGATGAGGGTCGCGCTGACGGGATGCGGGTTCTGGTCGCGCTTCCAGCTCGCGGGCTGGCGCGAGGTTGGGGTGCCGGTGGTCGCCGTCCACAGCCGCAACGAGCGGCGCGTGCGCGCCGCCGCCGAGGCCTTCGGCATCGGGCGCGCCTACACGGACTTGGACCGCATGATCGCCGAGGGAGGGTTCGACGTGCTGGACGTCTGCAGCGACGTGCCGGGTCACCGTCCCGCGGTGGTGGCGGCGGCGAGGGCTGGCCTAGCCGTGATCTGCCAGAAGCCACTGGCGGACCGCGAAGACGAGGTGGAGGAGATGGCCGCGGTCTGCCGATCCACCGGCGTGTGGTGGGCGGTGCACGAGAACTGGCGCTTCCAGCGGCCGTTCCGCAGGATCCGGGAGTGGCTCGATCGAGGGGCCGTTGGCCGCGTGTACCGGCTGCGCCTGAGCTTCCTGCAGTCGTTCGACGTGTTCGCGAATCAGCCGCAGCTGAGGAGCCAGCGGCGCTTCATCCTTATGGACCTGGGGACGCACCTCCTGGACACGGCGCGGTACCTGGGCGGAGAGGTCGATAGCCTTTTCTGCCTGACGGATCGGGTGCGTCCCGACATCGAGGGGGAGGACTCGGCCACCGTGCTGCTGCGCTTCGCCAGCGGGGCCCACGGCGTGGTGGAGATGACCTACGCTGGCCTGCGCGAACGGGACGAGTTCCCATCGACCTTCGCCCTGATCGAGGGGGAGAGCGGTTCGATCGAACTCGGGAGGGATTGCGAGCTCCGCCTGACCACGCGCGACGGCACTGTCGTCGAGTCCGCGCGGCCGCCGCTGTATGCATGGGCCGATCCCGACTACGCGCTGGTGCACGCCAGCATCGTGGACTGCCTGCGGGACCTCCGCGACTCCTACGCGCAGGGCCGTCCGGCGGAGACGAGCGGCGAGGACAACCTGCGGACCCTGGGATTGGTGTTCGGTTGCTACGAGTCGGCCGAGACGGGCGAGGCCGTCCGGCCAAGGAGGTTCTGAGAGAAGCATGGCGAAGGTGGCGCTGTTCGGTGCGGGCGGCAAGATGGGTTGCCGCCTGACGGACAATCTGATGCGATCGGAGTACGCGCTGGCTTGCGTCGAGCCTTCGGAGGCTGGCCGGCGCAACCTGGCCGACCGGGGCTTGGAGGCGGTGGCGCCCGACGCCGCGCTGCAGGACGCGGACTTTGTGATCCTCGCGGTTCCGGACGTGGCCCTGGAGCGCGTCTCGGCCGAGGTGGTGCCCGGCATGCGGCGCGGCTCCGTGCTGGTGACGCTCGACCCTGCTGCCGCGCACGCCGGCGTGATCGCCCGGAGGGAAGGCGTGCCGCTGTTCGTCACGCACCCCTGCCACCCCCCTTTGTGGCGGGAGGAGAACGACCCAGAGGCGTTGCGCGACTTCTTCGGAGGGATTAAGGCGAGCCAGCCGATCGTCTGCGCGATCGAGGGTGGGTCCGATGAGGACTACGCGAGCGCGGAGCGGCTCGCCAGGACGATGTACGCGCCGGTGAGCAGGTCCCACCGCGTCACCGTCGAGCAGATGGCGATCCTTGAGCCGGCGATGGCGGAAACGGTCACCGCCTGCTGCTGCACGATCATCCGAGAGGCGATGGACGAGGCGATCCGCCGCGGCGTTCCCGAAGCCGCAGCCCGGGATTTCATGATGGGCCACGTGTCCATCCCGCTGGCGATCGTGTTCGGCGAGATCGGCTCGCCGTTCAGCGACGGCGCGAAGCGCATCATCGAATACGGCCGGAAGAGGCTGATTCAGCCGGACTGGAAGGCGCTGTTCGAGCCGGAGAGCGTGCTCGACCAAGTGCGCACGATCGTGCGGGGCGGAACGCCGTGAGGCTCGGCATAGGCTCCTACGCGGTTCCATGGACGATCGGCTGGGACGGCTGGTTGCCGGAGCGCCCTTTCGAGCCGGAGGATCTGCTCGATCTGGCGCTCGGCTTGGGAGCGGAGGTGGTGCAGTACTGCGACAACCTCCCGATCGACGACTGGGCGGACCGGCGGCCGGATCGCTTGGCGAGACTGAAGGATCGGGCCGCGGCTGCCGGGGTGGCTCTCGAGGTGGGCACCCGGGGGCTGGATCCCGATCGTCTCGAGAGCGCCTGCCGAACGGCCCGCGCCCTGGGTGCGCGCTTCGTGCGCGTGGTGGCGGACAGCGGCGATTACCGTCCGGACTTGGCCACGCTCGCGCGGGACTTGGAGAGGGTGCGGCCCGCATTCGAGCGCCACGGCCTCGTGCTGGCCCTGGAGAACCACGACCGCTTTCTGGCCGAGGATCTGGCGGATAGGATGGAGCGGTCCGGGGGCTGGTTGCAGGCATGCTTCGACACCGCCAACTCGCTGGGATGCCTGCAGGGAACGTTCGAGGCGCTCGAGCCCCTGTTGCCGCACGTCGTCAGCCTGCACCTAAAGGATGTGGCGGCGACCAGGGTGCCGTACGGCTTGGGATTCCGCGTCGACGGAGCGCCGGCGGGGGAAGGGGCCGCCCGGTTGCGCGAGGTGTGCGACAGGGTGCGGTCGATCCGGCCCGACGCGACGGCGGTGCTGGAGCAATGGGTGCCGAAAGGCGCCGATCGGGAGCGGACGGCCGCGGCGGAGCTCGAATGGCTCCGACGCGGCTGGGAAACGGTCAGGTCATGGTTCGACCGGCCTTGACGGGAGCCGAGCGCGGCGGCGCGGTGCTTTGGCGCTGGATCAGTTGGACGGAGAACACGGTGTGAGCCTCGGGGCTCTCGCGGCACGTGGCGCGCTCTGCCAGGATCCTCGCGGCTTCGGCCCCCATCTCCTGCAACGGTTGCCGAAGGGTGGTGAGCGGCGGACGGGCCATCTGCGCGATGACGGTGTCGTCGGTTCCCACGAGCGAAACGTCCTCCGGCACGCGCACCCCCGCTGCGGCCAGGCGTTCGGCCACCCCGTAGGCGATCTCGTCGTTGGAGCAGATCCACCCCGTGGGGAGCTCCTCCGCCGGCAGGCGGAGCAACCAGTCCGCCATCTCCCGGCCGGATTCCCGAGCGAACACCCCGTCGACCACGATGGGGTCAGGCAGACCGAAGTCTCGGCAGTAGGCCCTCACGCCCTCGAGGCGCTCCAGGGAGCTGGACTTGTCGGCGACCCGGCCCACGTACGCCAGACGCTCATGTCCCAACCGCGAGAGGTGGTCGGCGGCCATCCTGCCGCATGCGATGTTGTCCACGTCCACGGTCGAGACCTTCTTGCCCTGGCTGGCGGAACCGATCACCACCACGGGAACTCCCCGCTCGACGAGCTGGTTCAGGAGCAGGCTGTCCAGGCAGGGCGCCATGAGCGCGACGCCGTCGCAACGACCGTCGAACGCGTGCCGCACCTTCTGCACGCCGTCCAGCGACACGCGCTCGACGTCCACCGTCACGCTGTAGCCCAGCCTCCAGGCTGCCTCGAAGAAGCCGTCCAACAGCTTGGCGAAGTAGTTGTTGGACAGGATGGGGGAGGGCTCGAGCTCCTCGCAGATGAACGCGAGGTTCTTGCTTGGCGGCACTCCCTTGCGCGTTCGGTAGGGGGATGGGCGGTAGTTCAGTTGCCGGATGGCCCTCATCACCTTCGCGCGCGTGGCGTCGGAAACGCGATCCCACCGCCCGTGCAGCACGTGGGACACCGTTGCGGTCGAAACGCCGCTCGCTTTGGCGACATCCTTGAGGGTAGCCATGGCGGGGCGGCCTCCTCCGAAGAGGCCGTATTCCCATTATAGGCCGAAAGGGCCGGGCGGTCAGGTGGCGTTCGCGCTTCGGAACCGCTCCTCACGCAGGCGGGCGCGCTCCAGCAGGGCGGCGGCCTTGGCGACGGCGTGGTCGGGCTCGCCGAACCTTGGCGGAGCCACCTCCAGCGTGGGCCGGACGCCCGTTCCCTCCAGGCGCACCCCCTCCATCGTCACATAGTCGGAGATCGGGTACTGAAGCTGGAACCCTCCCGGCAGGGACGCCATCACGCTGACGAGCACGGCGCCCGCCGAGGGGGTGCCCACCACAGGCGCGTCCAGGTGCTCCTGCAGGGCCGCGGCGACGATCTCGGAGGCGCTCCCGCTGCGGCGGTCCACCAGCACCGCCACCCTCCCGGCGAACGGCTTGCGGTTCGTGCGCGAAGGCTTCACCTTGCTGTCGGACCAACGGGCGATCGCGCGAAGATCCGTCGGGTCGCCCTTGGTCTCCTCGACGTACCGCTCCACCATCCGGCGGCTCACGAACGTTCCCACCGGCGTGTCCTGCGGCAGGAACTGCGCGAGCAGGTGCATGAAGTTCGCCACGGCGCCGCCTCCGTTGCCGCGCAGGTCCAGGATCAGTTGCTTCGCGTTCTTCGCCTCATCGATGAGCCGCTCGATGTTCTGACGGTCGTAGCCTCGGTCGAACGAATGGACCTTCAGCACCGCGGTCTCGCCGTCGACCCAGCGGAGCGTGTCCGGAAGGATCGTGCTGAAGGCGCGCCTTGTCAGGGCGAGGTCCACCGACTTTCCATCGACCTTGCGCACCTTGAGCTTGAGTTGCTGTCCCTCTTCGCCGGACAGCTGGTTGAGGTCGGTCGCGGGCTGTCCGTCCACCTCCACGATCACGTCTCCCAGCTGGATGCCCGCCTCGGCCGCGGGGCTTTGCGGGAAGAGGTTGATGACCCTCAGCCCGCCCTCCTCGCGCTGCAGCCCGACGCCGATGCCGATCGCCTTGCGCTCGCGGCGGGCCTGGGCGGCTTTCGGCGTCGCCAGCACGATGTGGCTGATCCCCAGGCGACGGAACGCGCGGTTGACCGCCTGCACGAACCCAGCCTCGTCCTTCGCCTCGTCCAAGGCCTGCTTCTCCGTGGCCACGATCTCGGGCCACTTGGAGAAGTCCACTCCCGGCACGTAGGCGTTCCTGGTCAGAATCTCCTCGACGCGCTGCAGCACGGCCTCTTTCACCGCCGGCCCGAACGGCTCGGCGGCGCGCGCCTGCGGACGCGCGAGCGGCGCCAGGGTCAGGGTGGCGAGCAAGGAGGCGAGCAGAACGGCGGCGCGCGGCATCACCAGACAGGATACGACGGTTCCTCGCAGGCCGCGTTCCCGGACCTATTCTTGAGTCACCTCGACGCGGATGCCGATGGTCGAGATCACGGAGGCCACGCGGTCGCATTCCTCCTTAGACGCGTGGTGCACGACGGACTTGCCCAGGTGGTGGATCTCCCAGGTCTCGATCTGGGCCTCGCGGAGCGAGCAACCGGTGGCCACCATCAGCACGAGGATGACCTCCTCGAACGTGTTGTGGTCGTTGTCGTAGACCGTGACGATCCACTCTCCACCGCCCGACCCCTGTCCGGAGTCGGTGCGCTCCTCGAGGCCCGGATGGGTGCCCGCCGCGCCGCGGACCTTCAGTCCTCCCACTCCGGCCGCACGGTGGTGCGGACGCCGATGGTCGCGATCATCGCCGCAACGATCTCGCACTCCGGTCGGTCGGCGAAGTGGACCGGAGCCTTCCCGTAGGTGTGCGCCTCCCATGTCTCGAAGAACGCCTCCTCCGTCCCGCAACCCGTCGCGCGCATCAGGACCTCGATCACCTCGTCGAAGGTGTTCGTGTCGTTGTTGTGGATCTCCACCATCCATCGGCCGGAAACCAAGCCGTGTTCGATGATCTCCGGGGCAACCCAGCCGCGCGGCATCCTCGGTGCACCTCTCCGAGAACCATTTTACGCCGATCCGTCGTGCCTGTGGGCCGGTATCATGGCCAGCATGGCGGCGGTTCGCCGTGCGGCGCCCTATCTGATCCTCCTGCTCGCCGCGCTCCTGCCCGTGGGGCGCGCGGTGTTCGGGGCCGAAGCGGTTGGGGCGTTCGACCAGATTCGGCAGATGCCGCCTTGGAACGGCCCGAAGCCGAAGCAGGCTTGGGACATCCTGCAGGCCGACTCCGTGCTGCAGTTCTACGTGTGGCGCAAGCTGGTCATCGAGGACGGCCTCACTTGGGTGAACCCTTACAGCTTCGGGGGGTCGCCTCTGGCCGCGAACTCTCAGTCTGCGGTGTGGTATCCGCCCCACGTGCAGCTGCGGCTCGTGCGCATGCGCGCCGATGACGCCGTGGATCTGCTGGCTTGGTTCCACCTGTTCGTTCTCGGAGCCGGGGTTTATGCTCTGTGCAAGGTCGCGGGAGCGGCCTCCTGGCCCGCGCTGGCTTCTGCTCTGGGCGTTCAGCTGTCGCCGTTCGCCTTGGCGTGGCTGGGCTTGGCGAGCGTGCCGACCACCGTGGCGTGGATCCCGTGGCTGCTGACCGCCACGGTGCTCTGCCTGCGGGGCCGGCCTTGGGCTTGGTTTGCGGTGGCGGCGTCCGGCGGGCTGCTGCTTACCGCTGGCCACCTGCAGTTCGCCGCCTACGGTCTGCTGGCCTCGATCGCTGTCGCGCTGCATGGACTCTGGGAGTCGCGCTCTTGGAGGGGCTTGGCGGCGTGGGCCGTCGGAGGGGCGTTGGCGGCGGCCCTCGCGTGGGTGCACCTCGGCCCGGTGCTCGCCCTGTCTGGGGAGTCGCACCGGCAAGGCCCTGCCACCGAAGAAGGGTACGCCGCCTACGTCGGTGGAGCGATCCGGCCGCACGAGCTGGTCGGCAGGCTCGCTTCCCCCTTCGCGCAGGGCAACCCTTTGGTCGAGCCAGACGGCCTCCCCACGGAGTACCTGCCGGCCATCACTCGGCCAGGGGCCAACTACGCCGAGTCCGCCTCCACGATCGGGCCCCTGCTGCTCGTGGGAGCTCTTGCGGCCCTTGCGGGCCCGCGCCGTCGGCAGGCCATCCTTTGGTGGGGCGTCGCCCTTCTGGCGGCCCTGCTGGCCGTCGGCACTCCTTTGAACCGGTTGCTCTACTTCGGATTGCCCGGATGGTCGGCGAGCGGCTCTCCGGGGCGAGTCGTGGTGTTGATGCTCTTGGCGCTCGCCGTCGCGGCGGCTCTGGGCTTCAGCCCGCAAGCCGCGTCCAAGGGCGGCGATCGCGCCAGGGTCGCCGCCATCGCCGCGGCGTTTCTGGTGATGGCGGTCGGCGTCGTGTGGGGAGAGGAACCCTACCCGGCGGGGCTGCCCGACAGCCACCCGGCCGAGGTGGTCTGGATGGAGGTGTTCCGGCGCAACGGGGCCATGGTGCTGCTGTGGGGATTCGCCGCGCTCCTCGTGGCTCCCGTCGTCTGGGAGAGGCCGCGGCTCGGATGGCTGCTGGCGGCGTTCTCCGTCGCCTTTCCAGTGGCTACGGGGGTCACCGCGCTGGTGCGGACCGGAGACCCGAGCTTCCTGAGGGAGAGGATCGAGGGGGTCGGCCCGAGCGACCTTGTGGCGATCGTCAACGAGCACTGGACCTTCGTCGGGGCCCCGCGCGCGCTGATGCCTCCCAACACCGCCGCCGCCGCGGGCATCCGAGAGCTGGGCGGATACGACTCGCTGATGCGGCGCGCCGTCAAGGCCGAGCTGGACGCCATCAACGGCCGGGACTCCAGCCCACCCGCGAACGGCAACATCGCGTTCGTCCAGCCCACGGCGGACCCCGACCGGCTGCGTCGGGCGGGCGTTACGCAGGTCTGGAGTCTGCGCGCCCTGCCGCCGTCCTTCGGACCGGGCGAAAGGCACCCCAGAGGCTTCTGGGTCTACCGGCTATAGTCCGGCCCGGCTCCTCGCCATCCAATCCGCCACGCCGCACGCACGCTTGGGGCGATAGCCCGGCAGCGGCTTGAGGTGCGTGTGGATGGCGTCGAGGATGTCCGATGGGAACGGGAAGAAAGCGTCCTCCAGCTCGTCGGGCGGCGTGATCCAGTTGCGGGCACCGACCACGGTGGGAGGAGCGTCCAGCTCGTCGAACGCGAACTGCGCGATCTTCGAGGCCATGGTGTGCAGCACGCTGCCTCGCTCGCACGCGTCGCTGGCCAGCAGGATCTTGCGCGTCTTGCGCACCGACTCCAGAACCGGCTCGTAGTCGAACGGCACGATCGACCGGGCGTCGATCACCTCGGCGGACACCCCGAACTCGCTCTCGAGCCGCTCGGCGGCCTCCAGCGCCCTGTAGAGGGTCGCTCCCACGGTGAGGATCGTGACGTCCCTGCCCGGCCGCTTCACGTCGGGCAGGCCGAAGGGGATCTCGTACCATCCCTCCGGAACGCCGCCCGGGTGGAACAGCTCGGGCATGTCGTAGATCCGTTGGCTCTCGAAGAACACCACCGGGTCCGTTCCCACCAGCGCCGAGGCCATCAGGCCCTTGGCGTCGTAGGGGGTGGCCGGGAACGCCACCTTCAGACCGGGCACGTGCGCCACCATCGCCGACCAGTCCTGGCTGTGCTGGGCCCCGTACTTGCTTCCCACGCTGACCCGCAGCACCACCGGCATCCTCAGCAGGCCGCCGCTCATGCTCTGCCACTTGGCCAGCTGGTTGAAGATCTCGTCGCCGGCCCTCCCCATGAAGTCGCAGTACATCAGCTCGACGAGCGCCCGGCCGCCCTCCAGCGCGTAGCCCACGGCCGAGCCGACGATCGCTCCCTCGCTGATGGGCGTGTTGAAGAGGCGGTGGTATGGAAGCGCCTCCGTCAGGCCTCGGTACACCGCGAACGCGCCTCCCCAGTCGCGGTTTTCCTCGCCATAGGCGATGAGCGTCGGATCCTTCCGGAAGGCTTCGTAGATCGCCTCGAAGAGCGCGTCGCGCAGCGCCACGCACTTGGCCTTGGACAGCGGCTTGCCGTCGGGGCCGATTCCGCTGCGGCTCTTGGCCGCGATCTGGCGGACCCGAGGGTTCTCCTCCGGCGTCCCGATCAGCTCCGGCTGGCGCCCGGGCTCGAGCGACTCCGCCCGCCCGTTCGAGAGCATCGTGCGGTCCAGCAGGCAGCCCTCGCCCATGAGGTCCGCACGCGGCGAGATCTCGAGATCGATCGCCTTGCGGTAGCAGCGCAAGACCACCGCGTCGATCTGCTGGCGGATCGCCTCCAGCTCCCCCTCGGTGGCGATGCCCGCGCGCACGAGGTCGTCGGCGTAGGTCTTCAGCGAATCCACCTGCTGCCAGGCCTCGATCTCCGAACGGTCGCGGTAGGACGAGGCGTCCGAGGGCGAGTGGCCGCTGAAGCGGTAGGTGAGGGTGTCGAGCAGCACGGGCCCGTCTCCTTCGGCGAGCACGCGCTTCTTGCGCTCGAAGGCGTCCGCCACCGCGAGCGGGTTGTAGCCGTCCACCCGCTCGGCGTGGAGGTTGTTCGGTGCGAGGCCGGCGCCGAGGCGCGCGAGCACCTTGAAGCCCATCGTCTCCCCGACCGGTTGCCCTCCCATGCCGTAGAAGTTGTCGACGAAGTTCACGATCAGCGGCAGGCCGCGCCGGTAGGCCTCGTCCCACAGCTCCTTGTACTGATCCATCGTGGCAAGGCACAGGCCCTCCCACACCGGGCCGCAGGCCGACGAGGCGTCGCCGATGTTGCAGACCACGATGCCCTTGCGTCGGTTCACGTGCTTGAACAGCGCCGCGCCGACCGAGATGTCTCCCGAGCCACCCACGATCGCGTTGTTCGGATAGATCCCGAACGGGGGGAAGAACGCGTGCATCGAGCCTCCCATGCCCCGGTTGAACCCGGCCTCCCTGCCGAAGATCTCGGCCAGCGATCCGTACACCAGGTAGTCGACCGCCAGCTCCTTCACCGAGCCGTGAGAGCCGTCGTCCACCACCCTCAGGGTCGCGCCGTCCATGTAGCCGCGGAAGATCGCCATCAGCTCCTCGTCCGGCAGCTGATGGATCGCGGCGAGGCCCTTGGCCAGGATCTCGCCGTGGCTGCGGTGGCTTCCGTAGATGTGGTCCTCCACGTCCAGGGCGAAGGCTTGTCCGACCGCGGCGGCCTCCTGGCCGATCGAGAGGTGCGCGGGTCCCCGATGCTCGTAGGCGATTCCCTGGTACGCCCCCTTCAGCTTCACCTCGCTGAGCATCGATTCGAACGCGCGGATCAGCGCCATGTCGCGGTAGATGCGCTTGAGCGCCTCTGGCCCTCTGCGGGCCGCCTCCTCGTCGATCGACCGGTCGTACTGGTTGAGCGGGATCGGTCGGATCTCGAGCTGGCCTCTGCGTCGGACTTCTTCGGGTCGGATGGGAACGCTCTTGGGCATGGTTTCCTCTCAGGACGGGTTCGGCTCGGGGCAGACGAGGTCGATGCCGCGGGCGGCCAGAGCCTCGCGCCAGGCCGGGTCGGGCGGAAGGTCCGTGACGATGCGCGACACCGCCTCCAGGTCGGCGATGCGGAACAGCGAGGGAGCCTGAAATTTCGTGTGGTCGACCAGCAGCACGGCGTCGCGGGCGTTCTTGATCACGTGCTGGTAGAGGTAGGCGGTGTGGATGTCGGTGGCGGAGATGCCGAACTCCAGGCTCAGCCCGTCGGCTCCCAGAAACGCGGTGTAGCCCCGCAGCTGGTCGATGGCGTTGGCGGCGAGCGGGCCGACGAAGTCCATCCGCTCCGGCCGATAATGGCCGCCGATCTGGATCAGCGTGATCTCGGGGCTGGATCCGAGCTCCAGAGCCAGGCGGGTCGAGTTGACGATCACGGTCAGGTTGGACCGCCGCTTCAGCTCCGGGCACATCTCGAAGCAGGTGCTTCCCGAGTCCACGTAGATCATGTCGCCATCGGCCACCAGACCGGCCGCCAGCTGGCCGATCGCGCGCTTGGCGGCGGCGTTCTGGTTGGACCTGGACGCGACGGACTCCTCGATGGACCGTCGGATGGTGGCTCCGCCGTACACCAGGTCGATCAGACGGCTGTCGGCCAGCGCCCTCAGGTCCCGGCGCACCGTGGCCTCCGAGACGTCCAGCTCTGCGGCCAGGTCCTTCACGGCCGCATGGCCGCGGGCCCGGATCGCCTCCAGGATGGCGTCGCGCCGCGTGCGTGGCGCCACGCTCACCGCGCCTCCTCGTGGCGGACTTCGATCAAAGGATGACGAAGCTCGATCATCTCTTGGCTTCATTGTGACATATTCCGTCCAGATTGCGTTCGGTTCTCGACGAAGTTGTGTCACAATGTTGGCGAGTGCCGAGGCCGCCATGTCGAGCGAAGCGCATCCCCAGGTCGTTCCCATCCTGCTTCCCCAAGCCGGCAACACGATGGAGGAGGGCACGATCCTCCAGTGGCGCGTGCGGCCCGGCGACCGCGTGAAGGTCGGCCAGGTGCTCTTCGAGCTGGAGACGGACAAGGCCACGATCGAGGTCGAGGCGGAGGCGGAGGGCAGGATCGCCAGGATTCTCGTCGGGGAAGGGCAGGCGGCCCCCGTCAAGTCGGTCGTGGCCCTTCTGGCTGAGGACGACGAGGCCGCCGAGCGCTACCTGCAGTCCGGCTCGCCAGCGCCGGTCGCGTCGGCCGCGGAGCCCTCGGCGCCCGCCGGAGAGCCCGCCGCGGCGCCGATGGGGGCGGTCGCGGCTCCGCAGCCCGGTCGGAGGAGGGCGTCTCCGGCGGCGCGCGCGGCGGCCGCCGCTCTGGGGGTGGACCTCGGCGCGCTGCCCCAGGGCAGCGGCCCGGGCGGGCGGATCCTGCGCGAGGACGTCGAGCGGGCGGCGGCCGCCCGAGCGACCCCGCAGGCGGCGCCCTTGCCCGAGGGGCTCCCGGGGGAGCAGCCCGCGCCGAGCCCCGTCGCCGGAGAGCGGCACCCGCTGAGCCGCATGCGCAAGGCGATCGCCAGGAACCTGGCCGCGAGCAAGCAGCAGCTGCCTCACTGGTACCTCCGGACGACGATCGTCGCCGACAGGCTGGTCGAATTCCACCAAAGCCAGAAGGCGCGGTTCCCCTGCTCGCTCAACGACGTGGTGGTGCTGGCGGTGGCCCGTGCGATCCAAGAGATGCCCGCGTTCCGGAGCCGCCTGGAGGGCGACGAGGTGGTGACGTTCGACTCGGTGAACATCGGCATCGCCGTGGCGGTCGAGGAGGGTCTGGTGGTGCCGGTGGTGCGCGGAGCGGACCGCCTGAATCTGAAGGGTCTGGCGGCCGAGAGCCGGCGGGTGGTCGAGGCGGCACGGCAGGGAAGGCTGGAGGGAGTCGGCGAGGGCGTGTTCACCGTGAGCAACCTCGGCATGTTCGGCGTGGAGGAGTTCGCGGCGATCATCAACCCGCCGGAGGTGGGCATCCTTGCGGTGGGGTCCGTGCACGAGGATGTCGTCGTTCAGGACGGCGCGCTCCGCATCGGCAAGAGGATGACGATGACCCTGAGCGCGGACCATCGGCTGATCGACGGTGTGCAGGGAGCGCGGTTCATGGCCCGCGTCCGCGAGCTGCTGGAGGACCCCTCGTCGTGGGTCTGAGGCGTCTTCTGGCCGAGGCGTCGGCAGCGGTGGAAGGTCGGTGGGATCCGGAGCCGCGGCCCCACAACGCGCACATCCATCTGCCGCCGAACTTTTCGGCCTTCGATTCCGTGGAGGACGCGGTCGAGCAGGCTCGGTCGGAGGGTGCCGCTCTGCTGGGTGCGGCCAACTACTACGACTACTCGGTCTTCGAGCGGTTCGCGAGCCTGTGCCTCGAGGCGGGGGTGTTTCCGCTGGTCGGCACCGAGATCCTGACCTGGATGGAGGACTGCGCCGAACGGGGGTGGCTGGTCAACGACCCGGGCAACCCCGGCAAGGCTTATCTGTGCGGCAAGGCGCTGGCGCTGTGCGCGGAGCCCACGCCGTGGGCGGCCTCCAAGCTGGGCGAGATCCGAGAGGGCGATGCGCGCCGGATGGAGCGCATGGTGGAGCTCGTCGGCGAGCATCTTCGGGGCAGGGGAATCGCGCTCTCCCTAGGGGCGGAAGAGGTGCGGGCGCGGGTCGCGCAACGGCACAGGACGCCTCTGGATACGGTGGTGCTGCAGGAGAGGCACCTGGCCATGGCGCTGGCCGAGAGGCTCGCCTCGCCGGAGCATGAGGAGGGTCTCGCCGTGCTGATGGCAGGGGATCCGCCAGCGGACCCGGTCGCCCTGCAGAACGAGCTGCGCAACCGCCTGCTCAAAGCCGGAAGGCCGGCTTACGTGGATGAGCGGTTCGTGCCGTTCGACGAGGCGGCGAGGCTCATCCGGGAGCTGGGCGGGGTTCCCTGCTATCCTGCGATCATGGACGGCATCCCGGGAGGTCCGTCTCCGTTCGAGGACGCGCCCGAAGAGCTGGCGCGCAGGCTGGTGGAGAGGGGAATCCCCGCGATCGAGTTCATTCCGAACCGCAACGATCCTGCGGTGCTCGAGGAGTACGCCCTGGCGGCCCGCGCGGCGGGCTTGGTCGCGACCGCCGGCACCGAGCACAACACGCTCGGGAGCCAGCCGATCGTGCCGCGCTGCAAGGGAGGGCTCCCGATTCCTCGCCGGGCGGCGGAGATCTTCTGGGAGGGCGCCTGCGTGATGGCGGGCCACCAGCTGGCCGTGGCGCGGGGCGAACCGGGCTTCGAGGAGGCTCCGGGGACCGTCGAAGAGAGGATCGCAGCGTTCCGGGCCGTGGGTTGCGCCGCGATCCTGGAGGTGACCGGCCGTGCCTGACCTGGGCGAACTGATCCGGCTTTCCCGCCGCTACGGGTCCGACAAGGACTTCGTGATCGCGGGTGGCGGGAACACGTCCTTCAAAGTCGAAGGCCGGATGTGGGTGAAGGCCAGCGGCGTGGCCCTCGCGGAGATCGACGAGTCGGGCTTCGTCGAAATGGACTTGGCGGCCCTTCGGGCCATCGTGGAGAGCGACTTGGGTGGCGATCCCGAGGAGCGCGAGCTGCGGTTCAAGGAGGCGATCTACGCCGCCAGGCTTCGTCCCGAGCTGGGTCAGCGGCCCTCCGTCGAGTGCGCGGTGCACGCGCTGTTCCCGCACGCCTACGTGGTGCACACCCACGCGACCTACGCGAACATGCTTTCGTGCTGCGTGCAGGGCGAGCGTCTGTGCCGAGAGCTGCTCGGACCCGAGGTCGTGTGGGTGCCGTACACCGATCCGGGGTTCCTCTTGGCAAAATCGATCGCCGAAAGGCTGCAGGGCGCCGATGCCTCCAGGCCCGTGGCGATGCTGTGGCAGAACCACGGCTTCGTCGTGGCCGCCGAGCGGCCGGACGAGATCGCCGAGGTCACCGAGCGGGTGCTCGCGCGGGTGCGCGCGCTCGTGCCCTCCACGCCGGCCGGAGGCGAGCCGCCGAGCGACGAGCTGCTGGAGCGCCTGTTGCCGAGCCTGAGGGGCGCGATGCTGGCCAGGGGCTGGGCGAGCGTGCTGCGCTGTCGCACAGCGGGTCCGGGCCGCGCGTTCGCCGACCACCCCGAGGCCCAGCGGCTCGCCTCCCTCGGGCCGCTCATCCCCGACCAAATCGTGTACTGCAAGTCGTTCCCGCTGTGGCTGGGGATGGACGAGGATCCGGGCCCTGCGCTGGACGCCCACCTCGCCGAGACCGGCTATCCGCCGAAGATCGTGCTGGTGCCGGGCGTCGGCCTTCTCGCGGCGGCGCCGAGCGCCAAGGAGGCCGACGCGGCGGCGGACATGTACGAGGACGCGGTCCGGGTTGCGCTGGGTGCGGAGGCATTGGGAGGAGTCGCGCCGCTCTCCCAGCGCGACCGGGAGTTCATCGACGCCTGGGAAGTCGAGCAGTACCGGCGCCAGGTGGCCGCCGCGGGCACGCCGGGTCGTTTTGCCGGCAAGGTGGCCGTGGTCACGGGGGCGGCGCAGGGCTTCGGCAAGGGCTTGGCGGAGAGGCTCGCGGCCGACGGCGCGCATGTGGCGCTTTGGGACGTGGCGGAGGAACAGGCGCAGGCCGTTGCCGAGGAGCTGAACCGATGCTGCGGCCCGGGCCGGGCGCTGGCGCTGCGGGCCGACGTCTCGGACCCGGCGTCCGTTCGCGAGGCGATGCTGGGGACGCTGGTGGCGTTCGGTGGGATCGACCTGTTCGTCGCGAACGCGGGCATCCTCAGGGCGGGCAGCGTCAAGGAGCAGCCTCACGAGGAGTTCGAACGCGTGACGCGGGTGAACTACATCGGGTTCTTCCTGTGCGCCCAAGCGGCCGCCCGGGCCATGGCGTCGCAGAACGCGCGGAACCCCGGCGCCTGGACGGACATCGTGCAGATCAACTCCAAGTCCGGGTTGCAGGGCTCCAACCGGAACGGAGCGTATGCCGGAGGCAAGTTCGGCGCGATCGGCCTCGTGCAGTCCTTCGCGATGGAGCTCCTCGCGGACAGGATCAAGGTCAACGCCGTGTGTCCCGGCAACTTCTTCGACGGTCCGCTCTGGTCCGACCCGCAGAACGGGCTGTTCGTTCAGTACCTGCGGGCCGGCAAGGTGCCCGGCGCTCAGACCACCGAGGATGTGCGGCGCTTCTACGAGGCCAAGGTGCCCATGGGGCGCGGCTGCGGGGTCGACGACGTGTACCGCGCCCTGGTGTACGTGGTCGAACAACAGTACGAGACCGGCCAGGCCGTTCCCGTCACCGGCGGCCAGGTGATGCTCCACTAGCCATGAGTCCTGCTCCCACCACCCAACACGCGATCCAGCTCGTCGGTCCCGACCAGATCCGTCTGAATGAGGCCAAGCCGGTTCCCCGGCCCAAGGGCAGGCAGATCCTCGCCAAGGTGGAGGCCGTGGGCTTGTGCTTCTCCGACCTGAAGCTCTTGCACCAGTTCGATCGCCACGTCCGCAAGGCGGAGGTGGTTTCGGGCATCGAGCCGGAGGTCTTGGCGGCGCTCCCGAGCTACGTGCCCGGAGAGCGTCCCACAGTGCCGGGGCACGAGGCGGTGTTGCGGATCGCTGCGGTCGGCGAGGATGTGCGCTGGTACCGGTGTAACGAGCGCTACATCGTCCAGGCGGACTTCCGGAGGCTGAAGGTTCCCACGGCCAACGGAGCGTTCGGCTACAACTTCGAGGGAGCGCTCCAGGAGTACACGCTGCTGGACGAGCGCATCGTGGGCGACCCTAGGGACCCCGACTCGTACCTTCTCCCGGCGCCCGACGGTCCGAGCGCGTCGTCCCTGGCGCTGGTCGAACCGTGGGCCTGCGTGGAGAACAGCTACAGCAATCCCGAACGGCGGCGACCGCTCTCCTCCGGCCGACTGCTGCTGTTCGGGGCGGGGATCGAGGACCGGCGACGGGTGCTCGAGCTGTACGACAGAGGCCCGGAGCTCGTGGCGGAGGCTCGGACCCTGGACGCTCTGGCCGCTCTGCCGGACCAGGCGTTCGACGACGCCGTGCTGTTCCGTCCCACCCCGGAGGCCGTCGAGCTGGTGTCGGACAAGCTTGCCGACGGAGGCATCGCGAACCTGGTGCTGGCCGGAGCCAAGCTCGGCAGGCCGTGCACGATCGGCATCGGGCGCGTGCACTACGGCGGATGCCGCTGGGTGGGAACGACGGGAGAGCATCCGGCCGAGGGCTACGCCTGGATTCCCCAGACCGGGGAGCTCCGCCAAGCGGAGCGCATGCTGGTGGTTGGGGCCGGAGGACCGATGGGTCAGATGCACGTGCTGCGCAGCCTCATGGCGGGAGTTGGGGCCAGCGTGGTCGCCGCCGACGTGGATGCGAACCGTCTGGCGGCCCTGGGGAGGAAGGCGCGCCGCTTCCAAGGCTTCCTCCCCGTGGACGCGAGCAGGGAGGACGTCGGGCGCGGCTTCACCTACGCGGCGATCATGGCTCCCGTGCCCGAGCTCGTCGCGGACGCGCTGGAACGGTGCGCCGAGGGAGCGATCGTCAACGTGTTCGCGGGGATACCGGTGGGCGTGAAGCACCCCTTCGATTGCGACCGGATCGTCCAGTCGCGGATCTTCGTGTTCGGAACCAGCGGCTCGGAGACGCGAGACATGCGGTCGGTGCTCGCCAAGG
Organism: Fimbriimonadales bacterium; assembly: GCA_026418055.1. Taxonomy (GTDB): domain Bacteria; phylum Armatimonadota; class Fimbriimonadia; order Fimbriimonadales; family Fimbriimonadaceae; genus UBA8783. Next base: position 47,787 of record JAOACB010000009.1, read on the forward strand.
TTCTGGATGGCCGCCTCGACACGGATGCCTCGGTTGCGGCCGTGAGCGGCATGGCCGGCGCGGAGGCGGGGCTTCGAGCCGTGGAGGACCGATCGATCGAGGGCAAGATCGTCGTTTATCCGTCGGCCCGCGGTCTGGGCCTCACGCCGTTGGCGGACTTGCACGGCGTGTGTCCGGAGGCCGCGCGGAGCCTTCGCGACGGGGACTGGTGCCTCGAGGCGGAATCGGCGCTTCTCCGCTGCCTCGCAGGCGCCTAGGGGTTTGCGGAAGAGCGAAAACGTGGTACGATGAAGGTTCCAATGCGCCGCCAGTCTGCAAGGGCCAGGATCCAGCGACCGAACGAGCCGCTCGAGCTCGGTCTCGGTGCCGTCCTCGTCCTTATCCTTCCGGCCTAGCCGGGGGGCGCTGCAGACGCTGCAACGGGCCTCTCCGGCGAATTCGGAGAGGCCCTTTGCGTTTCGGACGACGACGCCGTTCGACCGAAGCGCGAGAAGCCAGCCGGGCGGATCGTTGGATCAGCGCCGACGCCGCTGTTGGCACACGGGCTCCGATGCCGGGGCTAAGGAGCAAGGCTCGTATGACAAGAAGCGGTTCGCGTATCGTCATGGAGGCGCTGGTGAGGCACGGCGTCGACACGATCTTCGGCTATCCGGGCGGCGTGGTGCTGCCCCTGTACGACGAGATGTTGAACTGGCCGACCGTGCGGCACGTGCTCGTGCGCCACGAGCAGTGCGCCGCGCACATGGCCGACGGCTACGCAAGGGCCACCGGCAAGGTGGGGGTGTGCCTCGCAACCAGCGGTCCGGGCGCCACCAACCTGGTGACAGGGATCGCCACGGCGATGATGGACAGCATCCCGATGGTGGCTCTCACGGGCCAGGTGGCCACGCCGGCGATCGGCAAGGACGCCTTTCAGGAGACCGACATCCAGGGCATCACGATCCCGATCACCAAGCACAACTACCTGGTGACCGACGTGGCCGACCTGCCCTGGGTGCTCGAGGAGGCGTTCTTCCTCGCCAGCACCGGCCGCAAGGGACCGGTGTTGGTGGACATTCCGAAGGACGTGTTCATCGCGGAGACCGACGCGGACGCCACGCCCGCGACGCCCCGCCGCGGCTACCGCCTGCCCGGTCCGCCCTCCGAGGACCAGGTCCGAGAGGCCGCGCGGCTGATCGCGGAGGCTCACCGCCCGGTGATCATCGCGGGGGCGGGCGTCCTGCACAGCGAATCGTGGGATCTGCTCGCGGAGTTCGCGCGCAAGGCCGACATCCCGGTCGCGAACTCGCTGCTGGGCTTGGGCAGCTTCCCGCGCGAGCACGAGCTCTCGCTCGGCATGCTGGGCATGCACGGCGAGGCGGCCTCGACCATGGCGGTGCAGCATGCCGATCTGGTGCTGGGCATCGGCATCCGCTTCGACGACCGCCTCACGGGCAAGACGAGCGGCTTCGCTCCCAGGGCCAAGATCGTGCACTTCGACATCGACCCCTCCGAGGTGGGGAAGACGGTGTCGCCCGTGTGCTTCGTGATCGGGGACCTGAAGCAAAGCCTCGCCGCGCTGCTCCCCCTTGTGGAGCCCAAGAGCCACACCGAGTGGCGGTCCCAGATTCGAGAGTGGCAGCGCCGCTACCCGCTCGTGGTGCCGGAGGACGGCCGCCTGCTCGCCAGGCACGTGCTGCGCGCCCTGAACGAGCACACCGAGGGCCGGGCCATCGTGTCCACCGACGTGGGCCAGCACCAGATGTGGGCGGCCCAGTTCTATAAGTTCCGGGAGCCGCGCCAGTGGCTCAGCAGCGGAGGCCTCGGCACGATGGGCTACGGCGTGCCCGCCGCCGTGGGCGCGAAGTTCGCGCGACCGGACCGGGAGGTGTGGGCCGTGGTGGGAGACGGAGGCTTCCAGATGACCCTCCAGGAGCTGCAGACCATCCGGGACCACAACGTCGACGTCAAGATCTGCCTGATCAACAACGGCTACCTGGGGATGGTGCGGCAGTGGCAGGAGCTGTTCTATGACAACCGCTACAGCCACGTCGCGATGGGCAACCCGAACTACGCCAAGCTCGCCGAAGCCTACGGCATCCCGTTCGTGCAGTGCACGCGCCGGGACGACGTCGACGGCGCCTTCGAGCGGGCTAGGAGCATCCGTGGCCCCGCGCTGGCCGAGTTCGTGGTGGAGATGGAGGAGAACGTGTTCCCGATGGTCGGTCCGGGCGCGTCGAACGACGCCGTGATCATGGATCCCGCTCTGCAGGCGGAGGTTCCGGTGGAGGCGCGTCGATGAGGGACCGCCAGATCAAGGAGCACACGATCATCGCTCTGCTGCAGAACGAGGCGGGAACGCTCAACCGGCTGGTGAGCCTGTTCCGTCGGCGAGGATTCTCGCTCGCCAGCCTCAACGCCGGGGACTGCGAGCAGCCCGGCTACTCGCGCTGCACGATGGTGGTCACCGCCGACGACCGGGAGCTGCGCCAGATCCTGCAGCAGCTGGAGAAGCTGATCGACGTCGTGGAGGTCGAGGACATCCCGCCGATCCGATCGATCCGGCGCGAGCTCGCGCTGATCCGCGTGGACGTCGCGAGCGGCCAACGCAGCGAGGTGCTGGAGATCGTCGGCGTGCTGGGGGGCAAGGTGGTGCACCTCACCCAGAAGTCGATCACCGTCGAGTTCACCGACGAGCCGTACAAAATCGACCAGCTCATCCACATGCTGGAGCCGTACGGCATCGGCGAGATCGTGCGGACGGGTCTCGTCGCCATGAAGGCGGATACGCCGTCCGCGAGCAACTGAGGAGGGGAAGGAAGCATGGCGAAGCTCTACTACACGCAGGATGTGGATCCGGAGATCGTTCGGGCTGAAAAGGTGGCGGTGCTGGGCTACGGCAGCCAGGGGCACGCGCACGCGCTGAATCTGAGGGACAGCGGCGTGGACGTTTGCGTGGGCCTGTACGAGGGCAGCAGGAGCTGGGAGAAGGCGCAGGCCGACGGACTGCAGGTGCGCACGGTCGCCGAGGCGATCCAGTGGGCCGACGCGGCGATGTTCTGCGTGCCGGACGTGCCCATGCGCGACATCTACCGGGAAAGCGTCGCGCCCAACCTGCGCGAAGGCCAGATGCTGCTCTTCGCGCACGGACTGAACATCCACTACAGGCTCATCGAGCCGCCCGCCACCGTGGACGTGGCGATGATTGCGCCCAAGGGGCCGGGGCATCGGTTGCGGCACGAGTTCGTGCACGGCGCGGGGATGCCCGCGCTGGTGGCCGTCCATCAGGACGCCACCGGCCGGGCGCTCGCCCGGGCGCTCAGCTATGGGTGGGGCATCGGCTCCGCCAAGGCGGGGATCCTGGAGACCACGTTCAAGGAGGAGACGGAGACCGACCTCTTCGGAGAACAGGCGGTGCTGTGCGGCGGCCTGAGCGCCCTCATCAAGGCGGGCTTCGAAACCCTCGTCGAGGCGGGCTATCAGCCCGAGGCCGCCTACTTCGAGTGCCTGCATGAGATGAAGCTGATCGTCGACCTGATCTACGAAGGCGGGCTGAGCTACATGCGGTACTCGATCAGCGACACCGCCGAGTGGGGCGACTACACGGCCGGCCCGAAGGTGATCGGCGAGCAGACCCGACAGGCCATGCGGGAGATCCTGGCAGCCATCCAGGACGGCTCGTTCGTGCGCCGCTGGATCGAGGAGAACGAGACGGGCCGCAAACAGATGCAGGCTTTTCGGGAGCAGGAGTCGCGGCACCCGATCGAGCAGGTGGGCAAGAGGTTGCGCTCGATGATGCCGTTCATCGAGGCCAAGTAAGCTCGCCCTCGAACACGCAGCGGGCTCGGCCCCGCAGCACGAGGGGGGCGTCCCAGGCGTGCAGCCGCACGCTCAGGACGCCCCCTTGGCTCTCGACGCGGAGTTCCCCCGAGTGCTCCGCGCCGAATTTGCGGACGTAGGCCGACGCGGTGGCGCACGTTCCAGAGCCGCACGCGAGGGTTTCGCCCACGCCCCGCTCCCAGATGCGCAGCCGGATCTGCCTCCGACCGACCACCTTGGCGAACATCACGCTGGTGCGCTCCGGAAAGGCGGGATGGTGCTCCAGCGCACGCCCCAGCCGCTCGAACCGCGGCGATTCCGGCAGGCGGTCGCAGAACACCACCGTGTGGGTGCTTCCGGTCGACAGCGACCACAGCTCCAGGCGCTCCCCCTCCACCTCCGCGTGCGCCGGTGCGAACTCCGGCAGACCCTCGGCCAGCGGCACGTCCTCGGGCCGCCACGAGGCGCGCCCGAGGTCGGTCTCGATCGTCGGGCTGACCAGGCCCTCGGAGTCCTCGCCCCACCGGGCCGTCACGTCGCGCCCAAAGTGGCGCACCACGACGGGGCGCTCGAACCAGGCGCGGCGCAGCCCGTGCCACAAGGCGCACCGCAGGCCGTTGCCGCAGAAGTCCTCGGTCCCGTCCGGATTGAACATCCGGAGGTTGAGGATGCCGGACTGCATCCAGGCGGCGAGCAGGCCGTCCGCTCCGATCCCGAACCTGCGGTCGCAGGCGACACGGGCCAGCTGGGGCAGATTCGCGCGATCGCCCTCAACCAGCACGAAGTCGTTGCCAACCGACTCGAGCTTCCAGAACCTCACGTCAGCGGCTCCAGCTCGCATCGGGCGGTTTCGACGGTGCGACGGAACCAGGCGCCGTCCGGGCAGACCAAGGGGAACCACCATGCGCTGGGGCGGTGGTTCGCCTTCTCGAGTCCGCTGGAGCAGAGAATCGCCTCTCGCGCCATGCTCAGGCGCATCAGCTCCGCCTCCAGCTCGATCGAGCGCCTCCTCTCGTGCGTCGCGATGGCCTCGGACCCTCGCGCCGCGGCTTCCTGGCGCTCCCGCGAGGCCCTGGCCTCGGCCTTGAGGCGGTCGATCTCGGCGATGGTCCGCTGGATGTCGGCGGCGAAGGCTCGGCGCGTCTCCGCGTCTTCGGCGGTGGGCTTCCTGCCGTAGATGCACTCGCGGAAATGCTCCCCCATGCGGCGCTCGGTCTCGACCCTGTGCAGCCGCAGCTGGCGGATGAGCTCGTAGAGGCGCCTGCGCTCCGCGCGCTCGGCGTCGATCGCTCGACGGATCTCGGCGGCCTTGGCGTGCAACGACTCGTACTCCCGGGCGATCGCCCTCCAGGCGCCGCCAGCCTCCTCGTCGAGAAACCGGATCAGGTCGATCGGTCGGCGGAGGCCCGCCAGCTGGGCCAACAGAGCGCGCTGCTCCCGAGCGACCTCGCGCCATCGCTGGGCGAAGCTCTTCGAGCAGATCTCACAGGCTCCGAATGGCCTCCGGAACGGCTCCGGCAGGCGGATCCAGCTGCAACACGCGTCGAGGGCGTCCAGGGCGTTGAACTCGACCCGCAGCAGCGGGTGCAGATCGAGCCCCAGTCCATCGTCGGCCAGAAGCCGGTGGAAGGCTTTGGAGCGCGACACGTATCCGCTCGCGCCGCGGTGGAACACGAACACGAACTCTCGAGCCAGCTGGCCGATGAGCGCGACGGCCTTGCCGACCAACACGCAGTCCGGTCCGAACTTGTTCTCGATGGCCTCCGCGAGCTCCTCGACGCTTCCGATCCGCCGCGGGAAGCTGAGGAAGGCTGGCTTCGGCGTCTGGATCACGGCGCCTCGGTTGCCAAGGCGGATCGTGCCGCGACCCACGCCCGGGATCACCAGATCGAACGGGATCGCGCCGGTTCCGAACCGAGCCAGCGCGTACAGCTCCGAGCCCTCGATCGCCCTGTCGTAGGCCCGCTCCGCTCTGGCCCGCGTGCGAGGATCGACGAACAGCCGCAGCAGGTCGAAGCGCGCCTGCCCGCAGGTCGACCGGTTGAAGCGCAGCAGCTCGCTGGTGGCCGTGGTGTCGATCTCCACCGGGCGGCCCGCGGCGAACGCGTAGAGCATCGGCAGGAGGCGGCGATAGAACTGGCCCAGGGTTTGTCTCGGGTCGGCCTCCGCGATCTCGCACGCCTCCCGCACGAGACGGTCCGCCAGCTCCTCGGCTCGGGAAGGGTCCTCATGGTGGACCGTCTCCAAAGTGCCTTGGATCGCCCAGAGCAGGGTTCGCTCCAGAGCGGGCCACACCAGACCCACCGGCAGCTCGGCGGCCACGCGGTGGTCCTCCACGGTTCCCACCACGCCCCTCCAACCCCATGCCTCGGTGGCCTCGTCGAGCAATCCAGGCCGATTCTGTGCGATCGTCCGCACCCGCACGCCGGCCGCCATGAGAGCTTCTCGCGTGACGACCGTTTCGGAGCCGAGCAAGCGGCTAAACTCCCCGGCGGCGCTCCAGAGGTCGCGCGTCGTGGTGTCGTTGTGGCCCAGCGCCACGTAGCGCTCGCGCGACACGCTGCCGCCGTGCTTGGCGAAGTAGTCGGTGTCGTGCGCTCCGGCCACGAAGCGCCGCGTCGAACCGATCTCCTTCAGCGCCAGAGCAACGCCCGCCTTCATCGGCTCGTCCCAAAACACCGTCTGGCCGAGGGCCAGGAGCGGTGCGCCTGGAGAGGATCGCTCGAGCGCTCGGAGGGCTTCGTGCAGGCTACATGGGCCGTCCGTCATGGTCTGGCTCTGGATTCTACGCGAGCCGTTCGCATTCGTTCGGGTCGCGGAAGAGCAGCTCTCGCAGGGGCTCTGGGACGGAGACGGGCCGCAGGGACTCGTCCACCAGGAGGTGCACGGTGTATCCCTCGGTGACGAGCCTGCCCTCCTCGGGCAGGACGACCTCGTAGTCGAAGCGCAGCGCCGAGCGCCGAACCTCGGTCAGGCGGATGCGCACGACGATGAGGTCGTCGTAGCGGACCTGGCCCTTGTAGCGGACGTGCGCCTCCACCACCGGAAGGCGATAGCCCATCTCCTCGAGGCCGCGGTACGTGAAGCCGCGGTCCCGGCACCAGGCTCCCCGAGCCTGCTCGAACCAGAGGAGGTAGCTGCCGTAGTAGGCATGGCCCATCTGGTCGGTTTCGCCGTAGCGCACGCGGATGCGCTCCTCCGTCACGGCTTGCAGCATCGGCCCGACTCTACCCGCGGTTGTCGTGCCATAGTGCCCGCATGGCTGCACTGTGCACGGCTCTGATGCTCGTCGCCGGCTGTCTGTCGGTGGCCGGCGAGGTTTGGCACGGCCTGCTGTCCCTTCCGGGCTCCAAGCTGACGCTGGTGGTGCGGTCCGACGGCAAGGCGGCGACGCTGGACGTTCCCGAGCAGGGGGCGAAGGGCATCCCGCTGACTCGCTTCGAGGTCCGCAAGGGCGTGCTGCGGTTCGAGGCGCGCTCCATCGGGGCGTCGTTCGAGGGCCAGCTGAACGAGTCCGGCACGCGAGCCGCGGGCAAGTTCCGGCAGGGCGGCCTCGAGCTTCCGCTGACGATGCAGAAGGGCGAGCCCAACCTCCAGCCGCCCCGTCGGCCGCAGACGCCGCGGCCGCCGTTCCCTTACGACGCCGAAGAGGTGGCGTTCGACAACCCGGAGGCTTCGGGCGTTCGGCTTGCTGGCACCTTGGTGAAGCCGAAGGGAGAAGGGCCGTTTCCCTGCGTCGTGATGGTCACCGGCTCGGGGCCCCAGGACAGGGACCAGACCATCCTGGACCACAAGCCGTTCGCGGTGTGGGCGGACGCGCTGGCCAAGGCCGGGGTCGCCTCGCTGCGGTGCGACGACCGCGGCGTCGGCAAGTCGACCGGTTTGTTCTCGACGGCCACGAGCGACGACTTCGCCTCGGACGCGCGAGCGGCCGTGGCCTTTCTGAAGACGAGGAAGGACATCGACGCGGGCCGCATCGGACTGATGGGCCACAGCGAGGGCGGTCTGATCGCGCCGATGGCGGCGGCCGACCATCCGGACGTGGCGTTCGTCGTGCTGTTGGCTCCCCCGGCCGTCCCCGGGCGCGACATCGTGGTGGTGCAGAGCCGGTTGATCGCCGAGGCGGAGGGCGCCAAGCCGGAGGACGCCGCCAAGGCCGCGGAGCTGACGGACAAGCTGGTGGGCGCGATCCTGTCCGAGGAGGAGCGCGACAAGGCCGCGGAGAGGGCGCTGGCGGTCTACCGGGAGGCGGTCGCCGCGATGCCCGAGTCTGAGCGAGCCTCCGCCGAGGCTTCGATGACCCGACATGTGGCCCAGCTGAACTCTCCCTGGATGCGGCGGTTCCTGGTGCTCGATCCCAGACCGTACCTGGCTCGCCTGAAAGTTCCGGTGCTGGCGGTGTGGGGAGAGTACGACCTCCAGGTCCCCCCTTCGCAGAGTCTTCCCGAGGCTCGGCGAGCCTTGGCCGCGAACCCGCGGGCGGAGCTCAAGGTGCTGTCGATGCTCAACCACCTCTTCCAGCTGAGCGCCTCCGGAAGGCTGAGCGAGTACGGCCGCTTGGAGGAGACGATCCACGAGATCGCGCTCCGCGAGGTGGTGGGTTGGGTTGCGCGAACGACGGGGATTCGGAAATGAGGTTTGGAGCGGGCGACGAGATTCGAACTCGCGACATCAAGCTTGGGAAGCTTGCGTTCTACCCCTGAACTACACCCGCTCTCGCCCCTCCATTCTATCCCATCCCTGCAGAGGGCGCGTCAAGCCCCCTCGTTCGGGACCTTCGGAGGGTCCTCCAGGGACCGGGAACGAATCCCCCGCGGCTTGCGTTTCCTTTATCGAAGCATATCCTCCTTCCCTCTCCCAAGCAGCCAAGCCGCAAGGCGAACGGACAGCCCCCGAAGATCCCCCCAGATCCGAGGGGGCTCCGCTTTGTGGCGGTGCGGCAGCAAGCGCCTTGGGTAAAAGCGTTCCCATGAACGATCGGGAATCCGCCTTCCGCCTGCTGTGCGAGCACACCCAGAGCGATTCTTTGCGGCGGCACTGCCTGGCGGTCGAGGCCTGCCTGGCGTGGTACGCGCGCAGGCTGGGCGAGGACGTCGAACTGTGGCGCACCGTGGGGGTGCTTCACGACTTCGACTACGAGAGGCACCCGGACGACCACCCGATGTGGGGCGTGCGGTTCCTGGAGGAGCAAGGGTGGGATCCGGTGATCGTGCGGGCCATCGCGAGCCACAGCGATCGAACCGGCGTCCCGAGGGAGAGCGCGCTCGAGCGGCACCTGTTCGCCGTCGACGAGCTGACAGGGTTCATCGCCGCCGTCGCGTACGTGCGGCCCTCGCGCAGCGTGAGGGACGTCGAGGTGAAGTCGGTTCTCAAGAAGCTCAAGACGCCGGCCTTCGCCGCGGCGGTGAACCGGGAGGAGGTCGCGCGGGGAGCCGAGGAGATCGGCCTCTCCTTGGAGCAACACATCGCGAACATGCTGGAGGCGATGTCGGCCGAGGCGGAGGCGCTCGGTCTGGCGGGCCAGTAATTTTGCTGGTTTTCCCTCAACTCCGGGGAACCGGCAATATACTGGGGTTGGGAGGCAATTGGATGACGAGGAAGGGATGGTTTGCCGTCGCTCTCGCGGCCTTGGCGTGCGGGGCGAACGCGGTGGTGCTGTTCGAGGACGGGTTCGAGACAGGCGACTTCTCCAAATGGGACCTGACGCTCAATGCCTCCGGGCCGGACGGCATGACGATCGTAACGAGCCCGGTGAACTCCGGCAGCTACGCGGCGAAGCTGCTCGGTCTTTCCAGCGGAAGCCCCAAGCGGTTGGGCAAGGTGCTGTCGCACGAGGATCCGAACGCGACGTTCCGCCTGAGCTTCTACTTCTACGATGACAAGGGCGCGAGCCTAGGGGGCGGCCGCCACTATCTGGAGTTGCGCGCCTACAGCGGAAACGGCTTCGAGGGCACGCTCCTGAACCTCTGGGCCATCGGAAAGTACAACACCGTCACCAGCGGCACGTACAACGGCCGCAAGTATCAGGCGCGGGTGGCGTTCGGCGGCGTGGGCTGGATCAACCTGTCCAGCGCCCCCGACCGCAGCGTCGGCTGGCATCTGATGGAGATGGAGATCACTCCGACCCTGGCGAGGTTCTACGTGGACGGCGTGCTCGGAGCCGAGGTGTCGCGCGGCGCGGCCGGGGTCGTCGACTCGTTGGTGATGGGATCCGGCTTGAGCTCGGCCAACATCGACGCTTGGATCGACGATGTGCGCGTCACAGCCGTTCCGGAGCCGGCGACGCTGGTCGCCTTGGGTGCCGGAGCGGCGGGCCTCCTTCTCCGTCGCCGCAGGCGCTGACGTCTTGAGTCTCAGGGATGCGCCTTCCGGGGTCCTGCCTCCGACCCCGGAGGCGTTTTCACCGCCTTTCCCTGCGTTGGGCCACAATGGGCCATGTTCTCCGAGTCCTTCGCCGAGGCTTGGCGCGCGCGCTACGGCGTCGACCCAGGCTTCGAGCTCCCCGAGCTGGCGCCGTTTCTGCGGCACCGCAGCGTTCGGGACTTCGCGCCTGAGCCGATCGGTGAGCGCACCCTCAGCGCCCTGATCGCCGCGGCGCAGAGCGCCTCCACCAGCAGCAACCTGCAGCTTTGGTCGGTGGTGAGCGTCGATGCGCCCGAGTCGCGCGCGGCGTTCGCGGAGCTGGCCGGCAACCAGCGGCAGATCCTCTCGGCGGCGAGGTTCCTCGTGTTCTGCGCCGACCACCATCGGCTGAGGCGGGCCGGTGCGAGGGTCGGGGAGGATTGCGAAGGGCTGGATTACGCCGAGTTCGGGTTGATGGCGTTCCTCGACGCCGCCCTGGCGGCGGAGCGGCTCGTGTGCGCGGCGGAGGCCCTGGGGCTCGGCGCTTGTTACATCGGAGCGGTCCGGAACGACCTTCAGAGGTCGAGCGCGCTGCTGGGCCTGCCGTCCGGAGTCGCGCCGCTCTTCGGGCTGTGCCTCGGCTGGCCGGAAGCCGGATGCGCCGCGGAGATCAAGCCTCGGCTCGACCAAGCCGTCGTCTGGCACCGGGAGCGCTACGATCCCCAGGCCGAGGTGGCGGCGTACGACGAGCGCATGCGCCCCTTCTACGTCTCCCAGGGCATGAAGGGCGAGGTCACCTGGTCGATGCGGAGCGCCCGCCGGGTCGACGGCCGCCACATGACCGGTCGCGAGGTCCTGAAGGCGTTCTTCGAGCGCGTGGGCTTCTGGATCCGCTGACCCAGCGTCAGGCCCACCGAACCTCCACTCGGAACGGTCCCGGACCAATCAGGTGGTTGACCACGACGTAGTGCGACTCACCCACGGTTTCCGACGCGAACGGCGCCTCCGCGCCGTTCACCTTGCACGAGACTGCGGGAGCCGGCACGAGCAGCCTCAAGCGGAGGCTGTCCCCAGATCCGGTCAGGGTCAGGGTCGCGGCCTTTGCCTCCGGATCGGCCTCGAAGGCGTACGCGGCATAGCCGTCGCAGGCTGGGAAGGCGGCGCACACGCGCGCCTCGGTCTCGCCGCGAGCCAGCCAGCGGGGGGACAAGGTGGCGGACTCGAACCCGGGGTCGTCGCACACGATCCCGGCCAGTCCCTCGATGAGCGCGTAGACCACCGCGGCGGCCCCCCAACCATCGGGAATGCCGAAGCTGATCGGCGGCGGCGGGAACCGGAAAGGCCTGTCGGCCAGGGTCAGCCCGATCACGTGCCAGACGGCCCGCTCGGCGGCCGAGCGGAGCTCGATGGCTGCGACGGGCTTGTCGGGGTTCGGGTTGTCGACGACGCAGGCGCAAACCGCCACGTAGGGCAACACGGGATTGGAGCCCTTCCAGACGATCTGGAGGGTGGCGGGCCCGTACTGCTCGGGAGGTTCGGGCATCCACCAATGGGTGATGTCGCGGTCGAACAGTATGCTGCGCCGCTCCTCGCTGCCGTCCTCGTAGCACAGGCGGAGCTCGCCCGCGGCGCGGCGGTTGCCGCCCGAAACCGTGTGCAGAACCACCAGGCTCGAAGCCTTCCGACCCACGGGAATCCGCACGATCGACGGATAGCCACTCTGATCCGACACCGACACGCAGCATCGGCCCCGGTTCTTGTCGGGGTCCGCCACGCAGAACGGAACGCCGCCCAGCTCGACTCTTCCGACGGGGAACTCCCGTAGGTCGTTGGGGGAGTTGGGCCATCGAGGCACGCCGGGGGTCGATTTGCCGTGGATGTCCGCGTTGGCGAAGGCGGCCAGGTCGATGGGCCACCAACCCGGGTCCTCGCACGGCGGGAACCAGCCGGTGTAGGAGCAGTAGAGCCGGTTCTGGAGGCGCCTTCCCAGGTCGGTCAACCGGTCCAGAATGTCGGCTCCGTACGCCTCCTCGCCCGCTTCGAACGCGCCCCTCGACAGCTCGCCGGCCACGATGGGCGTCACGCTGCCGTTCATGTACTGTCCGACGCCGCAGTGATCCTCGAAACCCCGCTGGAAAGGCGGCCAGATCGTGTACCACTCGCCGGGCGAGCCCTTGGGAAGGTTCTCCCTCAGCCGCCTATAGGTGTTCACGATGGCGCGGCAATGCTCCCGCGGGATGCCTCGGTTGATCGAGTAGGCGTTGCTGAGGCTCACCTGGGAGGCCTCGTCCACCCCGAAGTCCCGTACGACGGACGGGTCCTCCGGCACGTGGTGGCGGTAGTGCGTGCCCAGCCACGCGACTTGGTCCAGCCGTTGCAGAACCTCGGAGGCCAGGCGGCGATGATCCTCGGCTTCGGCCTTGCGTCCGGCCCGATCCAGCATCTCGGCCAGCATGCGGCAACCCATGGCGTAGCCGGTGGCGTCCCCGAACATCGCCCCGAAGCGCGTCGTGCCGGGTCGGATCCGCATCGGGTCGCCCTCCACCTTGCTGTCGACGTCCGATTGGAAGTCCCAGGTGTCGATCGTGTAGCCGCGCTTCGGCAGTCCCAGAGCCTCGCTCCAGCGGTACGCCTTGTCGTTGCGCGTATAGGCCAAGGCTCGGACCGCGGAGTCCAGGCAAGACAGCATCCAGGCGTCGTCGCCCGTGGCCTTCCACGTGTTGTAGATCCCCTCGACGAACAGGTACTCGACGTCGTTCTCGACCGGGATGCGCTTGAACTCGCCGGTCTTGTCCTCGAAGGCGCGGTAGAAGCCGCCCTCGGTGAAGCGCACGATCCAGTAGTTCTCGTCCTCTCCCCGCGGGTAGTAGTTGTCCCAGATCATGCCGTCGTGCCGCTGGGAGTCTCGGTACAGCTCGATCGCGGTCTTGAGCTCGTCCGCGAAGTACCGCATGCCCTTGAGGGTGTGCACGTGGTCGCGGAGCCACCCGACGAAGAAGCGGTACACCTTGCCGTTCCAGAGCGCGGAGCTCGGACCCTCGCTGGAGAAGAGCGTGTGGCGCAACATGTCGAAGAGCTCCGCCATGCGGCCCGAGCCGTCCTGCACAAGGGTGGCCGCCTCGAGTCGGAACTGCAACCGGTTCCCCGTCGACTCGCTGCGAACGGTGTGCCAGCCCGGCGTCCCCGAAGCCAGGAACGACGCGCCGCCGCGGTGATAGATCCGACCCCGGGCATCGGAGACCTCGAACGGGCCGGCGTCGCCGGCGATGGTCAGTTCCCGCAACGGCTGGACCGCCTCGCCGCGGTAGAGTCCCTGAATCCTCACTGCAACGCCCCCACCGAAAGCGGATCGCGAAGCACCAAGGGGCCCTTTCGGGGAGCGGCGACCGACCCTCGGTCCACGAGCTCGGGAGCGATCAGCACGTTCTCGGCCGGGCGCTCCGGGTCCTCGATGTGGGCGAGAAGGATGCTCGTCGCGGTCCGAGAGATGAGGCCGACATCCTGCGCGATCGACGTGATCCGTGGTTCGGGGCACACGAGCCGCTCCAGGTTGTTCACTCCAATGACCGACAGATCCTCGGGGATCCTCACGCCGGCGCGCACCAGCTGGGTCACCCAGTGCCGCGCCATGCCGTCGTCCCAGAACAGGATGCCCGTCACGTCCGATCCCAGGCAGTTCAGAAGACCCTGCGCGTCCGCACCGCGGATCTCCCGCCCCAGGTAGCGCATCTTCGACCAGGTCTGCTTCAGGGACCTGGACTGCGCCTGCCGGACCTGTTCGGGGCTTGGCGGTTCGTCCAGCACCACGCCGATGGGAGCGTCGGGCATCCCTGCGGCCTCGAACGCCTGCAGGAAACCCTCGAACCGCTCGTAGGTGCTCACCTGCTGGTTCCAGTCCGCCACGTAGGCGACCTTGCGGTGACCATGCTTGAGGAACAGCTCCGCCGCAAGCTCGCCCACGCGGTGGTTGTCCACATCGACGTTCGAAACGCCTTGGACCTTGAGCCGCGCGCCGATCGACGCGACGGGAAGCCCGCGCTCCCAGAGCAGCTTCGCGCCTTCGCCGAACGCTGGCGGGGCCAGGAGGAGCACGCCGTCGCAGCGTCCGTCGAACTTGCGGCGGGCCGCCTCGCCGACGGCGTCCCATACGCGCTCCGCGACGAACGTGAGGCTGTAGCCTCGGCTCGCCAGAACCGCGATGGCGGCGAGCAGCGCGTCGACCATGTAGTCGGGCTCGGGCCTCAACGGCGGCATTAGGTCGCTAACCACGAACGCCACGTTGTGCGTGGGTATCGCCGTTTGGCGGTCCTCCTTCGGCGGGAGGCGGTACCTCAGCTCGCGCACCGCTCGCATCACCCGCTCCCTGGTCTCGTTGCTGACCTTCTCGCGGCGGTCGTTCAGAACATGGGAGACCGTCGCGATGGAGACGCCGGCGGCTTTCGCGACGTCGCGGATGGTCGGGTTCTTCCTGGAAGGTCTCACCACGGTTTCCTCTGTTCCTTAGGTTAACGCGTTTTTGGCGCAGTGCCAAGCGCCTCGCCCGCGATTCTGGTTCGAGGCGCCCTCATGCAACATGCAATCATGCCATGTTCGCGGCCTTGTTCACCAGCGCGAGCGGCAAGAGCGGAGAAGCCGCGGCCTTGCCTGGCGGCCTTGGTCGCCCGGTTTCGATCGAAGCGCCCCGACCCGTGGGCGGTCAGGTGCTGAGACCCCGCCGCGCCGAGGGCAGTGTGTGGAGGAAAGGGATCGGAGAACCTTTCGTCCGCGGCCGTGCCGCAGGACCGTGGCCCTGCCAGGACGGTGGAGGGCCCCCGCGCGGAGCGTCGGGCGAAGCGAGGAGCACCAAGGAACGGCTCGGTCTCTGGCTGCGTCCCAAGGGCGTTTGCTCTGTGCCGTTCGGGGAACCGCTCCGGGCAAGGGCCGGGACGCGCCCTCGGACGGGCGCGGCGGTCTCCAGCCGCGCTCAGGCCGCCCGGCGCGAGGGAGGCGCGACCGAGCCGCGGTCGTGCAGCACCGGAGGAACGAGCACCGTCTGAGGCTCGGCATCGGGGTGCTGGATGCGTGCGAGCAGCAGCCGAACCGCCACGCGGCAGATCTGCGGCACGTTCTGTCCGATCGAGCTGAGGCGCGGGTTGCCCAGCACGAACCGACCGACGTTGTCCACGCCGATGATGGACATTTCGCTCGGCACCTTGACCCCAGCGGCCATCAGTCGGTCGGTGTACATCCTAGCGTCTTGGTCGTTGAAGGCGAAGATGGCCGTGACGCGCTCGTCGAGGAGCCTTCGGAGGAAGCGATCGAACACACCGGGGTTGTTCTGCCAGCCGAAGTGCTCGGTGCGCAGGTAGTTCGCTCGCAGGTCCTCGTCCAGCGAGGGCTCGTCGAGCGGCACGGGGTCGTTGAGCGCCATGTACAGCACGTCGTCTTCGCTCCGGCCCGCTTCGCGGTACGCCGCGAGCAGGCCCGCGTGGCGCTCCATCGAGCTCACCTGCGTCGGGGCGGAGGTCACGAAGGCCACGCGGTCGTGCCCGGCCTTGAGGAACAGCTCCCCGGCGATGTGCCCGACGCGGCGGTTGTCCACGTCCACGCAGTCGCAACGGTTCAGGCGGAGCCTGGTGCCGATCAGCGCGAGCGGCAGCCTGCGGCTCAGGGCGTCTCGCAGCAGGGCGTCGTTCGGGGCTGGGGCGATCATTGCGACGCCGTCCAGGCGCGGCGGCAGCTGCCCCTCCGCCACCAAGCCGAGGGAGTCGAACACCCGGTGCGCGCAGGAGACCACCCAGTGGCCGTTCAGAAGGATGGCCTCGTGCAGGCATCTCCAGGCATGGGCGACGTACTGCGTGTCGTCCATCGGGAAGTAAATGTCCGAGAGCACGCAACCAATGGTCAGCCGATCCATCCCATCCTCGCCGGGCATCGAACCTCGCGAACCTCCAGCCTCTCGAGGGGCTATTCCATGGATCGGTTGTCGGTTGGGACCGCCGCACCCGCAATTCGGCCGGTACCCAGCTCCCCTTGCCTAAATCAACTCTGCGAAGTCCTCTACGGTGCCGCCCTGTCGGAAGCAGGTGATGATGCGCCGGCCCAGCGGATGCAGGCCGCCCCTCTCGAACTTCGGCAGGTGCGCCTCGAAGAACTCGCGCAGGATCTTGGCCCCCACGTCGTACGCCTCCGGCCCGACGTCGGCCTGCTTGTCGACCTGCAGGAACCAGTAGGGGATCGTGGTGCCCTCCACCATGAGGCTCTCGAGCGCCCAGCCGAGCAACGGACACCGCGCCGGCACCAGCTGGTCGGGCCGGAACTTGGCGTTGCCCTTGCGCGCCAGATACTCCCGGGCGATCCATTGCGGCATGAAGCCCACCCTCCAGGCCCCAACGTGCTGGTTGGGGATGAGGATGTAGTCGATGTCCCGGGTTTCGCGGAACTGCTCGAGCAGAAGGTTCGCCTGGTCCACGCGCAGGCCGGTGGCGAAGGGCCAGTAGGATCCCACACCCTCGCTGCCCATCGCGCCCGCCTCCACCACGCTCGGGTTGTCGTGGCCGCGCGGCGCCACCAGGCGCCAGAGCCACGCCAGCGCCGGCGGAAGCACGTGGAACAGACCCAGAATGCCGTACGTCGGGTTGTCCTTGGTGCACGGTGGCGTGCGGACCCCGAAGCTTCGGATGTCGACCTGCACCGGGCCGTTGACCACGTTGGGAACGATCTGTCGGGGGATGACCACCCGCGGGTTGGGGCACTTCTTGCCGGGCTCGTCCTCGATGTGCTCCCAGATGAGGGCGGTCGAGCCGGCGACGGCGTCCAAGTTCAGAAACAGCAACGGCTGGCCCGGGCTGATGGTCAGCGCCTCGAGATTCGGATCGGTGCCGTAACGCTGGATGTGGTTGACTCGGACGAACCAGGCGGACTCCGCGTCCATCAGGCTGAGCTTGCGCTTGTTCTCCTGGAAGGAGGGGTGGCACAGGGCCATGTCGTCCGTCACAGGGCGCAGCTCGCAGGCCCGCGGCAGAGTGAGGTAGCGCCGGTCTCCGGTGACGATGTTCCGCCCAAGCAACAGGCGTCCGTCAGGCTCGCGGTGCACGTGCTCCAGGAACTCGCTCTTGCCGCCGCCGCTGGCGCCCTCGTGCATGAAGGTCACGACGTTGTCGTAGGGGGTCACGACCTGCACGGTCGAGCAGTGGGCCGTCAGCCACCCCTCCTGCTCGCCGGCGTTGAGCAGCACGCCGTACACGCCCTTCTTCGCGCTCGGGCCAGGATAAAGATTGAAGCTGAACAGCTCGTGGATGCCGTTCTGGCGGTTGTGGACGACGACCTGCTTTCCGCCGAAGTGCGTGTGCCGGAACGGCGGAGCCACGTAGATGACGGAGCGGGCCTCGAAACCGGGGATGTCTTCGATGTCGACCACGCCCTGCAGCAGCGCCAAACCGTAGGCGAAGAACCCGCAGTTGGCGGGACACACCGCCAGCGACGGGATGCCCTGGTCCCATCCTCCCGCAAGGAAGGCGAAGGCGGCCAGGTCCTGCGTTTTGAGCCATTCCAGAGCCTCGGCGCGCACCTCGGGGAACGGCCTGCCGAAGACCTTCTCGAACCGCGGCTTGTCGGTGGGGAGGTCGTCCCCGACGTAGAGGCAGTTGGGATCGCGCCGCCGCAGGTACGGGTCGTAGTAGTTCACCGAGATGCCGTTGCGGCAACGGTCCACCCAGGCTTCGGGAACCGTCCCAAGGCCCTCGATTTCGAACTCCACCACGACGTGGTTGGTGTCCGGGTCGGGGAACACGGTCTCCCGAACCTCTTCGACCGAGCGCAACAGACGAAAGCTGCGGGCCTCTCGGGCCAGCTCCAAGACCTCTGAGGTCACGGTAGGGGGACGATGGGTCATGGCAGCCTCCTTCGCGCCGGACGACGCTGGCCAGAGCTGACCCGAGAATACCCCGTTTCAAACCCGGGGCACGACTCGGCAGGAGCCGGCGCGGGCCGCGACGAACAAGGAAAGCGTGGCGCGGCCATCGAGCCGCGCGATTGCGCTACACTGTAAACGCGTTTGCCGAGGAGGCCATGAAGCTCGCTTTCGCCGTCATCGGGTTGGTGTTGGTGTTGCTGAGCATCTACGCCTACAAGAGCCTGCCTGATCCCAACCCGCCCGGCAAGACGAGGCTGGTGTGGGTCACCGACAACAACCCTGTGCGGGCCGAGCAGGTCGCGCTGTTCAACCGGCTGAACCCCGACCTGGAGCTGGTGATCGACCCTGCCAACACCGACCAACAGAAGGTCATCGTGCAGTCGATCGGCGGCGTGGGGCCGGATCTGTTCGACACCTACGGACGCGAGTCCGCCGAGGCGTACGTGGCGTCCGGCATCGCTTGGGACATCACGGACGAGATGCTCAAAGCTGGCATCGACGTGCCGAAGATCATCTGGCCGGTGGCCGTGCCGAGCTGCGTCGTGAACGGCCGCGTCTACGGCTTCCCCTGCAACGTCAACGCCAACGCGATCTGGTTCAACAAGGACGTGTTCGACCGCGCGGGGGTGCCCTACCCCAAGCCCGGCTGGACCTGGGACGAGTTCATCGAGACCGCGAAGAAGCTCACGATCCGGGACGAGAGGGGACGGGCCAAGCAGTTCGGCCTGTACTGGGACTGGAACGCCACGAGGGACCTGATCTACCAGCACGGCGGCCGCTACTTCAACGAGACCGCCACGGTCTGCACGCTGGACACCCCCGAGGCCATCGCAGGGATGCGCCTCTCGCACGACCTGATGTACAGGCACAGGATCGCCCCGACACCCAACGAGGAGGCGGCGCTGTCGACGCAGGGAGGCTGGGGATCGGGCGGCATTACGTTTCTCATGAGCGGCCGGGTGGCGATGGCCTACGGCGGCCGCTGGTGGCTCAACCTGATGCGCAAGCAGAAGGGGCTGAGGCTGGGCGTGGTCGAGATCCCTTACGCCAAGGAACGGGTGACGGTGGGAGGCGCCCGTTGCACCTTCGTCAACAAGAACTCCCCCAACCGCGAGAAGGCGCTGCGCTTCATCAAGTTTCTCGCCAGCCGCGAGTACAACGAGCTTCTGAACGACCAGGCGGACGCCTTGGCTCCGGTGATGGAGCACTGCTACACCTGTCTCTTATACACATCTCCGAGCCCACGAGA